>NZ_JADNQO010000003.1:0-655499 GCF_047608665.1 Amycolatopsis sp. cmx-11-51 | reverse complement strand
TGTCCGAAGCCCGCGCCCTGACCAACTTCGCCGGCAACGCCGTCGCCACCATCCTCGTCGGAAACTGGACCAACGAATTCGACCGCGAACGAGCCAACCAGGTCTTCAACGGACAAGCACCGTTCGACGAAGCCACCCTGATCGACGATCACGAGTGGAACCCCCACGGGGATCGTGACGGCGACCGGGAGAAAGCCGCGACGCACGCTTAGCGCGCGGCATGAGTGAAACCGCGGTGCGAGGGTCCCCCGTCCTCGCACCGCGGTTCTTCGTTTCTGGGAAGCTGTGGGACATGTCGGACGCCATCGACCGCTACGTGCTCGGGCGGTATTCGAAGCTCCTGCACGGTAACTTCGCCGCGCTGGCGGGCGGTCCCGAAGGCGAGGTCTTCCTGCGCGACCTGGTCGAGGACGCGCGGCGGATCACCGACGACGAACTCGAAGCACTCTTCGAGGCGGACTGGCGGCCCAGGATCACCGCGGCCTGGCTGATCGGCGTCGACCGCCGGACCGAATGGCGCGAGCGCGTCCGCGAGCTGTTCCTGGAGAGCAAGCTCGTCTTCGCCGGGCAGGGCTACTGTTTCGCGCTGGCCAGGTTCGGCACCATCGCCGACGCCGAGATCCTCGTGTCCTATTTGGACCGTTACCTCGCACAGCCGAAACTGCGCTACGACCAGGAATGGGCGCTCGCGGCGCTGCACCACATCGACGCCGACCTCAGGACCGCGTACACGTCACGCTACTTGCGCCCGGGCGGCCGGTGGGAGACCTGGTCCGCGGCGAACAGCACGGACCTGCCGTTCCAGAAGAGTTGGTTCGACATACTCGGCTCACACGTCCAGCGAGCCGTGCGCGCGGCGGGCGTCAGGCACTGACCTTCTCGTCGTAAACGACACGGGACGCGGCGATCGAGTCGCGGTGGCGTTCCGCCCAGTGCAGCAAGCCGCTCAGCGACGCGTACAGCTCCTTCGCCATCGCCGTTGCCTCGTACTCCACCTTCGGCGGCACGGTCGGGTACACGGTGCGGATGAGCAGACCGTCGCGTTCGAGGTTCCGCAACGTCAGCGTGAGCATCCGGCGGCTGATCCCCTCGACCGACCGCTCCAGTTCGGTGAACCGCACGGGACCGCGGGTGGCCTCCAGCAGGATGCCGATCGCCCACTTGCCGCTGATCCGGTTGATCACCTCGAGCACGGTGCACACCTCGAGCTTTTCCGGGTCGACCACCCTGGCCCGCGCGGTCACGTCGGTGTTCCCCTGGGACATCGAAGTGCCTCCTTCCGGCAGGGAACAGAGTCACACAAGATGGGCGCTGTTACAAGTGATGCACCAAGGCGTCACCTGGGAAATCGGCACAGATCAGTAGGCTGGGCTCGGGGCGATGCCCGAAGCGCGGGTTTGCTCGCTCCGGCCGTCTTCGTCGCGGCCGTGGTCCTGCTTGATCGGAAAGCTCAAGAGGTGATCGTCGCGCAAGCCCATTCGGAGACCTCGCCGCCGAGGCGCACCTCGGCGGCTCCTCCGGGCTTCCAAACCCCGCTGCCGCCGAACGCGGCCATCCCGCCGGTCGCGCCGCAATACTGGGACAGCACCACCCACATCCCGTACCCGGCCGCGACGCCGACCTGGTCGAGCAGCCGCTGTTCCTGGCCCTCGCTGAAAAGCGCGCTGAGGACGTAGACCTCGGCGCCGTCCGTTCTCCACGAGCGGGAGCCCGATGACGGCGTGAACGCCGCCGGCGCGGCAAGCCTCCCGAAGCGGTTCGAGGCGCGGATCATCCGGTGTCAGCCAGAGGCCCGGATCGGCGGCGAGCGCCTCGAACTCCAAGCCGGTCAGGAAAGTTCGGGGAAGACACAGAGGTCGGCGTCCGCGATCCGGGGGAGCCTCGTGTGTTCGGCGATGTTCGCGGAAAGATCCGCGGGAACGGTGAACGGCTGCACGGTGGCGACACGCATGGCGGGAGCCTAATTCGCCGAAGCCCTCGTCTTGCCGGTCGCACGGACGTCACGCCACCAAAGCGGATATCCGGCGTTTTCGGCGACGGCGTCGAAAACGCCGCTGGGCGAGGCGGGAAGCGCCCACGGGTCGCGGGAGCGATACCAACCGCCTCCGCGACCCGTGTGCGAACCCGTCATACCTGCGCCGAAACCAGGTTCCGGCCGTCCATGGTCACGACGTCGACCGAGGCCACGTCGTCCGGAGCGACCAGTGCCGAACCGTCGATCCCGGTGCCTTCCTTCTCGCCCTTCGCCGAAACCAGCCAGCTGCCCGCGTTGACCCGCTCGCCGCTCTTGGTCACCACGACGAGCTGGCACTTCTCGCCTGCACGGACGCCCTCGGCCTTGGCGTGGAGCCGGACCCAGCCCGCCGCCGGGACGACCCGGACCGCCAGCTGCGTGCCCGTGTCCCGATCGGTGGCCGCGACATCGCGGGTGCCCGGTACCGGCGCGGTCGCCGTCGGCACCGGCACGGCCACCGTCGACGGTTCGGGCGACGTCTGCCGTCCGACCAGCACGCCCGCGCCCAGCGCCACGACGACCAGCACGGCGGCCCCGGCGATGGCGAGGAACCGGCGTGGCTTCGCCTGCTCCTGGGTGTCTTCTTCTTCGCGGACCTGGCGCAGCGTGCGCTGCAGGAGCAGGTCGCCTCCGTCGGGAGGTCCTTCGAGGAACGCCTCCGGTGGCACCTCGTCGAGGTGGTGCCGCAGCTCACTCAGCTCGCGTACCTCACGACGGCAGGCGGGACAGGTCGCCAGATGCGTCTCGAACGTGGCCGCTTCCACCGGGGTGAGCCCGCCGAGGACGTAGGCGGCGAGCTGGCCCTGGTCGTGTCCCACCGCACTCATCGCGCTACCTCCTTCCGGGTTCCCGACATCACGGCTCTGAGCGCCCGTAACGCGTAATAAGATCTGGACTTAACGGTACCCGGGGCGACGCCCAGTGATCTCGCCGCTTCGGCCACCGTCCGGCCCCGGTAGTAGATCTCCACCAGGACCTCACGATGTTCCGGAGACAGGCCGTCCATCGCCCCGAGCACGGTCATGGAATCCACGACGCCCTGCGCGTGGTCCTTCGACACCGCGGGGGTCGCCGCGCCGTCCTCGGGCTCCGCCACTTCCGGCGGCCGCGCCGCCCTGGCCCGCGCGCGGTCGGTGATGATGTTCCGGGCGACCGTGAGCAGCCAGCCCCGCACCGATCCCTTCGCGTCGTTCTCCAGGTCTTCGGCATGCTTCCAGGCCCGGACCAAGGTCTCCTGCACGACGTCCTCCGCGGCCGCGCGATCCCCGGTCAGCCTCGTCGCGTACGCCAGCAGGCTTCGCCCGTGTTCGGCGTACAAGTGCCGGACCAAGTCCTCGCCTTTGGCCTTTTTGGGCCGCCGGCCTCCGATCGCCACTCGTGTCCTCCCGACGGTCTTCTGGGTCGGCGAGGACAGTACTGCAACCCACAGGGGCGAAGTGGATCGTTCGGCGCGCGCCGCGATCGAACTGTGCATCGGCACCGACCTCTCCTCGGTTCGCCATGGCCGCCTCCTCCTGCCTCCCACACGGACGGCGTGGCGGAGCGGTTCAACCGGGTCTTGTCGATCACTTGGCACGCTCGTATGCTGACGCCTCCGGACTCCGCCGCCGCCTGATTCCCGGGAGGGTCGAGGCGTGCCAAGGAAACTCGCGGCCGTGCTGCTGGCGGTGGCCTTCGTGGCCGGGTGTGGTGAAGAGCCCGGTTTCACCGCGACGCTGACGGATCCGGTGAACGTCGACCTGAGCTGGCCGGACGACGATCCGAACGTCGCGGGCCGGGTCGTCGAGTTCACCACCGATCCACCCGGCGAATACACGATCCTGCAGTTCGTGCCGCCAAGGCAGACGACCTACCGGCATCCTGACCTGATCCCGGAAACGCGGTTCCACTATCGGATCCGGCCATTTTTCGGTGCCGTGTCGGACGCCGTCACCCTCTCCGGTCCTTCTGTTTCGGACTCGGGACCGGCGGTCTCGCTCCGCACAGGTGGCCAGGCGGCGGCTCCCGCATCGTTCCGGGCGGAGCCCGCCGCGGAGGAGATGGTGCGGTTCAGCTGGGCCGACCGCTCCAGTGACGAGGACGGTTTCCTCGTGGAGATCAAGAAGCCCGGTGCTCCCGACTTCGTGCCGATCGAGATGTCGGATCCGGGGACGACATCGGCCGGGCTCGCTTCAATGCCGGGCGAAGAGGGCGCCTCGTACCGGCTGCGCGCCTTCTACTACGGGCCCGCTTCGCCGGTTCTGGACCTCGTGAGGGTAAGGACGGTTAGAACCGTCCTTACCCTCACGAGTCCCTAAGCGAGAACGGTCTTCAGGAACTCGCCGGTGTAGCTTTCCTCCACCGCAGCGACGTACTCCGGGGTGCCCTCCGCGATCACGGTGCCGCCACCGGAACCGCCCTCGGGACCCATGTCGATGATCCAATCCGAGGTCTTGATGACGTCGAGGTTGTGCTCGATGACGATCACCGTGTTGCCCTTGTCCACCAGCCCGTTGATCACGCCGATCAGCTTGCTGATGTCCTCGAAGTGCAGACCGGTGGTCGGCTCGTCGAGGATGTAGACCGTCTTGCCGGTGGACCGCTTCTGCAGTTCGCTGGCGAGCTTCACCCGCTGCGCCTCACCGCCCGACAGCGTCGGCGCGGGCTGTCCGAGCCGGACGTAGCCGAGGCCGACGTCGACGAGGGTGGCCAGGTGCCGGTGGATCGCCTTGATCGGCTCGAAGAACTCGGCCGCCTCTTCGATCGGCATGTTCAGCACGTCGGAGACGGTCTTGCCCTTGTAGTGCACCTCGAGGGTTTCCCGGTTGTATCGGTCGCCCTTGCACACCTCGCAGGGGACGTAGACGTCCGGCAAGAAGTTCATCTCGATCTTGATGGTGCCGTCACCGGCGCAAGCCTCGCACCGGCCGCCCTTGACGTTGAAGGAGAACCGGCCCTGCTGGTAGCCGCGCACCTTCGCCTCGGTGGTCGCGGCGAACAGCTTGCGCACGTGGTCCCAGACGCCGGTGTAGGTCGCCGGGTTGGACCGCGGGGTGCGGCCGATCGGAGACTGGTCGACGCGGACCAGCTTGTCGACGCCGGCGAGACCGTTGACGCGCGTGTGGCGCCCCGGCACCTGGCGGGCACCGTTGAGCTTGTTCGCCAGCACTGTCGCGAGGATGTCGTTGACCAGCGTGGATTTCCCCGAGCCGGAGACACCGGTGACCGACACCAGGCAACCGAGCGGGAACGACACGTCGAGGCCGCGCAGGTTGTGCTCGCGGGCGCCGACGACGGTCAGCTGACGCTTCTTGTCGATCGGGCGCCGGATCGCCGGGACCTCGATCTTGCTACGGCCCGACAGATACGCGCCGGTGATGGATTCCTTGTTCTTCAGTATCTTCTTGTACGGTCCACTGTGGACGATGTGGCCGCCGTGCTCGCCCGCGCCGGGGCCGATGTCGACCACCCAGTCGCTGGAGCGGATGGTGTCCTCGTCGTGCTCGACGACGATCAGCGTGTTGCCGAGGTCACGCAGCCGGACCAGCGTCTCGATCAGCCGGTGGTTGTCCCGCTGGTGCAGCCCGATCGACGGCTCGTCCAGCACGTACAGCACGCCGACCAGGCCGGAGCCGATCTGCGTCGCGAGCCGGATGCGCTGCGCCTCGCCGCCGGACAGCGTCCCGGAGGCCCGGTCGAGCGAGAGGTAGTTCAACCCGACATCGAGCAGGAAGCGCAGCCGCGCCTGGATCTCCTTGAGGACCGCGCCGGCGATCACCGTCTCGCGCTTGCCGAGTTCCAGCTCGTCGAGGAACTGCGACGCCTCGGCGATCGAGAGGGCGCAGACCTCGGCGATCGACCGGTCACCCTGCGTCTTGTGCTCGAGGGTGACCGCGAGGATCTCCGGCTTGAGCCGCGTGCCCTGACAGGCCGGGCACGGCACCTCGCGCATGTAGCCCTCGTACCGCTCACGCATGTACTCGGACTCTGTCTGCTCCTGGCGCCGCTCGAGGAACGGGATGACGCCCTCGAAGCTCGCGTAGTACGAACGCTGGCGGCCGTACCGGTTCTTGTAGCGGACGTGGACCTGATCGTCGACACCGTGGAGGACGGCCTTCTGGATCTTCGCCGGCAGCTTGCGCCACGGCGTGTCCATCCGGAAGCCGATGGTCTCCGCGAGCGACTCGAGCAGCCGGATGAAGTAGTCCGCGCTCTGACCGCCCGCCCACGGCGCGATGGCACCCTCGCCGAGGGACATCTCGTCGTCCGGGACCACGAGCTCCGGGTCGACCTCCTTGCGGACGCCGATACCGGAGCATTCGGGGCAGGCGCCGTAGGGCGCGTTGAACGAGAACGACCGCGGCTCGAGGTCCTCGATGGCCAGTGGGTGGCCGTTGGGGCAGGCCAGGTTCTCGGAGAAGCCGCGCACACGATGCGGGTCGCCCTCCGGCAGGTCGACGAACTCCAGCTCGATCAGGCCGTCGGCCAGCCGGAGCGCCGTCTCGACCGAGTCGGTGAGCCGCTGCTGCGAACTCGCCTTCACGGAAAGCCTGTCGATGATGACGGCGATCTGGTGCTTTTCCTGCTTCTTCAGCTTCGGCGGCTCGGTGAGCGGGTGGATCGTCCCGTCCACCACGACCCGCGCGTAGCCCTGCTGCTGCAGGTTCTCGAAGAGGTCGAGGTACTCCCCCTTGCGCCCGCGCACGACCGGCGCGAGCACCTGGAAGCGAGTGCCCTCCTCCATGGCGAGCACCTGGTCGACGATCTGCTGCGGGGTCTGCTTGCTGATCGCCTCGCCGCACTGCGGGCAGTGCGCCTTGCCGGCGCGGGCGTAAAGCAGACGCAGGTAGTCGTAGACCTCGGTGATGGTGCCCACGGTCGAACGCGGGTTGCGCGAGGTGGACTTCTGGTCGATCGACACCGCGGGCGACAGGCCCTCGATGAAGTCGACGTCCGGCTTGTCCATCTGGCCGAGGAACTGGCGCGCGTACGCCGACAGCGACTCGACGTAACGACGCTGCCCCTCGGCGAAGATGGTGTCGAAGGCGAGGCTCGACTTCCCGGACCCGGACAGACCGGTGAACACGATCAGGCTGTCGCGGGGCAGGTCGAGATCCACGCCGCGGAGGTTGTGCTCGCGGGCGCCGCGAACAACGAGGCGATCAGCCACGCCAGGGTCCCTTCAGGTTTCATTCTCAGCTGCGGTCGCCGGCCCGGTCGATAGCTGCACGGGCGGCCGCGTCCATGCTACGAGGCACCACCGACAGAAACTGGTTCCGAGTCCTTGACCTGCGGTTTTCCAGACTTTTCGTGTCGATCCCAGCGAGCGGTGAGCCACCGGTGGACCGGCCGTTCCACGCCTGCGGTGATCGCCCAGCCCCCCAGCACGGCGGCGGCCAGCACGATGGGGAGACGCAGCCAGCCGGGGACTCCGACGTTCAGCAGGGCACGGGCCAGGATGTAACCGAGTTCCTGGTGCACCAGATAAAGACCATACGAGATGCCCGCGAGCCAGGTGACAGCCGGGGCGATCCAGGCGAGACCGGGGAACCGCCAGTCCGGTCCCCGCGCCGCGAGGCAGACGGCCAGCAGCATGATCGCGAACCCGATGAGCGAAGGCCAGCGCTCGGGATCATGGGGCAGGGCCTGGTGGAACGGGAACACCTGCAGGTCCTGCGCGGCGCAGGCGGCGAGCAGGAAGAGCGCGAGATGCCAGTGCGCGAGCCGTCGTTTCGCCCACAGCCAGATCGCGATCCCGATGGCGAAGACGTGCACGCGGTGCAGGCCGAGGCCGTAGAAGAAGGTCTCCACCAGCTTCGGCGTCGAAACCGGGTCGAACACGACGAATCGGAGAAAGAGCGGGACCAGGATCAGCGCCCAGAGCAGCCCGAGGGTCAGCCGGTGGGTACGCCACCGGCGTGGCCACAGCAGGGCCGCGGCGGTGAACGCGATGAGCTGGACCGGCAGCGTCCAGTAGGCGGCGTCGAGGTAGTAGAAGAGCTCGTAGCGCCAGCCCCATTCCTGGACCATGCCCAGGTTGGCGAGCAGATCGGAGCCGGTGGGGACGTACCAAGGCGACGGGTCGGCGGGCGGCCCCTGCGGGACACCGAAGAGGAATCCGGTGAGGCCTGGCGGGAACGGCAGGCCGCTGAACCGGATCGTCGCGTACCGGGCGACGACGTAGGTGACGATCACCGCGACCAGGTACGCGGGCACCAGCCGTGCGACCCGGTTCCACAGCCACCGTCGAGGATCACCCTTTCGAAGGCTCGTGCACACGAAGAAGGCGGAGATCACCAAAAGAGTGGCCGCACCGAACTGTGCGGTGACCCGGAAGGGGTACCCCACCAGTTCCGGGTGCAGGAGAGCACCCTGATGAGTGACGTGCCCGAGCACGACCGCGAAGACGGCGACCACCCGGAGTAGATCCCAACTGGTCCGGCGCGGACTGCGCGTTCCGGTCGGCGGCGAAGGGTCGGGCACGGGGATCCTGTGGCTCGGCTGACTGGGCGACGCGAGCCTACGTCCCATGCCTGTGCGTCGGCTGTGCGGGTGGAACCGATTGCAGGGGAACGACTACCGTGTGCGTTGTGAACATCGTCGAGACCTACACCGGGCATGTCGAACCCGGCGGTGACGCCGCCCGTCGCACCCTGGACGCACTCACCATCACGAAACTGTCGGTCGGTCCGATGGACAACAACGCGTATCTGCTCGTCTGCCGCGCCGAGAACGAGGCGCTGCTGATCGACGCCGCGAACGACCCGGAACGGATCTCCGACCTCATCGGCCACGGCCCCGACCGCCCCGCGCTCAAAACGGTCGTGACCACCCACCAGCACCAGGACCACTGGCAGGCCCTCGGCGCCGTCGCCGGCGCGAACGGCTCGAACACCGCCGCCCACCCGCTGGACGCGGAGCCGCTGCCGATCCCGCCGGACTTCCTCGTCGAGCACGGCGACACGGTCAAGGTCGGGCAGGTCACCCTCGAGGTGATCCACCTGCGCGGCCACACCCCCGGCTCGATCGCCCTGCTGTACCGCGACCCGACCGGGCACCCGCACCTGTTCACCGGCGACTCGCTGTTCCCAGGCGGCGTCGGCAAGACGAACTCGCCGGAGGACTTCGCGTTGCTGGTCGACGACGTGTCTTCGCGAGTCTTCGACGAGCTGCCGGACGAGACGTGGTTCTACCCGGGGCACGGTGACGACTCGACGCTGGGCGAACAGCGACCGCACGTGGCGGAGTGGCGCGAACGCGGCTGGTGATTGCCCGCAGGTCGCCGCAGGCAAAGCGAAAAGTCGCTACCGCGGCGATCTGCCCACGCTTAGCCCTTCGAGCCATTCAAGCCATTCAAGCCGTCATCATCTGACCAGATCGCGTTGCCCCACAACCCCTGCCCCCAGGGGTCATCGATCTTGTGGTCACCATCTTTCCACTCTTCGTGCTCCCTCTCTGTTTCGTCATCCCCCCATTCCAAGGATGCCTCCGCGGTGGACGTAGCACCAATATCCGGAGTTGCAGTCGGTGGCCCGTTGTACCGATCGAAGACCAATGTTGAAATAACCCGATTTCGTTTCCGGCATTCCGCTGCAGGCTTGTACTCTTTTCTGGCGCCGTTCTTCTCCCACGGCGAGTACACGGATTCAATCAATGGAGCCAGTGCAGCAAAGTGCTTACAGTACCCTTGCCTCAAGTCTCGCTGAACCACCCAGAGGCCATAGTCGGCAACCTGGAGCCCCCAAGATGTGGGATTATCCCATATACACAAGGTGATGTTCAGATGCGGATACCGCTCAAGGACCTTCTCAATAGCAGCCGTTGCCGCTTCTTGCTTGTGCTTGTGTTCACTTATCGATGCAGCAACCACAAATATCCGATGGTATTTTCGGAGCACATACTTGGCTTGATACAAAAAATGCTTACGCCAAGCCAAGTAGTACAGATGAGCTTCGTCCGCCGCGACAGATGCCCTCTCCTCGGCCGGAAGAGACCTCTTACGCAGGAGAGTGACGTCGATACGAGGTTTATGCCGGGCAATCAGGTCTACGACCCTTTGTCGAACCAGCTCTGGATCTTCATTCGCATGGAAACCTTTAGGCAGCTTGACGCCTTGACTCTCCAGCTCGAAGCGCAGGCGCGTGCCCTCCCAGGCCATTGGACCCATATCACCTTCGAAGGTGGCCTGACCAAGCCCGAAATAGGCCTGGCCCGACAAGGTCAGATCACCCGTCTCGTCCAGGAAGAGGTAGAGATCAGTCATGGCAGCATCCCCCAAGTGCCGTCGTCAGTAATCGCCCGACCACAATAGTGGTAGGTCCCACCTCCGCCGTCTGCGCCCACAGACAACGCGAGTCCGCCATGATCACCGATTGACGGGCGTATCCGTCGGCCCTGCGCCACGAACGTCCATCCTTGACCAGGACGCCGACGACCTCACCGTCCTCGGTGAACGTGACGTAATGATCCACGCCAAGCGCACCTGATCAGACACCAATGACTTCGACCATGCCGCCCAGGCCTTTGAAGTCGTCTTCGTTCCGCGTGTACAGCGGCAGCTCTCGCGACGACGCGATGGCGGCGATCATCAGGTCCATTCGCCGAGGTCGCGGATCCCGGTTCGCCGCGAGGACCAGCGCGACCAATGTTCCGTACCGGGCAGCGGCATCACCGTCGAACGGAAGTGGGGCGAAGTCGACGATCGCGGCACCGAGTTTCTCAGTGCGCGCCGCGCGGACGGCGGCATCCTTCGCCATCGCCACCCCCTGATGGAGCTCGGCCATGGTGACAGCGGTGAGTTCCGGGAGCTTCGGCAGTGCAGCAGTGTCAAGCAGACCAAGGTCGATGTAGGTGCAGGTGTCGAGCACACCTGCTTCGTGACGTTCAGCCACGAGCCCGCTTCCACATGTCGTCAGAATCAACACGGTCTTCGGTACCGAAGAACTCGTCGGCTTCTTGCCGCATTTGGGCTGCCTCAACCTTCGGCAACCTTCGATGCTTCTGGACCAGCTCCTCAGCGGTCAGACGCCGCCTGCGAGGTATCGGCCGCAGCTCAGCCACCTCGACGCCGTTGCGAGTTACGTGGTAAACCTCACCGGCCTCGACGGCGTTCATGACGGCAGCGGAGTTGTTGCGAAACTCGCGCTGGGTGATCACCTTCATTGGACAAGTGTAGCCAGGTGTAGCCCGCTGAGCTACATCCACCCTGGTTTGTTCACCGCTGACGCGATACTCTGTTCCCAGGCGGCGTCGGCAAGACGAACTCGCCGGAGGACTTCGCGTTGCTGGTCGACGACGTGTCTTCGCGAGTCTTCGACGAGCTGCCGGACGAGACGTGGTTCTACCCGGGGCACGGTGACGACTCGACGCTGGGCGAACAGCGACCGCACGTGGCGGAGTGGCGCGAACGCGGCTGGGGAACTCAAGGCGGCAGAACCTGGTCGACCGTTGCCACCAAGAAGCCTTGACCGCGCTCTGCGCAACGTCATGGCGGTCGCGGTCACCGGCGATCTAAAGGCGTTCTGTCCATCGGCCTCGGCGTCCCGCCCAGGGCAGCTGTCACGGTGACTTATCCCAACCGTGTCGTCATCGATGTAGTTTATTGATCACCAAGCGGGAATCCGTGAATTCTTTTCGGATTCCCGCAGTGAAATCCCGGAACGCCCCAAAAGGCAACTTTTCGGGAAACCAGGTATCTGCCGTCCGGCATCGCGTTCCTTCCTTTCGTCAGCATCATCACCGCTGCGAAGGAGAACCTCATGCCGACCCCACGCAATCCCGACACCCCGTCATTGGGCCCGGGTGGCGACAATCTCGAAGCGGGACCCGACAGTTCCGGTCTCGGAAGTTTCTCGAACAGTGAAATCGGCGAACTGGTCACCCAGGCCGCCGAGACCATGGCCGCCTCCGGCGAGGACGCCGAACGCAATTACCAGCGAAGCCTCGACCGGCTTCGCGAGCGCGCGGACGAAGTCGTCCCCGCGCTCGGCGCGCAGTACGACGCCCTGTACGAGGACCAGTACCTGGAACGCTGGGGCCTGGTACAGCTGCTCACCGACCTGCGGCACCCCGCGGCCGTTTCCGTGCTCGAAAACGTGCTGCGCCAGCCGATCCCGCCGGAGCGTTCCGAGGACCCGGCACACGGGATCAGCACCGTCGGTGAAGAAGTGCTCATCCGCACCACCGCCGTGGAAGCCTTGGCACGCCTGGCATCCGCCGGGGACGGCGCGGCCGGGGAACTGCTGTTGCGGCAGATCCGGCACGAGGTGTTCACGGTTCGGCGCGCGGCGGTCCAGGCCATCGCCGAGACCGGTGACACCGACCTCACCGCCCAGGTGCGTGAGGCACTCGGCGGGACCGAGGACGAACGGCTGCTGAACATCCGGCGGGTCGACGTCCGCGGTGTCCCGCAGGCCGTCGGCGGCCGATACGTGAAGGACACCCGGTCCGACGACGTCCCGCCGCCCGTGCCCCCGCGCTCCTGAATCACAAAGAATTCCTTCTACGGACAGGTGATCTCCGATGGCCACTTGCAGCTACACAGTGCCGGACAAGAACGTGACCGGGGACAATTTCTACGGTGCCTCGATCTGCAATCAGACCTATATCGACTATTTCTGGAACACCTATGGCTTCTCGGGCAACAAGGACTACTGGGACGACGGCTTCGGCTGGGAAGACGCGTGCAACACCGACAAGCCGTTGGCGCGGACATTCAACGCCTGCTACCTGCTGACCTATTCGGCGCAGGACTACGAGAACGACGCCTATTCCGGGGCGATGCTGAACTGGGCGCGCCGTTACGTCCGGGACAACTGCGACGACCTGCGCTCGCTTTGCGGCGACGGCAGTGCCATCGCCACGTCCTTCTCCGGGCCGTTCACCGACGACCGGATCGAGTTGTACCTGGGTTTCTGGTACTCCAAGGACGTTCCCGGCCGCGCCGAGACGCTGATCCACGAGTCACGGCATCAGGGCGGGAAGCCGCACAACGCGAACTTCCCGGCGGGTTCGGTGTTCGGCGCCGGCAAGAGCGGCGCCGACTCGACGTGGGGTTACGAAGGCGCGTGGATGTACGGCGCGCTGTACCTGTGGTGGTTCTACGCTCAGGGCGCCCGTACGACGTCGGCGCTGCGTGAACGAGCCCGCCAGCGCGGGAACCTCGTGATCGACAACGCCTTCGCGACCCATCCTGGCTTCAACATCTGAGTCGCGACCGACAGGCCCCTTCGCCCTGCCGACGAGGGGGCTTCGTCACGACATACCTCCGATGACTAAAGCCATGTCTCACTCAACGGCTCTTGACCAGTCGGATATCAGCCACAATCATCGGATCTCTCGGCGATCACGCCCGGATGAGAGCGGATGGTCATGAGAGTTCGAGCGCAACGCACCGCCTGGCTCGCCCTTGTCCTCGCCCTGCCGGCAGGCCTGCTCACCACGCCGATGGCGAGCGCGGCGGTGCACCATCCCCGCCAGAAGTGGATGCGCGAGGCGACCGCGGGACTCTTACTGCATTGGGGCATGTTCACCGCGCCACGCCAAACCGACTGCGCGGCCTGGGAACGCGCCGTCACCGACGGCGGCTGGAGCGCCGACTACTGGGTGGACGAAGCGCGCAAGCTCGGTGCCTCCTACATCGTGCTCGCCACCTTCCACAGCAGGCTGGGCTACGCGCGGCCTTGGCCGTCGAAGATCCCTGGCAGCCGCGCCACCCAACGCGACCTCCCCGGCGAACTCGTCAAAGCAGGCAATGCCAAGGGCGTCCGGACGATCCTCTACCTGACCGATGACCCGCAGTGACACAAGGAAACCGGTGTCGAGTCGCTGGATCCGCCGCGTATTCCGGCAACACCCGGCTCACGACGTCCTTGCCGGTCGAACTGAAAGCGGGCGCGAACACGATCAAGCTCCACAACGACCACGCGTCCGCCCCGG
This sequence comes from Amycolatopsis sp. cmx-11-51, assembly GCF_047608665.1. NCBI lineage: Bacteria > Bacillati > Actinomycetota > Actinomycetes > Pseudonocardiales > Pseudonocardiaceae > Amycolatopsis > Amycolatopsis sp. cmx-11-51. The sequence goes on along the minus strand of NZ_JADNQO010000003.1, from coordinate 641,569 downwards.
ATCTCGATCGGCTGTCACTGGGGTGAGATACCGGCTTGACCCTCTCCCCGGGAGAGGGTTCAAGCTGGCCCCATGACGACCTTGATGCCGATCGGCGTGTTCGCGCACGCCACCCGGCTGTCAGTCCGCGCGCTGCGGAACTACGACCGGCTCGGCCTGCTCGTGCCCGCGCGAATCGATCCCGACACCGGGTACCGCCGGTACTCACTCGACCAGTTCGCCCGGGCGGGCCTGATCCGACGACTACGGGAACTGGAGGTGCCGCTCGCGGACATCGCCGAAATCCTCGCCGCGGGCAGCGCGGACGACGTGAAGGCCGCGATCAAACGGCACCACGACCGGGTGGCGGCGCGGGCGGCGGAACTCGCGGCGATCAGCGGCGAACTCGACTCGGTGCTGGCCGAGCCGACGCGGTGGCTGCATGTCTACGAACGCGTGCGCGCGCCACAGCAGATCGCGTTCCTGACGATCCGAACCCCGCTGAGTGGCCTGGCCGAACTGATCGGACCGGCGTACGCCCGGCTGTTCGCGGCTCTCGAAGCACAAGGCGTCACGCCTGCCGGGCCACCCGGAACCCGGTACCTCACCGACGATCCCGACGAGCTGACCCTTGAACTGTTCGTCCCGGTGGACGGACCGGTGCGCCCCGCCGGAGAGATCGACTCCGCCGAGCTTCCCGGCGGCCTGATCGCGGCGACGATCCACGAGGGTGACTACGAAGACGTCGAGACCGCGTACCGGTCGCTGGGCCGCTGGATCGCCGAACGCGACCGCGTCCCGACAGGGCCAGCCGAGGAGCTGTATCTCGTGGCACCCGGGCCCTCGGTCGCGCCGGAGGCCTACCGCACCGAGATCGCCTGGCCGGTGACCTCGTGATCCTCGACGGCATCAAGACCGAGGGCGGCGAGCACTGCGAGACCAGCACCCTCGACGTCCTCCTGCGCCACGCCGGGATCGAGCTGTCCGAGCCGATGCTGTTTGGGCTCGGGGAAGGTCTGGGCTTCATCTACTGGGACGGCAAGAACCTGCCGTTCCCCTTCCTGGGTGGGCGCAGCAAACCCGCCGAAATTACCCGGAAGCTGACCGAACGTCTCGGACTAACCTTGCGGGTGAAGGAAACGACTTCGGCACGCACGGCTTGGCGGAACGTGGCCGAGCAGATCGACGCCGGTGTCCCTGTCGGCCTGCAGCTCGACTCGTACCACCTCGAGTACTTCACCTCGAAGGTCCACTTCGGAGGACACTTCGCCGCCCTGTACGGCTACGACGACGAAAACGCCTTCCTGATCGACACGGCGCAACAGGGTGGTTCCGTCTCGACGTCCCGTGTCAGCCTGGAACGCGCTCGTGGCGAGAAGGGGCCCATGACCGCGAAGAACCTCTCGTTCACCATCACCGCGGATGCCCCTCCGACACCGCTTCCCGACGCCATCCGCACCGCCGTACGCGCGAACGCGACGGAGTTCCTCAATCCGCCCATCGCCAACTTCGGGTACCGCGGGATCGCCAAAACCGCCGTCCAGGTCCGGAAATGGCTCGACCGCGGCAACGATCCCGCCCGCGACCTCCCACAGGCCGCCGTCCTGATGGAACGGGCGGGGACCGGCGGCGCACTCTTCCGGCGGATCTACCGCGACTTCCTCGAAGAGGGCGCGGCACTCGTCGACGACGTCGGCCTCCGCACCGCCCATGAGAAATACCGCGAGATCGCTCCTTTGTGGACCGAAGTCGCACGGCTGTTCACACAGGCGGGGGAAACCGGCGACATCCGGCACCTGACCGACGCGTCCACCGTCCTGTCCGAGCTGGCTCAGCGCGAACAGGAGGCGATGACGGCGCTCGCGACGGTTCAGCCCTGCCGCTCTTGAGACCTCTTCTCCCCCGCTTTCACCGCGAACGGCAGATTGCTGCCCGCCGGTGGCAGGGGTTCGGTGAACGCGCACGGCAGATTCGCCGCGCGAGTGAAGTCGAGGACGGTCCCGTCCTCGACGGGCGCGGGCACCGCGAGCGAACGGTTCGCCGCCTGGGTGGTCACGCCGCTCGTGGCGTCCGTGAACAAGATGAAGAGACCGTCGTTCTTGCTGTTGAACGCGATGAGCGCGAAGAAGGCTTTGATCATCGGCAGATTCGCCCCTGCTCGCTGGAGGCGGCAAAGTACTCGGAGGAACGCCACCACACGACGTCGAGTCAGGGCTCGTCGAGGAAGCCCTCCCTGTCGGCGCGGAACTCGGCGGGCATCGTGGGACAGGCCTGGAGCAGTTCGTCCGCGCGAGCGGGCAGGACTTTGAAGCGGGTCAGTTCCACTAACGTCATGCTGCCGACGCTAAGCGATTCCGTTTCGCAAGTAGTCGGCTACTTGCTTAAGGTCGAAGCCTGCGCGGGTATCGTGGGGTGAGCTTTTGGCAGGCACTGCCGAAAGGGATCCAGACGCCAGTGACCGCTGAGGTACAGGTCCTCGCGAGGTAGCGATGGCCTCCTTCCTGCCTTGAGAGTAGGCAAGGAGGCCTTCACGGGCTCTGTATCTTTCGTCCTTTGACGCGGCAGGGTTGCCTGGGAAATCGACTTCCGTCTGCAATCGCCACTACTCGTACGCGTCACCCTTCAGTGGTAAATGTGCCGTTTCGCGGTAACGCGAAATTACGAACACCTGTTCGATAGAATTGCGGTATTATGGAGGGGTGTCCGAGACGATCCTTCACGAACCCCCGCAAGAACTGTGGCGTGCCGGCAAGCTGGAGCTTGCCCACGGCGTGCAGCGGCTCCTGCAGGTGATGAGGATGACATCCGCCGGTCTGGGGCAGTATCTGGCGGAGATCGAATCTCGTGGCGTGAAAGACTTGTACGGTTATGGCACGACGATTGCGTGGTTCGCCGATATCGCCGGGTTGTCTGCCGGTGAGGCACGGCCGTAGGTGAATCGCGCGATCGACCTGAACCCCACACGCGCTCTCGACGGCACGGAGATCCCGCCGTTCGCGCCCACCACCGCTGCCGCGGCCGCCGAGGGTGCGATCGGGGAAGAACGGATCAAGCAGATCCTAGAGATCCTGCGGAAGATCCCGGCCGAGGTGGCCGTGGAGGATCGGGAGCATGCGGAGAAGACCTTCGCCACGTTGGCTCGGGACGCGGGTCCCCGGCAGGTCTCGAAACTCGGGGACAACCTACTCGCCTGACTCGACCCCGACGGCAACGAACCCAAGGATCCCGAACCCGCCCAACCCCGCCGGCCTCAAGGCGCTCCGCGTCATCCGCGAGACACTGGAAGCACGAGGTCGGAACTACCGATCCACCGAATAATTTTTTTGTCTTGACAACTTGAACCTTCGGAGGGTTAGCTGACAGCACACCGATCGAAGGGAAACAAGTCATGGCCAAGTTCGCGAATGTCGACGACTACCTCGCCGCGCTGCCCGAGGGCCTGCGCGAAACCGCCGTCGCTCTGCGCCCGATCGTCAACGCCGCACTGCCCGGCTCCATCGAGGCGATGTACCACGGCTCCCCGACGTGGAGCGCGGGCGAAGCCGCGGGGAAGAACCTCGTCTGCCTGGTGAAGGCGTACTCGTCCTACGTCACCTTCGCCCTCTGGAAGGGACAGGCCATCGACGATCCGTCCGGCAGGCTGGAGGCGAGTGCACGGGAGATGGCGCACGTCAAACTGCGCTCGGTCGACGACATCGACGCCGAGTTGTTCGCCGGCTGGCTCAAGCAGGCACGGGACCTCGAAGCCACCGCGGTGGCGCGATGACACAATCGCCGTCGTGCCTGTGATCATCGACGAATCCCGTTGCCCGTGCGGCCTCGGCGAGCCCTACGGCGCTTGCTGCGGCCGCTTCCACCGGGGAACCGCCACCGCGCCGACCGCCGAACTCCTGATGCGGTCGCGGTTCAGCGCGTTCGCCGTCAGCGACACCGGGTACCTCACCGAGACCTGGCACCCGAAGACCCGGCCGACGGACCTCGAACTCGACCCTGGCCGGCGCTGGATGTTCCTGGAGATCCTTGGCAAGACCGGCGGCGGACTGCTGGAGCACGAGGGCACCGTGGAGTTCCGGGCCCACTACCGGCAGGATCGCCGAGCCGACAGCATGCAGGAGAACAGCCACTTCGTCCGCGTCGACGGGCAGTGGATCTACGTGGCACCGGTCAGCTGACGGGGCGGCCGCTTTTGCAGATCGCGAGCCGCCGGACCGGGCGGCTCCGAGCGCCGCGGTGACTCGCCGCGCGACGATTCCGAGTTCGCGCTCCGCTGTCCACCAAAGGCGGTTCGCCCTCGTCGCACGCGCCACCGGGGATCTCCCAGGTCTTCTTGCAGGACGGCTCCACGACCGGGAGGCAACCCGGCTCACCGGCCACCGCTGACGAACCCGGCGCAAGGGTCTGTTCCCCGCGCAACGTGGCGGCTACTATCTTCCCCACATTGTTAGGGAACTTTCTTAACGATTTCCGCCCAGGTTCGCCGCCGTGTGCCCGAGGAGGCGCGCTCGTGAGTTTTCGGCAGAAGAAAACCCGGATCCCGTTACTGGCCTTGACCGTCACCGCGCTGGCCGCCGCGGTTTGCGGGGTGACCACCGCTCCCGCCGCCGTCGGCGCGGAAGTGGCCGTTCCGCTGTCCGTCGGCGCCGCCGCGGGCAACGCCACCCCGATCCCCGGCTTCGTGATCCAGTCCTCGGCGCAGGTCGGCGATGACTCGGCGGTGTCGAAGCCGGGCTTCCCCACCGCCGGCTGGTATCCGGTGTCGTCGCGGTCGACGGTGTACGCCGGATTGCTGCGGAACGGCAAATACGCCGACCCGTTCTACTCCACGAACATGAAGAACGTCCCGGCGGCGCAGTTCTCCGTGCCGTGGTGGTACCGCACCGATCTGAACGTCGAGGACACCTCTTCGCGCACCTATCTCGACTTCAGCGGCGTGCTTTCGAAAGCCGACGTCTGGGTCAACGGCACCAAGATCGCGACGAAGGACCAGGTCAACGGCGCCTACACGCGCCACGACCTGGACATCACCGCGCACGTCCGCGCGGGTGTCAACAGTGTCGCGTTCAAGGTCTACCCGAACGACCCCAACAACGACCTCTCGATGGGCTGGATCGACTGGGCGCAGACCCCGCCGGACCAGAACATGGGCATCGTGCGTGACGTGCTCGTCCGGCGCGGCGGGCCGGTCGCGCTGCGCAGCGCCCACGTGGTCCAGAAGCTGAACTCCTCACTCGACCACGCCGACCTCACGGTGAAGGCCGACGTCCGCAACGACACGGCGAACGCGGTGCAGACCACCGTCGCCGGCACGGTCGCGGGCAAGCCGGTCAGCCAGACCGTCTCGCTGGCGGCCAAGGAGCGCAAGACCGTCACCTTCCCCGTGATCGGTCTCGGCAACCCGAACCTCTGGTGGCCCGCCGGGATGGGCTCGCAGCACCGGTACGACCTCGACCTGACCGCGAGCGTCGGCGGCGCGCCGTCCGACTCCTCGAAATCGAAGTTCGGTGTCCGCGACGTCAAGGCACCGCTGAACTCCAGCGGCGGGCGCCAGTACAGCGTCAACGGCAAACCGCTGCTGATCAGGGGTGGCGGCTACACGCCGGACCTGTTCCTGCGCTGGGACAAGACCGCGGCGGCCGACAAGCTCAAGTACGTGCTGAACCTCGGGCTCAACACGGTCCGGCTGGAAGGTCACATCGAACCGGACGAGTTCTTCGACCTCGCCGACGACCTCGGTGTGCTGACCATGCCCGGCTGGGAATGCTGCGACAAGTGGGAAGGCCACGTCAACGGCGAGGAGAAGGGTGAACCCTGGGTCGAATCGGACTACCCGATCGCCAAGGCTTCGATGTTCTCCGAGGCCGAGCGCCTGCGTGACCACCCGAGCGTCATCTCCTTCCACATCGGCAGCGACTTCGCGCCGGACAAGCGGATCGAGCAGGGTTACCTCGACGCGATGAAGGCCGCCGACTTCCAGCTCCCGGTGATCCCGTCGGCGTCGAAGAGGCCGTCCCCGATCACCGGCGCGTCCGGGATGAAGATGAACGGCCCGTACGACTACGTCCCGCCGGTCTACTGGTACGACAAGTCGCAGAAGGACCGTGGCGGCGCGTGGAACTTCAACTCGGAGACCAGCGCCGGGGTCGACATCCCGACGATGGACACGCTGAAGCGGATGATGTCGCCGAGCGAGCTGGAGACGATGTGGAAGAACCCGTCGGCACCGCAGTACCACCGCTCGTCTTCGGCCACGTTCGCGAATCTGAAGCTGTTCGGTGACGCGCTCACCAAACGGTATGGCGCGGCCGCGAACCTGACCGACTTCGTGCGCAAGGCGCAGCTCGCGCAGTACGAGAACGTCCGGGCGGAGTTCGAGTCGCACTCGCGCAACTACACCGACTCGAGCAACCCGTCGACCGGGTTGATCTATTGGATGCTCAACAGCCCGTGGACCTCGTTGCACTGGCAGCTGTTCGACGCCTACCTGGACCAGAACGGCGCCTACTACGGTGCGAAGAAGGCCAACGAGCCACTGCATATCCAGTACTCGCACGACAATCGCTCGGTCGTGGTGATCAACCAGACGTCGAACGCGGTGAACGGGCTGACGGCGACCACGAAGCTGTACAACCTCGACGGCACGGAGAAGTACAGCGACACCAAGACCGGGATGTCCGTCGGCGCGCTGGGCGCCAAGGCCACCGCGGTCACCGTTCCGGCGGTGAGCGGGCTGTCGACGACCTACCTGGCCAAGCTGGTGCTCACCGACTCCTCCGGCAAGGAGGTCAGCCGGAACGTGTACTGGCTCTCCACCAAGGCGGACACGCTCAACTGGGGCGGCAGCGACTGGTACTACACCCCCCAGTCCGCTTTCGCCGACCTGTCCGGGCTGAACAACCTCGGCCATTCTGCCGTCAGCGCGACGGCGAAATCAGTCGCCGGAGCCGACGGGAACACCACCACGACGGTGACGCTGAAGAACACCTCGGGCGGCAAGCTCCCGGCGTTCTACGTCGACACCAAGGTCGTGGATTCCGACGGCAAGCCGGTGCTCCCGGTCGAGTGGAACGACAACGCGATGAGCCTCTGGCCGGGTGAAACGACCACGCTGACCGCGAAGTACCGCACCTCCGACCTCAAGGGCTCCAAGCCTTCGGTGCGGGTCTCGGGCTGGAACACCGGCACGCAGACCGTTCCGGCCGACGGCTCGGGCCCCGGCCCTGGCAATCCGGTCGACTACCAAGCCGAGGACGCCACGGTCGTCAAGGGCGCGGTGGAGGCCAACCACGCCGGGTTCACCGGCACCGGGTTCGTCAACTACGACAACGTGGCCGGAAGCTCGGTCGAGTGGACGGTCACCGCGCCGGCGGCGGGCACTTACGACGTCGTCGTCCGGTACGCCAACGGGACGACGGCGAACCGCCCGCTGGACTTCTCCGTCAACGGCACGGTCAGCGCGTCAGGTGTCGGCTTCGGCGGCACCGGGGCCTGGCCGAACTGGACGACGAAGACCGTGAAGATGACCTTGTCCGCGGGAGTGAACAAGATCAGGGCCGTCGCCACCACGGCGAACGGCGGCCCCAACGTCGACAAGATCACCCTCTAGCTCACGGAGTCGCTCAAGGCCCCCTTCGCCGCCCGGCGAAGGGGGCCTTTCCCGTCTCAGCGTGGGTTACGCTTTCCGGGTGACCGGACAGCGTGACCCAGGCCCGCGCCTGCGCGACCTCGCCATGCTGCGACGCGTCCGCGACCGGATCGACCGTGACTACGCGCAGCCGCTGGACGTCGAGGCGCTGGCGCGCGGCGTCCACGTCTCGGCCGGGCACCTGAGCCGCGAGTTCCGGGCCGCGTACGGCGAATCGCCCTACAGCTACCTGATGACCCGCCGGATCGAGCGGGCCATGATGCTGCTGCGGCGCGGGGGCATGTCGGTCACCGAGGTCTGTTTCGAGGTCGGCTGCTCGTCACTGGGCACGTTCAGCACCCGCTTCTCCGAACTGGTCGGGATGTCTCCGAGCGCCTACCGCAAGCAGGCGGTGGAAGAGGGCCGCGGGATGCCCGGCTGCGTCGTCAAACAGGTCATGCGGCCGGTCAGGAATAGAGAAGCGGCTTCACCGCGCCCAGACCTACCTTGACCGCATGACCCTCTCGATCCACGCGTCCTTCCTCCCCGCCGACGATCTCGAAGCCTCACTTTCCTTCTATCGCGACATCTTGGGCTTCGAAGTGCGCGAGGAAGGCCCGCACCGGGTCACCGTCGGCCCGCCAGGGCAGCCGCGGACGTCGATCGTGCTCCATCCCCCGGCCGCCGATCCGGAGATCACCGACGAGGAACGCGCCACGATCCTCGAACTGATGACCAAAGGCACCTACGGGGCCATCCTGCTGTCCGCCCCGGACCTGACGGAGACCTTCGACCGGGTCCAGGCGACCGGCGCCGACGTCGTCCAGGAGCCGCTCGACCAGCCCTACGGCGTTCGTGACTGCGCTTTCCGCGACCCGGCGGGCAACCTGGTGCGGATCGAACAGCGGTAGCCGGGTCTCGGTGCGCGCGCACCGAGGCTTTCGGGTGATGATGAGCGGCGTGGAGATCGCGGTAGAACTAGTGGCACTGGTGGTGGCCGTCCTCCTGGTCACCACCGCGGCGCGGAAACTCGACTGGTCGGCGCCGCTGTGCCTGATCGCGGTCGGGGTCGTCGCCTCGTACATCCCCGGCGTACCGGAGTACGAACTGGACCCGGAGGTCGTGCTGCTGGGGCTGCTGCCCCCGCTGCTGTACGCGACCGCGATCCGGACCTCGCTGATCGACTTCCGCCGCAACCGCGGGCCGATCCTGCTGTTGTCGGTGGGGCTCGTCATCTTCACCACGGCAGCGGTCGGCGTCGTGGCGTGGCTGGTGATCCCCGGTCTGCCGCTCGCCGCCGGGCTCGCGATCGGCGCGGTGGTCGCCCCGCCCGACGCGGTCGCGGCCACCGCCGTCGCCCGCAAGGTCGGGATGCCGCGCAAACTGACCCGGCTGCTGGAGGGCGAAAGCCTCTTCAACGACGCGGCCGCGCTGGTCGCGCTGCGGACCGCCATCGCGGCCATCGCCGGTTCGGTCAGCCTGCTGCAGGTGGGCGGGGACTTCCTGCTCGCCGCCGGCGGTGGGCTCGTGATCGGGTTCGCCGTCGGCGCGCTCGCCGCGACGATCCGCACCCGGCTCCAGGACCCGGTCAGCGACACCGCGCTTTCGCTGGTGGTCCCGTTCGTCGCCTATCTGGCCGCCGAGGCGATCCACGGTTCCGGGGTGATCGCCGTGGTCGTCGCGGGCCTGATCCTCGGGCACAAGTCGCCCAGCATGCTTTCGGGCCGCTCCCGCCTGGCGAGCAGGCTGAACTGGCAGACCATTCAGTTCCTGCTGGAGAACATCGTCTTCCTGCTGATCGGGCTGCAGGTCCGCCGGATCATGACCGAGGTCGGCGAAAGCGGGCTGAGCGCGCTGGAGCTCGCCCTGATCTGCGCCGCCACGCTCGCCGCGACGATCGCCGCCCGGATCGTCTGGATGATCGGGATCGGGCTCACGCGGCGGGTGTTCCGCCGCCACGCCTGGCCGTGGCGGTACTCGACGGTGATCGCCTGGGCCGGGATGCGCGGGGTCGTCACGCTCGCGGCGGCGTTCGTGCTGCCCGCGGACACCCCGCAGCGGGCCGTGCTGGTACTGGTCGCGTTCGTCATCGTGGCGGGAACGCTGCTGCTGCACGGAACGACGCTGCCGGTGCTGGTGCGCCGCCTGAAACTGCCCCCGCCCGATCCCGCCGAGGACGCGCTGCAGGAGGCGGCCGTCATCAACGACATGACGCGGGCCGCGCTCCAGGAGCTGGAGAAGATCCGGACCCCCGAGGACCCGGACGACATCGTCGAACGGCTTCGCAGCCGGCTCCAGTACCGGTCCGACTCGGCTTGGGAGGAGCTCGGCAGGCAGAGCGCGCTGACCGAGACGCCGAGCGACGTCTACCGCCGCCTCCGGCTGAAGCTGCTCGAAGTCGAACGGGAGAAGTTCCTGGAGGCGCGCGACTCCGGGATGGCCGATGATGATGTCCTGCGCCGGATCCTCGAACGCCTCGACATCGAGGAATCCATGCTCGACAAGGAGGAAGAGGCCGTGCCGGACTCCGATCGGGAACTACGCACCCCCGCCGCGACAGCGGGATCCTGCAAGCATTTGACCAAGGACTGGCCGCAGGTCGAACCCAGCTCCCCGGACGTGTGCGCCGTCTGCGTCGAGAACGGGACCACCTGGGTCCATCTGCGCGAATGCGTCAAATGCGGGAACGTCGCCTGCTGCGACTCGTCGCCGGGCAAACACGCGACCCAGCACTTCCACGACACCCTGCACCCGGTGATGCGCAGCCACGAGCCAGGGGAGACCTGGCGCTGGTGCTTCGTGGACAAACAGCTGGGCTAGCTCGGTATTGTCCGGGTATGAGCACCCCTGAGCAGGAGATCGAATACCGCCAGCACCGGTTCTCGCCCCCGCCGGGATCGACCGAGATCTTCCTTGTCCGCCACGGAGAATCGGCCCCGGCTAAGGGCAGCTCGCCGTTCGACATGGTCGATGGGCAGGCCGACCCCGACCTCGCGCCGGAGGGCAGGGACCACGCCGAGCGGGTCGGGCGCCGTCTGGCGGACGAGCGGATCTCGGCGCTGTACGTGACCACGCTGCGGCGGACGTCGCAGACCGCGGCGCCGCTGGCGGCGAAACTCGGGTTCACGCCGGAGGTCGAGGCGGACCTGCGGGAGATCCACCTCGGCGACTGGGAGAACGGGCTCTTCCGGCGCTACACCCACGAAGGTCACCCGATCGTCGAGAAGCTGTGGCAGGAGCAGCGCTGGGACGTCATCCCCGGCGCGGAGACGATGGAGAGCTTCGGCGGCCGGATCCGGACGGCCATCGGCAGGCTGGCGGCCGCCAACCCGGACCGGAGGATCGCCGTGTTCACTCACGGCGGCGTCATCGGCGAGGTCTTCGCGCAGGCCAGTGCCGCGAAGAACCGGTTCGCGTTCCTCGGGGCGGACAACGGCTCGATCTCACATCTGGTGGTGTCGGGCGACAATTGGACGGTGCGGCGGTTCAACGACACGTCGCATCTTCAGTCGCCTTTCGGCTGATCAGGACGTGCAGGTCACCGGCGCGCCCGCGGCGGGGGCGGTGCGGTCGTTGACGACCTCGCCGTCGACGAGGATCCGGCACCGCAGCGCACCGCTGCCCGCGCCCTGCGCGGAGATGCTGTAGAACTCATCGCGGCCTTCTTGGCTCGCGCGGTCGAAGGTGGTGCTCCACGGCGCCGTCACGTCGGTCTTCTGCATGAGTTCCGAATCCTGTGCGACGTAGGTGACGTTCTGCGCGCCTTTCGCTCCGGACAGCTCGTAGACGACCGAGTGCGTCACGGTGCGGACGGCGGCCGCGGCCTGCTCTACCTGCGGCGCGGGCGGATTCTGCACCGGCAGGGAGGCCTTCGGCAGCACATAGCTGGTCAGGGTGACGGCGACGGCCATCACCCCCAGCACGACCACGACGGTCCCGAGCGGCTTCAGCCTGCCCGGAGCACCCTGTCCCGGCGCCGATGCCGGAGAGGTCGCGGTGGGAACACCCATGGAGAGGTCTTCTCTCGTCCGAGCGCACTTCCATCGAGTGCGTCTCTTATTTTTCGCTCGGAGGTGACTCCGCGTTAGCCGTTATCGGGAAGAAACCCGATATTCACCCTTTTGGGTGCCCTGACTAGGACGGAGTACCTGGTCATAGGGCGATCGGCGCAACCAGGCTAAGCCGGATAGCTCACTTTGAGTGATATCGACCCTTCAGTCGACGAGACCAGCCTCGGCGAGCAACCCCAGCATCCGCCGCCCCGCCGGCGGGCACAGGTGGGCGTCGGTCGAAGACAGCCAGGTGGACTCCGCGATCTCCCGGCCGGGCGCGGGCCTGCCGCGATGTTCGGCGGTGTAACAGGTCATCCGGACACGGCGACCGTCCGCGTAGCCGTCTGCCTTCTCGTTCAGCACCGTGAAGAAACGGAAGCTCAGCGGGTCGAGTTCGACGCCGAGTTCCTCCCTGATCTCCCGGCACAACCCGGCGACGTCGCCCTCCCCCGGCTCACGCTTGCCTCCCGGCAGGTAGAACCTGGCCTTGCCCTCGGTCCGCACCGTCAGCAGACGGCGGTCGCGGACGTGGATCCAGGCCAGTGAATCGATCTCTGCTTCCGACACGGCCCGATTCTGTCGTAGTGCCGGTGCATCATGGCAACCGTGTATCGGGAGACGACGGCACCCGGCGGTTTGAGCGACGTCGTGCGCTGCCGCTGGGAGGACAGCGGCGAGGCGCCGAAGCGGATCGTGCCCGACGGCTGCGTCGACCTGGTCGAGAGCGGCGGCGAGGTCTTCGTAGCCGGGCCGGACACCACGGCCTGGACCTGGGAAACGCCGCCCGGCGTCCGCGCGCGTGGCGTGCGATTCGCCCCTGGCCGGGCGGGTGAGGTCCTGGGACTGGGCGCCGACGAACTGCGTGATCAGCGCGTCCCCCTCGGCGACCTCTGGGGCCGGGAGGGCGGCCTGCTGGCCGAGCGGGTGCTCTGCGGCGCCGCCTCGCTCGCCGACGTCGTCGCGGAACGCCGGGCCGGGCATGGCGACCGGGAGATCTCGGAACTGATCGCCAGGCTCGACGAGGGCGTCCCCCGGGTTTCCGCCGCGCTGGAGCGGTTCACGACCGGGGAACGGCAGCTGCGGCGGCGGTTCACCCTCGCGGTCGGCTACGGACCGGCGACCTATCTGCGCGTCACACGTTTCCAGCGCGCCATCGGGCTCGCCTGGACGGCGCCGGATCTCGCTTCGCTGGCGGCATCGGCCGGATACGCCGATCAAGCGCACCTGAGCCGGGATTGCCGGGAATTCGCCGGAGTTCAGGCGAGGGCGTTCTTCCGCGCCAAGAAGTGCGCGGTGTCCATTGTGGATCCGTACAGCGCGCGGTAGTGCGGGTAGAACTCGTCGTAGACATCGGCGTCCACGCTCGGGCGGACGATTTCGGCGACCGGGTTCCAGGCTTCGATATCCGGTTCGCGTCCCAGCGCGGTCGACGCGAGAACGGCGTTCCCGAACGCGGCGCCGATGGTTTCCCCGGGGATCTCCTGCTCGATCCGCGCGACGTCGCTGACGATCCGCGTCCACACCCCGCCCTGCGTCCCGCCGCCGACGGCGACGAACCGCCGCGCACCGCCACCGGCTTCCCGCATGGCTTCGAGGTTGTGCCGGACCCCGTACGCCGTGCCCTCCAGCGCCGCGCGATACAGCTCCGCACGGCCGTGGGAAGTGGTGAGCCCGGCGATGACGCCACGCGCGTCCGGATCCGGTATCGGCGTCCGCTCTCCGGCGAAGTACGGCAGCATCAGCAATCCGCGGCTGCCCGCGGGGACATCGCCCGCCGCCGCGGCGAGTTCGCCGAACTCGCCGCCGGTGAGATCGCGCAGCCAGTCGGTGATCGCGCCGGAAGTGGCCATGCCGGCCGCGAGCGAATAAGTGCCGGGGAACGCGCCGCGGGTCGTCCACAATCCCCGGCCGGGGCGGGGATGGGCGAGCACCTGGATCAGGAACATCGTGGTGCCGTACATCAGCATCGTGTCCCCCGGCGAGGTGACGCCGACGCTGGTCGCCTCGGCCCAGGCGTCCACCGTTCCCGCCGTCACCGGAATACCTTGGGGCAGGCCGGTTTCCCCGGCGGCCTCGGCGGTGACCGAGCCGACCACCTCGGTCGGCCAAGCGAGCCTTGGCAACTCGATGCCGGGGGCGATCGCGGCCACCCGGTCCGGCGCCCACCGGGCCTCGCGCAGGTCGTACATCGGGTCGCACTGGCTCGCGGAATGGTGGTCGAGGACGTACTCACCGGTCAGCCGCAGCACGAGGAACGAACTCGCCATCAAGAAGAGCCTCGCGCGTTCGAACACTTCCGGCTCGTTTTTGGCCAGCCAGCGCCACTTCGGGCCGACGGCCTGTGAGCCGAGCGCGCTGCCGCCGCGTTCCACAATGGATTCTTCACCGAATTCCCGGTTCAGTTCCCGGATTTCGTCGTGCGCGCGGGTGTCGACGCCGTAAAGGATAGCCGGGCGCAAGGGTTTCCCGGAGAAATCCGCGGGCAGCAGCACCGGGCCGATCCCGCTGACCGACACTCCGATGATGGGATGATCCCCGGCGCCTGCGGAAAGTTCTCTGGCCAGAGCGAGGAAATCTTGCCACCACACGGTTTCGGCGTCGTGTTCGAACCAGCCGGGACGAGGCCGGGAAGTGTCGTGCCGCCGGGATGCTCTTGCCACCACGGTGCCCCGGGAATCGACGAGGACACCTTTGGAACTCGAGGTGCCGATGTCGATGCCGAGCACCAGGCCCGGGTCGCCCACGACACCTCCGATAGCCGAACGGCGAGTACCGCGATCAGCGGATGGTAACGATTGTCGGTCAAGCTATTCTTCCCGTGCGAAGGTGTCAAGACACCTGCAGAAGGGGAGGTCACGGTGGCCACCATCAACGACGTGGCGGCGAAGGCCGGGGTTTCGACGGCGACCGTGTCGAGGACGCTCAACGGGAAGTCCACTGTGGACCCGGTGCTCGCGGCGCGGGTACAGGCCGCCGCCGCGGAATTGGGATACCACCCGAACGGGCTCGCGAGGAACCTGCGCCGCCAGGAGACGGCGGTGCTCGCGCTCATCATCTCCGACGTGGAGAACCCCTTCTTCACCGCGATCGCCCGCGGCGTGGAGGACATCGCGCAGACCGCGGGCTATTCGGTGGTGCTGTGCAACGCCGACGACAACGAGGAGAAGGAGCGGCGCTACATCGACGTCGCCCTCCAGGAACGGGTCGCCGGCGTGGTGCTCTCCCCCACCGGCCGGGCCACCAACGTCGACAGGCTGACCCAGCGCGGCACGCCCGTGGTCGCCGTCGACCGGCCTCTGCTGGAGAACACCGGCGACCAGGTGCTGGTCGACACCCGGCTCGCCGCCCGCGACGCGACACGCCACCTGCTCGATGGCGGATACCGGCGCGTCGCCTGCGTCAGCGGGCCGCCCGGGGTGCGCACGGCCGAAGACCGGCTGGCAGGCTACACCGACGCCGTCGGCGCGGAGAACGCGCTCACCCGCCGCGCCGAGTTCCGCGCCGAAGGCGGCAGGATCGCCGCGCTCAGCCTGCTCGACGAGCCCGAGCCGCCGGACGCGCTGCTGGTCGGCAACAGCACGATGGCGATCGGTGTCCTGGAAGCGCTGGCCTCGCGCGGGCTGCGGTCGGGACAGGACGTGGGGATCGTGTCGTTCGACGACGCGCCGTGGACGACACTGATCGATCCGCCACTGACAGTGGTCGCCCAGCCCGCGAACGAGGTGGGCAAGGTCGCCGCCGGGTTGCTGCTCGCCCGGATCGGCGACAGCACGCGCCAGGCCACGACGACCACGCTGCAGGCGAAGCTGATCGTGCGCCGTAGTTCACGGCGCGCCTGATACCGCGCGATCCCAAGGCGGACGGATCAAGGTGCACGACGTGCCTGGGCGACCGGTTCGCACCGGCCGCCCAGGAACGCCCCACCCCCTTGTTCCCCCAAGCCGGCCCCACACCAGCCGGGTTCTCCGAAGCGGTGGGAAGAAATCGATTACCCTTCGGAAGGTAAGTTCCCTCTACTGGCCTGTCAAGCCGAGATATCTGGACAAGGTCACCCGATACGGGCACACTATTACGATATTGCCTACTGCGCGTGTTTGATTCCGTGCACTCTGTGTTCATCTCTGGTGAATTCACCCACGAAATCGAGATGAGACCGCACGAACCCGCACAGGCGAGTTACCCTAGGCGCATGTCCATAGCGCTCGAGAACGTCCTCGCCAAGGCGGGCCTGAAGGTCGACGCCAACGAGTTCCTGACCCTCGTGGAGGACGCGGCGCGGAGGCTGTCCCCGCCGAACCCCGATCCGTCGCACTACTTCTCGGCGGATCAGCGCGCCGCGCTCACCGACGTCGGCCTGGACATCTCTCCCCGCAGCGAGGACGAACCGGACTTCCGTGCCCGCACAGTCGCCGCGCACGCCGTACTCGCCGATTCCGCGCTGAGTGTGCTGGAAGCGGCGAAAGCACTGGGTGTGGACGACAGCCGCATCCGCCACCGTCTGAAGGAAGGCAGGCTCACCGGCTGGAAGGACCAGGGCTGGCGGCTGCCGGCCTGGCAGTTCACCGGCTCCGGGGTGCTGCCCGGCCTGGAGGTCGTGCTGCGCGCCGCGCCCGAAGACCAGCCCGCGCTGGTCGTGGCCGCTTTCATGAGCACGCCGCAGGCCGATCTGGTGATCAACGAGCATCCCGCCACCCCGCGCCAATGGCTGCTCTCCGGCGGCGACCCCGAGCACGTCGCCAAGCTGGTGGCCACGCTCGGCTCCCCATTCTGACCAAACAGTGCCCTGTCGACGCGATCGCGGACGCGGGTTCACCACAGACGCTAAGGTGTTTTGCCCGACGACGGAAAATTCCAGTCGGGGGTAGGCCGTAGGCTGACCCCACCGAGCAAGATCACCCGACAAGGACGGACGACTCCCGAGGTATGGCCCGGCTCCCCCTGCCGCCCGCACGCTCTGTCCTGGTCAAGGAGCTGCACCGCACCAACGACGTGGTGGCGGTGCACCCCGGCACCAGGCTGGTCAGGATCTTCACCGCGCACGGCAACCACCCCCAGCAGTGGAATTCGTTCCGCTACAGCGGCCCGCTCCCACACGGCCGCTTCGACCCGCAGACCCCCGGTCGCGGCGGTCGTCCGGTGACCGACCCCGGAAACGGTGTCCTGTACTTCGGACTCACCGTGCGCACCAGCATCGCGGAGGTCTTCCAGACCACATCGACGGTCGACCGCAAATCCCGCGGCCCGCGCCTGGTCGTCGTCCGGCCGACCCGCACGTTGCGACTGCTCGACCTCGCCGGCCTGTGGCCGACCCGCGTCGGCGCCTCGCAGGAGATTTCCAGCGGCCCGAAGAAGATCACCCAGGCCTGGGCTCGCGCCATCCGCGCGGCCTTCGGCGACCTCGACGGTGTCTGGTACCGATCGTCCATGGACTCCGGCGGCCCCGCGCTCGCACTGTGGGACCCACCCGCCGGGAACTCACTGCCGATCGCGCCGGACGTGCTGCTCCCCCTGGACCACCCTGGACTCGACGTCCCGCTGGGCCGGGTGTGCGAAGAGCTGAACTACACGTTGCTGAGCTGACCTTCAGCGTTGCCGAACGAGCCTTTCATAACACCCCGTTGCCGGACAGCTCCAGCTAAGCCGTCAGGAGAACGCGACCTTGCCGAAGGGGACTTTCCCCGCGTGACATGAGGGGAAAGTCCCCTTCGCCCCAAGCAGGAACCACCAGCGCCGCAACTCCACCCACACCTCGCGTGAGATGAACAGGACTTTCATGGCGAATTTCGCAGTGAAAGCCCCGTTCATCTCATCTGGTGACCCAGCGATCAGAGGTGGCGCCCCCACCACTCCAGCAAGGCGTCGAACCGCTGCACCCGGTGCCGCGGCTGCCCCGAACGCGTGAGTTCGTGTCCCTCGCCCGGGAACAGCAGGAACTCGGCGGGGACCCCGTTGCGCCGCAGCGCCACGTACATCCGCTGCGCCTGCTCCAGCGGGCATCGCCAGTCCTGCTCGGAGTGCACGACCATGAACGGGATGCCGATCTTCCCCGCGTAGGTCAGCGGGCTGCGCTTGCGCTGTTCTTCGACATCGTCGCCGACGTAGCCGTCGGCGAAGAACCAGCCGATGTCCGAGCTGCCGACGAACGAGTCGTGGGCGTTGAGCGCGCGTTCGCTCCACGCCGCCCGGAACCGGCCGCCGTGGTGCGCGGCGAGCCAGCTGGTCATGAAGCCGCCGTACGAACCGCCCATCACACCGACACGGTCACTGTCCAAATTAGACAGTTCAAGTGCTTCGTCCAGCAGTGTCAGCAGATCCAGCGCGTCCACGGTACCGAAGCCGTGGACGATACTGCGCCCGTGGCTCTCGCCGTAGCCCGCGGAACCGCGCGGGTTTCCCAGGACGACCGCGTAGCCCGCCGCGGCGAGCACCTGCGCCTCATCGTAGACCTTCCATTCGTACGACGCGAACGGCCCGCCGTGGATCATCAGGACCACGGGATGCGGTCCGTCACCCTCGGGCCGGACGATCCAGCCGTGCACCGGATGACCGTCGGACGCGGTCGTGTCCAGTTCTTCCAGCGGCCGGATCCCGATGTCTCGCAACGTCTTCGAGTAGTCCGTGAGCACACGGGGCTTCTCCTCCGACAGCAGCACGACGTCGCCGGAACTCTCGGGCGTCCCGATCACCGCGGCGATCCGCGCGCCGTCGACGACGAACGCCTTCACCGCGGCGAACTCGCCTGCCAGGTACCGCAACGCCTTCAGCTCGGCCAGGTCGGCGTCGAGCGGAACGGCGCGCAGTTCGGCGGCGCCGCGGGTGCGGACCACGACGAGCACCTCGTCACCGAGGACGACGGGCGGGCCGGCCGCGTTGTCGCAGTCCACCGTTTCGATGTCGGTCAGCCGACGCGCGGGCGAAGGCTCGTCACCGGAAGGCCAAGGCGCGTGCCAGAGCCCGGTGTTGCGGGCGATCTCCTCCGTACCGGGAAATTCGGTGCCGTAGAACAGGATCGAACCGTCCGGAATGGAAACCGGGGTGGCCGCGGTGCCCGAGGTGCGGACCAGCAGCCGGGGTTCGCCGCCGCCGGCGGGCACGGCGTAGACGTCCGATCGGACGGTGTCCTCGACGGCCCAGTCACGGGGCCCGACGATCAGGACGAACTCACCGTCGACCGTCCACGAGGGATGCTCGACGTCGGCGCGTTCGTCGGTCAGCGGCGTGAGGTCGGCGGGCGCGGCCTCGTCCAGCGCCGCGACGGCGTCCACAACGAACAGACGCTGTGGACGGTCGTTGAGGAAACCGATGTCGTCGACCCGGTAGAAGAGGTTCGTGATGTGCCGCGGCGCTTCTTCGGCAGGCTCCGGTATTTCGCCGTCCGCGTTCTCCGTGCCGTAGCGACCAGGCTCGGGCACACGGGCGACGAAGGCGATCCGGCGGGAGTCGGGCGCCCAGACCGGGGCGCCCGCGCCGAGGGGCAGGTCGGTGATCCGCTTCGTGTCACCACCGGCCGCGGCGATCACGTGTATCTGCGGCTTGGCCACCCGCCCGGGGCCGTCCTCCGCCCGCAGGAAGGCGACCCACCGGCCGTCCGGGGAGATGACGGGGGCGGAATCCTGGGTCCCGTGGGTCCAGGGCTCTTCCCCGCCACCGCCCAGATCGACCTTGCGCAGGCCACCCCGGTAGCGGTTCGTCTTCAGATCAGGCCTGCTCACCGCGGTGAGCAGCAGGTCGCCGCGCAGTGCGGGGATGCCGGGGGCCGTCAGGGCTTCGATGTCAACGGGACGCACGGCCCCGACGGTACCCGATCCTTAGCAGCTCTAACTACTGATCGAAGACTCCTGCTCAGCGGCTTCCAGCTTCTTCGCCTTCGCGAGACTGGCCACCGTCGTCACCGTCAAGACCACGACGATGACACTGAGGGAGACCCAGTTGTTGATGTCCAGCCAGTCCGGCACGACGTGGTACTCGTGCAACGCGTGGAGGAACAGCTTGGCACCGATGAAGGCGAGGATCACCGCGAGGCCGTAGGACAGGTACACCAGTTTGGTGACCAGGCCACCGAGCAGGAAGTACAGCTGGCGCAGGCCCATCAGCGCGAACGCGTTGGCGGTGAAGACCAGGAAGGCCTCCTGCGTGATCCCGAAGATCGCCGGGATCGAGTCGACGGCGAACAGCAGGTCCGCGCTGCCGATCGCGACGATCACCAGGAACATCGGGGTGATCCAGCGCTTGCCGTCCTTCTTCACGAACGACTTGTGGCCGTGCCACTCGTTGGTGACCGGGAAGAGCTTGCGCACCCCGCGGGTGAGCGCGTTCTCCTCGTACTCCTCGTCCTCGTCCTTGTTGCGGACCATGCTGACCGCGGTCCAGATGAGAACGGCGCCGAAGAGGAAGAAGACCCAGACGAACTGCGCGATCAGCGCGGCGCCCACGGCGATGAACACACTGCGCATGGCGAGCGCGAGCAGGATGCCGATCAGCAGCACCCGGTGCTGGTGGATCGCGGGCACCTTGAACGACGTCATGATGATCATGAAGATGAACAGGTTGTCGACGCTCAGCGAGTACTCGGTGATGTACCCGGTGAAGAACTCGACGCCGGGGTCGTGTCCCCCGAAGACCCAGACACCGATGCCGAACGCGATGGCCACGGCGACGTAGAAGATGACCCACCGAGCGGCTTCACCGGTGGTGACCTCATGCGGCTTGCGATCGACGATGACCAGGTCGAGAGCGATCAGCGCGAGCAGACCGCCGACCGTGGCGATCCATAGCCACAGGGGAACAGACATGTAACCAACCCTCCGGAAAGTGCACAGCAGCGACTAACCGGAGGTCTCTTCCGCCGGTACTGGACCGGCCGACGGTGCCGGGGGCCTGCGAAGACCACCGTGCTGACGACACCGCCGCGAAGGAATACTCCCCTCACAGCTGGTCCAGTTTGACCTGTCTGTACGCGTGACGCCAGCTAAGGTTGCCCTTGTCACCAAGATGATGGCGTAACTCCCGTCACACTCACCGTCTCACCTTGAGGGATACCCGTTTCGACGGAGCGCCTAACGTCCCGCTTGTGTGGTCTGCGTGAGCTCGGTGAGGCGTTCTCAGCTTCGGGCGAATACGGTCGTTCCGTGCCCCGAATCCCGCTCCCTCGCACGCGAGGCGCGAAGCTCACCGCGCTCGCCGCGGTCGTGGTGGTCCTGGCCGCCGCGGCCGTCGTGTGGACGAACAGTGAACCCGCTCCGTCCGCAGTGAAAACCCAGGAAGCGATCCTCGACCTGCCCGAAACACCGGGCTCGTCGGAGGTCGTCAAGATCGACACGACGCTGTACGTCCCCGAGCGGACCCCGGCACCCGCCGTCCTGCTCGCCCACGGTTTCGGGGGCGACAAGAACGGTGTCGCCACCGAAGCCCGCGAACTCGCCGACAAGGGTTTCGTCGTGCTCGCCTGGTCCGCACGCGGTTTCGGCCGGAGCACCGGGAAGATCGCGCTGAACGACCCCGACCGCGAAGTCGCCGACGCCCGGAGGCTGATCGACGACCTGGCCAAGCGGCCCGAGGTACTCAGCGAGAACGGCGACCCGAAGGTAGCCGTGTCCGGCGCTTCGTACGGCGGGGCGCTTTCCCTGCTGCTCGCGGGGACCGACAAGCGGGTCGACGCGATCGCGCCGGTCATCACCTACAACGACCTCGCGCAGGGCCTCTTCCCGAACGCCGCCTCGGCGACGCCGTCGGCCGCCACCACTCCCGCCGCCGGCGCGTTCACCGCGGACGGCGTGTTCAAGAGGTCGTGGGCGGGCATTTTCTTCTCCGCCGGTTCCGGTGCGGCGCAGGGTGGATCGCCTTCGAACGACGCACCCGAAGCGGGTGACGAGACCAGCGAGTCCGGCGCCTCCCAGGGCGCGGCCGCGGCGGGCGCCGCGGCGCAGTCACTTCCGCTCGGCGGCCCGAACGGTCAGCGGCCGACGCCCGGCCCAGCCGACCCTTGTGGACGGTTCACCGCCGACGTCTGCCAGGCCTACACCGAACTCGCGACCACCGGTAAGGCGAGCCGGCGCACCGTCGACCTGCTCCGCCGCGTCTCCCCCGCGTCCGTGACGGACAAGATCACCGTGCCGACCCTGCTGGTGCAGGGCGAAAGCGACACCCTGTTCGGATTGGACCAGTCCGACGCGACCGCCAGGCAGATCGCCGCGGCGGGCGGCAAGGTCCGCACGATCTGGTACACCGGCGGCCACGACGGCGGGAAGCCCGGTCAGAAGCTGCGGGCGCAGATCGCCGACTTCCTCAAGTTCTCGCTGACCGGACAGGGCACGGATCCCGGCACCGGATTCAGCTACGACATCCAGGGCACGTTACGGGCCAACGGCACCCCCTCGGTCCGGACCGTCACGGCACCCGCGTACCCGGGCGCCACCGGGGACGCCACCGAGCGGCGGTCGTTCGCGCTTGAGGGCCCAGCCCAGCCGGTCGTCCGGCCCGCCGGCGGAAATCCCGCCGCGGTGAGCGGGATCCCCGGACTGAACGGAGCGGTGGCGGGTTCCTCCCGGCTGTCCGGACTGTTCAGTGTGGACCCACCCGGTCAGGCCGCGCAGTTCGCGACGCGGCCGCTCGACGCGCAGACGATCGTGGCCGGTTCGTCCACGGTCCGCCTGCGGGTCTCGGCGGATCCGGCCGCGGCGGCACCGCAGAAGGAAGCGGTGCTGTTCGCGAAGCTCTACGACGTCAACTCGGAAGGCGTCCGGACACTCCCGGCCAACGCCGTCGCGCCGTTCCGCGTTTCCGGTCTGCCCGCGGACGGCAGCGCGGTCGAGGTGACGGTGACCCTGCCGGGCGTCGTGCGGCCGCTGGAAGCCGGGCACACGCTCCGGCTCGTCGTCGGCACCACGGACCAGGCATTCGCGACGCCGGTCGAGCCCGCGGTGTTCCGCATCAGACTGGCCGACGGCGGACAGCTCGGCGTCCCGGTCGTGCCCGGCACTTCGGTCGGCGCGGCGGCGCCCACCGCGCAGCTGCTCGGTATCGCCGGCACGCTGCTCGCCGGGATCGCGATCACGGTGATCGCCGCGTTCCGCCGCCGCCGCGCCCACGACGTCGACGAAAGCCTGGCGAAGACGCCGTTGGTGATCGAAGGACTGCACAAGGCCTACGCGGGCGGGTTCGTCGCGGTGAAGGATCTGTCGTTCCGGGTCGAACCCGGCCAGGTCCTCGGCCTGCTCGGGCCGAACGGCGCGGGCAAGACGACGACGCTGCGCATGCTGATGGGGCTGATCACGCCGACCGCCGGGAACATCCGGGTGTTCGGCCACCTGATCGCACCCGGTGCGCCGGTGCTGTCCAGGATCGGGTCCTTTGTGGAGGGTTCGGGCTTCCTGCCGCACCTGTCCGGCAAGGAGAATCTGGAGCTGTACTGGGCGAGCACGGGCCGCCCGATGGCGAGGGCGCATTTCGCCGAGGCGCTGGAGATCGCCGGGCTCGGCGACGCGGTGAACCGGCGGGTCCGCACCTACAGCCAGGGCATGCGGCAACGGCTCGCGATCGCGCAGGCGATGCTCGGCCTGCCGGAGCTCATGGTGCTCGACGAACCGACCAACGGGCTCGACCCGCCACAGATCCACCAGATGCGCGAGGTGCTCCAGCGCTACGCGGCGACGGGACGCACCGTGGTGGTGTCGAGCCACCTGCTGGCCGAGGTCGAGCAGACCTGTACGCACGTGGTCGTGATGCACCGCGGCATGCTGGTGGCCTCGGGTGAGGTCGGCGAACTGGCCGCGTCCAGCGGCGAGGCGACGTTCCGGGTAGACAAGCCCGCCGAAGCGGCCGAAGCGCTGCGGAAGGTCGGCGGCGTTTCCGGCGTCGACGTCGACGGGGAACTGGTCCACGCGGACCTCGACGGTCTCGCACGCGCCGAGGCGGTCGCCGCCCTCGTGCGGGCCGGGGTCGCGGTCGAGCAGGCCGGGCCGCGGCGCCGTCTGGAAGACGCGTTCCTGCAGCTGGTCGGAGAGGACTCGAAGGGTGAGTAAGACCAATGGTTCTCCCCCGGTGACCCGGGCGGATCACGGCGTGCACACCGATCCGGCGGCACTGCTGGAGCTGACCGAGGTCGCGTCGCACGAACGGACCGAGGTCGGCCCGGACGGGGCGGTGGCGGGTTACCGCGCCGACCGGACGTTGCGGCTCGGCGTCGAGCTGAAACGGCAGCTCAAACGGCGCCGGACCCAGCTCATGCTGGGGTTCGTCGCGCTGCTGCCGTTCATCCTGGTGATCGCGTTCGAGATCGGACAGGCCAGCCCGAACCGCCGCAGCGGCGGATTCGTCGACCTCGCCACCGCGAGCGCGCCGAACTTCGTCGTGCTCGCACTGTTCGTCTCCGGGACGTTCCTGCTGCCGATGATCGTGGCGCTGTTCTACGGCGACACGATCGCGAGCGAGGCTTCGTGGTCGAGCCTGAAGTACCTGCTCGCGATGCCGGTCCCCCGGCATCGCGTGCTGCGGCAGAAGGCGATCGTCTCCGGCATCCTCTCGGCGGTCGCACTGATCCTGTTGCCCTTGGTGTCGCTGGTGGTCGGCGTCATCTGGTACGGCGCGGGCGACGCGATCAGCCCGACCGGGGACGCGGTGACGTTCGGCGACAGTCTCATAGCCATGGGGCTGGCGACGATCTACATCATCCTGCAGCTCGCGTGGGTGGCCGGCCTGGCGATGCTGCTCTCGGTCGCCACCGACGCCCCGCTCGGCGCCGTCGGCGGCGCGGTGATCGTCGCGATCGTTTCGCAGATCCTCGACCAGATCACCGCACTGGAAGGACTGCGGGACTACCTGCCGACGCATTTCGCGTTCTCGTGGATGGATTTGATCTCGACCGACGTCGACTGGACGAACATGGCCAACGGCATGCTGTCGGCGGCGTTGTACGGCACAGTTTTCTTCCTACTGGCCGGTCGCCGGTTCGCGACGAAGGACATCACCAGCTGAGAGCCTTTCCGCACTGGAAGACCGCCGGGGTCCACCGGGGAGACGAAATTGTCTTCCCAGGTGGGTCCCGGTTTTTACGGGCCGTGGCGACCTTCACCCATTAGCGCCGGTAACCGGTGTTTCATGCGCATGAGAACATCAATTTTCCGACCATCGACCCATTGGGTGAAAAGTTCCCCGTTAGCTTCGGTGATCCCTGAGAAATCCTTATCTTCAGGGAAAGGTGCCGACGCGAGAAGAAAGCGGGGACTCACGCGATGACCCAGTCACTGGAGATTCCGGTCCAGGAATTCTCTTTCGCTTGGACCATGAGCGCCGACAAGGGTGGCCGGGTCGGGTTCGCCGCTTCGGGTCAGGTGACGCTTCTCGACAACAAGCGGTTCTACAAGATCGACGGGGTCCTCTACATCTCCGAGGGCAGCGCCTACTGCCGCGACATCGGCAACCCGCATCTGTTCGTCCGCCGCAACGGCGTCGAGGAGAGCGGCAGGCAATGGGGCTGGGAGACCATCTGCAACCGCAAATCCTGCAGCAGGCTGTGCGCGATGGACGCGTACTTCGTCCGCACCGGCTACTGGTCGCCCGCCGATCGGGCCATCCAGCTGAGTATCGGCGCCGAGTCCGGCTGGAACCGCAAGCGGTCCTTCAGCCCGACGATCACCGTGCGCCTCAACGACTAGGTGTACAGCCCGGTCCACTGTTGATCCCCGTCGGCTCGGGTACGGTCGGCCCATGGCCACCTCCTCGATCCGCGTGGACGACGAAGCCGGGATCGCCGTCGTCACCCTGCGGCACGGTAAGGCGAACACCCTCGACACGGAGTTCTGCCAGGAACTGGCGGTCCGGCTCGAAGACGTCCAGCTCGGCGGCTGTCGCGGAGTCGTGCTCACCGGCACCGGTGGCGTCTTCTCGGCAGGCGTCGACCTGCGGCGAGTGCACGACGGTGGCGCGAACTACATCAAGGACTTCCTGCCCGCGCTGTCGGACACTTTCCTGTCGGTGTTCGGCTTCCCCGGTCCGGTGGTCGCGGCCGTCAACGGTCACGCGATCGCCGGTGGGGCGGTGCTCGCCGCCGCCTGCGACCGCCGCGTCCTCGCCGACGGCCCGAGCCGGATCGGGATCACCGAACTGCTCGTCGGCGTCCCGTTCCCGTTGGCCGCGCTGGAGATCCTGCGCTCCGGGTTCGGCGCCGACATCCTCGCCGAACTCGCGTTCCTCGGCGAAACCCACCCGCCCGAGGACGCGCTCCGGCTCGGGTTGGTGAACGAGGTGACCGCGCCCGAAAACGTCGTCGGGCGGGCGGTGGAGGTGGCCAGGAAACTCGCCGAGATCCCCGCGGCCGCGTACGCGCATACGAAGGCGCAGCTGCATCGGCCGTTCCACGAGCGGATCGCCGAACACCGCACCGGCGACGACGCCCACGTCCTCGAACTGTGGAGTTCCCCCGAAGCGCTCGCGGCCGTCAAGGCCTATGTCGACAGGGTGCTGGGCGAGCAGTCCTGACTTCAGGCTCGACCGGATAGGCGATTGCCCACCGGCGCGGACTCTGTGAGTATCCGACCGCTCAACAGGTCCCGATGGGGAGGGCATGAATGCGGAAGCTCACGGCCGCGTGGTCGGTTCTGGCGATCACGGTCCTCGCACTGGCCGGGCTGACCCCGGCCGCGCAGGCGGCACCCGAAGACATCAAGGACGCGCTCGGCCGGGTCCCCGGCCTGACCGTCTTCTCGGAGAATCCGGCGCCGACCGGATACCGGTTCTTCAAACTCGCCTACACCCAGCCCGTCGACCACCGCAGGCCGTCCGCCAGCACCTTCCAGCAGCGATTCACCTTGCTGCACAAGGAATTCCGCTCGCCGACCGTGGTGTACACGAGCGGGTACAACGTAGGGGAATCACCCAACCGCTCGGAACCGACACAGATCGTCGACGGCAACCAGCTGTCGATGGAGTACCGGTTCTTCACCCCGTCGCGGCCGGACACGCCGGACTGGGGCAAGCAGCTGACGATCTGGCAGGCCGCCGCCGACCAGCACCGCGCGGTCGAGGCGTTCAAGCGGATCTACCCTGGCAAATGGCTCGCGACCGGTGGCAGCAAAGGCGGCATGACGGCGACCTACTTCCGTAGGTTCTTCCCGAACGACGTCGACGCGACGATCCCCTACGTCGCGCCCAACGACGTCATCAACTCGCACGACCGCTACAACCGGTTCCTGGCGAACGTCGGCAACGACCCGGCCTGCCGATCGGCGCTGAAGGCGATCCAGCGCGACGTGCTGACGCGGCGCTCGGAGTTCGCGGCACTCGCCGCCGCCGACGCGGCCAAGAACGGCTATACGTTCTCGATCGTCGGCTCGGCCGACGTGTCGCTGGAGATCTCGGTGATCGACTCGTACTTCGCCTTCTGGCAGTACCAGAAGCAGGCGGACTGCGCGACGGTCCCGAAGGCCGGTGCTCCGGCGGCCGAGGTCTACGCCTGGTTCGAGCGTGTCGAAAGCCTCAACACGTACTCCGACCAGAACCTCGGGAGCTACGTCCCCTACTACTTCCAGGCGGCGTACCAACTCGGTGCTCCGGAGTCCTACGAAAGCTATCTCCGGGACCTGCTGCGCTATCCGGGCCGGAACACCGCCCGGTCGTTCGTGCCGAAGTCCGTCGACATCCCGCGGTTCGACCATCTGGCGATGCCGGACGTCGACTTCTGGGTGAAGACGCAGGGCAAGCGGCTGCTGTTCGTCTACGGCGCGAACGACCCGTGGGGCGCCGAGCCGTTCCAGCTCGGCTTCGGCACGAAGGACTCCTACAGCTACACCGTCGCGGGCGGGAACCACGGCGCCCGGATCACGCAGCTTCCGGCCGCCCAGGCCGCTGAAGCGACGAACACCGTGCGGCGGTGGGCGGGGCTGCCTCCGGTCTCGCCCGGGGTGACCACGCGTTCGGCGCCAGCCGGGTTCCCGGACTTCGACGCGGACCTGACCCTGCTGCACCGCCCGCGCCTCTGACACCCCGCGTTTAGTCCTCTAGTTGCGGTAGTTGCACACGCAAGGATCGCAACTAGAGGACTAAACGCGGCTATTTGATGCCGGCCGCGTCCATGCCGCGCAGCTCCTTCTTCAGGTCCGAGACCTCGTCCCGCAGGCGTGCGGCCAGTTCGAACTGCAGGTCCCGCGCGGCCTGCATCATCTGGTCGGTCATCTGCTGGATGAGGTCGGCCAGCTGGGCACGCGGCATCCCGGAGACGTCCTTGTCGACAAGCATTCCGGAGCTGCGCACCCGGTCACCCTGCTCGGGCTTCTTGCCGCGCGACGCGTTCCGGCCCGAACCGCCGACGGCGACGGTCTCCTCCGAGTCCTCGGCCTCGCTGTAGACGCGGTCCAGGATGTCGGCGATCTTCTTCCGCAGCGGCTGCGGGTCGACGCCACGCTCCTTGTTGTAGGCGACCTGCTTCTCGCGGCGGCGATCGGTCTCGTCGATGGCGTGCCGCATCGAGTCGGTGATCTTGTCCGCGTACATGTGCACCTCGCCCGACACGTTTCGCGCCGCGCGGCCGATCGTCTGGATCAGTGAGGTGCCGCTCCGGAGGAAGCCTTCCTTGTCCGCGTCGAGGATCGCGACCAGCGAGACCTCGGGCAGGTCGAGACCCTCACGGAGCAGGTTGATGCCGACCAGCACGTCGTAATCGCCCGCGCGCAGCTGCCGCAGCAGCTCGATCCGGCGCAACGTGTCGACCTCGGAGTGCAGGTACCGCACCCGGATACCCAGCTCGAGCAGGTAGTCGGTGAGGTCCTCGGACATCTTCTTGGTGAGCGTGGTCACCAGGACGCGCTCGTCTTTCTCGGCCCGGTCCCGGATCTCGTGCACCAGGTCGTCGATCTGACCCTCGGTGGGCTTCACGACCACCTTCGGGTCGACCAGGCCGGTGGGCCGGATGACCTGCTCGACGAACTCGCCGCCGGCCTGCCCCATCTCGTACGGCCCCGGCGTCGCCGACAGATACACCGTCTGCCCGATCCGGTCGCTGAACTCCTCCCAGGTCAGCGGCCGGTTGTCGACCGCGCTCGGCAACCGGAAACCGAACTCGACCAGGTTCCGCTTCCGCGACATGTCGCCTTCGTACATGCCACCGATCTGCGGGACGGTCTGGTGCGACTCGTCGATGACCAGCAGGAAGTCGTCCGGGAAGTAGTCGATCAACGTGGCGGGCGCCGTCCCGGACGCGCGGCCGTCGATATGCCGCGAGTAGTTCTCGATACCGGAGCAGAACCCGACCTGGCGCATCATCTCGATGTCGTACGCGGTGCGCATCCGCAGCCGCTGCGCCTCGAGCAGCTTGCCCTGCTTCTCCAGCTCGGCCAGCCGTTGCTCCAGCTCGGCTTCGATGCCGTGGATGGCCTTCTCCATCCGCTCCGGCCCCGCGACGTAGTGCGTGGCCGGGAAGATGCGGACCTCGTCGACCTCTTTCACGATGTCGCCGGTGAGCGGGTGCAGGTAGTACAGCTTCTCGATCTCGTCGCCGAAGAACTCGACGCGGATCGCCAGCTCCTCGTACGCCGGGATGATCTCGACCGTGTCACCGCGGGCGCGGAAGGTGCCGCGCGCGAAGGCGATGTCGTTGCGGGTGTACTGCACGTCCACCAGCGCGCGGAGGAAGACGTCCCGGTCGAGCTGCTCGCCGACCTTCAGCTTCGAGGACCGGTCCAGGTACGACTGCGGTGTGCCGAGGCCGTAGATGCAAGAGACACTCGCGACCACGATGACGTCGCGCCGGGACAGCAGGTTCATCGTCGCCGAGTGCCGCAGCCGCTCGACGTCGTCGTTGATCGACGAGTCCTTCTCGATGTAGGTGTCCGTCTGCGCGATGTACGCCTCGGGCTGGTAGTAGTCGTAGTAACTGACGAAGTATTCGACCGCGTTGTGCGGGAACAGCTCCCTCAGCTCGTTCGCCAGCTGCGCGGCCAGCGTCTTGTTCGGCGCCATCACCAGCGTCGGCCGCTGGACCCGCTCGATCAGCCAGGCCGTCGTCGCCGACTTACCGGTACCTGTGGCGCCCAGCAGCACGACGTCCCGCTCACCAGAGTTGACCCGGCGTTCGAGTTCGTCGATGGCCGCCGGCTGGTCACCGGCGGGCTTGTAGTCACTGACGACCTCGAACCGGCCGCCGGTCCGGGGGATGTCGGTGACGGGCCGGTGGTCCGACTGGGCGAGTACGGGGTGTTCGGTTGCGAAAGCCACGTCCACCAGAGTAGGCGCAAGGTCCGACAGTTTCTCCGATCGCCTGGTCGGAGAACCCCTAGCAGTCGCAGCAGGAGCATTCGCAGCAGGAACAGTCGGCGCCGGCACAGCCGTCGTGCGCTTTCCCGCTCCACGGGCCCGGGAACGGATCGCGGCAGCAGAACTGGCACGAACAGCACATGTAGGTGGCCACGGCGCAGCCGAAGAAGAAGCCACGAGGCTGGGGCGGCACCCGGAACTTCGGCGTCCAGCAGCCGCCGCCCTGACCGTCGACAGGGCCGTGTCCGCCGTGTCTTCCCTTCTTCGGCGGCTCCTGAGGCGGACCTCCGCCACCGGGCACGCCCTGCGGCGGGACCCCGTAGCCGCCCTGGGGGTACTGCTGGGGCTGGTGGGGATGCTGTTGCGGCTGAGGTCCAGGTCCGATCCACCCCGGCGGGGGCTGCCGGGTCCCGTGCCCGAAGGCGCGCCGCACCGCCTGCCGCAGTTCGTGCACCAGCAGCGCGTGTACCAGCTTGGGCTGATCGAACCTCACCTCGCGAAGGGCGAGTTCGACGCCGAGCACGGCGTCGTCGCACAGCCTTCGTACCTCGGCGAGCCCGGTCCCGGTGGCCGTCAGCGGGTTCCACGCGCCGGCGGCCTCGTCCTCGGCGAGGTCCTCGACGGCGTCGAGCAGATGCGCGGCCCTGCCGAACAGGCGTCCGGCCTCGGCCAACGGGGCGGCGTTGTCCGGGCGGCCCGCCAGCACCGCGGTGTGCGCGAACGCGGCCGACGTCGCCAGCTCGGCGGGTTCGGTGGCCAGAACGGCCGAATCACCGAGACGGACGGCGCGTTCGATCTCGCCCTGCCGGTCGACGGCCTCGGTCAGGACCGTCGTGTCGAATCCGATCCGGGTGCCGGTGAGGCTCCCCTGGTCCGCCCAGCGCGTCGCCACCCGCCTCGCGGCGAGAGCGACGGAGCGCCGCGCGAAGGCACCGTCGCGGTCCTCGACGTGATCGCTGATCTTGGCCGATGCCAGCACCAGGGAGACCGCCGCCGCGAGCTGGGCACCCCCGCCCTTCGCGACCGACGTTCCCTTCATCGCCCGAAGCGGGCAAGGTCCGGCGTCACGCCGTCCCTCCGCGCGCGGCGACTGTGCTTCGACGAGCGCCGAGATGATCAAGCCGTCGTAGTTCGTCACTATTCGGGCGAGATGTCCGTGTTCGTCGCGCAACGTGAGACAGAGGCCGCAGAGATGGGCGAGCCAATCCCCGTGCAGACCTGCGGAAAGCCGGTGCCGGCATGGCCTGATGATCCCGAACATGCGTTGTCTCCCACTCACCCCTATGGCGGAACCAGCGCACCCTATCCGGCCCTGGCGCGCAACTTCCGTGGAACCACGAAACCGTGATCGTCCACCCGGTTGGGCGGTGGCCGCGGGCGCCGGGGCCTTCCAAGATGGGCGCATGACCGCGCTGCACCCACCCAAGGTCGAGTACTTCGACACGGCCGCGAAGACCAACACAGATCCCAAGGGCGTCGTGAGAGACGTCGAGGAGTACCGCGAAGAGTCCTTCGGCCTCTACATGGCGCGGCCGACCCCTGGCCGTGTGCAGTTCCACTACCTTGAGTCCTGGCTGCTACCCGACCTCGGCCTGCGGATCACCGACTTCTGGTTCAACCCCGGCCACGAACGCGATCAGGACTTCTACCTCGACGTCGTCGACATCCGCCGCGAAGACGGCGTGTGGGTCGCCACCGACCTCTACCTCGATCTCGTCCTGCGGGACAAGAAAGCCGTCCAGGTGATCGACATCGACGAACTCCTCGCCGCGGTCACCGCCGGGCTGATCTCCCCCGCCGACGGCGAACGCGCGCTCGGCGTCAGTCACGCGACGGTGGACGGCCTGGCCACCCACGGCCACGACCTGCGCGGCTGGCTGGCCACAAAGGACGTCACGCTCGGCTGGCGACGGCACTGACCGGCCGCCATCCACCGATCGGTCGACCCCCTGGTCGTCCGGACGACCGACCGGATTCTGACCGGCTGAAGGATTCGCGGCGCGCCGCGTCGCGGGACTCTCGATCACGAGCGAAACAGATCGAGAGGGGGCGGATACCCGTGGTCATCGAGGCCGAGGGACTCCGAGAGCGGTCCGGCGAACGAGATCACGCGGGGGTCGCGCAGTTCGCCAGGACGCCGGTGCTCGCGATCGCCGGGGCGATGGGGGCGGTACTCGCGGCGACGGCCGGTCGCTACGGCTACTTCGGCGACGAACTGTACTTCCTGGCCGCCGGCCGTCATCTGAGCTGGGGTTACGCCGACCAGCCGCCGCTGTTGCCGCTCCTGGCGCGCCTGATGGACGCGTTCGGCGCCGATTCGCCCTTCGTCCTGCGGATCCCGGCGATGCTGGCGATGGCCGCCGGAGTGGTGCTGACCGCGTTGATCGCCAGGGAACTGGGCGGCGGCCGCAAGGCGCAGATGATCGCGGCGGCGACCTTCGCGGTGTCCCTCCAGATGCTCGGTGGCGGGCACTACCTGGCGACCAGCACCCTCGATCCGTTCCTGTGGACGCTGCTGATCTGGCTGCTCGTCCGATGGACACGGACCCGTGCGGACAGCCTCCTGCTCTGGAGCGGAGTGGTGACCGGGTTCGCGCTGAACACGAAGTTCCTCATCGGGGCGTTCTGGGTCGTCGCGCTGGCCGCGGCGGTGATCTTCGGGCCTCGCGACCTCCTCCGCCGTCCGGCGCTCTGGCTCGGCTCGCTGATCGCCGTCGCGATGATCACCCCCACCCTCGTCTGGCAGGCCGCGAACGGGTGGCCGCAACTGACCATGGGCGCGGCGATCTCCCAGGAGGTCGCGGCAGGCTGGGGCGGGCGGGCCACCTTCGTGCCGACGCTGGTGATGAGCGCGGGTGTCCCGGTCGGCATGGTCCTCCTCTGCTACGGGCTCTGGCGGCTGCTGCGGTCCGAACGCCTGCGGCCGTACCGGTTCCTCGGCTGGACCGCGCTCGGCGTGCTCGCCGTGTTCCTGCTCGCGAACGGGCGCTACTACTACGCGGCCGGGATGTTCGCCCCGTTGTTCGCCGCCGCCGCGGTGGAGATCGAAACCGGTCAGGCATCGAAGTACTGGCGCTGGATCGCCACCTGGCCGGTGTACCTCGTGGCCGCGGTGATCGCGATCCCGCAGACCCTTCCGATCCTCCCGCGGTCGGCACTGGCGAGCACCCCGGTCTGGGCGCGGCCGGTCTTCGCCGCCGAGGAGATCGGCTGGCGGGAGATCACGGAATCGGTGGCGCGGGCGTACCGCGCCGTTCCCGATCCGCCCCGCACGGGCGTCATCGCGGCGAAGTACTGGCAGGCCAGTGCGATCGACCACTATGGACCGGAACTGGGGCTTCCTTCGCCGTCGAGCCCGAACCGCGGCTACGTGACGTTGCCGAGGCCGCCGGAATCGGCACGGGACGTCCTGTTCGTCGGGAACGACGCTTCGGTGCTCGTGCCGTACTTCACGCAGGTGCGTGAGGTCGGCGCGCTCGACAACCGGGCCGGGGTCCCGAACGTGAGCCAGGGCATGAAGATCTGGCTGGCCACCGGCCGGAACGGGACCTGGGACACGGTATGGCCGAGACTCACGGACTGGGGCTTCTGAGCCGCACCGAGCTGCGAGAATTCCGGATATGAGCAGCTGGATCCGGTGGCAGGAGTCGCTGTGGCCGTCGCCCGGCGACGGCGATTCGCTGTGGCGGCCGTGGGGTGGCCGGGTCGAGCGGTTCCTGCCGTACGCGCTGCTGGCGCTGAGCACGGTGCTCGTTCTCCTCATCTCCGGCCACGCTCCGGCGGTCACCTTGGGGCTGGCGGGGATCGCTGCCGTCTGGCTGCTGGTCTCGGTCACGCTCGTGCCGCCTCGCTGGGCCGAACACCCGGTCGTCATCGCCGTCTCCTTCATCGGGCTGGTCACGATCGCGGCGGTGTTGGAAGCCCACGACACGGTGTTCCTCGTCTTCATGATCACCGGATTCTTCGAAGCCATGCGGCTACGGCCGGCACCGCTGGCGCTGACCGGGGTCTTCGTCGTTTCCGCGCTGATCAACACGATTCCGAACGGCGGCCCGCTGTCCGCGTTCGCCGATCAGCCCGCGCTGTGGACCGTGGTCACGCTGGTGCAGACGGCCGCCGTCGGCGGGGGCGGGCTCGTCTCGGCGGCGATGGCACGGCAGCACGCGGAACGCAAACGGGTGCTCGACGAACTGGCCGCCGCGCAGGAGGAAAACGCGGGGCTGCAGCGGCAACTGCTGAGTCGGGCGCGGGAAACAGGCGTCCTCGACGAGCGTCAGCGGCTGAGCCAGGAAATCCACGACACGCTCGCTCAGGGCTTCACCGGGATCATCACCCAGCTGGAGGCGGCCGTGGTGGCGAAGGGCGACCCTGCCGAGTGGCGGCGGCACGTCGCCACCGCGCAGGCGTTGGCGCGGGAGAACCTGACCGCCGCACGGCGTTCGGTGCGCGCGCTCGGCCCGCAGTCACTGGCCGCCGCGACCCTGCCGGACGCGCTCGACGAGGTCTCCCGGCTGTGGAGCGGGCGGACCGGCGTCGAGGTCCGGTTCACCACCACCGGGACCGCGCGGGCCCTGCATCCCGAGATCGAAGCGACGCTGCTCCGGATCACGCAGGAAGCCCTGACCAACGTCGAGAAGCACGCCGCCGCCACGATCGTGGGGCTCACGTTGTCGTACATGGCCGATCAGGTGACCGTCGACGTCCGGGACAACGGCGGCGGGTTCGACCCTGGCGCTGCTGTTTCCCCAGCTGAAGGCGGGTTCGGCGTCCCCGGGATGCGGGCCCGCGTCGCCCGGTTGGCGGGAACACTGAACCTCGAATCGGAGCCGGGCGGCGGAACCGCCGTGTCGGCCAATCTGCCCGCCATCGCGCTGGAGGCCCGTACATGACGATCACGCTGCTGATCACCGACGACCACCCCATCGTCCGTGACGGGCTGCGCGGCATCTTCACCGCGGACCTTGGGTTCGAGGTGCTCGGAGAGGCGTCCTCCGGTGACGAAGCCGTCGCGCTGACGCGAAAACTCCGTCCCGATGTCGTCCTGATGGACCTGCGGATGCCGGGCTCCGGCGGGGTGGCCGCGATCGCGGAACTCGCGAAACTCGGGCATCCCGCGCGGATTCTCGTGCTGACGACCTACGACACCGACACCGATGTCATCCCGGCGATCGAGGCGGGCGCGACCGGCTATCTGCTCAAGGACGCTCCGCGCGACGAGCTCTTCCGCGCCGTTCGCGCGACGGCGCGCGGGGAGGCGGTGCTCTCCCCCGCCGTCGCGGACGTGATCATGGGCAGAATGCGCGCACCGGCACCCGAACCGCTGAGCCGCCGGGAGCTCGAAGTCCTCACGTTGATCTCCCGCGGTTCGACCAACAAAGAGGCCGCGAAACAGCTGTTCATCAGCGAGGCCACCGTGAAGACACACCTCGTCCACACATACGCCAAGCTCGGGGTGAAGGACCGGGCCGCCGCCGTCGCGACCGCTTTCGAACGAGGACTGCTCAGGAGCTGAGGCCTACGGGGTCCAGCCCGCCGACTCGGCCCACGCGTCGGCGCGGGTGAAGGCGGCGTCGACCCAGACCTGCTTCTCGTCGGTGTACTTCTCGACAGTCCCGTCGCTGGCGTGCTTCGCGGCCATGGCGCTCTTGACCGCCGCGTAGGCGTCGCGCTCGTCCGGGTTCCGCCGCAGCCACTCCGGGAACAGCAGCGCGAGCCGCCAGGCAGGTGTCTCCTGAGCGCGGACGTGCAGGTTGACCGGGCGGCGCGGGTCGCCACCGAAGTGGAACCGCTTCGGCCAGGTGCCGTCTTCGCCGTGCGCGTCGTCGAACCATTCGCCTTCCGCGCGCGGGAACCCGGCGCCGGAGAGTGCGTCGGACAGCTCGTCGGCCTTGCCCAGCGTGGACACCGTCAGCTGGAGATCGAGGATGTCCTTGGCGGGCAGCCCTGGCACGGACGTCGAACCGATGTGATCGACCCGCACGGCGTTGTCTCCCACCACCACGCGGATCCGCGCGAGCGCCCGCTCGGCCTGGGCGGGCCACGTCTGGTCGTACCGGGTGATCTTCGGCGACATCGGCGCACGCGGTTTGCGGAGCCGCACGTTCGCCTCGAACGGGGTCAACCTGTCCGCCCACAACGCGTCGACCTCGGCGAGCACGATGTCGGGCGCTCCGCTGTTGTCGAACCAGACGTCGGCCACCGCCCGGCGCTGATCGGTCGTGGCCTGCGCCTTGATCCTGGCGCGCGCGTCGGCCTCGGGCATCCCCCGCGCCTCGACCAGACGGCGGACCCTGACCTCTTCCGGCGCGTCGACCACGACGACGAGGTGGTACATCGGCGCGAGGCCGCCTTCGACCAGCAGCGGGATGTCGTGGACGACGATCGCGTCCGGCGCCGCCGCGGCCATCAACTCGGCCGTCCGGGCACCGACCCTCGGGTGGACGATCGAGTTCAGCCGTTCGCGGGATTCCTCCCCGGCGAACGCCTTGGCGGCGAGCGCGGCGCGATCGAGCGAACCGTCGGACGCGAGGATGTCGTCACCGAACGCCTCGACGAGCTCGGCGAGACCGGGAGTCCCCGGTTCGACGACCTCCCTGGCGATCTTGTCGGAGTCGATGAGGACGGCGCCGTGCTCGGAAAGCCGGTTCGCCACCGTCGATTTTCCGGCGCCGATCCCGCCGGTCAGGCCCACACGCAGCATGTCGTTCAGCCTAGGACACGGCCTGGGTGTAGTGACCTGGGGTGACCGCGCAGGGTCACCGAGGTGGCACATCCGGCACAGAAGGGTGTAAAAGGCAAGATCATCGTGACGCGCGACTCAGTCATTTCAAGGGACACGCCGAGCGGTTACGCGGATTTGGGAGCTTGAGTGCGTACCGTGCGCGGCGAAGGTAGCCCACACGGAGGAAAGATGGCCGACGGCAAGCACGTAGGAAGGCACCGGCTCGGTACGCCGGGGCTGGTGCACTGTGTCCTCCACCGTCCCGTGGACGAGGCCCTCGCCGAATATCGGCGCACGTGGCTGAGCGCGCTCCTGATCCCCGCCAAGCACAGCTTCGCCGGACTCCGCCGCAAGGCCCGCGACGCGGCGCTCGAACGCGTCTGGGTACCGGCCGTCCGGCCCGCCACTTCCTGACCCACGCCCCGCCGACACCGCAATTAGTCCTCTACTTGCGGTAGTTGCGCGTGCAAGGACCGCAACCAGAGGACTACTCGCGGGAGAAAGACAGCGGCCCCGGTCCATGAAGGACCGGGGCCGCTGTCTGTCAGCTAGTGGCTGAGCGCCTGGATCACGCGCCGCCCGACAGCTTCTCGCGGAGAGCCGCGAGCTGCTCGTCGCTGGCGAGCGTGCCACCGCTCTTGGCCTCGGCCGGAGCGGAGGTGTAGCTCTGCTCGCCCGAGTCACTGCTGCTGCTACTGCTGCTGCTGGTGACACCGGTCGCGGCGTCGGCGGCGGCTTCGGCGTCGGCCTCGGCTGCCTTGACGACCTGCTTCATGTGAGCCTCGTAGCGGGTGTGAGCCTCGGCGTACTGACGCTCCCACTCCTCACGCTGCTTGTCGAAGCCGTCCTGCCACTCCTGGGTGTCCGGGTCGAAGCCTTCGGGGTAGATGTAGTTGCCCTCGGGGTCGTACTCGGCGGCCATGCCGTACTGAGTGGGGTCGAACTCGGTCTCCGGCGTGACGCCCTCGTTCGCCTGCTTCAGCGACAGCGAGATGCGACGACGCTCGAGGTCGATGTCGATGACCTTGACCATCACGTCGCCGTTGACCTGGACGACCTGCTCCGGGATCTCCACGTGGCGCTCGGCCAGCTCGGAGATGTGCACCAGGCCCTCGATGCCCTCTTCGACGCGCACGAACGCACCGAACGGAACGAGCTTGGTGACCTTGCCCGGCACGATCTGGCCGATCGCGTGGGTGCGGGCGAACTGACGCCACGGGTCTTCCTGGGTCGCCTTCAGCGACAGCGAGACGCGCTCGCGGTCCATGTCGACGTCCAGAACCTCGACCGTGACCTCCTGGCCGACCTCGACGACCTCGGAGGGGTGGTCGATGTGCTTCCAGGACAGCTCGGAGACGTGCACCAGGCCGTCGACGCCACCCAGGTCCACGAAGGCACCGAAGTTGACGATGGACGACACGACGCCCTTGCGGACCTGGCCCTTGGCGAGCGCGTTGAGGAACTCGCTGCGCACCTCGGACTGGGTCTGCTCCAGGTAGGCGCGGCGGGACAGGACCACGTTGTTGCGGTTCTTGTCCAGCTCGATGATCTTCGCCTCGAGCTCGCGGCCCACGTACGGCTGCAGGTCGCGCACACGGCGCATCTCGACCAGCGACGCGGGCAGGAAGCCACGGAGGCCGATGTCCAGGATGAGGCCGCCCTTGACGACCTCGATGACGGTGCCCTTGACGGGCTCGTCCTTCTCCTTGAGCTCCTCGATCGTGCCCCAGGCGCGCTCGTACTGCGCACGCTTCTTGGACAGGATCAGACGGCCTTCCTTGTCCTCCTTCTGGAGAACAAGGGCTTCGACCTCATCGCCGACGGTGACAACCTCAGCCGGGTCGACATCGTGCTTGATGGATAGCTCACGCGAGGGGATGACACCCTCGGTCTTGTAGCCGATGTCGAGCAGGACCTCGTCCCGGTCAACCTTGACGATGGTGCCTTCGACGATGTCGCCATCGTTGAAGTACTTGATCGTCTTGTCGATCGCAGCGAGGAAATCTTCCTCCGACCCGATGTCGTTGATAGCGACCTGCGGGGCCCCAGTGGGGGCGGTCGGGGCGGTGGCGGTGTCGGTCGTCATTAGGCGGGTTGCTCCGGTGGATGGGAAGTAGTGGGTTTGCGGTTAGGGCACCATGGGCTCTTCCGGCATGCGGCGACCACATAAGCAAACGTCCACAGGGAACGACCGCGAGCATCACCGCATCCGGTGCGCGACCCCCTGACCCGGACGCTGAGCGAACCGGGGGAAAGAGCAGCGCGAACCCACTGCGCTAACGGATATCCTACGCGGCCCCCTGTACACGGCACAATCAGGGTCGCCCCCACGATCACGGCGGGCGGATAAACTGTCCCACGAAGCCCTGACCTGGGGAAAGGATATCGGTTTGAGTCATCAGCCCGCCACCGAGCACGCAACGGCGGCCGAACGGCACGCGCAGGCCGAGGAGCGGCTCGGCACCGCGGGGGTCGCCTACCGGGCGGTCTCGGCGCCCGAGGCGACGGCCGCGAACCTGGCGTGGTGGGACGCCGACGCCGACGACTACCAAGCGACCCACGGCGGCTTCCTCGGCGACGCGGACTTCGTCTGGTGCCCGGAGGGCGTCCGCGAGGCCGACGTCGCACTCTTGGGTGAAGTCGGCGGCAAGCGGATCCTGGAGGTCGGCTGCGGGCAGGCGGCCTGCTCGCGCTGGCTCGCCGCGCGAGGCGCCGACGCGGTGGCGACCGATCTGTCCGCGGGCATGCTGAGGCACGCGAGGGAGGGCAACGAGCGGATCGGTCCCGCCGTCCCGCTCGTGCAGGCGACGGCGGAGTCGCTCCCGTTCGCCGACGCGAGCTTCGACGCGGCGTGCTCGGCCTTCGGCGCGGTGCCGTTCGTGGCGTCGGTGGACGTCGTGTTCGCCGAAGTGCGCCGGGTGCTCCGGCCGGGTGCCCGCTGGGTGTTCTCGGTGACCCATCCGATGCGCTGGATCTTCCCCGACGATCCAGGGCCGCAGGGCCTCACCGTCACCCAGCCGTATTTCGATCGCACGCCCTACGTCGAGGTCGATGAGGAGGGCGTCGCGACCTACGTCGAGTATCACCGCACCATCGGCGACTACGTCCGCGCGCTCGCCGACGCCGGCTTCACACTGACGGACCTCATCGAGCCCGCCTGGCCGGAGGGCCACTCCCGCACCTGGGGGCAGTGGAGCCCGTTGCGCGGCAAGCTCTTCCCCGGCACCGCGATCTTCTGCACCCGACGGGGATGACCTCGACGGCGGGACAGCAGCGGGCGCGGTTCGCCGCGCTCGACCCGCTGCTTCCGCCGTCGCCGCCGCTCCCGCCCGGCGAGCCCGTCGAGGCGGGCGGCGCCGCCGGGACGATCGCGCACGTGCGGTTCCCCTCGGGTTCGTGGCAGCGGCTCTGGAGCCCGGCGCACCTCCAGATCCTCTCCGCGGTCCTCCCCCTCGACGCCGGCACGGGGATGAGCGCGCTGCTCTCCTCCTGGCGCGAGCGGATCACGCTCGCCGACACCGAACCCGATTCGTCGTGCACGGTCACCTGGCCGAGCCGCGACGTCGTGGTCGCGCGTGCCCTGCTCGACCACGGGTTCGCGCCACAACTGGCGCTGGCCGTCCGCGCGCCCGCCGAGGGGGCGGCGCACATCGTGCCCGGCGTGACCGTCCGGGAGTCGACGCGCGGTGACCTGGAGGAGATCGTCGACCTCCGCTTCGAAGAACTTCGTTACACCTCGTTCGTCGGCCACGGCGTCGTCCGTCCCGGGGCAAAGGCGCTGCTCGCCGAAGAGGTCCGCCGCGGGCTGCAGTTCGGCGGCCGCGTCTGGATCGCCGAAGAAGAAGGCGGACGATGGGGATGGTGACCGGCGGAAAACGCTCGCCGATCCCCGGTGACGCGCTCGCCGGACGGCTGCCGCCCGGCGAGTGGGGCTACGTCGGCACGCTCGCCGTCACCGCCGCCGCGCGGGGACGCGGGATCGGGCGCGCGCTGACCGCCTTCGCGCACGACGGACTGTTCTCGCCGTCGTTGCGCGGTACCTTCCTCTCGTACAATCCGACCAATCCGCTTTCCCCGGTTTTCTGGCACCGGCAGGGTTACCGTCCGCTGTGGACGACTTGGGCGGTGAGCCCGGCCACGGCCCTGCGGTAGCGGTGATCGGCGCGGTCGGCCCTGGGGGCGGGATGGATATCGAGAAGACGTTGTTCGACGCGCACCGGACGCGGTTCGCGGCGATCGACCGGCTGCTGCCCGAAGCCGCCCCGCCGCCGGTGGCGGGCGAACGCGTGGACGCCGCCACCTCCGCCGGGATCCAGGTCACCGGAGTGGTGCAGCGCCAGCTGCACGGCCCGGACGACGTCCCGCTGCTCTGGTCCGCCGCCGACGTCCGCCAGTTGTTCCCGTTCATCGGGAACACCGGCACCGAGGGCATGGACATGCTGCTGCGCGCGTGGCGGACGTGGATGGGCGCCGAATCCCCCGGCGAGGATTCGTCCTGCGTGGTCAATTGGCCGAGCCGGGACGCCGAGGCGATCCGTGCCTTCCTCGACCACGGCCTGGTGCCGATGTCGGCGCTCGCCGTGCGCACCGGCAGCCATCGCGAGGAACCCGCCGACGACGGCGTGGCCGTCCGCCGGGCACGGCCGGACGACTTCGAGGACGTGCTCGCGATGGCCGTGTCGACGCACGACTACATCGGCCAGGTCGCCACCCGGCACCGCTCCAACGCCGGCGCCCTGCTCGCCCCCGGCCTGGAACTCGCCCTCGACAAGGACGTCCCGTTGCTGTGGCTGGCGGAGCGGCGCGGCGAGATCGCGGCGTTCGCGCACGCCGCCTGGATCGCGTCGACGCCGGGGTCCGCCGAGGCCGAACTCCTCCCCCACGGCCGCTGGGGTTACGTCAACAACGTCGTCACCGTGCCCGGCCAGCGCGGAAGCGGCCTCGGGCGCACACTGATGTCCGTGGTGCACAAGGAGTTCGACGCCGACGGCGCGGACGGCACGTATCTCTACTACAACCCGACCAACCCGCTCTCTTCGGTGTTCTGGCACCGGCAGGGTTATCGTCCACTGTGGACGTCCTGGGAGGTCCATCCGGCTTCGGCCCTGCGCTAGCCGAACTG
Source organism: Amycolatopsis sp. cmx-11-51 (assembly GCF_047608665.1). NCBI lineage: Bacteria > Bacillati > Actinomycetota > Actinomycetes > Pseudonocardiales > Pseudonocardiaceae > Amycolatopsis > Amycolatopsis sp. cmx-11-51. The sequence continues at coordinate 599,831 of NZ_JADNQO010000003.1, read as the reverse complement.
TGCTAGCCAAAGGAAGGCGCTGACCCGTCCGGTTTGCGGCGGTTTCGTCACCCTTGCGTGTGACGTGGGCCCCGTGCGGTTGTGTACCTCCCAGGTCAGGACTAGCTTTTGAACTGACCAGTCAGTTCAAAATTTCGTGAGTCACCGACCTGGGAGTTCTTCGTGCGGGTTCAAGCCGACAGGGTGTCCGTCACCGGGCCCCACGGCACGTTGCTGTCACCCACCTCCCTCACCGTTTCGCACGGTGAGCTGGCGATCGTGCACGGCGAGCCGGGAGTCGGCGTGACGGCCTTCGGGCTGGCGCTGGCCGGCAGGCTGAAGCCCGCCACCGGGACGGTGACCGTCGAGGGCGGCGACCCGCGGAAGGTCGTGGCGATCGTCGACTCCCCCGGGGTGAGCGAGCCGGACGACGCGCTGTCGCTGCAGGTGGTCGTCGGGGAGGAACTCGAACTGGCGAAGCGCCCGGCGAACAAGGCCGCCGTCGCGAGCTGGCTGGCCGAGCACGACGCCGCCGCCTTCGCCACCACGCGTTTCGAGAACATCGCGGCGGTGACACGCACCCGGCTGCTCACCGAGCTCGCCGCGGGCCGCGAGGGCGTCGGCGTCCTCGTGCTCGACACCCCGGACAGGCACACCAGCGACGTCGACAGCTGGACGCGGCTCGCCCGCGAGCATGCCGAGCGCGGCCTCGCCGTCATCGTGCTGACCGCCACCACCCCGGTTTCGGCCCTGCCGGCGAGGCCCGCCCTGTGCGGTGCCCTCGAGCAGCCCGATCCCGTGCGCTGCGCGCCGATCGAGCCGCCCGCCGAGCCGGACGACACCGAAGTGACTGAAAAGACTTCAGGAGACCAGGAATGAACCCCGTCCGGATCGCCGGCAACGAACTGCGCCGGCTGAGCAGCGGCACCCTGCCGAAGCTCGCGTTGGTCGCGCTCGTCCTGGTGCCGCTGCTGTACGCGTCCTTCTACCTCTACGCGAACTACGACCCGTACTCGCGCCTGGACAAGCTCCCCGCGGCGATGTTCACCGTCGACGCCGGCTCGAAGGATTCCGCCGGCGCGGTACGCAACATCGGCCGCGAGGTGACCGACGAACTGGTCAAGTCCGGCACTTTCCAGTGGCACGAGGTCTCCCCCGAAGAAGCCGCCGAAGGCGTCCGCGACGACACCTACTCGTTCGCGATCGGCATCCCGCGCGACTTCTCCGCGGCGCTGCTGTCCTCGGGCAACCTGCAGCCGCAGCAGGCGACCATCACGCTGACCACCAACGACGCCAACAACTACCTCTCCGGCACCATCGCGAAACAGGTGGCCGAACAGGTCCGCAAGACGATCGCGGAGAAGGTCGGCAGCGAGGCCGCGGACAAGTTCCTCATCGGCTTCTCCACCATTTACGGCAAGACCCAAGAGGCCTCGACGGGCGCCGCACAGCTCGCCGACGGCGCGGGCAAGCTCAAATCCGGTCAGCAGCAACTGGCCGACGGCGCGTCCCAGCTCGCCTCCGGCAGCTCGCAGCTGGCCACCGGGCTCGGCACCCTGAAGTCCGGCACCGCTCAACTACCCGCCCAGACGAAGAAACTCGCCGACGGGGCCGGTCAGGTCGCCGACGGGAACCAGAAGGTCGCCGTCGCGGCCTCGCTGGCCGCCACGGCGTCCGGCGACATCCAGGCGAAGCTCGACGGCTACCGCACCCGGCTCGCGCAGGACCTGCGCGAAGCCGGTGTCCCCGAGACCGACGTGCAGGAGATCCTGGGCCGCCTGGACCAGCTCAGGTCGCCGGTGGACGAGGCGAACACGAAGATCCAGGGCGCGAACAGCCAGCTCACCCAGCTCGCCTCCGGTGCCCGCCAGGTGTCCGACGGCGCGCACGAGCTGGCCTCGGCGACACCGCAGCTCACCAGCGGCATCGCGCAGGCCGCCGACGCGTCGGCCAAGATCCGCGACGGCGCCGCGAAGCTGAACGACGGGGAGAAGTCCGCGGTCACCGGGACGAACCAGCTCGCCGATGGCGCGGTGCAGCTTCGCGACGGGCTCGCCGCCGGGCTCAAGGAGATCCCGAACCCGGACGACCCCACCCGCGCGGCCACCGCGAACACCATCGCCGATCCGGTGGCGGTCAACTCCTCCGGTGTCGCTTCGGCCGGAACCTACGGCGCGGGCCTCGCCCCGTTCTTCATCTCCCTCGCCACCTGGATCGGCGCGTTCGTGCTGTTCCTGTTGCTGCGCCCGCTCTCGACCCGCGCGCTGACCGCCGGCGCGTCGCCGTTCAAGGTCGCGCTCGGCGGCTGGCTGCCTTCGGCCCTGCTGGGGATCGCGCAGGTGATCGTGCTGTTCGGCGCGGTGACCTGGCTGGTCGGCATCGACGTCGCGCATCCGCTCGGCGCGATCGGGTTCGCCGTACTGGTGTCGCTCACCTTCACCTCCGTGGTGCACGCGCTCAACGCCTTCTTCGGCGCGGTCGGGAAGTTCCTCGGCCTGGTGCTGCTGGTGTTGCAACTGGTCAGCGGGGGTGGGACGTTCCCGTGGCAGACCATCCCGGACGCGCTCTACCCACTGCATATCGTGCTGCCGATGGGTTATGCGATCGACGGGTTCCGGAACCTGCTCTACAGTGGCGCGTCGATGGAGATCCTCGGTGACATCGGTGTCCTGCTCGCCTACCTCGTCGGCGGCATCCTGGTCTCGACGCTGGCCGCGTGGAAACGGCGCACCTGGACGGTTTCGGCGCTGAAACCCGAGCTGGCGTTGTGACCACCCGGGGTGCGGCGACGAAGCAGAAACTGTTCGAGGCGACCTTGCGGCTGTCGGCCAGCCGCGGCCTCGTCGGGCTGACGGTCGACGACATCGCGGCCGAGGCGAAGGTCGCGAAAGGCACCGTCTACTACAACTTCGGCAGCAAAGACGGTCTTGTCGACGCACTGCTCCGGTACGGGGTCGGTGTGCTCGCGGACCGGCTGCGCGCGGCCACCGGCGACGGCGACCCGATGGACGTCATCGAGTCCCAAGTGGACGGTGCGCTGGAGTTCATCGCCGAATACCCCGGTTTCTCACAGATCCTGGTGAGCGAGATGTGGCGCACACCCGGCACGTGGCACGAGACGCTGACCTTGCTGCGCGAGGAGATCATTTCGATCGTGCGCGAACAACTCCACCGGCTGGACGCCGCCGGGCGGCTGCCCGACGGCGTCCAGATCCAGACGGCCGCGGCCGGGTTGTTCGGCACGATGCTGGTGGTCGCGCTGGACTGGCAGGTGTTCCAGCCGAAGCGGACCCGCGCCGACGTCCGGGAATCGGTGCTGGTCCTGATCCGGGGTCTCGGCAAGAGCTGAAGGACGCTTTCCCCGCATCACATGCGGGGAAAGCGACCCTCACCGCGTCTTATGCGGGGAAGGGCCCCTTCAGCTCCCCGGGTCCCGGACCCACTTCAGCTTGACCTCGAAGTTCCCCTCCAGCCCCGTTTTCGCGATCACCGCACCCGCCTGCGCGGTCAGCTTGACGCCGAACTTGAGCTCGACCTCGTCCGGTCCTTTGGCCATCGACCGGAAGGTGTCCAGCGCCGCCGCGGCCGCGTCCTTCACGTTCGCCAGCGCCGCCTCGAAGGAGCCCTTGACGTCCTCGACCAGGTCGTCGCGCCGGGAGACCCGGGAGGTGCCGGGGACGGGGTCGATCTCGACGACCACCGAACCGCCGCCTTCGAGCGGGAACCGCGCCAGATCGTTCACCGATGCTCCTTCACTATCCACATTGGATCTTCAACCACTCGCCGGACTGGATGCTCTTCCGGATGTCGTCGAGCTGTCTCAGCAGGATGTCCAGCCGGTCCCGGTTGCTCAGGTACTCCAGGACGGCACGGTAGAACGCGCCGGTCATCGTCGCGGGCATCAGGTCGGAGGCGTCGAAACACAGTGCCGGTGCCGAGGTGAGCGTGTCCGCGACCTTTCGGCGCACCTGGTCGGTGTAGACGTCGAGCCCGAGATCCCGGTTGGCGGAGAACGCGCTCGCACCCGGGATCGACGGCCAGATCCGCTGTGCCTTCTCCGAAGCGAGGTATTCGATCAGCTTCCGGGCCCGCGGGTTGTCCTGGAACATCCCGGCGAGGTCGGCGGTGACCTCGGAGACGTCGCGCCCCGGGAAAGTGAGGAAGTCGAAATCGGCTCCGGGCTTCGGTGCCGTTCCGTCGGCCCGCTTGGCCTTCTCGTAGCGGCTGACGATGAACGACGGCTGGTGTTCGAGAACGCAGCCCGGTGGGCTGGCGAACATCGACTTTCCCGCGTCGCCGAACTCGGTCAGCAGCGCGGCCGCGGTGCCGCCGCGGATCGCGGCGGATTCGAGCAAGGAACCCCAGTCGAGCCAAGCCTGTTTGACCTCCGGTGACGTCCACTCCAGACTGCCGGACGCCCATCGCCAGTATTTCTCGGGCCCCGCCGAGTGCAGCAGGATGTCCTCGATCCAGTCGGTTCCCGGCCAGCCCGAGGTGGGCGGGGCGCCCATCCCGACGCACCACGGCGTACCGCCCGCGGCTGTCAACGCGGCGGAGTACGTGCGGAGGCCGTCGAACGTCGTCGGGCGGATCCCGGTCAGCCTGGCCGGGTTGTACCAGATCACACTTTTGAGATCGGCCTTCACCGCGACCGTGTGCAGTTTCTGGGTGCCGATCTTCTGCAGAGTGACCCATTGCGGGCTGAAGGACCGCGTGACGGCGGCCGAGAGATCGTCGCCGAGCGGCAGCAGATCACCCGACTTCTGGTACTTCGCCAGCACCCCGGCGTTGGGCAGGACGGCCACGTCCGGCGGCGTGCCGCGCTGGACGTCCGAGGCGAGCACCTGGTCGACGGCACGGGTGCCCTGATAGAGATAGGTGATTCCGGTGTCGGCCTTGAAAGCGTTTAGCACCTGCCGGAACGCGTCCCCTTCGGCCCCGGTCCACGACGCGAGCACGACGACCGGCCCGTCGTCGGCAGGCGCCGAGCAGCCTCCCTCGAGCAGCGACAGCGCCATCATCAAGGCCAGCGACCGTTTCACGGGCGGTACCGGTATTCCTCGACCCTGGCGTGCATTCCGAGCAAGATGAGGCCGCCCGCGAGCAGGGTGCCCACCGGGATCAGGATCTCCCGCCCGCCGGATTCGGCCGCTTCGGAGGCGTCGGCCGCCACGGCCTTGGTACCCGCCGTCGCCACCCTCGTGTTGTCCGTCTCCACGTTGCTGGTCTGTCCTGCCCTCATCCGGAATTCGTCGGCGGTCACTCCGCATCCCTGCTCCTCGTCGCAGTAGTCGCTCAGCAGGTCGGCGAGCCGTCGCTGACCCGCGTCGTCGGCTGCCTGGATCTGCGCGTCCCGGGCGGCGGCGACGCCATCGAGCCGCATCGCCACCGAATCCAGCCGGCCGCGGCTGATCATGGTGAACACCAAGGCCATCCCGATCGTGGCGACCAGCAGAGTCGCCGCGAGCAGCGGGAAATTCACCAGGCGGCGGAAGCGTTTCTTCAGATACAGCTGGGTGAGTACCAGCAGCGCCAGAAGGGCCAGGACCGGAAGAAGCCACAACGGGAGCGTCGCGAGACTCACCCCGGTGGACGACAGCTGCTGGTTCAGCGCCTCACGTTGCCTGCCCTGCAACGTCTCCAGCTCGTCCAGGACACCGCCAGGCGCGTGCAGCAACCGCGAGGCATGCCACAGGTCGGCCGCGCCGAGCACGGGGGCGTCCGGCTGGCGGAAGTGCACGTCGGCCTGCCCGATGGAGCCCGAGTAGGCCGCGACCTGGCCTTCCACCACCTGCAACGCGTTGCCGCCGGTCTCACCCGCCTGGTTGGACTCCGCGATCCGCGCGAGACTCTGGCTCGCCAGCGCCAGCTGATTCGAGTATTCCTGCCCAGGGCCGGCGAGTTTCGCCTCACCGGAGGCGAAACTGGTGACCGCGGCGGCGTCCGCGGCCACCAGCGCGGCCCGCGCGGCGGTCACTTCGAGCACCGCATGCGAAGTCCGGTCGCGGACGGTCTCCGCGGTCCTCTGGACACTGTGGAACGCCCACAGCGATAGCACCAGGACCGCGAAGGTGAGCGCCAGCAGGGCCGTACGGAGCCGGACCAGCCGTACCCGGGTCGCCGTCACGAAGCCGCCTCGCCGAACGCTCTTCTGCAGCCGACGCAGAAGTTCGCCCCGGCGGGGGACAGCGCGTGGCAGACGGCACAGGTGACCGGTGGCGCGTCGGCGGGCGCGGCTTCGGGCATCGGCCGATCTTCCGGTGCCGGAGCGATTTCCGAAACCCCCGTGGCGATGACGAGGTGCATGAGGGCGGAGCGTGGCACGTTGTCGCGCAGGCGCACGACGCCCTCCTCCTCGAGGACCTCCAAGACGGCTCTGAGGCGATCGAGCATGTTCTCGTCGCGCAGCGCGGTCGCCAAGGAGAACGCCCTACCCAACTCGCGTTCGGCGGTGGCACGATCGCCTGTCGTACAGGCTTCGCTTCCGGCGGCGAGCGCCTCACTGAGAGCGTTTCGTTCGGCGTACCGGGAAACGAGCGCGTTGACCTTCGTCGGCGGGACAGGGTCGTGTGTCCACTGTCCGGCGATGGCCAGCGCGTCCTCCTCCGTCTTGGCACCGGGAACGGACACGAGTTCCGTCCACGCCAGCTGACGGTCCCGTCCGTGGCTGGGTTCGAGGTCGGGATCGAGGTCGAGGATCAGCTGGTAGTCGCGTGTCTCTTCGCTCGCGAACGAACCGAGCGAGAGCTCCACCTCGCGGACGGCGATCTCCTGGCACCTGTCGGTGAGGTCGTACTCGTCCGGGAACACCTGCTTGACCGACCGCAGCCTGCTGAACGGCATGGTGCCGATACGCAGCCGGACCTCGGGCAGCACCTTCGTCATCGCGCTCTCGACGAGCTGCCGGAAGTCCTCGGCGAGCTTGTCGTCGTCGACGACGGAGTCGACGTTCCCGCGCAGCACCCGGCCGATCAGGGTGAGCTCAGCCGGCTCCCATCCGTCGCCGATTCCCCTGATGTCGCAGACGAACCGGCCCTCGCAGCCGTTCAGCACGCTCAGCAGGTCGGCTCTGGTCTGCGAATCGTTGCGGCCGTCGGTGAGGAGGATCGCGTGGCGGACGGCGTCGGGCACGCCTTCGAAGAGGTCGCGTGCCTTGGCGAGCCAGGCGCCCATGGCGGTGCCGCCGACCGCGGCGAGATGTTCGACCGCGGCACGCGCCTCCGCCCGCGTCCGCTCGGAAGCGGTCACCAGGCCGTTCTCGGCCGGGTAGATCACCTTCGCGATGTCGGTGCCCTGGATGACGGCGAAACGCACACCGTCGGGAAGGACGTCGATGGCCACCGCGGCCGCTCGCCGGGCCTCACCGATCTTGGTGCTGGGGAAGCGCATCGAACTGGAGCAGTCGATCATCAGGACCTCGGCGGCCATCCTGGCGACGGGCGCTTCGCCGCCGCGTGAAACGACACGGACGATCGCGGTCATCGCCCGGTCCCCTTCGGCCAGGAACTTGTTCTGGTGCACTTCGAGGCCAAGACTCGGCTCCCCGCGCATCGTTCCCCCTTTCTTCCCAGCGCTACCGGTCACACCAGGGTTACCGGTCTCACCGAATTGGCGAGGTCGATCAGGACGTCGTGCGTTCCGGGCGTGGGCGCGTGATGGGCGAGCCGCCGGTACGACTTGTCCAGCACCGTGCGAGCGCCCGGCTCAGTGGAACGCAGGATCTCGCCGTCGGTGATCCCGTCCTGCCCGGTGAGCACCCCCGCCAGCGCGGTCTCACGCACGGCCGTCACCAGTCTGTCGAAGGCGTCGCCGTCGAGGTCCAAAGCGGACAGCCGGACCACGGCGTCGTCGAGTTCGGCCGACGACGGGAGATCCCCGGTCCCCGGCATCGGTGCGGACAGCACCCGCACCCCGGCGATCCGGGCGGCCTCGTCGTAGCGCGAGAATTCCGGGACCTGGTCGAGGATCTCGACGGCGGCGGCGCGGTTGCCCCGCAGCAGCCGGACCCGCGCGAGCCCGAACGCCGCGCTGACCTGGGACCGGTCCCGTGCCCACAACGCGTCGTAGTACCGCTCGGCGGCGGCCGCGCCGTTCAGGTGCTCCTCACAGAGGCCGAGCGCGAGTTTCGGCGGCTCCTCACCGGGAATGTCGCGGTACACGGCGTCGAAACTCTCTTTGGCCGCGGCGAAATCGCCGACGCCGAGCGCGAGGAGACCGCGATGCCAGGCCACCCGCCAGTCGTGGGCGGCGCGCTCACCGAGCAGCCGTTCGGCCGCCGCCACCGCCAACGCCGCTTCGACGGTCGCCCCGAGTTCCAACCGCGCCCGGCACCGGCGGAACTCGACCTCGGCCGAACCGGGCACCTTGTCGAGTTTCTTCAGCAGCCGCGCCGCGTCGGGGGCACGGACCGCGCGGAGGAAATTCGTCTGAGCGTCTTCCGGATCTTCACGCGGCAGAGGCAGGCCGACGGCGATCTCCGCGGCGCTCGGCCGGTCGCCGAGCGAGACAGATGTCCCCCGCGTCCAGTGCTCCAGCGGCGGCGCCTGGCCGAGTCCCGCGTCGAGCAGTACCGATCCTTCGGTGAACAACGTCGATCCGACCGGCCGGGATTGCCTGTCCCGCAGGGAAAGAATCTCGCCCAGCACGCCGTCGAGCTGGACCAGCATCTCGCGGGCGGTCGCGAACCGCTGCGCGAACGGAGCGACCGCGCGGTCGAGGACACGGATGAACGATTCGATGCCGAACCGGACCCCGCGCGCGTCGAGTGTGACCGACCAGCCGTCACTGGCCTGGAAGAGTTCCCGCAACGTCACGCCGACGGTGTGGATGTCGGACCGGACGGTGAGCCCGTGTTTCTTCCGTTCTCGCTGGGACACCTGGTAGTGCTCGGTTCCGACGACCGGACTTTCGTCGTCGGCGATCTTCCTGATGGCGCCGAAATCGATGACCTTGATCCGCTTCTCACCGTGGATCACGTTGTCCGGCTTCATGTCGCAGTACAGCAAGCCCTCACCGTGCAGGTAGTCGAGCGCGGTCAGGATCTCGCGGCCGTACGCCACGACATGCTCGACCAGCAACCGTCCCTCGCTGGAATCCAGCCCGGCCCGGCCGCGGTTCTTGATCTCCCTCAGCGAAAGGCCGTCGATGAACTCCATGACGATGTAGCGGGCGCCCTCGTGCTCGACCACGTTGAGGATCCGGACGATGTTCGGATGCTCGAGCGCGATGAGCACCTGGCTTTCGTTCCTCGCGAGCTTGTCGGCGGCGGTGTCGTTCGTGTTGATCAGGCCCTTGAGCGCGACGTGCCTGCCGTCGAGACCGGAATCCGTTGCCAGGTAGACGAAACCCAGGCCACCGCGGGCGACACAGCCGAGCACGTGATAGCGGCCGTCGACCACGTCGTCCGCCGCGAGCTTCGGCGAGAACGAGAAGGGCGTACCGCAGACCGGGCAGAAGCCCTCGACCGGTGCGGGCCTGCCGCCGATCGAGCGGCCGACCGGGGTGCGGGTGCAACCGTGCTTACCGCAGAACCGTTCCTCCTCCGGCACGTGCGGCACGGTCAGCAGACGGCCGGCGACAGCGGGGAGTTCGACGATCGGCAGCGGGACACGGTCGTCCGCGGTCGCGTGGCCCGCCATCTGCTGGGAGCGGGTGAGCAGCGTGCCGGTGGTCCTGGTCGGCGCCTCGTCCGGGCCGAGGATCACCAAGGTCGGCTCGACCGGCCGCACGGGCTCCTCCGGCTCTCCGGGCGCCAGCCCACAGACTTTGCAGAAACCGGTCTTGCCGAGCACACCCGGGCAGCCGGCCCGTCCGCTGGCCATCATCCGTCGATCCGTTTCCGTACGGTGTCCGCGTACTGCTCGACGGCGGCCGCCGCGGCCCCGAGGTCGCACGGTCCTTCGAAGAGCATCCGCCAGGCGGGTGCGTAGGCGGCATCGAGTTCGACGTCTTCGACGAGGCCGCTGTTACGGGCCATCTCGCCGTACGCGTCGAGCCGGGCGCGAAGTTCCGCGCGCCGGGCGAGGTTCTCGTCGAGGAGACGGCGGAGGTCGAGGGCGCGTTCCCCCGCCCTCGCCACGGTCCGCTCACAGGCGGGCAAGTGCCGTTTCACCCACTCGGGTTCGCCGTCCTGCGCCGCCGACCGCAGTTGCGTCAACGCGCCTTTCAGCCGCCGGGCCTTGGCTTCGGTCTCCGGGGCGCCGGTGAATCGGGACGTGTCTCGACGGTTGACCTTCTCCAGCCGGGCGAGTTCGTCCAGCCGGGTCTCCACCAGGGCGAGGCGGCCCTCGATGTCGTCCTCGTCGGCGGTCAGGACATCGGTGCTCGACCGGACCACACTCACCCCCGGTGAGGTCTCCTCACGGAAGGCCAGTGCGAGCCGAAGCCCGAGTTCGTGCGCGCGCTGGGCCAGCGGCACCAGCACCTCGCCGACGAGCTTGTCCGGTTCGGCCGACTCGTCGATCCCGTAGACGACGACGGTCCGGCCGGTGCCGTGACGGCCTGCGGGCGAATCCGTGGCGACGTCGAGCCGTTCGGAGATGCGGCGGCGGACCTCGTCGGCGGTCTTGCCGACCGCGTCGACGGCGAGGACGACGCTGCCCACCGGCGGCACCGTCGGCCCGGACGCGCTCCGCCCCGCGCCGTGTTCCCGGTCGGCGAGGACGATCGCGCGGCGCAACGAGGCCGCGACGGCGGAATCGTCCGCACCCATGATGATCACCCAGACGTCCGACCGGCCGTGCCCGCCGAGCCAGCGGGCGAGTTCGCGGGCGAACAGCACGTCGATCGCGGGCGGTTCCGGGTACTGGAAGAAACTGGGGTCGATCGCCGGGCTTCCCTCGGCCCAGCGGCGCAGTTCCGGCAGGTAACCGAGCATGGTCTCGACCGGGATCATCCAGGAAACGCGGGCGGCCTCGGTCGCGTACCGGGTCGCGACCATGCCGACGACGTGCCCGGTCCTGTCCGAGATCACCGCGGCACCGCTGAACCCGTGGGTGATCGGCTCGGCATCCGGAGTCCGGTGCAACTGGACACGCTCGAGACCGTGCCCGCCGTCGCCGACGACGGTCGCCAGCGACCACATGCCGTCCGAACCGTGCGGGAAGCCGTACGCGCGCACGCGCTGGTTGTCTTCGAGAGCTGTGCGATGGAGCGGGGCACCGATGAGCTGTTCCTCGGGGTCACGCAATCGGAGCAGCGCGATGTCCCCGCCGTCGTCTCCGATGGGCGCCGCCTGCGTGACGACCGTGGCGATTCCGCACTCCACGCCGGGGAGCGCCACGAAATCCACGCTGATTTCGTCTTCGCCTTCGATCACGTGAGCGCAGGTGAGGAGGTGTTCACCGTCGAGCATGGTCCCGGCACCCAGGATCCGCCCACGATGATCACGCAGCCGCACCCGCCAGCGTCTGCGCTCGGAAGTCACCCGGAAGACCCTACCGATCGTGAGTGGTAATGACGGTTTCAACCGTCATTACCACTCACGAGGCCTAATGCGCGGCGTCGTTCCAGGACCGCCCGTATCCGACAGAGACCTCCAGCGGGACGGCCAGCTCGTAGGCCGAGCCCATTCCCTGGCGCACCAAGGCTTCCAGCTGCTCACGCTCGCCGTCGGCGACCTCGAGGACGAGTTCGTCGTGGACCTGCAGCAGCACGCGGCTCTTCAATTTCGCCTCGGTCAGCGCGCGGTGCACATTGAGCATGGCGACCTTGATGATGTCGGCCGCGCTGCCCTGAATGGGAGCGTTGAGCGCCATCCGCTCGGCCATTTCGCGGCGCTGACGATTATCGCTGTTGAGGTCCGGCAGATACCGGCGGCGACCGAAAATCGTTTCGGTGTAACCGACCTTCGCCGCGTCTCCCACGACCGAATGGAGGTAGTCGCGCACGCCGCCGAAACGGGAGAAGTACGCCTCCATCTGTTCCTTGGCGTCTTCGGTCGAGATCCGCAGCTGCTGCGAAAGCCCGTACGCCGAAAGCCCGTACGCCAGGCCGTACGACATCGCCTTGACCCGGAACCGCAGTTCCGGCGTGATCTCCTCCGGCGGCAGTGAGAACGCGCGCGACGCCACGAACGTGTGCAGATCTTCGCCGCTGTTGAAGGCCTGGATAAGCCCCTCGTCCTGCGACAGGTGCGCCATGATCCGCATTTCGATCTGGCTGTAGTCCGCCGTCATCAGCTCGGCGTACCCGTCCCCGACGACGAACGCGTCGCGGATGCGGCGGCCTTCCTCGGTGCGGATCGGGATGTTCTGGAGGTTCGGGTCGACCGAGGAGAGCCGTCCGGTGGCGGCGATCGTCTGCAGCAGCGTGGTGTGGATGCGGCCGTCGTCGGCGATCGACTTGATCAGGCCCTCGACCGTGGTGCGCAGCCGGGTCGCGTCCCGGTGCTCCAGCAGGTGTTGCAGGAACGGGTGCTCGGTCTTCTCGAACAGGCTCTGCAGCGCCTCGGCGTCGGTGGTGTAGCCGGTCTTGGTGCGCTTGGTCTTCGGCATGCCGAGCTCGTCGAACAGGATCACCTGCAGTTGCTTCGGCGAACCGAGGTTGACCTGCTTGCCGATGACCGCGTACGCCTCGTCGGCGGCCTGGGTGACCCGGCTGAGGTAATGCGATTCCAGATCCGTCAGGTGCTCGATGTCGACCGCGATACCCGCCGCTTCGAGGCCGGTGATCACCTGCAGCAGCGGCAGTTCCAGCTCGACGAGCAGCTGGGCGCCGCCGAGTTCCCCGAGCTCCTTGGTCAGCGCGCCCGCCAGTTCGGCGACCGCGCGGGCCCTGACCAGCTCGGCCTGGATCTCCTTCTGCTCCATGTCCTCGGCGCCGCCGCCGTCGAGCAGCGACAGCTGGCCATCGCCGGTGTCGGCCTCCGAGCGCAGCTCGCGGTGCAGATACCGCAGGGCGAGGTCGTCGAGTTCGAAGGTGCGCTGCCCAGGGCGGACCAGGTACGCCGCGAGCGCGGTGTCCATGACGAGCCCCGCGAACGTCCATCCGCGAGCGCGGACGGCGTGCAGCGACACCTTGAGCTCGTGGCCGATTTTCTGGATCTTCTCGTCCGCCAGCCAGGCGGTGAGCGCCTTGTCGTCCTCAACGTCCATCGCGGTGACGTCGACGTACGCGCCTTCGCCGTCCGACGCCGCGAAGGAGATGGCCTTCAGGTCGGAGCGGACCGAGGCACCGGTGGTGCGGAACGCCAGGCCGACCGGCTTGTCCTGCCCGGTGTGCGCCGACAGCCAGGCCGGAAGCGCGCCCGGAGCGAGCTTCGCGCCCTTGACCTCGAAGCCCTCTTCCGCCTCCGGCTCAGCACTCTGCAGGGTCGCGAAGAGACGGTCACGCAGGACACGGAACTCGAGCTCGTCGAATAGCGCGTGCACGGCTTCGCGATCCCAGGGGCGCAACTCGAGGCCGGTCGGGCCTACCTCCAGCTCGACGTCGCGGATCAGCTCGGTGAGCTGGCGGTTCAGCATCACGGCGCCGAGGTGCTCGCGCAGCGCGTCGCCGACCTTGCCCTTGACCTCGTCGACCCTGTCGATCAGTTCGTTGAAGGACCCGAACTGCCTGATCCACTTCGCGGCAGTCTTCTCGCCGACGCCCGGGATGCTGGGCAGGTTGTCCGAGGGGTCGCCACGCAGCGCGGCGAAGTCCGGGTACTGCGCCGGGGTGAGGCCGTACTTCTCCTCGACCGCCTCCGGGGTGAACCGGGTCATCTCGGACACGCCGCGCTTCGGGTACAGCACGGTGACCTGGTCGGTCACCAGCTGGAGCGCGTCACGATCACCCGTACAGATGAGGACGTCGAAACCTTCGGCGGTCGCCTGTGTCGTGAGCGTGGCGATGATGTCGTCGGCTTCGTAGTTCTCCTTGGTCAGCGCGGGGATGCCGAGGACCTTCAGCACGTCCTCGACCAGCCCGACCTGGCCCTTGAACTCGTCCGGTGTGGCACTGCGGTTGGCCTTGTACTCCGCGAAAGTCTCCGAGCGGAACGTCTTACGGGAGAGGTCGAACGCCACGGCGAGGTGACTCGGCGCTTCGTCGCGCAGCAGGTTGATGAGCATCGAGGTGAACCCGAATACCGCGTTCGTCGTCTGCCCGGTCTTCGTCTTGAAGTTCTCCGCGGGCAGCGCGTAGAACGCGCGATACGCCATCGAATGGCCGTCGATCAGCAGCAGTTTGGGCCGCTCGGCCGGTGCGGTGGCAGGTGTGGCGTTGGCAATGGTCGTGTTCTCACTCGGGCTCACGGGAGCGAGTCTAGGGTGAGGGTCTGACAGTTCTACCTGTCGTGTCGTTTGCGGCCTGTCGGCGGAGCTGCTCGGCTCCTCAGCGCAGGAACCCGCCTGGCCGAAGGCCCCGCGATCAGGGGCGGCAGGGCGCCGGTCGGCAGGACGTGAGAAAAACTCGATAACGTGCGCCCTGGCGACGCGAGCGCGGTCGCGGGTTCACGATGTTAAGGAGCTCTGTGTGACCGAACAAGCCCTCGAATCCTTCGCCGGGATCGACCCGGCCTTCGCCGGCCAGCAGCTCAACGACAAACTCGGGCTCGAGATCAGCGAATTCAGTCCCGAACGCGTCGTGGGCAGCATCCCGGTAGAGGGCAACCTCCAGCCCTACGGCCTCCTCCACGGCGGAGCGAACGCCGTCATCGCCGAAGCGCTCGGCTCGATGGTCTGCGCGCTCAACGCCGGCACCGACAAAGCGACGATGGGGCTCGAACTCTCGTGCACCCACCACCGGGCGGTCCGCTCCGGACGGGTGACCGGGGTCGCGACCGCGGTGCACGTCGGACGCGGGACCGTCACCGCGGAGATCGTGCTGACCGACGACCAGGGGCGCCGGTCCTGCACGGCGCGGCTGACCTGCGTGGTGCGGGAACGGCCGCCGGGTACCTGAGCCGCTTCGGCAGTCCGTGAAGGTCTCTTTCGCTACCTCGAGGGTAGGGGTTCCGGCAAAGTCACATTCCTCCGTCGTCGGCCTCGCACAGCGACGAACAACCGCCTGACCTGTGAAACCTCGACTTTGCCGAGACCCTGACCTCGAGGGTAGGGAAGGAAGCCTTCACGGCGTCTGGACCGGGCCCCTGGCGTGAACCGAACGGGACTTTCAGGGCAAAATCGCACCGGAAGTCCCGTTCGTCTCGTCCGGGCAGGGAAGGACGGTGCCGCGTGGATCTCGACACGGCTCAGGTGCGGGCGTTCGTCGCGACCGCCGACCACGGTCATTTCGGCCGCGCGGCGGACTCCCTGTTCCTGACGCAACAAGCACTGTCGAAGCGGATCCGGAAACTCGAGGACGCCCTGTCGGTCCAGCTCTTCCGGCGCACCAACCGCCTCGTCGAGCTGACCCCCGACGGTGACCGCTTCCTTCCGCACGCGCGCGAGCTGATCCGCGCAGCGGACGCCGCCGTCGCCGCGATGGGCCTGCGGGACCGCCCGCCCCGGCTCGACGTCGTCGACCCGCGCCTCTCCCCCATGTACATGCTGCGGCGCATCGCCCGGCGCGACCCCGCACTCGCCGTCGAACGCGTCGCCGGGCGCGGGCTGGCCAACGCCCTCGACCCGCTGGTCCGCGGCGAGATCGACCTCGCGTTCGGCCGCGTCGCGGACCTCGGCCGCGAGGTGCCCGCGGAGCTCGAACACCGGCTCGTCCGGCTCGAACCACTGGTCGCTCTGCTCGCCCCCGAACATCCGCTGGCGGGCAACGACGTGCTCGCGCTGTCCGACCTCAGGAACGAAGGTATCTGGATCCCGCAATTGGGCGGCCCGGTCGAATGGCTTTCTTATTTGCAACGCCTATGCAAAGAATTCGACGTTCCGATCGACGATTCCGGCGTCAGCTACGACCTCCGGCATACGCTGGAACAAACCCGTTACGGGAAACAGCGGGTCACCCTCGCCGGCGCCGATATGGACCTCGCCGCCGATCTCAACCTGCGAGTCCTGCCCTTCGAGCCCTCGCCGCTGTTCCCGTGGTCCGTGGTGTGGCGGCGCGGCGAAGGCCCGGCCCTGCGGCGCCTGCTGGCACTCGCGGGCCGGACCAGCCACGAAGAAGGTTGGTGCTCCTACGATCCCGAGCGATCCTGGCTGCCGGACGACGACCTCAGACAGCTAGGTGCCGGGCGAACCAGCGCGTGAGTTCGGCGTCGACCAGCTTCGCGTGTTCCGTCTGCGGAGCCGGTTCGAGACCCGGCGCCTCGGCGAATTCGTGCGCCATCCCCGGAATGGTGACGAGTTCGGATCGCTGCTCCCCCAGCACCTTGTGCAACGCTTCGGCGGGCTCGGTGATCGAGACGTCGTCCTCCCCGCCGATGACGAGCAGCACCGGCGCGGTCAACTCCGCCGCCCGCCGCACGTAGTCGTACTCGTTCGCGACCGCGCGGGACCGGTCCGACCAGTGGTAGGTGACGTCGTAGACCCGCTCGTTCGCGGCGATCACCGGCGCCAGCTGGGTCACCGGGTTCACCAGCGCGGCCGCCGCCACCGGGATCTCGGCGTGGGTCAGCATCTGCAGCGCGACCCCGCCGCCCTGCGAACCGCCGACCAGTCCGATCGGACCGTCCTCAATGGACAGCCGCGAGCGCAGCTCCGCCACGGCCGCCGGGAACTCCGCCTCGACCTGCCTGGTGAGCGGCTCGACGACGTTGAGCACGTTGTCCTCGCTCGCGAGGCGGAAGAAGCCCTCGAAACCGCCTTCCGGGAAGCGCTTCCCGGTCAGCGGCAACCCGAGGTGCACCCGCCACGCGTGCAGCTCCCGCATCGGCAGCGCCGCCGCCATGGCCGCCTCGCTGAACGGCGCGCCCAGCAGATGCCAGGTGAGCACCAGCGGCGCCGGGCACTCCTTGTCCGAAGGCGGCAATGCCACGAACGGGACCCCCGCCGCCACGCCTTCGATCGCTCCGCTCAGTTCGACACTCATCGTCATTTTCTCCCAGTTCTTACTCGGTGTTTCCTGCTCTGGGAACAGCTAACCGTGAGGTCGGGGCAGTGATCCAACAGCCGTTCGGGCCTCGACGACAACCATCGGTTGTCAAGGCGGAAGAGAAGAGCGGGCAAGCTTGACGCCCTTTGGGGCAACATCGCTACGGCGAACGGACGCCCTCGAAGGTAGTGACAAAGCGCGAGATACGCGGCCGAAACATGATTCTGACCTACGAGCATGATCGACGTGGTAACGGTGAATCCCCAGCGTGACCAGCGAAGACCTGTCAATCGGCAACATTCGCCTTTTCGTGCAATTCGTGCTGGTTTCGACCGTCACGATGTGGACACAGAGTGATGGGCGTCTGTGCAGATCATGGCGTATGGGGATATCTTCCTGCCCTAACCTAGCCCCTGTGTCGGGGGCAACGCCTACCGGCGGCTGGTTGGTCATGGGAGGTAGTCGGTGTCAGGAGTGCGTTTTGGACGGGTATTCGCCGTCGCGGCGGCTGCGTCGCTTGCGCTGGCAGGCTGCGCTGGCGGCAGCAACTCGTCCGGCAGCGGTGACAGCAGCACGCTGAAGATCGGGTTCATGGGTGACCTCACCGGTGAGAACTCCGGGATCGTCATCCCGCCCCGCAACGGCGCGAAGCTCGCTATCGACGAGTACAACAAGACGAATCCGGCGACGAAGCTGGAGCTCAAGGAGTATGACAGCCAGGGCAAGCCCGAGCAGGCGACGTCGCTGATCGCGACCGCCGTCGGCCAGGACAAGATCACCGCGCTGATCGGCCCGGCCTTCTCCGGTGAGTCGAAGGCCATCGGCGGTCAGCTGGAACAGAGCAAGATCCCCAGTGTCTCGCCGTCGGCCACCAACGCGGGCCTCGCCTCGAACGGCTGGAAGTACTGGCACCGCGTCGTCGCGAGCGACGCCAGCCAGGGCCCGGCGATCGCCAACTTCCTCATCACGGCGAAGTCGCCCAAGAAGGCCTACGTCATCTCGGACGACCAGGAATACAGTGTCGGCCTGGCTGACAATTTCGAGAAGACCCTGAAGGAAAAGAACGTCCCGACCGAGCGCGACAAGTTCGCCAAGGACGCGTCGGACTATTCCTCGACCGTGCAGAAGGTCAAGGCGGCGAACCCGGACATCATCCTCTTCGGTGGCTACTACGCCCAGGGTGGCCGTCTGCTCAAGCAGCTGCGTGACGGCAGTGTGACCGCCACCTTCGCCACCGGTGACGGTTCGCTCGACGCTCAGCTGGTCAGCGGTGCGGGTGCCACGGCCGCCGAGAAGGCCGTCGTCGGCTGCCCCTGCAACATCCCGGACCCCGGCTCCAGCGACGAGTTCAGCACCAAGTACAAGGCCGCGTACAACACCGACCCGGCGATCTACTCGAGCGAGGGCTACGACGCCGCGACCGCCATCATCAACGCGGTCAAGGCGGGCAACACCACCTCGGAGAAGATCAACGAGGCCCTCAAGACGATCGACTTCAAGGGTGCCTCGAAGCAGGTCAAGTTCAAGGAGAACGGCGAACCGTCGACGGACGCGATCAACATCTACCAGGTCACCGGTGGCGTCCTCAAGAACCTCGGCATCTCGACCGAAGCCAAGCTCAACGGCTGACGGAGCAGGTAGGAACACCTAACGGAAGCGGGGGCGCTGTGCGTGCACAGCACCCCCGCTTCCCGCAAATGTGGCGAAAGAATCCTCGCCCCGTCCCGTAAGGCATCCACGTCATGCTTCAAGATCTGCAAGCCCAGTTCCTCGGTAGCACCATCGGCGGACTGGTCGCCGGAAGCATCTACGCCCTCATCGCCCTCGGCTACACAATGGTCTACGGCGTGCTCCGGCTCATCAACTTCGCACATTCCGAGATTTTCATGATCGGGACGGTCACGTCCCTGTTCGTCCTGATCACCATCGCGGGCGGCACCGCCCCGATCACGCTCGGCGTGTTCGGGATGATCGCCGTGCTGCTGCTGATCATCATCGCTTCGGCCGCCGTATCCGGCGGTGCGGCGGTCGTGCTGGAGCAAGTCGCCTACCGGCCGCTCCGCAAGAAGGGCGCGACCCGCCTGGCCGCCCTGATCTCCGCCATCGGCGCCTCGCTGTTCCTGCAGGAACTGTTCGGCCTCGAGATCATCGAGTGGATCACCGGGAAATCCGGTCGGGTGCAACAGAACGCGCCGCGGTTCATCCCGCACGAGGAGCTGTTCCACATCGGCAACGGGGTCGTGCGCACGGACCACGTGTTCGTCGTCGTCGGCGCCGTGATCATGATGGTCGTCCTCGACCAGCTGGTCAGCCGCACCCGCCTCGGTCGCGGTATCCGTGCCACGGCACAGGATCCCGAAGCCGCCGTGCTGATGGGTGTCAGCATCGACAAGATCGTCCGGCTCACCTTCGTGCTCGGTGGCGCGATGGCGGGCGTCGCCGCGGCGTTGTACGTCATGGAGTACGAGAACACCGATTACCGCATCGGCTTCCTTCTCGGCATCAAGGCGTTCACCGCGGCCGTGCTCGGCGGCATCGGCAACCTGCGCGGTGCCCTACTCGGCGGCCTCGTACTCGGTCTGGTGGAGAACTGGAGTTCGATCTTCTTCGGTTCACAATGGAAGGACGTCACCGCCTTCGTGGTACTGGTGCTGGTCCTGATGTTCCGGCCCACCGGCATCCTCGGTGAATCGCTGCAGCGGGCACGCGCATGAAGGGCGACGAAGAAGTGTCTACAGAAAACGGAAAGCCCGCGCGCGCCGGGTTTCACCCCGTCGACGGTCTGCGGGACTGGTGGGCTCGCGCTCCGCATTGGCAGCGTTATGGCGTTTACCTCGCCCTGATCATCGGCGCGCTGATCCTGCCCGCACCGGCGATCGGCTCCATCATGTCGCCGGACTCGGACTGGACGACCGTCCTGATCTTCCCGGTCGGGATCTACATCCTGCTGGCGATCGGCCTGAACATCGTGGTCGGCCACGCGGGCATGCTGGACCTCGGGTTCGTCGCGTTCTTCGCGATCGGCGCCTACACCCTCGCCGTGATGGGCACCAAATACGGCTGGAGCTTCTGGGGATGCCTCGTACTCGGCATCTTCCTCGCGGCGATGTCGGGCGTGATCCTCGGTGCGCCGACACTCCGGCTCCGAGGTGACTACCTGGCGATCGTGACGCTCGGTTTCGGTGAGATCGTCCGGATCACGGCGGTCAACACCGACAGCATCGGCGGCTCCCGCGGTATCACCAACGTCCCGCACCCGGAGCCGATGTTCGGTGCCGAGTTCCTGCTCGACCCGGCGCCGTACTACTACCTGGTCCTGGCAGCGATCGTGGTCGCGATCGTCTTCTCGGTGCGGCTGCACCGGAGCCGGGTCGGGCGGGCGTGGGCGGCCATCCGCGAGGACGAGGACGCCGCCGAACTGATGGGCGTCCCGACGTTCAAGTTCAAGCTGCTGGCGTTCGCCATCGGCGCCATGCTTGGCGGCATGGCCGGTGCGGTCTACGCCAGCAAGGCCGTCTTCATCGAGCCGAACAACTTCCCGTTCATCCTGTCGGCGACCATCCTCGCGGCGGTCGTGCTCGGTGGCGCGGGGAACCTGCCCGGCGTGGTCCTCGGTGCCTTCCTGGTCGCCTGGCTCCCGGAGCGGTTCCGGTTCCTGTCCGAGTACCGCATCCTGATCTTCGGTTTCGTGCTCGTGCTGATGATGGCGCTGCGGCCGGAGGGTCTGCTGCCGTCGCGGCAGCGCAAGGCGGAACTACATGAAGGAACGGGCGGGATGGGTGCCATGGGCGCCGAAGTCGCGGGTCCGGATTCCGAGGCTTCGGCGGAGGTGACGAAATGAGCGCGCTGCTCGAATTCGACAACGTGACGATGCGCTTCGGCGGTGTCACGGCACTGAAGGAAGTCAACCTCACCATCAACCAGGGTGAGATCTTCGCCCTGATCGGGCCGAACGGCGCGGGCAAGACCACCGTGTTCAACGTGGTCACCGGCGTCTACCAGCCGTCCGAAGGCCACGTGCGCTTCAACGGCGCCAGGGTCGACGGGATGAAGCGGTTCAAGATCAACCAGACCGGAATCGCCCGCACGTTCCAGAACATCCGGCTGTTCCACAACATGTCGGCGCTCGAGAACGTGATGGTCGGTGCCGACTCGCACCACAAGACCGGCGCGATCTCGGCGACGCTGGGCCTGCCCGTGCACCGCAGGGAAGAGAAGCGGGGACGCGAGCTGGCTCGGGAACTGCTCGACTTCGTCGGCATCGGGCGCGTGGAGCACAACACCGCGAAGAACCTCTCCTACGGCGACCAGCGCCGTCTGGAGATCGCGCGTGCGCTCGCGACCGACCCGAAGCTGCTGCTGCTCGACGAGCCCGCCGCCGGCATGAACCCGGCGGAGAAGAACTCGCTGCAGCAGCTGATTCGCAAGATCCGTGACGACGGCCGGACCGTGCTGCTCATCGAGCACGACATGAGCCTGGTCATGCACATCAGCGACCGGCTCGCCGTGCTCGACTTCGGCCAGAAGATCGCAGAAGGGCTTCCCCACGAGGTGCAGAACAACCAAAAGGTGATCGAGGCTTACCTGGGGGTGGCGGAAGATGCTTCTTGAGGTTCAGGACATCAACGTCCACTACGGGAAGATCGCCGCGCTCAAGGGAATGACCATCGAGGTCGGCGAGGGCGAGATCGTGTCGCTCATCGGGGCCAACGGCGCGGGCAAGACCACGACGCTGAAGACGATCTCGGGCCTGCGTCCGCTGACCAGCGGCCGGATCCTCTTCGACGGCAAGGACATCTCGAAGACCCCCGGCCACAAGCGGGTCGAACTCGGGATCGGCCAGTCACCGGAAGGCCGGGGCGTGTTCCCCGGGATGACGGTGCAGGAAAACCTCCTCATGGGTGCCTACACCCGCAAGGACGACCTGAAGGCCGACCTCGACGAGGTCTACGAGCTGTTCCCGCGGCTGAACGAGCGCAAGACCCAGTTCGGCGGCACGATGTCCGGTGGCGAGCAGCAGATGATCGCCATCGGCCGCGCGCTGATGACCAAGCCCAAGGTACTGCTGCTCGACGAGCCGTCCATGGGTCTGGCGCCGATGCTGATCGCGCAGATCTTCGACATCATCCGCGAGATCAACAAGCGCGGGACCACGGTCCTGCTGGTGGAGCAGAACGCGCAGCAGGCGCTGAAGCTCTCCGACCGCGCGTACGTGCTGGAGACCGGTGTAGTGGTCAAAAGCGCTCGTGGCACCGAGCTGCTGGACGACCCGAAGGTGCGGGCCGCCTACCTCGGTGGCGACCTCGGCGTCTGACGCCTTGCAGGGGCCTCGCCGCTTTCCGCGGCGGGGCCCCTTTGTCATGCCAACTTGATGTCGGTGCCGGTGAGGTTCTTCATGTCGGTCAGCGTCGGACCGCCGAAAGCCCGCAGTACCAAGGGTTTCGCCTCCTTGGGGAGGTCGAAGTAGAGGTCGAACTCGACCCGCACACCGCGTCCGAGTTCGAACTTGTCGGGCTGCCGTTTGATCGTCATGGCCTGGTTGTCGACCGCGATCACGGCGCCGGACTCGGTGACGAGTTGCTGTCGCCGGGTGTCGAAGAGGATTCCGGACACGCCTTTTCCGGTCACCACCAGCCGAAGGCGGACGAATTGTCCTTTCGCCTCGAATTCGGTGTGGCTGCCCGTGAGGCTGGGAAGTCCGGCGGCCAAGCCGAGGAGCGAGAACTCGGTCTCCCCGTTGAGCGCCGGTGGCAGGTGCAGGGCGGTCTCGTCCGGGCGGACCTCCCGCGCGGGCAGGTCGTAGACGGGTTTGGCGGGCGGCTGCGTCGGTTCCCCGCCGGAGCAACCGGAGAGCAGGACGGCGACCGCGAGACCCCGAACGATTCCGATGCGCACCCGTCGATTCTGCCTGGTCCGGGGCTACTGTGCGGCTTTGAAGTTCGATAACCGTCCGTGAAGGCCTCCTTGAGGGACCCAGAGTCCCTCAAGGAGGCCTTCACGGACCACTAGGTCAGCCAGCTTGCCGGGCCGGCGCCGCGGCCGGATCGGCGTGGGCGGCGACCGGGGAAAGTCCGAGAAGGACTACTGCGGCCAAACAACTCAGCGATTGCGCAACTCTGCTCACTCAAGACACCTTTCGCGCAGAATACGCAATATGGTCTCGGTATAGCGCACTGTTCGCGCAAAGTCATCCGCCGAAACGGTGCTGCCGGCTTTCGTCGGGTCCCTTCGTGCCGACAACGACGAAAGGGGCTCCCGCCGGCTGCGAAACCGACAAGAACCCCTTACCTCACAAAGAAAGTCAGACGGCCTGAACCTCGACCCCCGCGGCTTCGAAAGCACGCAGCGTCTTCGGGTCGGCGTTGGAATCAGTGACGAGGGCGTGCACCTGCGGCGTCGCGCAGATCCTCGCGAACGCGCGACGGCCCAGCTTCGAGCCGTCGGCGACCGCGACGACGCGTTCCGCCCGCTCGACCATCAGCCGGTTGATGCTCGCTTCACCCTCGTGGTGCGCGAAAGCGCCTGCCTCGGCGTCGAAGGCGTCGACACCGAGGAACAGCAGGTCGATGGTCAATTCGCTGAGCACGCGCGTGGCCAGCGGGCCGCTCAGTTCGAACGACTGCGGGCGCGCGACCCCGCCGGTGACCACGATCTTCACATGTGGCCGCACGGCGAGTTCGTGCGCGATGTTCAGCGCGTTGGTGACCACCGTCAGCCCCGGCGAATCACGCAGGCCCGCCAGATCCGACCGGGTGGCCAGCGATCGCGCGACCCCGGCCGTCGTCGTCCCGCCGTTGAGGCCGACCACCATGCCCTGCGCCACCAGCGAGGCGGCGGCGACGCTGATCCGCTGCTTCTCGGGCACGTGCCGCGCGGTCTTGTACCGCAGCGGCAGGTCGTAGGCGAGGTCGTTGGCCACCGCGCCGCCACGGGTACGGGTGAGCAACTGCTGTTCCGCGAGGTGGTCGAGGTCGCGCCGGATCGTGGCCGCGGAGACGTTCAACTCCTCGGCCACGTCTTCGACGTCGATCTTTTCCCGCTGCCCCAGCAGGTCCAGCAGGGTGCTCAGCCGTTCGTGCCGGGCCATCCGCGCCACTCCTAGCTCGCTGCGGCCTATCACGCATGACGTTGCGCTGTTGGCCACTGTTTCGAGCAGTATGCTGCATCACGGCTGTCCGCCGCGTGCGGCACGCCGGTCAAGTGGCCCGGCCGTCACTTCATTCGGAAGTCGTACTGTGCCGGCAGCGGTTCGTCCGAAACCGCCGCCCAAGTGTCCGAAAGAGACGTTTCTCCTTCCCTGATGTTCGCGACCTCGAAACCGGTGTCGTACACGGCCTTGGCCCCGGCGATGTCCCCTCGCGCCAGGCGGGTGCGGGCCGTCAGTAGAGCGATCCGCCCCTCCAGGGGAAGGCCGTCCAGCAACTCGGCCGCTTCTCCCGCGCGCCCGGCGGCGAGTTGCGCCGCGATCGCCTCGACCAGGAGAGGACGCAGTGACGGCGCGAGGGCGACCGCTCGCCGGTACAGCCACGCGGCCTCGGGTCCCGCCGTGGCGACCGCGAGATTCCGCAGCGCCCAAGGGTTCTCGGCCGCCGAGACGGACTCGCGCCAGGCACGGACCGCGTCCGAGTGCCGTCCGGCCGCCCAGCGCGCGACGCCGCGGTGATACCAGGTCAGCCAGTTCTTCGGGGCGTACTCCATCAGATCGGCCCAGTACCGGTTCACCAGCGTCGGCGGGGGCACCGCGAGCGGATCCCCGTCCGGCGGCGTTCCGTCGAGTAACGCGAGCCACGGCGCCTGGTCCGGGCCGAGCGAAGCGTCCGGGAACGGCGTGCCGGGCAGGCACATCGGCGCCCGCCGGTTCTCCAGCGCTCCCCAGCCGGAACCGGTGGCCAGGAGGGATTCCGGGGTGACGTCGGCGATCTTCCGCCAGGCGTCGTGGTACTCGTCCAGCACCTCCGCCGTCGGCAGCCCGGCGGAGACGGCCTCGCGAGCCGCCGTCCAGTCGTCCCCGTGCACCGCCGCCGGATCAGCGGCGACCGGACCGTAGGCCTCCAGCCAGTCCCAGCTCTCCCCCGGCGGCAGCCGCAGGTGCTCCAACTGGGTCCGGGCCAGGCCCGCCTGGATCTCCAGGTAGCCGCCCGCACCGGGAGCCAGCCACTCCTGCCAGCGACGCCCACCGTCGGATTCGCCCCACAGGAACAGCTTCCGTCCACGCAACCGATCGGTGGACAGCTGGGCCAGGCCCGTCCCGTCGCTTTCGACGGCCGCGACCCAGGGTCTCCCGGTCACCTCGAAGAAGTAGTCCGCCGCGGCTTCGGCGCGGGCCGGGTAGGTCAACTCACCGGGGACGTCGACGAGATCGAGCCGTCCCGAATAGCCGTAATGCCACGCTTGCGTCGCGGGAGCCAGCACCCGGGTGCCCTCGTTTTGCGGCACCGCGATGTTCGACCACCAGTACACTGGGACGTCGTAGGGATGCGGGTTCCGGAGCCGTACCGCCACGAGCAGATGGTCGGACTCGGCGGGCAGCCAGAAGTCGAGCTGATACGGCAGATCGCGGGTGCGTTCCCATTCCCACAGCCGTAGCACCGGTGTGCCGTCCGGGCCGTCGATCTCCGCGGCGAACATCGGCTCGCAGGTCAGCGTGGTGTGCCCGGTGCTCCCGAGGTTCCATTCGACACCGCCGGCGAACCAGGCGTCCCGCAGGGCGAGGTTCGCGGGCTGGAACACGGGATTGCGGTAGAGCAGTTCGCGTCCGGACGGCTTGTGGACCAGCGAATACAACCGCCCGCCCAGCGACGGCAGCACGGTGGCGCGAAGCCGGTCGTTCTCCAGCACAAGGGCCGGAAGCTCGCGTTCGGTGCGCTCGCGGGTGTAGCCGTCGCGCAGCGGACAGGGCAGCGTGGTGTCCAGGCGGCCGTACCCGACGCCCTCCGCCAGGTCCGGTGGCAGCTCGTCCACCTTGGCCACCTTGGCCACCTTGGCCACCTTGGCCACCTTGGCCACCGCCTCGGGTTTCCGAAGCGGGGGCAACGGGTTCTCCGGCCCCAGCTCGGCGGAGGGGAGCACCAGCCCGGTGCGGTACAGGCGGGTCATGCGTCGGGGAGCCGGTCACCGGTGGTGGCGTCGAACAGGTGCACCGAGCCCGGTCGCGGGGCCAGCGAGATCGGCTCGCCGCGCTGCCACGGGGCCATGCCCGGAGTGCGCACCGTCAGCACGCGGTCGCCGTCCCGGCAGTAGAGGTACTGGTCGCTGCCCAGTTCCTCGACGACCTCGACGACGGCCTCGTAGCCACCGTCCCCGATCGTCCAGCCCTCGGGACGGACCCCGACGACGACGCCGGGGCCGGTCAGGGCGGATCGCTGTGCCGGGGTCAGCGGGAGCCGGGTCCCGCCGACGAGCGCGCCGTCGGTGTCCACAGTGGTCTCCAGCAGGTTCATCGCAGGCGAGCCGATGAACCCGGCGACGAACACGTTGACCGGCCGCGCGAACAGCCCGACCGGCGTGTCGCACTGCTGCAGGATCCCGTCCTTCAGTACGGCGACCCGGTCGCCCATGGTCATCGCCTCGACCTGGTCGTGTGTGACGTACAGCGTCGTGATGCCCAGCCGCCGCTGCAGGGACGCGATCTGGGTCCGGGTCTGCACCCGGAGTTTGGCGTCCAGATTGGACAGTGGTTCGTCCATCAAGAAGACACTCGGTTCCCGTACGATCGCCCGGCCCATCGCGACACGCTGCCGCTGACCGCCGGACAGCTTCGCGGGCTTGCGGTCCAGGTACTCGGTCAGGTCGAGCACGGCCGCGGCCTCGCGCACCTTGTGTTCGCGTTCGGCCTTGGCCATCTTGGCGAGCTTCAGGTGGAAGCCGATGTTCTCCCCCACCGTCATATGCGGGTAGAGCGCGTAGTTCTGGAACACCATCGCGATGTCCCGGTCCTTCGGCGGCAGTTCGGTGACGTCGCGGTCGCCGATGTGGATGGAGCCGTCGTCGACGCCTTCCAGCCCGGCGAGCATCCGCAGCGTGGTCGACTTGCCGCAGCCGGACGGGCCGACCAGGACGAGGAACTCGCCGTCGGTGACCTCGAGGTCGAGGCCGTCGACGGCCGGGCGCTCCACCCCGGCGTAGAACCGCGTGGTATCGGAGAAGGTCACGGTGGCCATCAGGTCCTACTTTCCGGCGCCGAGGGTCAGGCCGGTGATGATCCGGCGGGCGAGCACGAGGTAGAGCACGAGCATCGGGAGCACGACGATCGCCACCCCGGCGATCAGGCCGCCGTACTCCGACTGGTAGCTCGCGGCTCCGTAGAAGGTGAAGAGCGCGCGGGAGAGCGTGAAATGGGCCTGGTCCTTGAGGAACACGATCGCCAACAGCGTCTCGTTCCACAAGCCGATGGCGTTCAGCGTCAGCGCGGTGATCATGCCGCCGCGCGTCAGCGGCAGCATGACCGAGAAGAACGTCCGCGTCGGCGACGCGCCGTCGAGTGCGGCCGCCTCCTCCAGTTCGTCCGGCAGCGACCGGAAGAAGCCGGTCATCAGGAACACCGTGAACGGGATCGACAGGGCCACGTACAGCACGAACAGGCCGTACTCGTTGTCGAGGTGGATCTTGCTCAGCACCACGAACAGCGGGATGATCACGGTCTGGAACGGCACGCCCATCCCGATCGCGACCGCGTTGGTCATGGGCCCGGAGCCGCGGACGCCCAGCCTGGTCAGGGCGTACGCGCAGGGCGCCGAGACGGCGACCGTCACGACCGTCGCGAGCCCGACCAGTACCACGGTGGTCAGCACGGCGTCGCCGAAACCGGCGTTGTTCCAGGCGTAGCTGAAGTTCCGGAACGGCTTGCCGTTGTGGAACCATTGGTACGGCAAGGCGAACGGCTTCGTGAAGATCTCCACCGGCGTCTTGAACGAGGCGGTGAGCAGCCAGTACAGCACCAGGATGTTGCCGGCGGTGAACAGCCACACGATGGTGGAACCCAGGACACGCAACGGGCTGAACCGTCGCGAGCCGGGCGCCGGGCGCGGTTTGCGCGGCGGCTTGCGCACCGGTTTCGCCGGTGGGCGCGCGGGCGCCTCGACGTCGGTGACGGGCATGTCGTCTCCCTCAGAACTGGATCGCGTCACGGCGCATCAAACGGCGGAGCAGGACGACGAGCACGGACACCAGCGCGATCATCGCCACCGCGCAGGCACAGGCGGCGCCGAAGTCCGGGGTGCCGTTCGAGCCGAAGGTCCGGTCGAACACGTAGATCCCCAGCGTCCACGCCTCGTTGGGCGGGGCGTAGGTGCCCGGTCCTGCCAGCACGAACACCAGCTCGAAGATCTTGAGCGCGTTGATCGTCCACAGCACCCCGGCGACGCCGACGACGTCCCAGGTCATCGGCAGCGTGATGTTCCTGAACTTCTGCCACGGCGACGCACCGCCCAGTTCCGCGTCCTCGTAGAGATACGGCGGGATCCGGTCGACCGCGGCCATCAGGATGGTGATGTAGAAACCCGAACTCGCCCAGATCAGCGACGCCGTCACCACACCGGTCACATTGGACGGTGCGAGGAACTTCGCCGCGTCCGCGCCGAGGCTCTCCATCACGTAGTTCGCCAGGCCCTGTTTCCCCGGCTGGTACTTGAAGACGAAGCCAAGGAACATCCCGAGTGCCACGGGCGCCACGATGTTGGGGAAGAACAGGATGGCGCGGACGGTCTTCCCGCCCTTCATGTCCCGCAGCACCATGGTGAACAGGAACGCCAGGGCGAACGTGCCGATCCCGCCGAGGAACACGTAGATCAGCGTGTTGCCGAAGGCGTACTGGAACGAGTCGCTCGCCACCATCTGTGTGTAGTTGGTGACACCGTTGGGTTTCGGCGTGTCCCCCGCCCCGGCCCAGCTGGTGAAGCTCAGCACCACGGTCGCGATCGTCGGCAGCACCAGGAAAACCAGGTACAGCGCCAGCGCGGGTGCGGCGAACGGCCAGAACAGCCGTTTCTTGCGGCCCAGGTGAGCCCCGGCTTTCAACGCCCGTGCCTTCGTCGTGACCGTGGCCATCAGCCCTGGTTCTTCCAGAACTCAGCGCCCTTGACGGCGAGCTGGTCCACGAACTGCTCCGGGGTGAGCTTCCCCTTCAGCAGCGCGATGTCGGCGGGGTCGAAGACGTCGGTCTGCCATTTGCCACCGGCGACGCCGTCGATCCCGTCGTACTGCAGGACGTGCTCCTTCTTCGGGTCGTCCATCGCGGCCTTGACCTGCTTGAGGTCGTCCGGCACGGCGAGGTCGGCGCGCGGCACGAGGTTGTCGGCCACCGCGGGGATCCCGGAAAGCAGGTCCTTGTTGAGGAAGTAGGCGATGAACGCCTTGGCGCCTTCGGCGTGCTTGGCCTTCTTGGTCACCGAGAAGCCGATCGACATCTGCTCGACGGTGTCGTGCGTCGCGCCATCGGGCATCGGGAACTGGAAGGAGCTGTAGTTGATCTTCGTCCCGGCGCCCTGCTTGTCCAGGTACTCACGGGTCTCGCTCGGCGCCCAGCTGCCGACATAGAGGAAGCGGGAGTCACCGTCGGCCCAGCGCTGCTGCACCTGCGGGAACTTCGCCGCGTCCCAGCCGTCGATGAAGTACTTGGGCAGCTTCGCGGTTTCGGTGGCGGCCTTGAGGAAACCGGGCTCGGTCTTCCACGCCTGGCCGGTCTTGTCGGTCGCCGCCTTGTACAGCCCGCCCGCGCCGACGTACCGCTCGGCCAGCTGGGTGTAGAAGTACATGTTGTAGAACGGGATGTCGCCGTCGAGGCTGATCGCGGCCTTGCCGTCGGCCTTGGCCTTGTCGAACAGGCCGATCATCTCGTCCATAGTCTTCGGCTGCTGGATGTCACCGGCGGTGTCCTTGTTGAACCACCAGGCGCTCGACTGGATCGTGTACGGGACCATGAAGTTGTGGCCCTCGCGGTCCTTGTTCTGCGGGAAGTCGTACGAGCTGGGCGCAAGCACGTCCTTGACGGTCTTGTCGCCCTCGCCGACCTTCATCGCGAACACGTCGTCGACGCTCTGCGTGCCGCCCGGCGTCATGATCGCCGCGCCGACCTTGCTGACGTCCTGGTCGAACAGGTCCGGCACCGCGTCGGTGTTCAGCGCGGGCACCAGGTTCTGCGTGTAGGCCTTGCGGCCCAGCCACTGCACGTCGACCTTGACGCCGGTCTTCTCCGTGAAGCACTTGAAGGCCTTTTGCAGGACCTTGCCCTGCGGCTCGTCGGCCGTCCACATGGACCAGTACGTGAACTCCTTGTCCGTCGCGGGTTTCACCGCCGCCTCCGGACAGGGCGCGTTGAGGAACTGGTCGACGCCGGGGAGCGCGTTCTCGCCCGTGCCACCGGCCGTGTCCCCGCCGCCGCATCCCGCGAGCAGGAGCGCCGCCCCTGCCGTCAATGCCGTGAGCTTGCCTACCCGCATCCGCCACCACCTGGATCGAAGATCACACCAGTTCTGCTTGTTATTGCGCAGTTTTGTGAGGTTTCACGCACCTGTCAACAGTCAATCGCGCAAAGTCTGCTCAATCGTCATCTTTTCCGGTTCGGCTATGCCCAGCTTGAGTACTCCCAACAGCCGACGCACCTCGACGGCGACCGCGGCGCGCCCGGCCCCGAGATACTTCCGCGGGTCGACGCGCTCCGGATGCGCACGCCAGTCCTCCGTCGCGGCCGCGGTGAACACCTTGTTGAGCTGGGTGGCGATATTGATCTTCGTCATCCCGGCCCGGACCGCCTCGGCCAGCCCGTCGTCGGGCACGCCCGACGAGCCGTGCAGCACCAGCGGCACCGGCACGCGTTCCCGCAGCCTGGTGATCAGCTCGAAGTCCAGCGCGGCGTCACGGGTGAGCATGGCGTGCGAACTGCCGACCGCCACCGCCAGCGCGTCGACCCCGGTGGCCGCGACGAACTCCGCCGCCTCGTCCGGATCGGTGCGCGCGCCGGGGGCGTGGACGCCGTCCTTTCCCCCGACCTCACCGAGTTCCGCCTCGACCCACACTCCGTGGTCGTGGCAGTACGCGGCGATCTTCTTGGTGGCACGCACATTGTCGGCGTAGTCCAGTTTGGACGCGTCGAACATGACCGAGCCGAAACCGAATGCGACCGCCTCGCGGACCAGGTCCGGCGACTCGGCATGGTCGAGATGCACCGCGACCGGAGCGGCGGCGCCCCTGGCCGCGGCGAGCGCCGCCGTGCCGACGGGAGCCAGTGAGCCGTGGTACTTCACGGCGTTCTGGCTCAGCTGCACGATCACCGGCGCGTCCGCCGCGGCCGCGCCGTCGACGATGGCGGTGATGTGCTCCAGCTGGATCGCGTTGAACGCGCCGCAGCCGTGCCGGGCCGCCGCGGCGGCTCCGACGATCTCCCCGGTTCCCACCAGAGGCATGACGGTTCTCCTAGGATGTGTCTGATGGGCCTGGGCGGGCGCGTACGGCGACCAGCCCCTGTTCGGCTTCGTAGTGCGCGAGGTCGACGTCGCCGGCGAGCGGGCCGAGCACGGCCGCCCCGGACAACGCGACGGCCCTGCGCAGGATGTCCGGCCATGACTCACCCCGGCTCAATCCCAGCGCCAGCGCCGCGACGGCGGCGTCACCCGCACCGGTGCTGTTGCCGCGCAACACTGTGGACGGTGCCGCGTGCCAGGTGCCGGACCCGGTCACCGCCAGCAGCCCCTCGGAGCCGAGCGAGACGACGACCGCTTCCGCCCCGGCCCTCCGGAGTTCGGCCGCGGCGGACACCGGATCGCGCAGACCGGTGACCTCGCGGAGTTCGTCGGCGTTCGGTTTGACGACCGACGGCCGCCCGGCCAGTCCGGCGAGCAGCGCTGCGCCAGAAGTGTCCAAAATGGACGGTGTCCCGTCGAACAGCCCGGCGTATCCCCCGGCACCCGGTGGGAGACTGCCCGAGCAGACGAGCACGTCCGGCTTTCGGGCCCGGACGGCCGCCGCAAACGTTTGCCATTCGTCGTCGGTCAGCCGCGGTCCGGGTTCGTTCAGCAGGGTGATCGAGCCGTCGCCCGCCAAAACCGTGGTGGTACGCCGGGTCTCCCCGCCGATCGGGACGCTGTCGACGGGGATCTTCGCCGCCGCGAGTTCGCCCTCGACGGCGGCTCCCGTCGCACCACCGGCGGTGAAGACCGCGCGGACCTCGGCACCGAGCACGTGCAGCACACGGGCGACGTTGACGCCTTTGCCACCGGCCCGATACCGCACTTCTTTCACCCGGTGCACATCACCGGGCCGGAGACCGTCCACTGTGTACGTGACGTCCAACGCGGTGTTCGGCGTGACGGTGACGATCACGGTGGCCTCAAGCTCTCAGGTCAGGACGACGGAACGGGTGAGGCTTCGGGGGTTGTCCGGGTCGAGCCCCTTGCGGGCGGCGATGGCACCGGCCACCCGCTGCGCGCGAACCAGGTCCGCGAGCGGGTCCAGGCCACTTTCGACGAACAGGCCACCCGCGCGGGCGACGTCGTCGGCCAGTCCGTCCGGTGCCTGCCCGAACATCCAGGTGACGCGCCCGGGCTCGCTGATGCTGATCGGGCCGTGCCGGTAGTCCCAAGCCGGGTACGACTCCGTCCACAGCAGACAGGCCTCGCGGAACTTGAGCGCGGCCTCGTTCGCGATGCCCACCGACCAGCCGGTGCCGAGGAAAGTGAACTGTTCCGCGGCGACCAGTTCGCCGGGCAGCGGCTCGGCGAGTACGCGTTCGGCCTGATCGGCGGCCACGCTCAGGCCTTCGCCGAGGTGCGCGCGCAGCATCGCCAGCGCCGTGGTGGCGAAGCGCGTCTGCACGACCGAGCGTTCGTCCACAACGGACAGATCGACGATGGTGTCCGCGGCTGCCTCGATCTCACCGGGCACGCCGGTGATCGCGATGGTCGGCGTCTTCCCCCGTAGTTTCGCCAGCAGGGCGTGCACCTCGGTCGTCGTACCCGACCGGGTCAGCGCCACGACGTGGTCGTACTCGCGGGCAGGCGGGAACTCCGACGCCGCGAAAGCGTCGGTCTCGCCGAGCCCGGCGGATTCGCGAAGGACGGCGTACGCCTGGCCGATGAACCACGACGTGCCACAGCCGACGATCGCGACGCGCGCGCCCGGCGGCGGCAGCAGATCACTGTTCGCCGAGGCCAGCGCCGCCGCGTCCCGCCAGCAGCCGGGCTGACTCGCGATCTCCGCCGTCATGAAGGTCCCGCTCATGAACTCCCCATCCGTGCCAGTTGTGCACAATAGCTGTCACGTTAGGTGCAATTTTGTGCAACGTCAATGCTCCGAGAGTGCAGTTTCACGCATTTGACCCGCTCGGACTTGCAGGATTTCCTGGTCCCCTACCGTGAAGGGTGCGGATCGTCTCGCAGGTGCGCGAGCACTACGACGACGAGCAGATCGGCGCCCTGATCGCCCTGGTCGCCACGATCAACGCGCACAACCGGCTGAACGTCATCGCACAGACCCCGGCGGGCGACTACCAGCCCGGCCAGTTCGGCTGACCTTCGCGTTCACCGACAACAGGGCTGCCCCGCAGGACAAGGGTCGCGGCGGTTCCGGCTGCTAAACCTTCGGAGACACTCGATCCGGAGGTTCAGCCCGTGCAACTCGACGTCCGCTTTTTCCCCGTGACCGGCACCCATCGGCTCAGCACCGACCTCGTCGGGCTCCGCGCGAACTTCCATTATGGTTCCGGGAACGTGCTGGAGCAGCACTACGCGGATCGGACGACGATGATCTGGACGGGCGTGTCCGGTGACTTCGCCGGTGTCCGGCAGAAGGAGGCGACGTTGCGCGTCTTCGAAACCGGGCCGGCGCAGTACTTCGTCACCTGGTACGAGACCGGGACCGTCGCGTCGGCCGCGCACGGGAAGGTCTTCGACGGCGGGTATCCGATCGCGGTGATGGCGGACTTCGGTCAGTTGGTGGCGACGGCTGCCTACACGAATCCGCGCGAGGATGGTGGGCAGTACTTTTTGGTCGACCAGGCGACCATCGAGATCCTGGAGCGGCCGCACGGGTGGCCGGCTTTCCCTGCCGCACGCAAATGATCTTGAATGGAAAAGGCGGCTAGTACCGTCGAGACGGTGCTCCACGCGACACGCGACACGCCACACCGCGGGACCGATGCCCCCAATGTGGCATTGGGGACACTGAGCGTCTCCAATGCCACATTGGGGGCGACGACCCGCAGACACGCCACCTTCGCTCTCCCCTCTCTCGGTTTCGGAGCCGGTCGCTGGCGAACAACCGCCGAGCGCGCAAAGGCGAAACTCCTGCCCCCGACCACTTCCTGGCGGCTGGAAGTCGGCGGACAGGGAGCAGCGAATGAGCCGTGACGACACGTCACTCGCCAAGGCTGATCGCTCCCGGGCTGGGCGCGGTGGGTCTCGGACTCATCGTGACGCTGGCCGTCCTCGACTTCCCGACGCTCGCCGGGTCTGGCAACGGCGTCGTCCCGCTTACTGCCGTGGCTGCTCCCGCTCGTCGCGCCGGCCGGGCTCGGCCTCGCCGTCTAGCTGCGGAAGTCCCGTCCCTCGGTGTACGCGGCGCTGGAGTCCGGTCTGGAACGCGAATCGCGCCGTCAGACGTTGTTGGTCAGCGAGAGGTTGAACGAGTAGCGCGAGGCGCGGTAGACGTGCCATCCGTGCTCGACGACCCGGCCGGCGTCGTCGTAGGTGGTGCGGCGCATGGTGAGCAGCGCCGCGCCCGGCTTCTCCTCCAGCAGTTCGGCGTCCTCTTCGGTCGCCTGCCGGGCGCCGACGTTCTGCTGGGCGGCGTGCAGGCGGACACCCGCGGCTCGCAGCAACTGGTAGAGGCCCTTGTCCCGCAGTTCGTCGTCGTCCGGATCGATGATGCCGTCGGGCAGGTAGTTGTTCATGATCGCCAGCGGTTCGCCGCCGGTCGAGCGCACCCGCTTCAGCCGCCGGACGTGGGTCAGGCCCGGCGTCTCGAGCCGCTCGGCCGCGTTTTCGCCGGCGGGCTCGACCCGGTTGACCAGGACAACGGATTCCGGCTTGTCCCCGAGTTCGCTGAGATCGTCGAACAGGCTACTCAACCGCAGCGGGCGGGCGACCTTGGTGCGGACGACCTGCGTGCCGACACCGCGTTTGCGGACCAGCATCCCCTGATTGACCAGCGTCTGGATCGCCTGGCGGATCGTCGGCCGGGACAGGTGCAGCCGCGCGGCCAGATCCAGCTCGTTGTCCAGTCGCGCGCCGTTCGGCAGCCTGCCGTCCTCGATCGCGGCGTGGAGTTGCCGAGCGACCTGGGAGTACAGCGGCTCCGGACTGTCCGGATCCACCACGATCTCACCGGGAGCCCACGGTTTCATGCGCGGAGCCTACCGCGACGAACCTTTATGACCTTATGTCCATATGTCTTGACAAAGTCTCCGGCGGCTTGCGATGGTCGAAAGACCACGCGAGCCAGGAGGAACAAAGGGTGTCCGACACAGTACGCCGGGTAGTCGCCGCGCGAGTGGGCGTTCCCGAGGCCATAGCGGTGGCCGCGACTGCCCGGATCCGGGCGGAAACACCCTTCAACGACAAGGGTCGCATGATGGTCATCGCCGCGGACCACTCGGCGCGGGGTGCGAACGGCGTCGGTTCGGACCCGCTCGCGATGGCCGACCGCGGCGAACTGCTGGACCGCCTCGGCCTGGCGCTGGAGCGGCCCGGTGTCA
Organism: Amycolatopsis sp. cmx-11-51; assembly: GCF_047608665.1. Lineage (NCBI taxonomy): Bacteria > Bacillati > Actinomycetota > Actinomycetes > Pseudonocardiales > Pseudonocardiaceae > Amycolatopsis > Amycolatopsis sp. cmx-11-51. Next base: position 564,259 of record NZ_JADNQO010000003.1, on the reverse strand, counting down.
CGGGGGTGCTGGCGACGCCGGACATCATCGACGACCTGCTGCTCCTCGGCGTCCTCGATGGCAAGACCGTCATCGGCTCGATGAACCGCACCGGCCTCGCCGGATCGAGTTTCGAGATCGACGACCGTTTCGCCTGCTACGACGCCGAAGCGATCGAGCGGATGCGGTTCGACGGCGGCAAGACGCTCACCAGGATCTGCCTGACCGACCCGGCGACGCCCGGCGTCCTGGAGAACACCGCGAAGGCGATCAACGACCTGGCCGACCGGAAACTGATCGCGATGGTCGAGCCGTTCCTCACGGACTGGGTCGACGGGCGCCTCCGCAACGACCTCTCCCCCGAAGCCGTGATCCGCTCCATCACCATCGCCTCCGGCCTCGGCCGCACCTCGGCCTACACCTGGCTCAAACTCCCGGTGGTCGCGGACATGGAGCGCGTGCTGGCCGCGTCGACGTTGCCCGCCGTCCTGTTGGGCGGCGAGGTCAAAGACCCCGAAGCCGCGTTCGCCGCCTGGCAACGGGCGCTCGCACTGCCGACCGTGCAAGGCCTCGTGGTCGGCCGGTCCCTGCTTTACCCGCACGACGGCGACGTCGCCAAGGCCGTCGACACGGCCGTCGGGCTGCTGTGAATCCACTACCGGTGAAAGGCTGTTCCGTGAAGACCATCGACCACTGGATCAACGGCGCCGCGACCACGGCGGGTTCCACGCGCACCGCTCCGGTGCACGACCCGGCGGCGGGACGTCCGCAGGCGGAGGTGCTCCTCGCCGAACCGTCCGATGTGGACATCGCCGTGACGGCCGCGGGCAAGGCGTTCGAGTCGTGGGGCGATTCGTCGCTGTCGCAACGGACCAGGGTGATGTTCGCCTTCCGCGAGTTGCTGGTGCGGCACGAGGACGAACTCGCCGGGATCATCTCCAAAGGTCGTCACCACGCGATGGCCGCATACCGCCGCCGGTTTCCACTTCCCGACCTCCAGCTGACTCCCCGCAATTAGTCCTCTAGTTGCGGTCCTTGCGTGTGCAACTACCGCAACTAGAGGACGAATTGCGGGCGGGGGTCAGCGCACCTGCTGTTGCCGTTTCCCGACGATCCGCCAGCCGACCGCCAGCACCACGACCAGCACCGGGATCGAGTAGAACGCGATCTTCTCGGCGCCGTCGGAGAAGCCCATCAGGACCACCACCAGCGCGAGGAAGCCCAGCGTCGCCCAGCCGCTGTAGGGCGCCCACGGCATCCGGTAGGACGGTCGTTCCAGCTCCCCGCGCAGCGCCGCCTGGCGCATCCGCATCTGACAGAAGATCAACGTCGCCCACGTCGTGATCACCCCGAGCGAAGCGATCGCGATCGCGATGTCGAAAGCGTCCTTCGGCACCAGGTAGTTGAGCACCACGCCGAGCACGTAGGCGCCGGAGGTGAACAGGATGCCGCCGTAGGGCACGTGACGGCCGCTCATCTTGCCGACGAACTTCGGCGCCTCGCCCTTGTCCGCCAGCGCGCGCAGGATGCGGCCGGTCGAATAGAGCCCGGAGTTGCAGCTCGACAGCGCGGCGGTGAGCACGACGGCGTTCATCACGTCGCCGATGCCCGGGATACCGAGCCGCGAGAAGACGGTGACGAACGGGCTCTCACCACCGTTGTAGAACGGCCAGGGCAGCAGCATCGCCAGCATCAGCACGGAACCGACGTAGAACACGCCGATCCGCCAGACCACGCCGTTGATCGCCTTCGGCAGCACCTTGCGGGCGTCCTTGGTCTCGCCCGCCGCGATGCCGACGACCTCGATCGCCGAGTACGCGAAGATGACCGCCTGCAGGGTCATCAGCGCGATGCCGATGCCTGCCGGGAAGAATCCATTGTGTGCGGTCAGGTTGTGCACACCGGCCGTGGTGCCGCCGATGTCGGCGCTGGTGAGCACCAGCCCGATCGCGGTGACCAAGAAGACCACGATGGCGAGCACCTTGACCACCGAGAACCAGAATTCCAGCTCGCCGAACAGTTTCACCGAAAGGAGGTTCACCAGGATCAGGACGCCGAGGGCGACCAGGGCGCTGATCCACTGCGGCACGTCGGGCAGCCATTTGTGCACGTAGATCGCCACCGCGGTGATCTCCGCGATGCCGGTCATCGCCCAGTTCACCCAGTACATCCAGCCGGAGGCGAAACCCGCCCACGGCCCGATGAACTCGCGGGCATAGGTGACGAAACTGCCGGAAGTCGGCTCGTGCAGCACGAGCTCACCGAGCGCGCGCATCACGAAGTAGGCGGCGATGCCGCAGAGCGCGTACGACAGGACCAGCGACGGTCCGACCTGCTGGAGCTTGCCACCGGCACCGAGGAACAGCCCGACACCGATCGCGCCGCCGATGGCGATCATCTGCACTTGACGGTTGCCCAGTGCTTTTGAGTAGCTTTCACCTTTTTCGGTGAGCAGCGAGGGATCCATGGTTGCCAGACGCTAGAGCGTGTGCGGCACGTCACCAACCTAGCTAAGGAAGACTTAAGGTGTGCGGGACGTCACCCTGGCGGTTTTACTGGTATTTCCCTTTTCGATTTGACAATTTCACCCGCGAACCCCGATCTTCGCGCGCGAAGGCGGCCTCCTACGCTACGGCCGTGGACCTCGCAGCGCTGCTGGACCGGATCGCCGACGACGTCGCGCCGGAGATCGGCCGCGGTGCCGTCGCGGACTACATCCCCGCTCTGGCCAGGGTCGAGCCAAGGCAGTTCGGCATGGCGGTGGCCGAAGTGGACGGTGAGGTGCATGGAGTCGGCGACTGGGAAGTGCCGTTCTCCATCCAGAGCATGTCGAAGGTCTTCACCCTCGCGCTCGCGCTCTCCCACGGCGACGGCGTGTGGACGCGGGTGAGCCGCGAGCCGTCCGGCAACCCGTTCAACTCGCTGGTGCAGCTGGAGAACGAGGACGGGATCCCCCGCAATCCCTTCATCAACGCCGGGGCGCTGGTGGTGACCGACGAATTGGCGCACCACGGCGACGCGGCGGAAACCCTGCTTCGGTTCCTCCGTGAGGAAAGCGGTCGCGCGGACATCGGAATCGACGCCGAGGTCGCCGCGTCGGAAGCCGAGCACGCCGACCGCAACCGCGCCCTCGCCTACTTCATGGCGTCATACCGGAACATGCTCCATCCGGTGCCCGCCGTCCTCGACCAGTACGTCCGCCAGTCCTCGATCGCGATGACCTGCGGAGACGTCGCACGCTCGGCGGTGTTCCTCGCCCGCCACGGCGTCCGCAACGACGGCACCCGGCTGCTCGGGCTGAGCGCCGCCAAGCGGATCAACGCGGTGATGCTGACCTGCGGAACCTACGACGCGGCCGGCGAATTCGCCTACCGTGTCGGACTACCCGGCAAGAGCGGGGTCGGCGGCGGCATCGTCGCGATCGTCCCCGGCCGGTGCGCGGTCTGCGTGTGGAGCCCCGGGCTGGACGCGCGCGGCAACTCCGTCGCGGGCGTCGCGGCGCTGGACCGGTTCACCACGCTGACCGGTTGGTCGATCTTCTAGCCGATCCGGTTTCGGATCCCGGCGGGTGGGGAAGCCGCCGATGTGCAGACGTTCCTTCCGTTCGCCGACTTCCGGGCCTCCGCCACCGCGCTCGACCAGCAAAGGCTCGGCAAACAACGCGTCGAGACCATTCAGGTGCTGCGCGCACTGACGGTGCCGGGCTACGGCTGGCGCCACCATCCGGCCGCGGCGATGTGGGCGGGCTACGAGGAGGCGCTCGTCCGGTACGGATTCGACATCTGCGAGGTCTGGTGCGCGACGGGAAGGCAGGACACCTGTCGCGAAACACTGCGGCTCGACCTGCTCCGCGCCACCGGGCTGGATCGGGTCCGCACTCGAGCGGAACTGGCGGACGGACAGGACCTCCCGCCCTGGCTCGGTGACGCCGACTTCCACCGGAGTCATCGCTCCGCCCTGGTCCGTAAGCAACCGGAGCACTACCGCGCACAGTTTCCGGACGTTCCCGACGACCTGCCCTATGTCTGGCCCGCGTCCGATCGTCCACGACGGACACCCGCCGAGAAGGAGTGACGATGACGAAACGCTTTCACAAAGGAGACAAGGTCCGCTGGAACAGTCACGGCGGGCAGGCCGAGGGCGAGGTTCTGAAGGAGATCACCTCCGACACCGAAGCGGGCGGCCGCACGGTACGGGCGTCGAAGGAGGAGCCCCAATACCTCGTCCGCAGCGACAAAAGCGGTGGTGAGGCCGTCCACAAGCCCGACGCGCTGGAACACCTGTAGCCGCCTCTCTTGTCCGGGACTCGCCGTGAAGGCCTCCCCTGACCTCAAGGTGGGAGGGAGGCCTTGATGGACCTGCCACCCGGCCCTCAGGTGCTGGGCCGCCCCATCTCGTGTCCCGGCCGCCCGTCGGTCCGCCGCCGCCGCTTGATCCGCTCTTCGTGCAGGTGCCGCCGCCCGCCGGCGAGGTCACCGCTGACGTCCCGCGTCAGCTCGCGGAAGGCCGCGTAGTAGCCGTCGTCGTACTCCTCGACCAGCTGGAAGGTCCACCGCTCCGGCAGCACGTTGAGCCCGATCAGCTCGCTCTGGATCTGCTCGGCCCACTCGGAGTGCCCTGCCTTCCGGAGCGCCTCCGCGGCTTCGTCGAGTGCGAAGTCGGCGCTTCCCGTGAGGCGATGGAAGGCGTACAGCTGGCCTCTCGCCTGCTCGACCGTTTCGAACGCGGCGACCAGCTTGCCGACGGCGTCGACGGTCGCTTCGTCGGGTTCAGAAGGTGATTCCGGCATGACCTTTGATTCCCTGGACCGAGCGGTTTCACACCGCCCTCATCGGTGGCTTTCGACGGCGATCCGGGCGAACGAGCGGATCAGCGGGCTCTCCCGCCCGGTCACCCACGCCACGACGAGCGGGCTCGGCGGCATGTCGGCCAACGGCACCCAGGTGAGTCCGTCGGGCAGGGCGTGCCCGAGCGGCGCGATACCCGCCGTGCCGTTCCACAGGACGGCTTGCAGGCATTCGCTGACCGTGCGCACCACCGGGCCGGCCGGCCGCTCCCCGATCGGCGCCGCCCCGTTCCAGTACGCGCGCCACAGCGGGTCCGTCCCGTCCGGCAGCTGGAACCAAGGTCGATCGGCGACGTCGGCCAGCCGGAGTGACTCACGACCGGCGAGCGGATCGCCGGTACGCAGGACGAGCCCGACCGGGTCGGAGCGCAGGACACGGACGCTGATGCCGGTTTCGTCGAACGGCGACCGGGTCAGCGCGACGTCGGCGAGTCCGGCGCGCAAACCGGTGGTGGGGTCGGTGAAATCCGCCTCGCGGAACCGGATCGAGACCTCGGGATGACGTCGCCGGAACGCCGCTGCCAGCCGGGTGCCCGCCTCCCCCGCTCCGTCGGCGAGTGTGCCGACGGTGAGCGTCGCGGGGCCTGCCGCCGCCGTCACGCGAGCGCGGCCCCGCTCGGCCTGGTCCAGCAGGGTACGGGCCTCGGCGTACAGGGTGGTTCCGGCCGCGGTGGGCTCGACGCCGGCGGCCGAGCGGAGCAGCAGGACGACCCCCAGGTCGCTTTCCAGCTGCTGGATGGCCCGGCTCAGCGGCGGCTGGGTCATGTGCAGCCGCGCGGCGGCCCTGCCGAAGTGCCTCTCCTCGGCGACGGCCACGAAGTAGCGCAGCAGGCGGAGTTCCATCACCGGCGATGATACCCAGCCGGTATCGGGCCGGGAAGATCGGACTTGGACGGCGGACGGGTACCGGCGGCACATTCGGATCATGCCCTTCGAACCAGTCACCCACGAACCCGTCGTCAACACCGGCCAGGCCGGCGAAATCGCCCGCGACGTCGTGGTGATCCCGAACCTCGGCGTCGACCTCGTCCCCAATATCGGTGTCATCGGCGGCGAGCACTCGGTACTCGTCGTCGACACAGGACTGGGGCCGCGCAACGCCGAAAAGGTGCTCGCCTTCGCGGCCGAGCACGCCCGCGGCCGCAGGCTGTACCTGACCACCACGCATTTCCACCCCGAGCACGCGTTCGGCGCGCAGACTTTCGCGGAGCACGCGACCTACCTCGTCAACAGCGCGCAGGCGGCGGACCTGATCCACAAAGGACCGGCCTACCTCGAGATGTTCCGTGGCCTCGGCGCCCCGGTCGCGCGGCACCTGGAAGGCGTCGGCCTGGTCGTACCGGACGTGGTCTACGACGACCGGTACGACCTCGATCTCGGTGGACGGGTCGTACGCCAGGAGGCCACCGGACGCGCCCACAGCAAGGGCGATCAGGTGGTGACCGTCCCCGACGCGGGCGTGCTGTTCACCGGGGACCTGATCGAAGCGGGCCAGTTCTCGATCTTCCCGTGGTTCCCGCCGTACGACACCGACGTCTCGGGACCGCGGTGGATCGAAGTGCTGCGACGGCTGGCCGCCGCCAAGCCGGACATCGTCGTCCCCGGCCACGGCGACGTCTCCGGACGCCGGATCCTGACCGACGTCCGCGAGTACCTCGAAGTGCTGCGCGAAGAGACCTGGAAGCGGCGCGACTCGGCTCTCGCCGAGGAGACCATCGCCGCGGAGGTCGAAGCGCTGATGATCGAACGCCACCCCGAGTGGGAAGGCCGGGACTGGATCGCGAAGGGCGTCGGCTGCTTCTGCGCGGAACACTCAGGCCATGAGGCAGCAGGCGCCGGTGAAGCAGCCGAAGGCCCCTCCGCTTGACACGTTCTTCCAGTTGTCGAAGTGATCGATCACGATGTCGACTTCGGTCTGTCCCACCGTGGTGACGTCGAACGCGGAGTCGGCGAAGAAGCGGCGGATATCGTCGGAAACGGCGGTCTGCATTGGATTCTCCCCTGTCGAACCTGCGGTGTTCGGTACCGGAATCGTGCAGGTTCGGCCCCGCCGTCCGACAGTGCGAAGCGCCATGGGCGACGTGTGGGTTTCGTCTGCTCCATTCGGCCGTGGAGGGTTACTTGAAGATGGCGATGGGATGGACGACGAGTTCGCCGCTTTCGGGGTCCCAGTCCTCGACCTTGCCGAGGCATCGGGCCCGGAACGCGCCGGCGGGCACGGTGTCCCGCAGATCGCCGGTCACGCAGGTGAACCGGATCCGCCTGCTCTTCTCCGGGTCGTCCGGATTTCCGTACGGGGCGACGAAAACCGTCTCGCCGTCGGACTGGGATCGTTTCCGGAACAGGCCCTTCACCGAGACGAACGCTTCGACGCCACGCAGCCGTGTCTTGAGCTGGCGGGTGCTCTCGGCACCATCGGACCAGCCGAGTTCCTTGACCAGCGCGCGATTATGGACGAGTTCCTGTTCCGACAGGTCGACGTAGATGATGTCGTGGTGTTTCTCCAGCACCTTCATCACGATGCCGATCACGGTGATCGGTTCGGCCTTGTGGATGTAGCGCCGGAACTCCTCGTTGGTGTCGGTGCGTTCCGATTCTCCTCTGAGCAGACCGAATCCGCCCGATCCCCAGAACCGCCAGCCCCGGCTCCGCCGTTTCTCCACTTCCTGCTCCAGCGCCTCGTTGTAGCGGTGCAACTGGTAGAGGCCCATCACGGATTTCGAGTGCAGGTAGAAGCCGATACCCCGGATCATCCCCTGATCGCCGTCGGACCGCGTGCGGCGCCAGTGCTTCACGAGGATCACGATCGCGACGACGAAGGCGACCAGGGTCAGCACCCAGACGGCCAGCCACATTCCCCAGACGTCCCACCACAGATTATCGGCAGCCACGGATCTCCTTGAACGCGTCGAGCAGGGATGTCGAGTTCGCGTCGACCAGGCGGCCACCAGTGGCCACGGCCGCACGGCCGAGTTCGGCGGGATTCGCCTCGCCGAACCGGATGGTGTACGTGGGCACGCCGGATTCCTTTGGTGTGCGAAGGAAATCTTCGATACCCTGGCCGGCGTTGCTCTCTCCGTCGGTCATCAGCACGATCGAGACGTTCTGGCCGGGTTCGGCCCGGCGATGGGCGCCGGCCTTCGCGTAGGCCTCACCGAGCGCCGACCAGACGGCGGTGTCGCCGTCGAAGTCGTCGGTGGCGATGAAGGCCCGCAGTGCGTCGAGATCCCGCGGCCCGTTGATCGTGAAATCCCGGTCCCCAAGTATTCTCCCGCCGAAACGGAGGACCGTGAGCCGTTCGCCACGGTAGAAGCGATCGAAGCCGCCACCGGAATTGCTCAGCCCCGCGAAGGTCGCCCTGAGCGCGGCGATCCGCGCCCCCTTCATCGAACCGGAGAAATCCAGCACGAAAATCACCCGCCCGGGTTTCCAGCTCGCGGGATCGGCGTAGTCGGCGAGCAGTTCGTCCACCACGGCCGGGTCGTCGGGGAAGTACAGTGAGTTCCCGGTCGAGGCGGGCAACCTCGGATCGAGCCCCACTTCACCGATGACCGGCCGCCGGAGGGTTCTTTCCATCAATTTCTTCTGTGTCGCCGGACTTCTGACCCATGAGACGACCTTGTCGTACACCTCCCGTTTGGCCGGGTCGAGCAGGAGGATCGGGTATTCCGCCTGCACGATGCCATCGCGCGGGTACACCAGTTCCAGCGGCGCCTTGAGCCTGCCGCTGCCGTTCAGGCTGAGCAAAGTGGACTCGTAGCCGATGATCGCGTCGACTTCCTGGCGCTCGGCGAACCGATCGGTCAACGCGGCCGACGTGTCCGCGGTGATCGTGTGCCCAGTGCGGAAACCCTGCAGTTTGTCGCACTTCACGTCCTCCAGCCGCAGAGCCGCCCCGGTGCCCGCGGCCGCGGTCGCCACCCCGACGAGAGAAATGAGCCCGCTGGTCGCCGTGGCGGGGTTCGCCATCGCGAACCGGAACGAACCGCTCGCGGCGGCGTCCGCGAGGTCCGCCCAGGACAGTTTGCCGTCCGGTTTGCCGCGGCGGAGTTCCGCCGCCTTCGCCGACGTCATTCCGACGACGACCGGCGAGATCATGGTCTTGGTGGCCAGTGGCCGTTCGCCCTTGTCCGCGGCCCGCCTGAAGTCGAGCTGGAAGAACCGGTCGGTGGAGATCCAGGCGAGATCGTGCGTGGCCCTGCCGGGGATGAGGGCGGTACTCGTGTTGACGGTTCCCTGGAAATCCATCTCCAGGTCGATTCCCGTTTCCCCGCGGAGGTCGTCGAGGATCGGCCCGAGATCGGCGAGTTCGGGACTGGCCAGGACGCGCAGCTTCACCTTCTGTCCACCGCTCGTACACGCGCCCGCCACCAGCAGCAGGCAGCACAGGACCATCAGGAATCGCTTCATGAGCAGTCCCCGACGGTCTTGATCATCTCTTCCAGCACCAGGTTGTCCGGTAATGGCGTGGTGCTGTCGTTGTCCGCGATGTCCGGGGTCGGCAACCCCTGTTCGCGCAGGAAGTCGTACAACCGCGCGCTTTTCGTACTGCCGGCCGGGGTCGCGACACCGAACCCGAGCTCCATCGCGCGGCGCTGCAGATCGGGATCGAAGGTGATCAGTTCGCCCAAGCGTTCCGCTGCCGGCTTCAGGGCGAGGAACTGCGGCTTCGTCAGGATGTTGTCCTTGGGGTACAGCAGGACGCGGTCAAGGTCCGGCCGCCCGCTCTGCGCCTTGGCCCGCAACTGCATGGCGAGGTACTGGTGCTCGTAGATGACGACGATCGGTCTGTCACCCTCCGCCAGATTCGCGTAGGACTCCGACAGGTCGGTCGACGGGAAGCCTTGCGCGGCCACGAGCGGCTTGACCCGGCCTGCCAATTCCTTGGCGCTCGACAGGTTCGGCGGCCCGGCGGGCGCACCGGCCCGTTGCGGATCGACGACCGGGACATGGCGGCCGTTTTCGAGGAACGCCAGGAGAACCAGGTACGTCGCACCGGAATTGGAGTCGCAGATGTTCGAGGTCTGGGCCAGCACCTGGTTCCCGTTCGCCGCGCCGAAGTCGCCGACGCCCAGCGAGTCCCAGGTCGCCTTCCTCCTCATCGCCTGGATGAACTTCTCGGTGTCCAGCGTGTAGTAGAGCGGGTCCTGCCCCGGCGGTTTGAAAGCGATCTCCTTGCGCGCCAGTGTTTCGGCGTAGCGGCGGTACGTGGCGAGGACGATCGGACTGGTGAACGGCTGCCGCGCGCTGCCCGTCCACTGGTTCGCCCTTGACCGCCGGACGAGGCCCGCGGCGGGCTCGCCGGACATGAACACGAAGTCGTACTCGCTGAGGTCGTGGGTGGCGGCGTCCCGTGAGCCCGCCCTGGTCACGTGGACCCGGATGTGACGGCGCATCAGGATCTCCTGGATCTTCGCGTCCTCGAAGAGATCCGATTTGGAGCCCATCTTGCCGCGCAGGACCAGTGTCTGCTGAAAGGGCACCACGACCGTCCCGGTCAGGAGCAGCACGATCAGGCCGCTCACGGCGAGGGCCAGCGCGGGCCCGAAACTGCGCAGGAAACGGCGGCGCAAAAAGAACGCCGAAGGCTTTGGTCGGATGGTGAGCTGGGGTTCTTCACGAAGTGATCTATCGGTGGTCACCGATTTCCTCCCCGAATGTCCGGCGAGGCCCATTTTACCGGGTTGCACCGACGGAAAAGCACGTCTCGATTCGGCTTCCTCCCGCTTCAGGACCCACCCCCACCAGGCCGGGAGGCCGGACGGTTAGGCTCTTCGGTGGCGAAAACAGCCATGCACCACGACGCCGGGAGATCTGAACCGCCATGCTGGACCGAGCAGTCATCGACGCCCTCTTCCCCGCCGACCTGCCCGAACCCGAGCACTGGGAACAGCGTTACCCCGCCCGCGACCTCCCCGAGGGCGCCATGGTCACCCGCTTCGGCCCGTCGCCCACCGGATTCGTCCATATCGGCGGGGTCTACGTCGCCACCATCGACCAGGACGTCGCCCGCCGCAGCGGCGGCCGCTATCTGGTCCGGGTCGAGGACACCGACCGGTCCCGCGAGGTCGAAGGGGCCATCGACCAGTTCGAGCGCGGCTTCGCCTACTTCGGTCTCGCCTCCGACGAGGACATCCACCGCGGCGGCGACTACGGCCCGTACCAGCAGTCCGAGCGCGAGCAGATCTACCTGACCTACGTCCGTCATTTGCTCCGCCTCGGCCGCGCGTACCTCGACTTCGCCACCAAGGACGAACTGGCGGCGATCACCACCCGGCAGCAGGCCACGAAGCTGCCCACCGGCTACTACGGCTCCTGGGCGATCTGGCGTGACGCCGACCCCGCCGACGTCCAGGCCAAGCTCGACGCCGGCGACCCGTACGTCGTGCGGTTCCGCGCGCCGGACGACACCGGCGCCCGCGCCAGGTTCACCGACGCCATCCGCGGCCCGCTCGAAGCCGAGGCCAACCGCAACGACGTCGTCATCCTCAAGAGCTCCGACCAGAGCCCGCGGCTGCCGACCTACCACTTCGCGCACGCCGTCGACGATCACCTGATGCGCGTCAACCTGGTCATCCGCGGCGACGAGTGGATCTCGTCGGTGCCGACGCACCAGCAGCTGTTCGACGCACTCGCCTTCGAGCCGATCACGTACGCGCATATCGCGCCGCTGATGAAGCAGGAAGGCGGCAGCAAGCGCAAGCTGTCGAAGCGCAAGGACCCGGAAGCGAGCGTCGACTTCTACATCGAGTCCGGCTACCCCACGAAGGCCGTCCTCTACTACCTGCGCGGCCTCGCCAACGGCCGTCTCGCCGAGATGCCGCTCGAGCAGGCCCTGACCGAGCCGATCAACCTGGACGAATGCGGCGTCGCCGGCCCGCTGGTCGACCTGGTCAAACTCGACGACATCTCGGCCGACCACATCGCCACGTTGCCCGGCGCCGAGATCCTCAAAGAGGTCAGTACCTGGGCCGAGCGGTTCGACCCCGCGCTGCGGACCGTCCTCGACGCCGAGCCCGACCTCGCTCTCCGGGCGCTGGCCGTCGAGCGTGACGGGGCCGAGAACCCGCGCAAGGACCTGAAGAAGTGGAGCGAGTTCCGCGCCGTCTACGGCTTCTTCTTCCCGCAGCTGCACGCCGCCGTCGAGAGCCCCGGCGACGAGCGCATCGCCGCCCTCGGCGTCGACCGCGACGTCGTCCAGGCCGTGGCGCGCGACTTCGTCGAGAACTACCAGCAACTCGACGACGGCCAGGAGTGGTTCCAGCAGATCCGCGACGTGGCCGCGAAGCACGGCTTCGCGAAGAACGCCAAGGAGCTCAAGAAGGACCCCGAGCGCTACCCGGGTTCCATCCGGGAGGCTTCGCAGATCATCCGGATCGCGATCACCGGCTCGACCCGGAGCCCGGACCTGCACTCCATCACGCAGGCGCTGGGACGCGAGGAGACGCTGGGGCGGTTCGCCGGTCTCATCGGCTAGGTCTCGCGTCTCACGCGCTGAAGGGGACTTTCCCCGCGTGGCATGCGGGGAAAGCGCCCTTCGCGTGGCGAGGTGTGGCGATCCGCCCCCACGCCTGGTCGCGACGTAGTGAAGGCCTCCCTTGCCTTTCCTCAAGGTAGGAAGGAAGCCTTCACGTACTGGGGAGGCGTGTCGTTGTGACTGATGGTGCTGCTGGGACTGCTGGGACGTTCACCAGCGAGTGAGGGGAACTTCAAGAGACCCAGAGTCCCTCAAGGAGTCCTCCACGGACTTCAGATGGACGACGGCATCAGCCGCATGAAGAACACGAAGGCCCCTTCACTCCGCCAGACACAACGAAGGAGGCCTTCACCCACTGCGAAGCGGCCTTCACCCACCACCCTTGTGACTGATGGGACTGCTGGGACTGCTGGGACGTTCACCAGCGAGTGAGGGGAACTTCAAGAGACCCAGAGTCCCTCAAGGAGTCCTTCACGGACCTGCGAGCACGGTCTGAGGCAGGAACTGGTCGTAGAACGCCATCTTGACCGCGAAAACCGCCTGTTCGGTTTCGTGGAACCGCTCCCTGGCCTCACGCGAGTCGATCAGCTGCACGAGCCGCAACCCCAGCCGGTCCGAAAGCGGCGACGCGGCGGCGAGCGGGTGGGACGTCGCGTCGTGCATGTGGCGCGGATAGTAGAAGACGGACTTGTCGCCGAGCACCGGGCCGATCCGGCGCCACAGTTCGCCGTACTCGACGGAGGCCAGCACCTCGCCCCAGAGTCGCAGGATCGTCAGCAGTTCGACGTCGGCGTGCCCCGAGTCGCCGGCGGTGGCGATCAGTTCCATGGTGGTGTCGACGCAGGCCGACGTGGCCAGCGACTTCCTGGACCGCACCAGCGTTTCGCGGGGGACGCCGAGCGCGAGGATGTCGGCCATCATGTCCTCGCGGTGCGAAGGTGTGCTGCCGGGAGAGGTGTTGTCCGGGTACTTCTCACGGATGATGACGCGGGCGATCCGGATGGACCGCTCGTCAGTGAGCAGGTCGATCGCCAGGTCGTAAACCATGGTGCACGCCAGCGACAGGAACCGCCGCTGCAGCAGGACGTTCTGCAGCTCCTCCTGCGGGAGATCGGTGACGCCGCGCAGCGCCGGGTGATTCCGGAATTGGTCGATCAGGCCGTCTTCGAACTCGTCAAGGTCGCGCATCTCCACCCCTCTTGTTCGGAAACGGACCGTGTCGATACCTCAGTTTCCCACGATCCAAGAGGTTTCCGTGATCGGGGTCACCGCCTTGCCGCAAGACCATTCCTCCTCCGAAACCCAAGAAAAGAACCGAATCCTGAGCGGAATCCGCAGTGTGAAGGGAAATCCCTGATCGTGACCCAGACCTCACCACCGGGGAGGCGGCTGTTCGCACCCGCACGCGCGGGCCTAACCTGACTTCTCGCATCCCACTCCGATCACGTCAGGTTGCCGCGTGCCCTCATCGTCTTCGCTGTCGTTGTCCCGCATGCGGCCGTCCAGGCCTTCCTGGCTTTCGCCGAAGGTCGCCCGCATCGAGATCCTGGGTGGACTCGTGGTGGCCATGGCGCTGATCCCGGAGGCGATCTCGTTCTCGATCATCGCGGGCGTCGACCCGAGCGTCGGATTGTTCGCGTCGTTCACGATGGCCGTGGTGATCTCGGTCGTCGGCGGCAGGCCCGCGATGATCTCCGCCGCCACCGGCGCGATCGCGCTCGTGGTCGCTCCGATCGCCCGCGAACACGGCCTCGGGCATTTGATCGCCACCGTGATCCTCGGCGGGCTGTTCCAGATCGCGCTCGGTTCCCTCGGCGTGGCCAAGCTGATGCGGTTCGTCCCGCGCAGCGTCATGGTCGGCTTCGTCAACGCGCTCGCCATCCTGATCTTCCTCGCGCAGGTGCCCGAACTCATCGACGTGCCGTGGCCGGTCTATCCGCTGTTCGCCGCCGGCCTGGTGCTGATGGTGCTGTTCCCCCGCTTCACCAAGGTGGTCCCGGCGCCCTTGGTATCGATCGTCGCGCTCACCGCGCTGACCATCGGCGCCGGGATCGCGGTCCCGACCGTGGGCGACAAGGGCGCGCTGCCGTCCTCCCTGCCGGTGCCGGGACTGCCGGACGTCCCGTTCACCATGGGTACGTTCGCCCTGCTCGCCCCGTACGCGCTCGCCTTCGCACTGGTGGGGCTGATGGAATCGTTGATGACGGCGAAACTGGTCGACGACATCACCGACACCCGTTCGAACAAGACCCGCGAGGCGATCGGCCAGGGTGTCGCGAATGTCGTCACCGGCATCTTCGGCGGCATGGGCGGCTGCGCGATGATCGGCCAGACGATGATCAACGTGAAGACCGCCGGTGCCCGAACGCGGCTGTCCACGTTCCTGGCCGGGGCCTTCCTCATGGTCCTGTGCATCGTCTTCGGCCCACTGGTGTCCAGGATCCCGATGGCGGCGCTCGTCGCGGTGATGGTGCTCGTCGCCTTCGGCACCTTCGACTGGCACTCGATCGCCCCGGCGACGCTGAAGCGCCTGCCCGCGGGCGAGATCATCGTCATGGTCGTGACCGTGGCGGTCGTCGTGGCCACCGACAACCTCGCCATCGGTGTCGTCCTCGGCTCGATCGTCGCGATGGTCATCTTCGCGCGCCGCGTCGCGCACCAGGTCGAGGTCACCGCGGTCACCGACCCGGACGGCTCGCAGGTCGTCTACGCGGTCACCGGCGGATTGTTCTTCGCCTCCAGCAACGACCTCGTCCACCGGTTCGACTACGTGAACGACCCGGACTCCGTCGTCATCGATCTCACCGGCGCCCGCATCTGGGACGCCTCCACCGTCGCCGCGCTCGACGCTGTGACCGGCAAGTACCGGGCTCGGGGCAAGACCGTCGAGATCATCGGTCTCGACGAGCACAGCGCCACCCTGCACGGCAAGCTTTCCGGAGAACTCACCGGCGGCCACACAGGGTGAAACGCTCGGGGCCCGACAGACGACTTACTCAGTACGCAAGTACGGAAAGTTGTGGTCGATGAGCGCTGAGCGCGTTGTCCAGCTGCGCTGGGAGTCCAGGCAGGTGGCCGCCGGGCACTCGGCGCTGTCGTATTCCGGTATCGCCGTGGTCCGCCATCACGATGGCGAAGTCGTAGACCGGACCTGGGTGCCGATCGGCGACGAACCGACCTTCGACGACGACGAGGCCCTGATCGCCGCCCTGCACGCCGCTTGGCGATGGAGCAGGCCCGCCGCCTGACCATCCACTTCGGACGGTTTACTCGTCGACGGCCTTGTACCGGCGCCGGAGTTCTTCGTCCTGTTCACGCGGCGACTTTTCCACCCAGCGCCCGTGGACCAGGTCGTTCTCCGTGTAGTCCGCCCGCCGCGAGGCCCAGCTCGGCAGCATGAACTTGCGGGTTCCGCCTCGCCCCCGGTCGCGCAGATCGGTGAGCACGGCGATGCCGATCACCAGGACGAGTACGCCGAGCCCTATCCAGATTCCGACCATGTCCGCTCCCCCGCAGATGAAGTCAGTTTCCGCAAGGGTAGCGCCGAACTGTCCCAGGTCGGCATCCTTTTCCGGGCCGTGACCAATCCGATCGCCGAGCTGCCTCGAAATGGTCGGTCCACGAAGATCCAGCCCCCGCGTCGCGGTGACACCGCGGTGCTCGGGAATCGCCCGGTGATGTGCGGAGCCACCCCGGGCGGGAAGGAGATCGCCCGTGTTTGGCAAGCGCTACGCCGCTTCGATGATCAACCGCAGTGTGGAGAACGCACAGGACCGCCGCCGTTTCTTGCGGGCCGCGGGGGTGACCGGTCTCGGCGTCGTCGGGGCGGGGGCTCTCAGTGGTCTGGCCGGTCCGGCGGCCTCCGCCGTCACCTCGCGCCCGGCCGCCGTGAAAACCGCCGAAGCCGAGGGCGTCAGTGACGGCGCGGTACTCAACTTCGCCCTCAACCTCGAATACCTCGAAGCCGAGTTCTACCTGCACGCGGTCACCGGGAAGGGGCTCGCCGACTCGTCGACCACCGGGACCGGTACCCGCGGCGGGGTCACCGGCGGCCGGGCGGTGAAGTTCAAAACGAAGGCCGCGAAACAGTACGCCCAGGAGATCGCGGGCGACGAGAAGGCGCACGTCGAGTTCCTGCGCTCCGCGCTGGGTTCGGCGGCGGTCAGCCGTCCGGCGATCGATCTGCAGGCCAGCTTCACGGCCGCCGCGCAAGCCGCGGGCCTGGTCAAACGAGGTCAGAGCTTCGACGCGTTCGCCTGCGAGGAGAACTTCCTGCTGGCGGCGTACCTGTTCGAGGACGTCGGCGTCACCGCCTACAAGGGCGCCGCGCCGCTGATCAGCAACAAGACCTACCTCGAAGCCGCGGCCGGGATCCTCGCCGTCGAGGCATACCACGCCGCGAACATCCGCACCGCGCTCTACCAGCACACCGGCGGGCTGCTCGGGCTCGGCCTGCTCGGCAGGGACCTCCGCGAAGCCAGCGTCAAGCTTTCCAACGCGCGTGACAGCCTCGACGGCACCACCGACCTCGACCAGGGAGTCGTCGACAAGAACGGCCGGGCGAACATCGTGCCCACCGACGCCAACGGCATCGCTTTCAGCCGCTCCCCCGGCCAGGTCCTCAATATCGTCTACCTGACGCCCAAGGCCGCCACCTCCGGCGGCTTCTTCCCCAAGGGCGTCAATGGAGAGGTCAACACCAGCGCGGCCAACGGCTGAGCCCCGCTCACCCGATCGCTGCGACCGTTCCGCCGCGTTCCATCCAGGTACGCGGCGGAACGGGGCGGGCGGCCTGTGGCGACGATCGCGAGGAAACCGAGTTCGATCCGGTACGGGGAACCGGGGGCCAGCTCCCCGTTCGGCACCGGAGAGGCGCAGTACGAGCGCGGCCACGGGCAACCCCGGCGCACAGGCCGATCGGCCTCAGCCGGTTGACGATCACGACCTGAGATTCCCGGTGCCCTCCGGGTTACCACAACCTGTTCACCGATCCGGTGAGCATTCCTTTGTGCGCGTTTGGCCTCCGGCAGGAAGGGCATCGGACCGAAGAATACGCCTGATTACCCACTGTCGCGTGGGCATGACGGTAGCCGGTGTCCGCGAAGTCTCGCGGACACCGGCTACCGGGGGCGGTCAGCCCCGGGCGTTCGGGTCGATCGCGTTGCCGGCCAGCCCAGTGGCGGCGTCACCGAAGGCACCGGTGGAGTCGACGGCGCCCTGACCGGCCGCGGTAGCCGAGTCGACGGCGCCTTGACCAGCGGTGGTGGCGGAGTCGACGGCGCCCTGACCAGCGGTGGTGGCGGAGTCGACGACGCCCTGACCAGCGGTGGTGGCGTTCTCGGCGAGGCCCTGTCCGGTCTCGGCCAGGCCTCCGGTGGCCTGAGTGGCCTGGTCGGCGGCACCGGAAAGGTCGACGCCGGTCAGCTCGCTGACCTTGTCACCGGCACCACCCAGCAACTCGGCGGCCTTCTCCTTGAGCGAGTCGAACAGGCTCATCAGGGGTACTCCTCGGATCGGTCGAGCGGGTGCGACTGATGCTCACAGTACAGGACAAATCGGTCACACCGTGCGACGGGCCTTCAACCGTCTACAAGGGACGATGTGCTCACCGGTTCGGATAACCGGCGGTCAAAGGCAAGGCGGCCGATAGCGGTCGATCGCGAGGCCGCGGAAATCGAGCTTGTTCGGCGTCTTGCCGACGAAGACCAGGCCTCGCGCTTCGGCCAGCGCCGAAGCGAAGGAGTACGTGGGCTTACCCAGCTCTGGCAGCGTCGTCCACGCGTCGGGCGCGAAGCTGAAGAACTTCTTCTGGAGCTTCCCACCGGTCGACGGTACCTTCGTGAGCCATTTGTCGCCGCCACTCCAGTGCGAGGCCGGGCGCAGCTGGATGTAGAGATCGTCGGTCGCGCTGTAGGTCATCCAGAAACCGGCGGATTTTGAAAGATCAGCCTGCGCCTCGAACCGATTCCCCAGCCAGACGACGACCACGTGCCATTCTACGTTGAGGAAGGCCACCTTAACCGCGTAACCGCCGCGCTCACGGACGAGCAGACTGCCGGTCGCCGGAACCGTCGCACCCTCACCGGACGCGAGCCATTGCTGCAACCGGTCGATCGACGGGGTCGCACATTCGCGGCCGTGCCGAGGCGGATGCCCGCCGGACGCGTTCGCGACCGCTCCGGTGCCGATCAGCGAGACCATGAGCACGGACGCGGCCACCGCGAACGTCCGACCGAAAGGAACCCTGGATCCTCCGCGCATTCCGGGAAGCTAGCACAGGGATCGTCGAAAACCCTCGTACGGCGGGAAAGTGGGCCACGGTGCCCCACTCAGCGGAACCGTCCTTTGTGGATGATCAATCTCGGGCGACCCGGCCGCGATCGCGCACCAGTTGCCACGAGGGATGCAGCCTTGACGTTGCCTCACTGCCGGAACAACCTCGCCGCACAACCAGTCGACTAAATACGGTAATCGCGTCAAGCGACCGAACCACTCTTCAGTGGTAAATGTGCCGTTTCGCGGTAACGTAAAATTACGAACACCTGTTCGACAGGATTGCGGTATTATGGTGGGGTGTCCGAGACCCTCCCTGAACTGCCGCAAGAACTGTGACGTGCCGGCAAGCTGGAGCTTGCCCGCGGCGTGCAGCAGTTCCTGCAGGTGATGCGGGTGGCGTCCGCCGGTCTGGGCCAGTATCTGGCGGAGATCGAATCTCGTGGCGTTAAGGACTTGTACGGCCACCGCTACCGCGGCAGCCGAGGGTGCGATCGGGGAAGAACGGATCAAGCAGATCCTGGAGATCCTGCGGAGGATCCCGGCCGAGGTGGCCGTGG
Organism: Amycolatopsis sp. cmx-11-51; assembly: GCF_047608665.1. Lineage (NCBI taxonomy): Bacteria > Bacillati > Actinomycetota > Actinomycetes > Pseudonocardiales > Pseudonocardiaceae > Amycolatopsis > Amycolatopsis sp. cmx-11-51. The sequence goes on along the minus strand of NZ_JADNQO010000003.1, from coordinate 545,124 downwards.
AGGATCGGGAGCATGCGGAGAAGACCTTCGCCACGTTGGCTCGGGACGCGGGTCCCCGGCAGGTCTCGAAACTCGGGGACAACCTACTCGCCTGACTCGACCCCGACGGCAACGAACCCAAGGATCCCGAACCCGCCCAACCCCGCCGCGAACTCACGCTGGAACGCCGCAAGGACGGCTTCTGGACACTGAAAGGCCTCCTCGATGACGAGGCAGGTGCCCGGACCGCGGCGGCACTGGAGGCTTACGCCAAACCCCGCCCGGTGGACGAGTTCGGCCAGGTGGATCTGCGTTCCAAAGCCGAACGCCAGGGTGACGCATGGGTCGACCTGGTGGATTTGGCGGTCGCCTGCTCCGATCAGCCCGGCACCAACGGCTACCGCACCCTCCTCCACATCACCATCGGCCTCGAGGAACTCAAAACCGGACTCGGAACCGCCTGCCTCGACTTCGTCGGCGAAATGACCGCCCGCGAAGCCGCATGGCCGCCTGCGACTGCCTCATGCTCCCCGTGGTCCTCAACGCCGCAAGCGAACCCCTCGACAGGGGGCGCCTCAGGCGGTTCGTCACCCCAGGCCAACGCCGAGCACTCAACATCCGAGACCGCGGATGCACCTTCCCAGGATGCCACCGCAAACCCAAAAACTGTCACGCCCACCACATTCACCATTGGGCAGACGGCGGACCCACCAACCTCACACTGCTCTGCGGTTTTCATCACCGCCTGATCCACCACGGCGACTGGGAAGTCCGCATAGCCCCCGACGGACTACCCGAATTCATCCCGCCCCAATACCTGGATCCACTGCGAAAAACCCGACGCAACACCCTGACCTGACCCGAAGAGCCCGCCAGCCACACGGCGACGAGCCCCTCGGCATGCCCGCACGAGACCCGAAGTCTCATTTCCTTCTTGCTGGCTTTTGATCAAAAGCCAGCAAGAAGGACCGGCAACCGCCGACTCGAACGCACGTGCTTCCTCGCCGCCTTCGCGGCCTTGCCCGACCCCACCAGCTGCGCTCACTACCAGCGCAAACGCGACGAAGGCAAGGACCATGAAGCCGCCCTCATCTGCCTCGCCCGACGACGATGCGACGGCTGCGCCGTCATCAACCTATCCATCGGCCACCCAGGCATCCCGTACGAGACCCGCCAAGAGTCACGCAACCCGAAGCCCTCCAGCCAAGAGGTCTTCCAGTTCGGCCGCGAAGAGCACGGCGGGATCGAACCCCATGCCCGCGAAGTGCCCGGCGAGTTCGAGGGACAGGACACCGTGGATCCGGGTCCAAAAAATCAGGGCACGACGGAGCACCGCGGACGACACCGGTTTGCCACCCACCCAGTCACGATGGTCGTCGAGATGGACCTCGAACGGCGTCGCCCGCCCACCCACGGTGCACGCGTCATGGACGTCGAGCAGCACGTCCATGATCTCGTTCGAGATCTTCGTGGTGTCGTCGGGCGCGCGGTAGCCGGGGATGGGCGTGCCGTAGACGAACAGGTATCGCTGAGGGGCCGCCAGCGCCCAAGCCCTTATGCCGTAGGCGACTTCGGCCGCGCCGCCTGACTCCGCGGCGGCTTGGACGGCGTCGGCGAGACTTCGGTAGGCATCGCGGATGAGGTCCGTGATCAAGTCGTCGCGGCTGGCGAAGTACCGGTACAGCGCGGGGCCACTCATGCCCACATGCTTGGCGATCGCGTTGAGGGACAACGCGGACACGCCCGTGGTGGCGAGTTGCTCCCACGCGTACTGCTTGATCTCCGCGCACACCTGAGCCCGGTAGCGCTCACGCGAGGTCTTCGCGTCCGTGTCCATCGACTGCTCCTTCCGGGCCCGCCGCCGTATTTAGTTAGAGGTTATCACTTTTCCTATTGACACTCACTCTATCTTGGTTATAGCTTCTAATTATCACGAGCGGCACTAACCGGCCGCCCCGGACAAGGAGAAGAACCATGACGGACACCCAGCCCGCCCCCAAGACCCGCCACCGCACCGCCGCCCGTGCCGCCGTGCTCGCTCTCCCGCTGGCCATCGGTCTGCTGGGCGGCGCCGTCACGCCGGCCCAGGCCGCCACCGCCGCCGCCCCGGCCCCGCTGTCGTGCCAGGGCAAGACCATCGACACGAAGGCCCCGATCCACTACCGAACCGAGACCATGATCAAGGCTCCGCTGAACAAGATCTGGCGGCTGCAGACGGACGTCGAGCGCTGGCCGTCCTGGCAGGAGCCGGTCCTGACCACCAAGCGCCTGGACTGGGGCCCGCTCCGGAAGAACTCCCGGTTCCGCTGGACCACCCCGGTGCCGCCCACCGCCACGACCCCCGCGACCACGCTGTCGATCACCTCGACCGTGCACCAGATCCAGCGCGGGAAATGCATCCGCTGGAGCGGTCCCGCGGTCGGCGAGGGCCTGAGCATCGACAACGGCATCCACGTCTGGAACTTCACCGAGGTCAAGGGCGGCGTCCTCGTCCGCACCGAAGAGAACTGGTCCGGCGCCCAGGTCGAGGCCAACGTGCCCACCGCGACCAAATTCCTCGGCTGGGGTCTCGAAGCCTGGCTGAAGGACCTCAAGGCCACCGCCGAATCCCACTGCTGACCCACACCCACGAACCCCGCCCCGCCCCGCCTTCAGGAGAAACGATGTCCACCCAGACGCTCGACCGCGAAACCATCGTCCGCCGCGCCCCGCGCTCCGTCATCATCTCGGCCTGGGCCGTCCCGATCATGATCATCGGCCAGTTCGCGATGATCGCCATCGTCCCGGTCGCTCTCGTCCTGATCGGCACTCTTCGCGACACCCGGCTCAAGGCGCTTCGCTGGGGCGCGATCGCCCTCACCGCCGCCTACCTCACGCCCCTGACCCTCTGGGCGATCGGACCAGAACGCGCCCAGAGCCTGTCCAAGGACATGCACCCCGTCTTCGCCGCGATCATCGTGGCCGTCGGCACGGCGTTCGCCGTCGCGTACCACCTCCTTCGCAGGAAGTCCCGCGCCGACGCCGCCTGATCGCCATCGCACGAAAAGCCACAGCAGCAAGTTTGCGCCTAAATGCGCGGCCGTCCGTCCGTGAACGAAGGAATCACGCCGTACGAAGCCTTTCGCGAAGCCCGCCGCAGGGTCGCCAGCACGGCGGGCCCCAGCACCAGGATCGCGACGGTGTTCGTGATCGCCCGCCCGGTGTCCCAGCCCGCCGTCGAGGTCAGCAGCGTGAACACGGCGAACCGGTGCAGGTTCTCCAGCAGCGGAGCGCCGGGAACGTACGAAATGTGCCCGTCGTGGTACGGCACTTGGGCGTCGGTGATGAACGGCCAGAACCACAGGTTCATCAGGAATCCGAACACATACGCGACGAAGATCCCGTAGGCCACCAGCATCGCGATCTCGGCCTTGCCGGTGACCCGGCGCGGCAGCAGTCCCGCGCCCATCCCGATCCACGCCGAGCACATCATCTGGAACGGCAGCCACGGCCCGACTCCAGCGGTCAGCAACGCCGACGCGAACAGTGACGTGCAGCCCAGCACGAAACCGAAGCCGGGACCGAGCACGCGTCCGGCGAGCACCAGCAGGAAGAACACCGTCTCGATGCCCGCGGTCCCCGCGCCCAGTGGCCGCAGCGCCGCGTTCACCGCCGAAAGCACGCCGAGCATCGCGAGGGCCTTCGAATCCATGCCCCCTTCGGACATTTCGGCCAGCACGATGACGATCAGGATCGGGAGGATGCCGATGAACACGAACGGCGCGTCCGGGCCGTGCTGCATCGACTGCGGTTCGACGCGGACCAGCAGCGGCCACACGAACATCATCAGCCCGGCGAGCGACGCGAGCCCGAGAACCGTCGCCGAGCGCGGGCCCAGCCGGACGGCGGGGGCGGTGTTCACCGGACCTCCTGCGGGAGCGCCGAGCGGACGTCGTCGACGGTGAGCCACGGTTCGCCGAGGATCTTGGCGACCTGTGTCGCGAACGACGGCGAGCCACCGAGCACCTCGCCGGTCGGGCCGTCGGAGACGACCTCCCCTTCCGCCATCACGACCACGCGGTGCGCGATCGTCGCGACGAACTCGACGTCGTGCGTGGCGACGACCACCGCCTTGCCTTCGGCCGTCAGCGACGCGATCATCTGCGCCAGCGCGGATTTCGCGGTGTAGTCGAGGCCTCGGGTGGGTTCGTCCAGCAGCATGATCCGCGGTGCGGCGGACAACTGCACCGCGAGCACGAGCGCGAGACGCTGCCCCTCGGACAGGTCGCGGGGATGCGACGTGGGGTCGATACCCGCAGCGAGCCTGTCGAGCAGGCCCCGGCAATAACCCGGTTCCGCGCCCGACTCCTTGTCGGCGGCCTCGCATTCGGCGGCGACGGTCTGCAGGTACAGCAGGTCGCTCGCGGTCTGCGGCACCATGCCGACGAGGGCGCGAGCCGCGGCGCTGCTCAGGGTCTTCGGGTCCTTGCCCTCGACGGTGACCTTGCCGCCCTGCCGCGGGCCGGAGCCCTGCACCGCCCACAGCAGCGACGACTTACCGGAACCGTTGCGGCCCATCATCGCCAGCACCTCGCCGGCACGCAGGGTGAGATCGACCTCCCGCACCGCGACCTTCGGCCCGTACCGCACGACGACTCCGGACGCGGTCAGCAACTTCTCACCAACGGTCACGGTCCGGACCGGCGGGATTCCCAGTGACAGTGAGCAAGCCCGGCGACGAGCGTCGCGCACCGTCATCGGCAGCGGGACCCAGCCCGCCAGCCGTCCCAATTGGACGATCGGCGGCGCGATCGGCATGTCCTTCAGCACCTCGGGTGGCGTACCGTCCACCACTCCCCCGGTGCCGGGGACATAGATCATCCGGTCCGCGAACGGGATCACGCGTTCCATCCGGTGCTCCGCCATGAGCACCGTCGTGCCGAGGTCCTCCACCAGTCTGGCCAGCGTCGCCAGTACCTCTTCGGCCGCCGTCGGATCCAGCGCGGACGTCGGTTCGTCCAGCACGAGCACCTTCGGGTGGGTGGTGAGCACCGAGCCGATCGCCACCCGCTGCTGCTGCCCGCCGGACAGCGTCCGCAAGGCGCGCCTGCGTAGTTCGGCGATACCGAGGAGATCCAGGGTTTCCTCGACGCGGCGCCGCATCACCTGCGGGTCGAGGCCGAGTTGTTCCATGCCGTACGCCAGTTCGTCCTCGACGGTGTCGGTGACGAAGCCCGCGAGCGGGTCCTGGCCGACGACGCCGACCAGGTGTGCGAACTCGCGCGGCGGCCGGGACCTCGTCGTGATGCCGTCGACGGACACCGTGCCGTCCAGATGACCGCCGGTGAAATGCGGGACGAGACCGTTGATCGTGCCGAGCAGCGTCGACTTCCCCGCCCCCGTCCGACCCGCGAAAAGCACGAGTTCGCCTTCACCGATGGACAGCGTCACATCGGACAGCACCGGCTCGGAACGGCCGTGGTAGGTGAAGGAGACCTGATTCAGTTCGATCATGCGTGCGCTTCTTTGTCGTGCGCTGCTTCTTCGAGCGCGGCGTGCGGGGGTTCGGGCACCGGGGTCAGGAAGGCGGGCAGCACGCCGATCAGCACCCCGAGCAGCGGCCCCCACGACAGCAACGGCCAGGACAGGTTGATCAGTGACGGGTTCATGTTCATCGGGTTCACGGCGGATGTCGTGAACAGGACCGCCGCCACGCCGATCCCGCTCGCGGCCACGACGAGTTCGGGCAGATGCCAGCGATCGGGCCGGTAGCGGGTGCGCTGGACCCGTTTGCCCGCGGACCAGAATCCGGCGAGCCCGACCACCACTCCGGCGGAAAGCACCGGCGCGGCGAGATACCGGGGTGTCGAACCGTCCAAAGTGGCGTAAACGCCGACACAGACGCCGATCAGGCCGATGATCATCAGTGTTCCGGTGAGCAGCCGGGCACGCGCTTCGACCATTCCCGCGCGGCCGTAACCGCGTGAGTCCATCGACGCGGCGAGCTGCAGCGAGCGGGAGAGCGCGTCCTCCAGCACCGGGATGAGAACGGTGTGCAGGGCCTTCACCTTCTTCTTGCCCGAACCACCCCGCAGCTTGCGGGCCCGTCGGACCCGCAGCACGCTCTCGGCGAGTTGCGGGAACACCGACAGCGCGACGATCACCGCGGTGCCGACCTCGTACAACGCCGGCGGCATCGCCTTCAGCAGGCGTTTCGGGTTCGCCAACGCGTTGGCCGCACCGAGGCAGATCACCATCGTGGCCAGCCGCATCCCGTCGTAAAGCCCGCCCAGCAACGATTCCGCGGACACGTCACCGAAGAGCCGGATCCCGGCCGCCCATTCGGGCAGCGGGATTTCGGGCAGCCGCAGGATGATCGTGGACCCCTCGGCGCCGCCGAACACGATGCGGAAGAACACGCGGATCGCCACGATGAACGCGCCGAGACAGAGGTAGAGCCGGAACGCCAGCGCCCACGGCGCTTCGGAGCGCCGGGCCACGACGACGTACCCCGCGACGGCCACGATGGTCAGCAGCAGCCACGGGTTCGTCGTCCGGGTCGCGGCGACGGCGAGCCCGAGCGCCCACACCCACCAAGCGGCCGGATGCAGGTCGCGCGGCAGGAAATAGGACGTCATCAGGCTCCCTGCGCGCTTTTCCGTCTGCGTGCCAAGAGGAATCCGGCTACGCACAACGCCAGCACGGCGCCGCCCGCGACCCAGGGTGCCCAGTCATCGGCACCGGACTCGCGTTTGATCACCGCGTTGACGTCCTCGGCGTTCTCGCCGCCGGTGAACGCGACGTTCGTCGACGGATCCTTCGCCTGCGGCCGCGCCGAGGCACTCGGACGCGGCTTGGGCGGCGGAAGCGCACCGGAACTCGGGCCCGCGGCGGGGGTTTCCCCTGGCCCCGCCCCGGCTTCCGCTGTCGACTGCTGTCCGTCGCCCGTCTGCTGCTGCCCGTTGCCGCCCTGCGGTCGCTGCTGCCGCTCGTTGGGGTCGTCGGTGACCGGCTTGGCCTCCTCACGCGGTATACAAGGCTGGCTCTCGGTTCCCGGGCGCACGGCGGAGACCCGTGGGATCGGGTTGGCCTCCGCGGTGGCGTTCAGCGAGAACGACCAGCCTTCGAAACCGCCGGGGATGAAGTCGCGGTTCTTGACACCCCACTGGCTGTAGTCCCACGCGCAGTTGTTCGAGGCGTGCCAGTACGACCAGTAGGCCTGCGCCGGTGGCGTGTCGATGCACAGCTCGCGGTACCTCTCACGGCCGGCGATCGGGACGTTCTCGGCCGCCGACGGCCGGTTCTCGACCCGGCAGACGAAGGCCTCGCCCCACCGCTGCACGCCCGCGATCTGGAAACCCGCGCCCCTGAGCGCGTCCAGCCCGGTACCGCGGGTGGGCTGCGGGTCGCAGCGCACGATGGTCGTGCCCCCGAGTTGCTGGAAGTCGACGACCACGGTGACCCCGGTGGCGTCCTTGCAGAAACCCGGGTGCCCCTTGCTCTGGTCGACCGCGTGGGCGGCTGGGGCCGAGGCGGCGATCAGGAAGATCACCGCCACCACCCCGAAGACCCTCCTCATTGGACAGTGCGAGCCGGATTGGTCGGCGTGACACCGGGCGGCGGGTTGGTCGTGGCCGACTTGTTCAGCGAGAACGACCAGCCCTCGAAACCACCGGGGACGACGTTGCGGTTGAGCGCGCCATAGCTGCTGTAGGTCCAGGTCGACCCGGAACCGTCGGCGTTCCAGTAACCCCAGTACGCGCCGGCGGGCGGGGTGTTGACGCACGGCTCCTTGTAGTTCGGGTTGCTCGAAAGCGGGACGGTCTCCGTCGCGGACGGACGGCCCGCCAGGCGGCATACGAAACTGAGACCCCAGCGAGCGGTGCCCGCGACGGCGATCCCGGCGTCCTGCAACGCCTTGATGCCGGTGCGGTCGGTGCCGGGGTTCGCGTTGGGCGAGCACCGGGTGATCGTCGGCGCGGCGGTGCCGCCGAGCTCGCCCAGTTCCTGGAAGTCGACCACGACGGTGACGCCGGTGAGGGCGTCGTTGCCGGTGCAGATCCCGTTGTACCCCGCGGCCTGTGCGGGCGCGGCCACGGCGGTGGCGAGTCCGGTCAGTCCGATGAGGACGGACGAGACGGCGAGCAGTTTTCTCACGGTGTTGCCCCCTTTGTCTTGATGAAACGGCGAAGCAGGAAGACGAGCACGATCGCGGCGGCAAGCAGGAGCACCGCGATACCGACGAGCCCCCAGGTCATCCACATCGGCTGAGTGGACTGGGCGGCGGCCTGCAACTGGGTGCCGGACGCGGCGTTCGCGGCGTCGACCTCCGAGAGCGGCAGACGGATCGCGGGCGACAGCGGCGAATCCGCGGCGGTGAGCCAGGATCGGCCCGCGACACCCTGCGCGGCGGCCAAACTGGTCGGGAAGTCGGTCTTCCCGTCACTAGCCACGACGGATCCCTTGGCGAAACCGCCGTCGGCCTGCACCAGCTTGCCCAGTGACCGCGCGGTGCCGCTCGCGTCGAGGCCCGCGATCTGCCGTGCGGCCGCGACGGAGGCGCTGAGCGCGACATCCGGCTCACCGGCCTCCCCGGTCACCATGCCGGCGCCGGTCGGCCGGACGCCGAGCGCGCCCACCGCGGAGACGAACGCCGCCACGCGCCGCTCGGACCAGCCGTCCGGCCGTTCGGTCGGCGGTGCCGCGTCGGTGAACGGCCGCACCGCGAGCGCGGTGACCGCGGCGGCGGTCGCACCGAGGTCCCCGGAGCCGCATTCCGCGGTGTCGAGGTGCTTCGGGAAAGTGCCGTCGGCGCATTGGCGCGAGAGCAGCAGTTCGATCGCGGCGCCGGGATCGGCGGCGGTGGCGAGAAGCGCCCAAGCGTGCCGCTCGACCGTCTCGTCGGCGTCGGCGAAGGAACCGGTGTCGGTGAACTTGCCGTCCTGGCCGCGGAGCTCCACCAGATCGGCGCGCAACTGACCGGCGACGTCCGCCTTCGCGAATTCGGCGACGAGCACGAGTTTGGCGAGCGGTTCGGCGTAGGCCGCCCCGCTCTGTTCGTACGGCGCACCGTGGGCGTAGGCCCGCACGGCTTCGGGGGTGAGCAGGAACTTCGACGCGCGAGCGACCGTGTCCGGCCGCTCGTCCAGTGACCTCAGCGCCAGCACGAGATCGGCGGTGGCGTCGTAGTCGACGTAGGTCTTGCCGTCCTCGGTCACCTCGACGTGGTCACCGCCGACGAGCCGGTTCGTCAGGTACGCGCCCAGCCGGGAGGCCGGGATCGCGCCCGTGGCCGGAACCGCCGCGGACGGCGGAACCCGTGCGCCTGTGGAGGCCTTCGGTGTGGCCGCCTTCTTGGGCTTCGGCGTGGTGTTCTTCGGCGCGGGCTTGTTCGCCTCGGGTTTGGCCGCGGGCGGGGTGTTCGTGACGATGACCGTGCTCGGCGCCGGCGGGCTGGTGAAGAGAGAGGAAGACGTTCCCGGTGTCGGCGTCACCGACGTCGTGGTGGTCGTGGTGGTGGTGGTGGTCGTGCTGGTCGGCGCGGGATCGCTCGTGGCCGACGTGGGCAAGCCCGTCGTCTCGGTCGGGGCGGTCGTCGGGCTTTCCGAGACGCTGCTCGTCGGCGGCACGGTTCCCTTCGTCATCGCCGAGAACCCGATCTGCGAGAGGCCGAGTGAGGCCTGGGCGCCGGAGCGGATCCAGGTGTCGAGTCCGCCGATCCCGTTGGCGCGCGCGGCGACGTAGGAATCCGGGTTGTAGGCGATCGCGCCGAGGTCACCGGCGAGCCTGTTGCCCGAGTCGGCCGCGGCGTTCGCCTGCGCGGATTTGAGGAACCGCACGCCCTTGTCCACCGCCGCGTCCGCACCACCGACGTCGGCGAGCGCTTGGAGGATCAGCCCGGTGCTGTTGGTGTTCGGGGCTTCGGTGCCGACGCCGCCACCCCAGCCACCGCCGGGAGTCTGGTTCGCGACCAGCCAGGACACCGTCTTGGCGATCGGGCCGTCGAGCCCCGCGGCACCCGCCTTCCGCGCGGCCAGCATCGCCGACAGCGCGAGACCGGTGGCGTCACCGTCCGAGGGAGACAGGTCGAACGGCTTGCCCTCGTCGCAGGTCGAGACCTTGTAGCCGGTCGGCGTGACGTGATCACCGGTCTCGGTCGTCTTGATGTAGCCGAAGAAGACCCGGAAGTAGCCTTCGGAACACTGCTGCGTCACCAGCTTGCCGATGGCGAGCTGGTCGTTCTCACCCACCGCGGCGAGCCCGATCACGCCGAGCGCCTGGCCGAACATGTTCGCGTTGTTGCTCAGGGAATCGGCGAGGGCGGGGTCTTTCGAGTAGTCGCTGACCCGGCCGATGTCGGGGCCCTTGCGCATGATCGCGGCCTTGGTCTCGGCCACCATGTCGTAGCCGTCGAAGTTCCGGGGATCCCGGCCCGCGACCTCGGCGGCGACCAGGGTCTTGGCCGCGGCGCCGCCGACGATGACCTTGTCGTACCCGGCGCCGGGTACGAGGCCGTCCCAGGTGAAGTAGTCGGTCGCGTGGCCCTGCTCGTCGAGGAACTGCACGATCGGCTCGGCACGCGCGCCCTCGCCCGAGGCGTACATCGCGAACAGCACGTCGAGCATCAGACCGTGGTCGGGCAGCTCGCCGCCGCTGGGGTTCTCGAGGGTGCCGTCCGGCTTCAGCTTCGTCGCGAGCCAACGGGAGTTCGCTTGCGCCGCGTCGCGGTCGCTGGCGGCCGTCGCCGTGCCGGTGAGCAGTGCGGCGACTACGCCGACACTGACGGCGAACGCCGATGCGGCCAGGTACCCGCGGCGCATGACTCCTCCTTGCGGCCGTGACGGAGGACAGGCGCGGGGCGCCGCAGTCACCCCTGTTATCGCGACAGTGGTTCGGACTTCTGGATCGTGCATCCACCCGTGCGGCATCCCGGCTCGCCCTGGTCAAGGGGCCCACGGTTGCGCGACAGCGCCGGATTTCGACCGGCTTCCCCGTCACGGGCGGCGGTGTTGAAGTTGTCGAGCCCGCCGAGGTTAACACCCGATTACCCGAGGCAGGCACCGCTGACCAGGTCGGTCGCCAGGATCACATCGATACTCGCGCCCGGCGGTACCCCGGCGCTTGCCAGGGATGAGAGTCTTCGGATCGTCAATTCAGCGCGGCCGTGGGGGAAGTCCGGTGAGAGTCCGGCGCTGTCCCGCAACGGTATGCCTCCAGGCGAGCCCGGTCACCCACGTCGCGCGGTGTCACCGACTCCTGTCGTGGACGTGCGGGAAAGGGTTCTCATGAGACGTTTGGTCCTCACTGTCGCCATGCTGTGCGGCATCGGACTGGTCGCCGCTCCGGCGGCGACCGCGGCCACCCACAACAAGGCGGACGCCGCCGCGGGATGGCTCGCCAGGCAGATGACCGACGGGGAAAGGTTCGAGGCCGATTTCGGCGGCCAGAAGTTTCCCGACCAGGGCTTGACCATCGACGCCATCTTCGCGTTCGCTGCGGCGGGCGTGTCGAACACGAACGCGGGCAAGGCGATCACCTGGCTGGCGAAGCCGGAGATCACCACGGGGTACGTCGGCAGCGGCACCGAGGCCTACGCGGGCGCGCACGCCAAGCTGATGCTGGCCGCGCAGATCCGGGGCAAGAACCCGGCGTCGTTCGGCGCCGTCGACCTGAAGGCGGGGCTGCTCTCGCTGCTCGTGCCGTCCGGCCGGTTCTCCGACCGGTCCGAGTACGGCGACTACTCCAACGCCTTGTCGCAGTCGCTCGCCCTGCTGGCGCTGGACCGCACGCCGTCGGGCGCTCCCGCGTCGGCCGTGACGTTCCTCGCGGGCACCCAGTGCGCGGACGGCGGTTTCCCGCTGAACTTCGGCGAAGCGACGTGCGTGAGTGACGTCGACTCGACCGCGACGGTCGTGCAGGCCTTGCGCGCCACCGGTGACGCGGTGAACGCCGGCGAAGGCACCTCCTGGCTGGTCACCAAGCAGCACGCTAACGGTGGCTTCGGCGTCGGCGCGAACGCCCCGAACTCCAACAGCACCGGCCTCGCCGCGGAAGCGCTGGCCGGTCACCGTCCCGCCGCCGCGGTCAAGGCGCGGGAATTCCTGCGGTCGCTGCAGACCGGCTGTACCGGTGCCGTGGCGGACCGCGGTGCGATCGCCTACGACGCCACCGGCCTGAACCCGGCGACCGCTCCGCGCGCGACCGCGCAGGCGATCCTCGGCCTGGCAAGGGTTCCGTTGAGCGACCTGCACGGCGGTGGCCGTCCGCAGGCCCCGGTGCTCGCCTGCCCGTGACGTCACCTCGTGAGCGGTGAGGACGGTTTTATCGAGGGGTAAGGGCAACTGTCTCGTGTTCGTGGGCGGGTCGCCGAAGGCTCCCTTCGCCGTTTCGTGGCGACGCGGTCCGGGGCTTCTTCATGAAGGAATCGGGACCTTGAGCGTCCCGATTCCTTCATGAACGCGGATGGCGCTGGAGAGCCCGGCGCAGGTAGGCGAATACCGATCCGCCTCTACGCTATTCACCCACTCACGAGCCTTGGACGCGGAGCGGCTCGACGGTCTTCGCCAGCTCGTCGAGGTGTGCCAGTGTCTCGGCCTCCGGCAGCGTCGGCAGCATGAGGGAGACTTCGTCGACCCCGGCGTCGGCGAGTCGTCGCAGCAACTCGGGATCGGCCGGGGCGCCGAACACGCTGATCCGGACGTCTTCGCGGCCCTGGTCGGCGAGCCAGGACCGGACCCGGCGCAACTCCTCCGCCGGCGTCACGAAATACGGCGGCCAGCCGTCGGCGTGCTCGGCGAGCCGGTTGAGCCCGGCCGGGCCCTGACCGGCGACGTAGATCGGCGGATGCGGTTTCCGCACCGGCTTCGGCCAGGCGTAAACCGGGTCGAAGTCGACGTGCTTCCCGTGGAACTCGGCCTCGTCCTCGGTCCAGATCTCCTTGAGCGCCTGGAGTTGTTCGGTCAGCAGCGCGCCTCGCGTCCGCGGGTCGACGCCGTGGTTGCGCATTTACTCTGCAACGACTCCCCTGGCCTGCCCGGTATTCCCGCTTACCGCCATTAGAGGACTACTTGCGGCGGTCGGTGTGCCCCAACGACCGCCATTAGAGGACTACTTGCGGCGGTCGGTCACTCCCCGGCGGCGACGCGGCGCGCGAGTTCCACGCGTGACCGGACCCCCAGGGCCGTGAAGATGTTCCGCAGGTGGTGGTCCACGGTCCGGTGGCTGATCACCAGCCGCCGCGCGATCTCCTTGTTCGTCTCCCCCGCCGCCACCAGCCGCGTGATCGCGTCCTGCTGCGGGGTGAGTCCGGCGAGGGACCGGTGCGGCGCGTCGACGGTCTCGCCGGTCGCGCGGAGCCCGGCGCGGGCCCGGTCGGCGAACCGGGTCGCGCCGACGTTTTCGAAGCCGCGCAAGGCATCGCGGAACTGGTCGCGCGCGTCCCTCGTCCGCCGGTGCCGTCGCAGCAGGATGGCGTAGGCGAACCGGGTCCTGGCGAGTTCCACCGCGCCGCCCGCGCGCCGGTGCGCCTCGATGGCCAGCCGGAAGTGCCGCTCGGCCACCATCGGATCCGACGCGGTCAGCGCGTGACAGCGATGGCTGAGGGCGAGCCAACACGGCTCCGCCCCCGCCAAGGTCCAGCGGTCGAACACTTCCAGCGCCGTCCGCGCGCGCTCGGGCCGCCCGGAGTGCACCGCGGCCTCGACCAGTTGCGGCGTGGCGAGCACGCGGATCACCGGCTGGTCACCGGAAACGCCGGACGCGAGATCTTCGAGCCTGCTCAGGGCGTCGTCCGGCCGGTCGTCGGCGAGGTCGAGGCAGGCGTTGGCCCACGCCGCGACGGCGGCGGGCCTGCCGAGACCGCGTTCTGCGATCCCTTCGGTCGCTTCGTCCAGCTCCGGTACGCGGTCCCCGAGGAGCGCGGCGGCGAGCCCGAGCAGTGTCAGGTGTTCCATCCGCAGGTTGTGGGGCGCGCGCGAGCCGTCGCGGGACGCCGCCCGCGCGCACGGGATCCGGTCGAGCGCGATCGCCGAGAGGGAGAGGTAGATCAACGCCCACGGCAGTTCCGCGTGCCGCCTGCCCAGCCGCGCGCGGCTCACTGCCGCGGCCGCGTACTCATGGGCCCGTTCGGCGTGCCCACGGGCGAAGGCCGCTTCGGCGGCCCAGACGGCTCCGGCGACGTCGGCGCCGGACATCCCCCGGCGGACGGCGTCGTCCAGCGGCAGGTCGGCGTCGTCGTGACGTCCGGCGTAAACCGAGGTCATACCGTGGAAGTGCGCGAAGGCGAGGCCTTCTCCGGCCGGAATCGTCCGCGCCAGAGCCCGGTAGCCGCTCAGGTCGCCGCCGAGCCGCCGCGCCTCGCCCGCGAGCAGGAGGGCGGACGCGGGATCCGTCAGCAGTTCCGCCGCCGTGCCGAGTTCGTGGGTGGCGACCGCGGGGTCGCCGTCGCGCAGTTCGATCTCCCCGTGCAGCAACGCCACCGCACCCGGCTCGGCGTCGACCCGCGACAGCAGCAGCCGCGCCCATCCCGGTCTGCCCGCCTGCCAAGCCGCGTCGGCCGCGGCCAGCAGTCGTCTCGCCCGCATCGACGGATCGGCGGTCAGGACGGCGGCGCGTTCGAGTTGCCGCGCCGAGGCCGCGTAATCCACCGCGGAGGCGGCCGCGAGTTCGTCGGCGAGGGGCGCGGACGGCACGGCGGCCGCCATCGCCCGGTGCCAGAGCACGTCCGGTCCCTCCCCCGCGGCGGCCAGATACTCGTGCGCCGCCCGGCGATCCGCCGGTGACGCCGCCGCGTACCAGGTCGCCTGACCCGCCGAAACGTCCATGCAGGTGACGAGAAAGCGCACCCGCTCGGCGGGCGGCATCGCGTCGAGCCGCGCCGTGTACCCGGGCAACCGCTCCCGCAGGATCGGCGAAACCGGCTCCCGGCCCGCCGCCTGCGCGGGAGTCAGCGAAGCGGCCAGCGCGACCAGATCGGCCGGATTACCGCCACCGAGTTCGACCAGTTGCGCCCGGACCCCGGCGGGCACACCTCGGTCGCGCAACAACAGGCCGGCGGCGGAATCGTTCAACGGCGTCAGCTCGACGGTCTCGAACTCGTCCGATCCGGATCGCGACGCGACCACCATCCCGACCGGGGCCCCGGTCAGCCGCCGGGCCGCGAAACCCAGTGCCGAGAGGGATTCCGGGTCGACCCACTGCGCGTCGTCGACCCAGCAGATCGTCGGTGCCGAAAGCGCGCTGAGCCGATCACGCGCCTCCACACCACCGGACACCGGGGCACCGAACATCCGATGCAGGGCGCCATACGGCAACGCGCGTTCGGCCCGCAGGCCCCGCACGCCGACGAGGCGGACACCGAGCGTGGCGCGCAAAGCGGTGAGCAAGGCCGACTTGCCCAGCCCTTCCGCGCCGCGGACCAGCACGGCACGCCCGGCGACCGACCGCAGCCCACCGAAGAGGTCGTCCCTGCCCCGCAACGGGTACACGACGTCCCGGACAGGCATCGGCGCCTCCTCGAATCCCCTTCGATGAAACACCAGGCGCAAGTGTTTCACAAGGTCCGGCTGGGTACCCGCCCCTCCACGAGCGCTCCGAGCAGCGTCGACGCCGCGTCGAGGTCGGGTGTCCGTGACGCGAGGACGTCCGAATACAGGAACGCCTCCCCCAAGCGGACGATCGCGTAACAGAGGCTGTCCAGGCCGACCGCGGGCACGAATCCGCCGTCGTCGACGTCGCGGCGCAGCAATCCGACATGCGCCGCGATGACCCTTGGCTGGACGCGTCCGTCCGGGTCGGTGAGCAGCCGGATCGCCAGCACCGGCTCGTCGTCGAGGAAGCGGCGGAACCCGGCACTCGCCGCGAGTACGGAGCGGTACTCGCGCATGATCGCGAGACAGCGCAGTTCACCGGCCGCGTTGCGCACCACGTCGCCCTCTTCGCGCTCCCAGGTGCTCACGGCGGCCGTCAGGGTGCGCTCGGACAGGTAGTAGAGGGCATCACCGAGCAGGTCTTCCCGGTTGCCGACGCGGCGGAACAGGGTGCTGCGTGAGATGCCCAGATAATGGGCGAAGGCGGAGGTGTCGACGCGGACGCCGCGATCGATCCACCGCGCCGCGGTACGGACTATGTCCTCGGCTGAGCGATTCACGATCGCCGATCGTACGGGCGCCCTGCCCGGCTAGTGCGGCCGCGGACGAAGACTGGCGATTTCGCCGATGCGGTCCCTCGCGTTCGTTTGCCACAGTCCATCACCACGGACTGTGTTCAACGGCGAACGGAGAGGGCACCATGCGTTGTACGACCCGGATCCTTTGTGGACTGGCGACCGTCGCGGCACTCGCTATCGCTCCGACGGCCTACGCCGCCGAGAACCCGTACGAACGAGGCCCGGACCCGACGGAGAACAGCATCGAGGCCTCCCGCGGCTCGTTCGCGGTCTCGGAGACGTCGGTGTCGCGGCTGTCCGTCACCGGTTTCGGTGGCGGCACCATCTATTACCCCACCAGTACCTCGCAGGGCACCTTCGGCGCGGTCGCCATCTCACCGGGCTACACCGCGACCCAGTCGAGCATCGCGTGGATCGGCCCGCGGCTGGCGTCGCAGGGCTTCGTGGTGTTCACCATCGACACCAATACGATCTACGACCAGCCCGCCAGTCGCGGTGACCAGCTCCTGGCCGCGCTCGACTACCTGACCCAGCGCAGCACCGTGCGTTCCCGCATCGACACCTCGCGCCTGGCGGTGGCAGGCCACTCGATGGGTGGCGGCGGTTCGCTCGAGGCGGCACAGGACCGGCCGTCGCTGCAGGCCGCGGTGCCGCTCGCGCCATGGAACACGCAGAAGTCGTGGTCCTCGCTGCGAGTGCCGACGTTCGTCATCGGCGGCGAATCCGACGCGGTCGCGCCGGTGGCTTCGCACTCGATCCCGTTCTACACCAGCATTCCCGCCGCCGCGGAGAAGGCATACATGGAACTGGACAACGCGAGCCACTTCTTCCCGAACACGGTGAACACGACCATGGCGAAGTACACGATCTCGTGGCTGAAGCGGTTCGTGGACAACGACACCCGCTTCGAGCAGTTCCTCTGCCCCGCCCCGGACGACCGCGCGATCAGCGACTACCGGGACACCTGCCCGCACGCGTGAGCCCCTCGGGTCCCGGCGCCCTCGCGCCGGGACCCCCTTTCGCCGTTAGGAGTTCTTGCGTGACCCTGTCGACCTTCGAGATGTCCGGCGTTTCGGTGACCTTCGGTGGTCTCGTCGCGCTGTCCGACGTCTCCCTGACCGTCGCCCCAGGCCAGGTGCTCGGGGTGATCGGCCCGAACGGGGCGGGCAAGACCACGCTCTTCAACGTGGCGTGCGGTTTCGTCCGGCCGGACACCGGCACACTGACCTGGCGCGACACCGAACTGCGGCGGCTGCGCCCGCATCACCTCGCCGGCCTCGGTATCACCCGCGGTCTTCAGGAACTCGGCCTCTTCGACCGGATGACGGTGCTGGACAACGTCTTGGTCGGCGCCGACAGGCACGCGCGGAGCGGCTTCTGGTCGTCACTGGTTGGCCGGACGCGGGACGAGAAGGCCCTGACCGAGCGGGCGATGGCGCAACTCGAAGACTTCGACCTCGCCGACGTCGCCCATCGCTATCCCGCCAGTCTTCCTTATCCCGTCCGGAAACGTGTCGCCCTCGCGCGGGCGCTGGTCAGCGAACCGGATCTGCTCCTGCTCGACGAACCGGCGGGAGGCCTGTCGTCGGCCGAGATCGGCGAGCTCGGTGAACTGGTCCGCGGCCTGACCGACCGCATGTCGGTGATGCTCGTGGAGCATCACATGGATCTGGTGATGAGTGTGTGCGACGAGATCGTGGTGCTGGACTTCGGCAAGGTGATCGCCCGCGGCGCCCCGGACGAGATCCGCGCGGACCCGGCGGTGCAGGCGGCTTACCTCGGCGAGGAGGTGGCCGGTGCTGACCGTTGAGCACCTCTCGGCGAGCTACGGCCCGGTCCGCGCGCTCGATTCCGTGAGCCTGTCCGTCGCCGAAGGCGAGATCACGGCCGTCCTCGGCGCGAACGGCGCGGGCAAGACCACCTTGCTGCGCGCCATCTCCGGACTCGTCCGGCCGACAAGCGGCAAGGTTTCCCTCAACGGCGAGGACATCACCAGAGTGCCCACAGAGGACCTACCCGGACTGGGCCTCGCCCATGTCCCCGAGGGCCGTGGTGTACTGGCCGAACTGACGGTCGAGGAGAACCTGCGGCTCGGCGCGCTCGGCTCCGGCAGCCGCGCGACCCCCCGTCAGCTGCGCCGGATCTACGACCTCTTCCCGGTGCTCGCCGAACGAAAAACCGGCCTCGCGCACGTGCTTTCCGGCGGGGAACGGCAAATGCTGGTGATCGGCCGCGCGCTGCTGTCCCGGCCGAAAGTGCTGCTGCTCGACGAGCCGTCGCTGGGCCTCGCCCCGCGGATCGTGGCGCAGATCTTCGACCTGCTGCGCGGTCTCGTCCGCGACGACGGGCTGGCCGTCGTGCTGGTCGAGCAGAACGCGCGCAGCGCGCTGTCCATCGCCGACCACGGCGTCGTGCTCAACCTCGGCGAGGTCGTCGTCCGGCGGGACGCGGCCGCCCTGGTCGCGGACGACGGCCTGCGGCACGCCTACCTCGGATTCTGAAAGGAGCCTCGTGCAGCAACTGCTGACCACCACGCTCACCGGGCTGACCCTCGGCGTGGTCTACGCCGCGTTCGCCCTGGCGCTGGTGCTGATCTGGCGGGCGACGCGGATCGTGAACTTCGCGCAGGCGCCGATGGCGATGATCACCACCTATCTCGCGCTGGTGCTGATCGACGCGGGCTGGTCGTACTGGCTCGGTTTCGCCGTCGCCCTGCTCTCGGGACTGGTGCTCGGCGCGGTGGTGGAACGGTTCGTGGTCCGGTTCGTCTCCGGCAAGGCCGAGATCAACGCCGTGATCCTCACCCTCGGCCTGTTCATCGTGCTGCACGCGCTGGCGGCGCTGGTGTTCGGCTCGCGGTACCGGTCGTTCCCGGCGCCGTTCGGGCTCACCGGTTTCCAGGTCGGCGGCACGACGATCGCGCTGACCGGGTTCGGCGTGTTCACCATCGTCGCGGTCGGCGTGGTGCTGACCGGGCTCGTGTTGTTGTTCCGTGGCACCGATCTCGGCCTGCGGATGCGGGCCGCGGCCTTCGACCAGGAGGTGGCACGCCTGCTGGGAGTGCGGGTCGGGCGGATGCTCACGCTCGGCTGGGCGCTGGCCGCTCTCGCCGGTTCGCTTTCGGGGCTGCTGATCGCCGGTGGCGGGCTCGTCCACCCGTCCTATATGGACGGCGTGGTCGTGTACGGGTTCGTCGCCGCGGTGCTCGGCGGACTGGACAGCCCGGTGGGCGCGGTCGTCGGCGGCGTCTTGCTCGGCCTGTCACTGAGCCTGGTCAGCGGGTACATCGGCTCGGAACTGGTGCCGCTCGCCGCGCTGGCGATCCTCATGGTGGTGCTGCTGCTCAAACCCGGCGGGCTGTTCGCGAGTGTCCGCGAACGGAGGGTCTGACGTGCTGCGCAGACATCTGCTGTTCGCCCTCGCCGCGCTGGTCGTCGTCGTACTCGTGCTCGAGAACACCGGCCCGTTCCTCAACGCGCAGTTCACCGCGATGGCGTACTTCGCGATCGCGGCGGGTGGCCTGACCATCCTGACGGGACTGAATGGCCAACTGTCGCTCGGCCACGGCGCGCTCATGGCTGTCGGCGCGTACTCGACGGCGTTGCTGCTGAAGTCGGCGGATGCCTTGCCGCTGCCGGTGATCTTGCTGCTGGCGGTGATGGTCACCTTGGCCGTCGGAGCGCTCGTAGGTGTCGCCGCGGCCCGGCTGCACGGGCCGTATCTCGCCGGCGCGACACTGGCGCTCGCCGTCGCCATACCTGGGATCCCGTTGTTCTTCGGCGAATCGCTCGGCGGCGAGCAGGGCCTCGCCGTCCGCCTGCCGGAAATCCCCGGCAGGCTCGCGGACGCCGCGTACTTCGTCACCGGCCAGGAACTCACGTCGATCCGTTATCTCGCCTACGTTTCCTGGCTCGCCGTGCTCATCGTGTTCGTGCTGCTGGCGAATCTCTCCGGTAGCCGCGTCGGCCGCAACTGGCGGGCCGTGCGCGATGGCGACGTGGCCGCCGAACTGGCCGGGATCGACCTCGGCCGCACGCGGGTGCAGGCCTTCGTGGTCAGCGCCGGCTGCGCGGGGCTCGCCGGGGCGCTGATGGCGTTGTCCGCGCGGCTCGCCGCGCCGAGCGGGTTCGCGCTGACGTTGTCGCTACTGCTGGTGTCCGCGGTCGTGCTCGGGGGGTTGGGCAGTCTCGTCGGCGCGCTCGCGGGAGCGGCGCTCCTGACCTTCCTGCCGCCGCTGGTGACCGGCGCGGGAACGGATCTCGGCCTGTCCGACGTCCAGGCCGCGCATCTGGCGCCGTTGATCTACGGCCTGGTCACCGTCCTGATCGTGCTGCTCGCACCGGCCGGACTGGCGGGCGGGCTGCGGAAACTCATCCACCGGAGGAAAAGCCCATGAAGCGCTTGACCAAGATCGTGGCCCTCTTCCTCGCCGTCACGGTCACCGCCGCCTGCGGCGCGGGCGGCAGACCCGAGGGTGAGGAGAAGGGCTCGGCCGTCGGCGTCACCGACACCACCGTCAAGATCGGGGCGCACTTCCCGCTCACCGGCGTCGCCGCGCCGGGCTACAGCGAGATCCCCAGCGGGCACCAGGCCTACTACGACTACGTGAACGCGAACGGCGGGATCAACGGCCGCAAGATCGAGTTCGTGGTGAAGGACGACGGGTACAACCCGACCAACACCAGCGCGGTCACCAACGAACTGGTGCTCAAGGAGGAGATCTTCGCGATGGTCGGCGGCCTCGGCACGCCGACGCACAGCGCCGTCGTCGATTTCCTGAACAGCTCGAAGATCCCGGACCTGTTCGTGTCGTCGGGATCGCTGCGCTGGGGTAACGATCCGAAGAAGGCGCCGTTCACCTTCGGCTGGCAGCCGGACTACGAGAGCGAAGGCAAGATCATCGGCGACTGGGTGCGGAAGAACCTGCCGAACGCCAAGGTCGGTCTGTTCGTGCAGGACGACGACTTCGGCCGCGATGGCGAGAAGGGCGCACGCCGCTTCCTGGACAAGCAGATCGTCGAGGTCGCGAAATACTCGCCGGGCAACACGGACATCGCGCCGCAGATCGCGAAACTCAAGGCCGCGGGCGTGGATCTGGTGCTGGGCTTCAACGTCCCGTCCTACACCGCGCTGTCGCAGCTGGCGTCGCTCAAGATCGGTTTCAAGCCAAAGTGGTTCTACAGCAACGTCGGTTCCGACCCCGCGCTCGTCGGCTCACTGCTCGCCCGGTTCTCCGAAGGCAAGGTGACCAACGGCGCGTCGCTCATCGACGGCGTCCTCACCACCGAGTACCTGCCGGGTGTCGACGCCCAGGACAACGCGTGGACGAAGCTCTGGCAGAAGGTCTGGAAGGCACACGGCAAGGGCGGCGACCTGACGAACTACCGGATCTACGGGATGGCGCAGGCGTACACGTTCGTCCAGGCACTGCAAGCGGCCGGGCGGGACCTGACCCGGGAGCGCATTGTCGAGGTGATCCGGCAGTCCGGCAAGACGTTCGAGGGCCCCGGCTTGGCGCCGTTCCGCTACACCGGCGACAGCCACATGGGCATCTCCGGCATGTCGGTGGTGGAGCTGCACGGCGGTGTCGGCAAGGACCTGACGCCGGTACTGGTGACCGACATCGGCGACGCGCCCATCGAGGCGAACGACTCCGCCGCCAGCGACGCGCCGCCGCCGAACGGCATTCCGGGAGCGGGCAAGTGAGGGGGTTCCCGCAGGTTGTTCAGGTGATGATGTCGGCGAGCCGGTCGACCTCGTCGATATCGAGGTCGGCGTACTCCGCGATGGCCTGTTCGATCGTCCCCCGAGTGGTGCGGAGTACCGCGTTGGCCGCGATCTCCTCGAGGGCCAACCGATAGAAGTCCGAAGCACCACATGACAGCATTCTGTCATGTCCGGTAAGCCAGTGATACGACAGCATACTGTCAAAGTCGGTGATCAAGTCTGCGACGCCTACACCGCCCTGATCGACCAGGTCGGCAGGCTCACCAAGGTCGTCGAGGCGATCGGCAACGGCATCGCCCGGCCCACCGGCCAGAGCTTGGCGCGCTGGCAGGTCCTCGCCGAGATCGACCAGGAAGCCGCGCCTGTCGGGACCATCGCCCACCGGCTCGGCCATACCCGCCAGAGCGTTCAGCGCGTCGCGGATCTTCTCGTCGACGACGAACTCGCCCGCTATCGGCCCAATCCCGCGCACCAGCGGGCCAAGCTGCTCGAAGTCACCCCGGCCGGCCGCGCCGCCTCGCACCGGATGCGGGCGGCCTCCACCCAGCTCGCGTTGCGCACCACCGAAGGCCTCGACCCGGAGAGGCTCGACCTCGCGCGCGAAACCCTCAGCGAGCTACAACGTCGCCTCGAATCCGAACTGCCCTGACCCTTCGGCAGCTTCGGGTTTGAACCGGCCGGTTTCTGGACACCCAGTAACCCGTTGGCGTGAACCTCATTGCCGCGTCAAGCAGACGGCGTCCGATGACGGAGCACCGAGCGTGAGGTGGAGATCGAGCATGGAAGCGGATTTCGGCGAAGCGGCTTTGCACGGCCTTCGACGGTATGTGCGCCGCGTGAGCGAGGAACTCGGGCTCCAAGGGGAGGCGTTCAACGCGCAGACCGAGCCGACCGCGAGCGCGTATCTCGCGCTGGACCGGCGGCTTCCCGACCGGCCCGACCGCGATGTGGCGTTACTCTGGACCGAGCGGCATGGCTGGGCGTTGACGATCGAGACGAACGCCGGTGAGGACCTCGTCGTCGCCGGCTACCTCACCGCCGAATCGCTCCCACCGCCTCAGGTCGTCGCCGAATTCGCCAGAAGCCTGCTCTCGGGCGAACGCTCGCCGAGACCGGAACCGCCGCCCCAGTTCGACGGCGAGGCCGATTTGGCGCACAGACTGGCGGCGTACCCGACTCCCGACGCCGAACCCGCCTTCCCTCGGCACGGGTGATCACCTCGCTCCGTTCTGCGACCTCGTGCCCCGGTGGGTGATGATGGGGCCGGATTCCCGAAACGGAGGTGGCGACAGTGGACGGTCGGCGCCGAAAGCGGCTGTGGCGGCTCGTCACCGAACGGGTGGCGGACCGGGACCCTGGCACCGGGTGGGTGGGTGTCGTCTGCGCGGTCGCCGTCGGGGAACTCGACGTCGACGGTTCGGCGGTCTCCCTGCGCCTGCGGGACAACGACCAGGAACTGGTGGCCGCGGACGGCCCGTGGGCCACGTCGCTGGAAGAACTGCAGTACACGGTTGGCGAAGGCCCCGGCGTCGAAGCCTTCGCCGTCGGTGATCCCGTGCTGGTCGACGAACTCGTCAGCGGCGAACAACGCTGGCCGGGGTTCGCCGACGGGGCAGCGGCGAGCGGAGTCGGCGCGGCGTTCGCGTTCCCGCTGGGAGTCGGCGCTCTGCGGCTCGGCACCCTGGACCTCTACCGCCGCGAGCCCGGAACACTGGGCCAGGAGGGGCTGGGCGACGCGCTCGCACTGGCCACCATCGCCACGACGGCGCTGCTCACCGACAGCAACGGCGGCGACCCGAACGCGCGATGGGCTCGGCACGACGTCGCGGGCCACTACGACGACGTGAACGTGGCCACGGGGATGCTGGCCACCGACCTACGGATCAGTCTGGAAAACGCCATGCTGCGGTTGCGCGCCCACGCCTTCAGTCACCGGCTTCCGGTGACCGAAGTCGCGCGAGCGGTGCTCAACCGGCAATTGCGCTTCGACGCTCCGCGGGAATGAGCCGGATTCGGCCGAGACCGCAACCAGTCACCTACTCGCGGACGGCAGCACGCGGCCCCGGACCTCGCCGAACCCGATCCGCCCGCCGCCCGCGCCCGGCGCGGTCCCGGTGATCACGACCTCGTCCCCGTCCAGCAGGAAGGTGCGCTCCTCCCCCTTCACCGTGAGCGGTTCCTTACCACCCCAAGACAATTCGAGGAACGCGCCGCGCTGGTGCTTCTCCGGTCCGGAAATCGTTCCGGAGCCGTACAGGTCTCCCGTACGCGACGACGCGCCGTTGACCGTCAGGTGCGCGAGCATCTGGGCGGGCGACCAGTACATCTCGCGGAAGGGCGGACGGCTGACCTCCTCGCCGTTCCATTCGACGACCAGGTCGATGTCGAGGCCCCACGGGTCGCTCTCACGCAGGTACGACAGCGGCACCGGATCCGTCTGGCCCGGCAGTGGGATCCGCGCGGCCTCCAGTGCCAGGATCGGTACCACCCAAGGAGAGATCGAAGTCGCGAAGCTCTTGCCGAGGTGCGGGCCCAGCGGAACGTATTCCCATGCCTGGATGTCGCGGGCCGACCAGTCGTTGAGCAGGACCGCGCCGAAAACGTGGCGGGGGAAGTCGTCCGGGGCGATCGGGGTGTGCAGCGGGGTTCCGGTGCCGACGACGAAACCCAGTTCCGCCTCGATGTCCAGCCGCGTGCTCGGCCCGAACACCGGCACCGTGTCGACGGGGGCCTTGCGCTGACCGCTCGGGCGCACGATGTCCGTGCCGGAGACCAGGACCGTGCCGGACCGTCCGTGGTAGCCGACCGGGAGGTGCTTCCAGTTGGGCAGCAACGGTTCCGCGTCGGGGCGGAACAACCGGCCGACGTTCGACGCGTGGTGCTCGGAGGCGTAGAAGTCGACGTAGTCCGCGACCTCGATCGGCAGGTGCAGGGTCACCCGCCCGACGGGATGCACCGCACCGTCGGGGACTTCACCGGAGACCAGCTCGCGGATCCGCTCCCGGACCGCCACCCAGCGGTCGTATCCCTGCGCCATGAACGGGTTCAGCGACGGCGCGGCGAAGACGTCGTCGTCGAGCGCCGCGGCCAGGTCGAGGACCGAGTCACCGACACGCACGCCGACGCGGGCGGGATCGCCGTCGACGGAGAACACACCGTAGGGCAGGTTTTCGATCCCGAACAACGAGCCGTCGGGGATGTCGATCGTGGTCATGCCTCTCCTCGGGGCGTCTCGAGCAGGCCGAGTCCGGCCAGCTCGATCAGGGGGTCGGTGATGCTGCAGGTGCCGAACGACGTGAAGCCCGCGCGGGCGGCGGCGACCCGGTCCGCGTCCAGTGCCAGCAGGCGCGCGGCGACGACAGCACCGTCCCGCTCGGCGAGCAGGGCTTCGGGGTCGCCGTCGGCGTGGAGGACGGCGTCGGTGGCGAGCAGCAGGTTCAGGAACCCGTGCTGTTCGAAGCCGGTCTCCGGATCGGTGTTGCGGAGCGCGTGGTGCAGCCCGGCGGTGGCCTTGAACGGAACGTCCGCGCCGACGGCCGCCCGGACCGCGGCGGCGAGTTCGGCCTCGTCGGGATACAGCTCGGCCCGGACGCCTCCGGTGCGGAACTTCGCGCGGTGACCGGTTCCGGAAAGGGCGGTCAGCAACGGGACGCGCCGGTCGTCACGCGGGATTTCGACGTGAACCGGTGCGGTGGCGGCGGAAATCGCGGCGAGCACCTCGTCCGGTCCCATGCCGTCCGGCACGGCGATTTCGAGCGCGTCGAGGTTCACCGGCAGCGCGGCGACGGCCTTGAGCACGCCGTCGAGTTGCGCGGGCCCACCCGGCAGCGTCACCGAGACCGGCAAGGGGACTTCCCGCCCCCCGAGGACACCGTCGAGGTCGTCGAGTGCCGTGGCGGCGACCACCAGCGGCCCGACGAGGCCGGCGTACCAGGCGGCGACGTGCTCGTCGTGCGCGACGACGGCGTCCGGCAGTGGAGCCAAACCCGGTGGGAACACCGCGGCGTCGTCGCACAGCCCGGCGAAGAGCGCGGGAATCCGCCCGCCGTCCACCATGGTCTCCTCCTCGCCGATTTAGTTCACACTTTGACTAACTGCTGGGCAGCGTAGTCCGGTCCTCCGGGGGCATGAAAGAGGCTGAAGGGGACTACTTGCGGCTGCGGGTGCCGAACTCGGCACGGCTCGTGATCAGCTTGCCCAGCAGCATCACCAGGATGCGCTGCTCGGTCTCGGTCAAGGCGTTCGTCCAGCCGAACTCGCGCTCGTTGTGCTCACGGAAGACCGAGACCATCTCCTCGTGCCCGGCCTCGGTCAGCGAGAGCTGTACGGACCGGCCGTCCCGTTCGTCCGGGACCCGGTGGAGCATCCCCTCCGCGACCAGCGACTTCACCAGATTCGACACCGCCGCCCTGCTCATCCCGGTCAGCCGCGCCGCGCTCGTCGGTTCGAGCGGACCGGCGAGCCAGACGACGAACAGCAGCCGGAACGCCGACCAAGACCGGCCGCGCGGCCGGTGCACGGCGGCTTCGAGGTCATAAGTGACCAGGTCGGAGGCCCGATTGAGGGTCAGCAGCACCTCGGTCGCCAGCTGGTGCCGGAAGCCGTACTCCTGCGCGAGCCGCTGGTTGGCCAGCGCCACGAACGACCAGAAGTCCAGCCGGGCCGCGTCCACGTCTTCCATCGCCGAACATTAACCTCTCCTCGTGAAACTGGTCAAAGTCGAAACTAGTTTCCGCAAATAGCGATACCTCCATCAGCAAGCCATGATCATAGAGATTCCTCCATGGCACGTAGCCCGCCCGAACCGGTTTGCTGAAGACATGACCAGAACGGAAGTACCGCCGGGGACCGCCCGGGCCGTGCGAGTGGCCGCGGGTGACCTCGTGCGAGTGATCGACGTCGAAGGAGGCCAGGTCGGTGACGTGTTCGCGTTCAAGGACAGCGGACGCGAACTGGCCGAGCATCACAGCGCGGCGCACACTCGCGCGGCGATCGACCGGCTGTTCCCCACCCTCGGCGAGTCCTTCGTGACCGACCGGCGCCGCCCGATCCTGACCCTGGTCGAGGACACCTCCCCCGGCGAGCACGACATGCTCATCCCGGCCTGCGACCCGGCAAGGTACGCCGCGCTGGGGGCTCAGAAACACCGGTCCTGCGCGGAGAACCTGCGCGAGGCGCTGGCCGGAGCCGGACTGAGCTTCACCGGTCCGACCCCACAGCCGATCAACGTCTTCATGCGAATCCCGGTCGGCGAGGACGGGCGGCTGAGCTGGCTCACCGCGTCTTCCCTGCCCGGCGACGCGGTGACCCTGTGGGCCGAACTGGACTGCGTGGTCGTGGTCTCCGCCTGCCCGCAGGATCTCGTGAGCATCAGCGACGCCGGACTCTCCCCGCTCGCCATCGAAACCGTCCACAATGGAGGAACCCTGTCATGACCACCACCGTCGAACACGCCCATCCCGCGCTCGCCCCGATCACACTCGGCGGCCTGGCGCTGCGCAATCGCTACGCCGTCGCCCCCATGACCCGCGTCTCGGCGCGGCCCGACGGCACCCCGACCGGCGAGATGGCCGACTACTACGCCGAATTCGCCCGCGGCGGCTTCGGCCTGGTGTTCAGCGAGGGCACCTACCCCGACACCGCGGCCAGCCAGGGCTATCTCAACCAGCCGGGCCTCGCGGGTGACGAGCACGTCGCGGGCTGGCGCGTCGTCACCGCCGGAGTGCGCGCGGCGGGCGGCCGGATGATCGCCCAGCTCATGCACGCCGGGGCGATCACCCAGGGAAATCCGCATCAGGACCACACCGTCGGCCCGTCGGCCGTCCAGCCACGCGGGGAGAAGATGAGCGCGTACGGCGGTTCCGGGCCGTGGCCCGTACCCCGGGAGTTGTCCCCCGCCGAGATCGACGACGTCGTCGCAGGCTTCGCGGCGGCGGCCGAACGCGCCCGTCAGGCCGGGTTCGACGGCGTCGAGGTGCACTCGGCCAACGGCTACCTGCTCGACCAGTTCCTCACCGACTACACCAATCAGCGCACCGACGAATACGGTGGCCCGGTCGCCAACCGGATCCGACTGACCGCCCGCGTCGTGACCGCCGTCGCCGAAGCCGTGCCGGATCTGCTGACCGGGGTGCGGCTGTCGCAGACGAAGGTCAACGACTTCACCTACCGCTGGCCCGGCGGCCGCGACGACGCCGAGGTGATCTTCGCGGCGGTCGCCGAGGCGGGTGCCGGCTACCTGCACATCGCCAGCGAGGGCCGGAACTGGCTGGAGACGGCGAGGCTGGCCGGCGGTGGCACGCTCACCTCCCTCGCCCGGCGGGTCACCGGTCTGCCGGTGATCGCGAACGGCGGGATGCACGACCTCACCCAGGCGCACGAGGTGCTCGCCGGCGGGCACGCCGACCTGCTTTCACTCGGCCACGGCGCGCTGGCCAACCCCGATCTGCCCGCCCGCGTCGCCGCGGCGGAACCCCTGGAAGAATTCGACCGGGCGATGGTCTCCCCGACGGTCACGGTGGCGAACGCGCGCCGCTGGCGGGAGAGTCGGCAAGCGTGACGGAAACCAGCTGGCACGGCGGCGCGGCCGCGGTGGCGACCCTGACCTTCGACGTGGACGCGGAGTCCCCGATCCTCGCGCGAGGCCGGGGCTACGCCGAGCACCTGTCGACCATGTCGCATCAGGCGTACGGGCCACGGGTCGGGGTGCCGCGCATCCTCGACCTGCTCGACGAACTGGCCGTACCGGCGACGTTCTTCGTACCGGGCTGGGTCGCCGAACAGCGGCCCGGCCTGGCCGCCGCGATCGTGGAGCGCGGCCACGAGGTGGCCCACCACTCCTACAGCCACCGGCCGCCGACCGCGATGACCGCGGCCGAGCAGCGGGCCGATTTCGAGCGCGGCATGGCGGTCTTCGCGAGCCAGGGCATCGAGATCAGCGGGCATCGCGCGGCGGGCTGGGAGTCCACCTGGGACACTCCGGGGCTGGTGGCCGAGTACGGGCTGAGCTACGACTCGTCGCTGATGGCCGACGACCGGCCGTACCTCATCGAAACCGAGGCGGGCCGGATCGCCGAGCTGCCGGTGCACTGGTCGCTCGACGACTGGGAGCAGTACGCGTTCCTTCCCGCGCCGCAGATCGGCTCGGTGATCACCTCACCGGTGCGGGTACTGGAGATGTGGCGCGCGGAGCTGGACGCGATGCGCCGCTACCACTGCCTGTTCAACCTGTGCCTGCACCCGTTCCTATCGGGCAGGCCGGGACGGCTGGCCGCCGTACGGGCGCTCATCGAGTTCGGGCTCGGTCTCGGCGACGTCCGGTTCGCCCGGTGCCGGGACGTGGCGGCCGCGGCGCTGGCCGACCCGGCTCTGCCCGCGGAACCCTTGCGACGCCTGGAGATCGACCCGGCGGTCTACCCGGACTAGCTTGAGTTCCAACCTGCGGGCGGGTTGCAATTCAAGCTAGTCAGTCGACATCGAAGCCGCTTCCAGCGCCAGGAACAGGTCGACCCGGTCCGCGGTGCGCCCGACGTCGCGGCCGGTCAGCTCGGTGACCTTGGCCAGCCGGTTACGCAAGGTGTTGACGTGCACGAAAAGGGCGGCGGCGGTGGCCGCCCACTGGCCGTCGTGGTCGAGAAACGCCCGCAGGGTCGTCTCCAGGTCGCCGTCGCGGGCGCGGTCGTGCTCGCGCAGCGGGCCGAGCAGGGCCTCGGCGAAAGTGTGCCGCCACTGCTCGTCGTGCGACTCCAGCAGCAGCCGATAGCTGCCGAGTTCGGCGAAACTCGCCGCCACCGGCCCGCCGCGCCTGCCGCGGAGCACGCGGCAGGCTTCGCGGCTGCGCGACAGCGGCGTGCGCAGTTCGGCCGCGCCGGACACGGGGTCGGCCAACCCGACCACGACGCGCCCGCCGCCGAACCGATGCGACACCGCCGCCGCCAGCCGGGGCGCGAAGGCAGCGGGCGACTGCGTTCCCGAACGCCATGGCAGCACCGCCACGACGTCCCGGCTGCCCGCCGCCACGACCGCGGGCAACCCGTCCGCCAGCAGGAAATCCGTCACGGCCTCAGCCATCCCCGGCAGGGTCGCGGTGTCGTCGTCGCCCGCGAACGCCAGCGCGAGCACCGTCAGCGGCCCGTCCGGATCGACCCCGAAAGCACGCAGCCTGCCGGGCACCTCCGCGACGCGCTGCGCGCCCGAGAGGACCATGTCCAGCAACTCGACGGCGAACCGCATCTCGATGGCCTGCACCGCCTGATGCCGGGCCACCTCCAGGCTGAGGTAGCGGGCGGTCTGCTCCAGCGCGTCCCGCTCCCCCTGCGTCAGCTCGGCCGCTGGGCGCAGGCAGAGCAGCACGGCGTCCGCGTCGCCGATCGCGCCGACCAGGAACAGCGCCGCCCGCGTCCCCGCGCCCAGCTCCGCCTCCAACGGCGGCGGATGACCGGCCAAGGCCTCCGCCGCGGCGCGCAGTTGTCCGGCGTCCAGCTCGGCACCGGCCGCCGCCAGCTCGCGACCCATCCGGTCCACGACCACCAGTGGAAGCTCGTGCTCCCGGCGAAGGACCGCGAGCACCCCGGAAGCGCCGTCGCCTCTCGACAAGGCCGAGGTCAGCTCGTCCCCTCGCCGTACCAGCGACATCAGCGCGTTCTGCCTGCCCCTGGCCTGGATCGCCGCCGCCGCGCGGGTGACCGCCGTGAACGGCACCGCTATCGAGATCTCCAGCAGGGGCAGCGCGGCTTCCCGGCACGCCTCGGCGAGCGCCGCCGGAGTGTCGCGTTGTTCCACGCGCAGGCCGAAGATGATCCCCGCCGCTCCCGCGCGGACCACCCGTTCGACGAAGTCCGCCGGGCCGGTGCGGTCCAGCCACAGGCCGTTGGTCAGCACGACCTCGCGCTCGCGCACGTACGGCGCGGGGTCGGGCAGCTCGGTGTTGTGCACCCACAGCACCTGCTCGGCCAGTGCCCCGTCACGGCCGGGGACGACCACCCGCAGTTCGAGATCCGGGTCCGCGACCAGCGCCGCCAAGCTCAGCATGGCTGTGAATATATCCAGCCGAATCCGTCCATTATGGATGATCGGCCATTTCATCGGTTTTTCATGATCGCCGGTTAGCGTGCGTCGAAGACACTGCGGGATCGAGGAGACGAACTGTGACGGCAGTTTCACGCACGATCGCCGGGCGCTACACCCTGCTCGAAGAGCTGGGTCGCGACGGGACGGCCGTGCTGTGGCGAGCTGAGGACGAGTCGAATGGTCGTCAGGTCGCGCTCAGGGCGTTGCCATCGGCCGCGGCCTTCGAACAGCTCCGCCGCGAAGCTCTCGTCGCCCTGAATCATCCTTCGGCGGAAACCGTCCACGATGTGGCGGAGGCGGAGGACGGGGCGGCGTTCTTAGTGACGGAACTCCCGGAGGGTCGGCCTCTGCGGGACCTCGGCACGCTGTCCCCGAGTGCGCTGGCCGGTATCGGCGGTCAGGTGCTCGGCGCGCTGGAAGCCGCGCATACGGCGGGAATCGTGCACGGTGACGTGCGGCCCGCGAACATCCTGGTGCGCCAGGACGGCACGGTGAAACTGACCGGCTTCGGGCTCGACCCGACCGGTTCACCGGCTTTCCTCGCCCCCGAAAGGATCGCGGGGCACGAAGCCACTCCTCACTCCGACCTCTGGTCGCTCGGAGTGACGCTGCTCAGCGTGAGCGAGGGCGGGAATCCCTTCCACCGGGAGAACTTCGCGGCGACGCTGTATGCGGTGATCAACGATGAGCCACGGCCGGTCCGGACCCACGGACCGCTGGCCGCGCTCATCAAGGGCCTGCTGGCGAAATCACCGCGAGCGCGGATGCTCCCGGACCAGGCGCGGCCGCTACTGGCGCGGGTCACCGATCATCCGGTGCCCGTCCTGCCCGTGCCACCGCGGCCCGCACCCGGCCTGACCATGCCTTCCGTGTTCGCGATCCTGGCGGGGGTGGCTGGGATGCTGCTCGGTTTCTTCCTGCTGGGCGACGCGATGCTGATCCACCGGGTGTACTACCTGTTCGACCTGCTGTACCCGCCGCTCCTGATCGCCCGTGTCGGCATCGTCCTTGCCGGGGTGCTTTCGGTGGCCGGCGGTGCGCTCCTGCTCGCCAGGGTCCGCCCCGGGCAGGTCATGATCAGCGTTTCCGCCGGGTTGACGCTGCTCAGCGTGCTTCTGCTGAACGCGACCGACGACGAGCAGGAGTACTTCGCCCGCGCGCTGCAACCGGGTCTCACCCTCGATCTCGTCGCCCTCGCCTCCGTCGTCGTCCTGACGCTCGCCGTCTGGTTCGTCCCGGCCCGGCGTCCTGCTGTGGGCTGATCCGCTCACAGCAGAGAAACCGGCGGACGGCGGGTCCCCGGCGGCAGGGTCGGGGCATGAGCGACTACGAGAAGCAACCACTCTTCGACCAACGCCTCCGGGAACGGTTCTTCAGCCAGCGCGTGCTGGTCCTCGACGGCGCGCTCGACGACGACAACGGGACGGTGCTCACCACCCAGCTGCTGTCGCTGGCGAGCGAGGATCCCCGCAAGGACATCGCCTTGTGGATCCACTCGCCGGGTGGTTCGGTCCCCTCGATGCTCGCCATCCGCGACGTGATGCGGCTCGTGCCGTGCGACGTCGCCACCCTCGCGCTGGGACTGGCGTGCAGTGCCGGGCAGTTCCTGCTGTCGGCGGGGGCCAAGGGTAAACGGTTCGCCCTGCCGCACGCGCGGATCCTGATGCACCAGGGTTCGGCGGGCATCGGCGGCTCGGCCGTCGAGGTGGAGGTGCAGGCGGACGACCTGCGCTACACGCGGGACACGGTGCTCGGCCTGATTTCCGACGACACCGGGCAGCCCATCGAGCGGATCTTCGCCGACTCCCTGCACGATCGCTGGTTCACCACGGACCAGGCGCGCGAATACGGGTTCATCGACCACATCGTCGAAAGCCTCGACCAGGTCGTCCCCGTGCGCACCCACAAACTCGGCCTCGGCTCGGAAAGGACTGTCGGCGCATGAGCACCTACACCATCCCCAACGTCATCTCCCGCAGTCCCGCCGGCGAGCGGATCATGGACGTCTACTCGCATCTGCTGTCGGAGCGGATCATCTACCTCGGGACCGCGATCGACTCCGGTGTGGCGAACGCGTTGATCACCCAGCTGCTCTACCTGGAGGCGGACAACCCGGAGCAGGAGATCAACCTTTACATCAACAGCGAGGGCGGCGACCCGTCCGCGATGCTCGCGCTGTACGACACCATGCGCTTCATCAAGGCGCCGGTGGCGACGACCTGTGTCGGCCAGGCCGTCGCGGCGGGCGCGATCCTGCTGGCCGCGGGCGAGGCAGGGCGCCGGTTCGTGCTGCCCCACACCCGGGTGGTGCTGCACCAGCCGGCGGCTCAGGGCCGCGGCACCATCCCGGACCTCATCCTCCAGGCCGACGAGGTGGTGCGAGTGCGGACGCAGCTCGAGGAGATCCTGTCCTCGCACACCGGCCGCGCCGTCTCGGATCTCCGGCACGACACCGACCGGGACCGCGTGTTCGACGCGGCGGGCGCCGTCGCCTACGGGCTCGCGGACAGCGTGCTCGACAGTCGGGACTAGGCGGCCATGAGCACGGGTCCCGCCGGACGACGGCCGACCGCGAGACCCGTGCTGCCGCCCCGCCGGACCGTTCCCGCGATACCGAAGAGCAGATCCGCGAAATCGATCCCGAGCGCACCGGTGACCGCGGCGATCATCTCGCTGGACGGCTCTTTGCGGCCGCGCTCGATCTCCGAGAGGTACTGCGGCGAGATGCCGGCGCGTTCCGCGATGTCGATGAGGCGGCCGCCCTGTTCCTCCCTCGCCGCGCGCAGGCTCTGGCCCAGCACGTCACGCCACAGCGGTTCCGGCTCGGGATCCGCGCGCCTCTGCTGGAAAGGGAGAATGTCGGCCATACGGCCATCCTGACAGCGGGCCGGAGCCCGCGCGGGTCGTTCCGCTCAAGGCGAAACCCGGGTGGCCGCCGGGTCTCCGCACGCAGAAAAGGGCCCGCCCGAAGGCGGACCCTTTTTGACCACGAGGTCAGTCCCGAACGCCCTTCACGGCGTCCTTGAGCTTCTCACCGGCCTGCTTGACGTTGGCCTTGCCCTGCTCAGCCTTGCCTTCGGCCTGCCACTGCTCGTTGTCCGTGGCGTTTCCGACCGCTTCCTTGGCCTTGCCCTTGACTTCTTCGACCTTGTTCTCGGCTTTGTCGTTCATCAGGCCTCCATTCGTTGTCGTCCGCTACTTCTGGGTACCCGCCGGATCGATCTCGAAACGACCTGCTCGACGTGGCAACGGACACGTTTGAGTTCGTCAAGCCACGCGGAGCTCGGCCCACACGGTCTTGCCGTCGTCGCGCGGATCCTGACCCCACGTCGCCGCGCAGGCGTCGATGAGAGCCAAGCCGCGTCCACCGTTGTCCGAGGGCGGACGCGGGACAGCGGGTGTCCTGCCGGAGTCGTCGACCTCGATGCGCAGCCGGCCGGGTTGCCGCAGCAGGCGCACCCGCCGCGACCCCTTCCCGTGCCGCAAGGCGTTGGACACCAGTTCGTCCAGAACCAGGATGGTGTCCGCAAGGTCCTCTCCGGCGAGGTCCCGCAGTTCCGCACGCGCCCAGGCCCGTACCCGCGCCAGGTCGGTCAGGTCGTCGACGACGTCCAGGGACAGGACCTTGGCGACCACGGAAGAAGCCTGATCGGTGGGCACGGGGACCTCCCTGTTCTCTGCGGACCGTCGGGGATCTCGCGAACACCTAGTACCCCGAACGCCACGGAAATTAACGATCAAGCCCTTATCGCTCGCTACCGGTGTGGCCGCACGGGTAGACCGCGTTCGCGGCGAAGGCTTCACACGCTGGACAGTTGTTCACCGGCCGCTCGCGTCGGCCCCAGTAGGGACGGGTGGCCCCGCAGAGCGCGGTGACCAGGTCACCACGGCCGGGATCCGGAGTGCACACGGGACAGTAGGCGTGCGCGGCCCGCTCGATCTCGGCGGTCATCTGTCTCCTCCCGGAAGGTCGGTCGTCCAGGTCATGGTCACCGTGGTGCCGTCGCCCCGGTACCGGTAGTCGGAGTGATCCGCCAACCGAGCGATCAGCACCAGGCCTCGGCCGCGGATCGTGTCGGCGGGGTTCGCGGGCTTCCAGTTCCCGTAGTCGGTGACGACGATCTTGATCCCGTCCCGGTTCGAGGTGGCGTGGATGTCGATGACGCCGTCCAGGCCGTCCCGGTAGGCGTGTTCGGCGGAGTTGACCAGCGCCTCGTTGCTCGCCAGGACGATGTCCTCCCGCCGCTCCCTGTCCAGGCCGAGGCCGGTGAGCCACGCCGTCAGCTGTTTCCGGAGCCCGACGAGCCGTCCGGGTTCGGCCGGCACCTGATCGCGGAACTCCTCGTCGCTCCTGGCCCCAGATTCCGTCACCTGTCCATCTTGCCGGTGGACACGGGGTGCCGCCAGGCAGACGTCCGCCCGCATAGGGCGTTATACATACCTTCGACCCTGTTCATCGGGCGGCGGTCCCGAATCCGCGCGGTACACCTGACCGACTCCACGAATTCGCATCGGAGCCCATTTCGACCACCCGGCGAAAAGGAGTAATCGAATTTCTCATGGGCGTCGTGTTCATCGCACCGCTCGCCGTGCTGATCAACAAGCTGTTCGGCGTGCCCCATCTCTGGTGACGCTCCCCCGCTCCGGTCGGCGCACCTCCTCGTCCGCTCCGTCCCGAATCGTCCGCAAGGGGTTGACGAGGACGAACACCGCGCCGCAGCAGATGATTCCGGCCGACGCCACCAGTCCTGGCAAGATCCCGAAGACCGTGCCGACGAAGCCGGCGGCCAGGCCACCGAGTGTTCCGGTGCCGTAGACCACCGAGAGCGCGGTACCGTTGACGCGGCCCATCATCTCCGGCGGCGTAATGCGCTGGACCAGGCTGAGCACGTGGATACTGAAGACCGAGTCGGCGAAACCGATGAGGAACTGACTCACGATCAACATGGTCAGCCGTGGCGCCTTGCCCGCCTACGGGTAACAGCAGGAAACCCAGGCCGGTCAGCAGGATCGAAGTCGCCAACGTCCGGCCGAGGGTAAGCCTGCCGGCGATCGCGCCGGACGACACCGCGCCCAGGATGAGGCCCACCGTGCCGATCGCGAACGCGAGGCCGACGGCACCCGGGCTCAGCTTTCCCTGGTCGTAGGCGAAGACCAGCACGAGTGCGTTCGCCGTCGCAACGCCGAGATTCACCGTCGTGCTCGCGAACATCAGATTGCGCAGCCGGGTGTCGGACAGCAACACCGCCAGCCCCTCCCTGGCCTCCGCCAGCGCCGACCGCGGTTTCTCCGGCTTGACGACGGGCGACTCGCGGTGCCGCATCAGCAGCAGTGACACCAGCGAAGCGAGGAAGGACAGGGCGTCGGCCAGGATCGTGAGCGCGGCGCCGAGGATCTGCATCAGCCCGCCCGCGGCGGCCGCGCCACCGACCTCGGCGACCGCGCGGGAGGTCTGCAGCCGTTCGTTGCCCGCCACGATCCCGTCCGGTCCGGCGAGCACCGGCAGACAGGACTGGGCGGCGACTTCGAAGAAGACCGTCAGAACGCCGACCACCCCGGCGACCACGAACAACTGGCCGAGTGTGAGCACGCCGAACAGGGACACGACCGGGATCGACCCCATCGCCACCAGCCTGCCGACGTCGGCCCAGATCATCGTGCCGCGGTGTGAGAGCCGGTCGACCCACACCCCGGCCACCGAACCGATCAGCACGAACGGCACGAACCGCAGCGCGGCCAGCAGTCCGACATCCCAGGCTGTCCCGCCGAGACCGAGCAGGGCGACCGTCGGCAACGCTATCCGTGAAACCTTGTCGCCGAACGCGCTGATCGTCTGACCGATCCACAGGCGCCGGAAGTCGCCGGGGAAAGCGAAAGGTGAAGGCATCGAAATCCGATCATGAGAAGGGAAAATCAGCCTAAGATCCAATAGACGTCAGAGCCGGGTCGGTTATTCGAATTCGAGGAGAGCGGGAATGAGCCAGCGGTTGGTCGGTTCCGGGGGAATCGCGGGGATGACCCAGTTGCACCAGGCGGCACCGCTGGTCGAACGGCAGCACGCGATCATCGAACTGCTGCGGGTGCGGGCGCCGCGCCGGGTGGCGGGCGCGGACCTCGCGACGGCGACCGGGGTGAGCCTGCGGACCGTCGAACGCGACATCACCCGCCTGCGCGAAGCGGGCGTTCCCATCACCATCCGCCGTGGCCCTCGCGGCGGCTACGGCATCGACGCGCGGCCCGTGCTGCCGCCGCTCTCGCTGACCCCGGGCGAAGCCTCGGCGCTCATCGCCTCGCTGGTCGCCGTCGGCCCGTACACCTCGGCGGTGGCGCAGTCCGCGCTGGGCAAGATCCTCAGGGCGCTCGCCGGGAGATGATCCCGGCCGTCCCCCGATCGTGGTCCGCCGTGGCCCTGAATGGCCGATGTGCGCTAGGGCATCCGGTCCTATCGTTCGGACGCATGGCAAGCGACTTGCAGCGGCGCAAGATCTCGGGTGTCTTCGCTGCGATGGACCTCGACGGCGACGGTTTCCTGCAGGAGCAAGACTTTCAAGCCTTGGCCGAACGCTGGGCGGGAGTGCGCGGGCCCGGTGACGAGCAGCGCCTGACCGGCATCATGCTGAGCTGGTGGACGACCTTGCTCACGACGTCGGACCTGAACCGTGACAACAAGGTCACCCTCGACGAAGTCCTGCTGGTGGTGGACAAGCTGCCGGACACGCCCGAGGCCGTGACCGCGACCGCCGACGCGATGTTCGACGCGATCGACGAGAACCGGGACGGCCTGATCTCCGCGGTGGAGTACCGCCAGCTGATCGAGGTCTGGAACGGCCGCCCCACCGACACCGACGCCACGTTCCCGGTGCTGGACTCCGACGGCGACGGAATGCTGTCCCGGAACGAGTTCGCCGCGCTGTGGCTGGAATTCTGGGCGGGTGACGACGCCGAGGCGCCGGGCACCCTCGTCTTCGGACCACTCGCGGCCTGACGCCCCCCGGTACGGGTTTCCTTCAGTGCCCTGCTCCGGGTGACCGATGACGATCGGTGCGTCCTGTTCGACTCGCCCGCCCGGCGAATCCTCGAATCCTGGGGATTCCAGCCCGATCGGCAGGGGCGAAGGCGCCACTCGGCTGAAGGGCGATCGCGAGGTGTGGGCGGTACCTGGCACGTCACCGGAATGTCTTCTCTTCGGTACCGCGATGCGGGAGCTTCCCTGACGCCCGCGCTGCCCTTTCGGTCAGTGCCGAGGACCTTGCGGTCCGAAATCCGCCGCACCGGCGCCGAACCACGCTAGCGTCGGTGATGCGGCCGGTGACGGACCAGGGGCTCATGCCCTGCCCGGTCGCGGCGCCGGCGCGTCCGCCACCCCATGCGGCCGTGCGGCGCCGGTGC
The DNA here is from genome assembly GCF_047608665.1 of Amycolatopsis sp. cmx-11-51. Taxonomy (NCBI): domain Bacteria; kingdom Bacillati; phylum Actinomycetota; class Actinomycetes; order Pseudonocardiales; family Pseudonocardiaceae; genus Amycolatopsis; species Amycolatopsis sp. cmx-11-51. Next base: position 506,816 of record NZ_JADNQO010000003.1, on the reverse strand, counting down.
AGTCCTGGATTCGGTGCCGTCCCATCACCCTCCTGGGACGGCACCGCACCGGATCGCGCCCGTCCCGCGCGGCGCACATCCGGTCGCGGCTTTCGGGCGGACCCAGCGTCCCTACGGGCCAGAACCCGCCGGACGGCACATCGCGGACGCTCGGTCCGCCTCAAGATGTCAGACGTGGACGAGGTGACCGAGCAGATCCTGGCGTGCCTTTCCGCCGACGCCGTGCAGGAAGCCCAGTCGAGCGTCGTCCGCGCGCTGCACGACTCCGGCGACACGGCCGAACTGGCGAGGATCGCCACGAACCCGCCGGACTGGTCGGTGGCGTCGAGCGCGATCGCGCTGAGCCTGCTCGACAGGTGGGGCGAAGCGGCGGCACTGCTGGCGGGGAACGATTCGTGGCGCACCGAATCGACGGTTTCCGCGATGCTGGGCGAACTCTTCGGTGGTCTGGCCGAACTCTGGGCGGGCCGCTCCGCGCGGTTCGGTGCGAACCTGACCGAACGCGAGCGATGGCCGTTGAGGACGGCGAGGCGGCACCGGGACGACCAGACCACCTCGTACGTCACCGCGCTGCTGGTGCTCGGCGAACGGGCGCGCGCGGAAAGGCTGCTGTCCGACGAGGACTTCCCCGAAACCGGACTGCGGGACAGCGAACGTTCGATGCTCGCGGCCATGCGCGGCGATTCCTCCCGCGCGGTCTACTTCGCCCACCGCGGCGTGGCCGACCGTTCACGGCGCGGCTACGACATCGGATCGGCCGCGATGCACCTGTCGACCGTGACGGTCCTGCTGTCGCAGGGACGATTCACCGCGGCCAGGGACCTGCTGGCCGCCGGCCGCGCCACGGAACCGACGCTGGCGCACCTGCTCGACGTCGCGGCGGCCAGGATCGACATCGCCTCGGGTGAAACCGGCCGCGCCGCCGACCGCCTGCACGCGGCCACCCGCGGACTCGCCGTCGGCACGGACATCGCCTGGGCCGACCTCGCCGAACTGGCGTTGCGGGCGAACGACCGGGTCGGGGCGAAGAAGGCACTCGACGCGCTGGAGGACCTCGCTTCCGCGATGCCGACCGGACGGGTGCTGCTGCATCGCCACCTGATCCGGGCCTGCCTCGGCGAGGAGCCCGCCGTCGAATGCCTGTGGCTGGCCCGCGAACGCGCGCAGCCGCTCGAACTGGCCGTCGCCGCCGAACGCCTGGTGCGGCACGGCGCGACGGATCCCGCGGTGCTCACCGAGGTATACGAAGTGCTCGGCTCGACGGACGCGCCCCGGTACCGTGCACGGCTGCGGAACCTGATGCGGGAGAACGGGATCGAGCCCCCCGGCGGCCGTCAGGAGACGGTCGCCGAGAACGAGCGATACGTCTCGTGAACGCGCGGCACGTCCGGGTGGCCGTCTACTCGGCCGACCCGGTCACCCTGGCGGGGCTGGTCGGCATGCTGTCGCCCGCCGCGATGCTCGAGGTGGTGCCGTCCGGCGTCCGGGGCGCGGACGTACTGGTGGTCGCCGAGGACCCGGTCGAACACGAACTCCCGGTGCTCCGGCGAGCAGTGGCCGAACAAGGCGCCCTGCCCGGCGTGCTGATCGCCGGGCCGCTGCCACCGGCGGGCCACCACGCGGCCGCGACAGCCGGGGTGCGCTGTCTGCTACCGCACCGGGAGGCCGGAGCGGCGCGGCTCATCGCGGAGGTGCTGGCCGCGCGGACGGCGGTCGCGACCTCCCCGGAGGGGCTGGCCGCCGGGTACGACGTCTCGGCGGACGGGATTTCACTGTTCCACGAACGCGAGCTCCGCGTGTTGCGGCTGATCGCGGAGGGCAGGGAGACCGCGGAGATCGGCGCGGCGATGGGCTATTCCCAGCGCACCATCAAGAACATCCTGTACCGGGTCCAGCGGCGGCTGGAGCTGCGGAACCGGGCACAGGCGGTGGCCGCCGCCATCCGCGCCGGCCTGATCTGAGGCCGAACTCACGTGCTTGAAGGCGGAACTCGCGGCTGTCCGTCCAAGCACGCGAGTCCGCGTTTGAGCACGTGAGTTCGGTGTTCGGCACAGGGGCGTCGCCATTCCGACGGGCTAGTGTCGCGTGATCCTGCTTGCTTGACGTTGGGTTTCGTTCGTCGGACGGCGATCTCGCGTGATCAGACGGCGATCTCGCGTGATCAGACGGCGGTTACGCGTGATTGGACGGCGATCTCCGGAGATCGCCGTCTGATCACGGGTAAGACCTGCAGGATCACGCGACTCTAGATGACCCCGGCCCGCACCGCGTAGGCGACGGCGTGCGGCCGGTTCCGCAGGTTCAGGCGTCCGGTGATGCCCTGGATGATGTGCTTGACGCTGCGCTCCGAGTAGCTGAGTTCACCGGCGATTTCGACGGTGTCCTTCCCGTCGGCCATCAGGCGCAGCACGTCGATCTCCCGGGTGGTGAGCCCGGCGGTGTTGACGCCCATCGGGTCGAGCACCTCACGTTGCAGCCGTTCGACGTGTTTGAGCAGTTCGCCGAGCAGGCTCGGCGGGAGCACACCGCCGCCGGAGGCCGCCGCGCGGACCGCGTGTGCCAGCCGCTCGCCGGTCGTCGCGGAGCGCGGCAGTACCGCCACCACCCGGCATTCGATGGCGGGCACCAGTTCCGCCTCGCCGATCTGGCTCACCACGAGCACCACCGGCTTGCCGTCCTCGGCGGCCAGCCGCCGCAGCCACAGCACGATCTCCGGTGTCAGCCACTCGGCGGCGAACACCAGCACCTCGGTCTCGGCGCGCTGCTCCCAGTCCCGGATCTCGATCCCCAGCTGCGTGCCCAGCTGACTGGCCAGGCCGGCAGTGGTGATCGGATCGGGCGCGTGCACCGCCACGGTGATCTGTCGGGTTTCCGTGTCCACGTTCGTCCCCTCCGCTTGATCCGCCGCCCCAGTCGGATGGGACACAGTCTGCGAAGAAGCTCTTCACGAACTCTCCACGAGTTCTCAACGAGGCGTGAAGGACTTCGTGGCCTGCTGAAACGCCTCCACGTACTTGGGAAGCTCGTCCAGGATTTCACGGAGCCTGTCCTCGGGCCCGGTGTAATCCGGGTCGGCGAGCAGGGCGTACCCGTAGGCCAGCGTCCGCCGAAGCTCGGCGACGCGTGCTTCGGCCTCGTCGGCGTCGAGCACCAACCTGCCGTTATGGGCGAGGCCGAGCAGGACATCCCCGGCGAATCGCTCCTGATCCTGGCTCACCGACCCAGCATGCACAGCCACGCATGGCATCTACCATGGCCGGACGGCACGCTGCCCCCGAGAACGCCGGGGTCTGCCCTGTCGCCCCTCACCTGTCCGCATCCTGAAACCCATATGAACGGGCAACCAACTCGACCCCGTTCGCGGCCGGAACCGCGGTGTCCTGGCGAAACGCGGCGTGTCTCAGGACCGGCAGACGAAACCCACACGTCGGCTGCCCGATTGATTGCGAACCCCACAACGGCGCCACTAGGGTTTTCGCCGGGCGGTACGCTCTTTCGAAGTCGGACGCACAGGCGGCAGGTCATGGACGAGGTTCCCTCGCTGACGGTGCGACTGCTGGGCGGATCCCCCGCCTGGCACAGCGCCGGCGAGATCCCCCTGGGCCCCGCTCAGCGGCAAGCGGTGTTCGCCACGCTCGCCCTTCACGCCGGCCGGTTCGTCTCACGCGAGGAGATCATCGACGCCGTCTGGGGCGAGCGGCCCCCGGACAGCGCCACCGGCATCGTCTACACCTACATCTCCGCGCTGCGCCGCGCGCTGGAGCCCGTGGGCGAGCCGCTCGTCGCCACCCGTGCGGGCTACCGCCTCGACCTGCCGAGGCAGCAGGTGGACGTTTACGTCTTCGAAGCCGAATTGGAACGGGCCCGCACACACCGGCTCGCCGGTGCGCACCAGCGGGAACTGGAGTCGCTGCGCTCCGCGCTCGAGCAATGGCGGGGTTCCGCGCTGAACGGGATGCCCGGCCCGTTCGCCGAAACCCAGCGCGCCCGGCTGAACGAACTGCGGATGAGCGCGCTCGAACGCCGGGCCGAGGTCGCGCTGCACCTGGGCGGCAACCGCGAACTCGTCGGCGAGCTCGCCATGCTGGTCGAGCGCCATCCGTTGCGCGAAGGGCCGCACCGGATGCTGGTCACCGCGTTGTTCCGGTCCGGCAGGCAAGCCGAGGCTCTGGCCGCGGTCGACCGCGCCCGCGAGACGATCATCGAGCAGTCCGGCCTCGAACCCGGCCAGGAACTGCTGGCTTTACGACAGCGGGTCCTGGACGGCGACCCCTCGCTGCACCACCAGGACCAGCCGGGACGCCACCGGCCGACGCCGGCCCTGCCCGAACGGCCGTCCGCCTTCGTCGGCCGCGAGTTCGAACTGGGCCGCCTGCGACGGCACCTGTCCACCCTGATGGACGAAGGCCGCGGCGGGACGGTGTGGCTGGACGGCGAGGCCGGCAGTGGCAAGAGCGCGCTGCTGGCGGAGGCTCTCGCCACGGCGAGAAACCGGACGAGCTGGGTTGAAGCCGACGAACTGACCAGTGCGGTCCCGCTCAGCCTCATCGCCGACTGCCTCGGCGGCGAAGCGCTCGAAAGTCTCGACAAGACGGTCACCGAGCTGTGCGAAGACGGGCCACGGGTACTCGTCTTCGAAGATCTGCACTGGGCCGACGAGGAGAGCCTGCTCGCTTGGCAGCGGCTTCACCGGCTCACCGCGCACCTGCCTCTGCTGCTGATCGGCTCCGCGCGCCCGCTCCCCCGGCGCCGCACGCTCGACGTCCTCCGTTCGCGACTCGATGGCGAGATCGTCTCGCTGCCGCCGTTCGACGGTGCGGGCGTCGCCGCGCTCGCCGCGGAGTCCCTGGCCAGGGACCCCGGCGAGGTGTTCCTGGGGTTCGCGGCCGAATACACCGCCGGCAACGCCGGATACCTGTGCGAACTGTTCGCCGAGTTCGCCGGCGACCGTGACACGAGCACCGCGCCGCACAGCCGGATCGCCGCCGCGGTGGACGATCACCTCGCCACGCTTTCCTTGCCGTGCAAGCGAACGCTGAATTCGGCCGCACTGCTCGGCTCGTCGTTCACAGTCGCCGACCTGGCGGGCGTCACCGGCCGCGAACCGCGGGCGCTCATCCGGGTCGTCGAGGAGGCGCTCGCCGCCCGCGTGCTGGAAACCGAGGGAGACCACCTGCGGTTCCGAGTCCCCTTGGAACGGTCGGTGTTCGCCGCGAACACCCCGCCCGCCATCCGCGCCGTGCTGCACCAGGAGATCGCCGAGACCTTGGCGGGCTCCGGCGCACCCGCGGATCGCGTCGCCGAGCAGCTTCTCCAGGCGGGGGACGAACTGACCGCGGCATGGATCCCACAGTGGCTACTCGACAACGTCGGCACGCTGTCCGCCGAGCCCGCGGTCGAACTCCTTCATCTGCTTTCGCACCAACGGAATCTCACCGAGGACCAGCAGGAGAGCCTGACCGGGGAGCTCGCCACGCTCCTGTTGCCCGAGGCGGGCACGGAGGCTTCCTGGCAGGCCACCCGCACAGGGGGAGCCGCGCAGCCCTGGTGCGCGCCGCTGCACGCGCTCGCCCGTCCCGGGGTGCCTTTCCAGCGTGGCCCGCTGCGCTGAACCTTTCAGCCAAGGGGTTTGAGTGGCGTTGACCGCGCGAGCGGGTCGCCCTCTGGCCTGAAGTACATGAAGGTCCCCTTCCTTGCGCCGGGCGCGAGGACTCCGGCGAAGTCGCGCGACTGTCGTTCAACGCCGCTCTTGGCGATCCGGGCCTGGTCTCGTCAAGTGTCCGAAGAGGGGTGGGTCGGGGTGGTCTTGAGTGGCGATTCGAGCTGGAGTCAGGGGTTGCTTGGGTACCTACTGTCGGCCCCCTTGGTGTCGCGAAAGCCACTTTCGCGACATCAGTGGGCGGCCGCGCTCGACGGCTGAGCCAAGCTTCGGCCAGGGGTGGTCGTGAGTGGGTAAGTCGGGCCAGGGCGGACCGGTAGTTGCTCTCCCATGTGTGATCAGCCCGACGGCGCCGAGCCTCGGACCTTGGTCAACTCGGTCGAGGTGGGCAGGCGAATACAGGTCCGTCAGAATTCGAATCGCCACTCACGACCCGCTTGACCAGCTCTGCGTCTTCGCTGAGCCGACCGACCGGGTGCGCAACCGAGCCGACACTCGAACGTCCTAAACTGCGGGGACACAGAATGGAGCCGGCGTGACGAACGGCCTGCGCGTCGAGCTGCTCGGGCCGCCTCGTGCCTGGCTCGGAGACGTCGAGCTGAAGCTCGGGCCCGCCCGCCAGCGCGCGGTCTTCGCCACCCTGGCGGCACGCTGCGGCCAGGCGATCTCCCTCGGCGAACTGATCGCCGACGTCTGGGGTGGATCGGCGCCGGCCAGCGCCACCGGCAGTGTCCACACCTACGTCTCCGGTCTGCGCGGGGCGATCCGCAAGGCGGGTGGCGCCGCGCACGAGGTGCTGCGTTCGTCCGGATCGAGCTATGTGCTGCGGCTGGACCGTGAAGCGCTCGATGTCCGCCGGTTCGAACAGGACGCCGCCGACGCGAGGAAGCTGCTGGCCCACGCGGATCAGCGGGGTGCGGCCGCGCGGCTCACCACCGCGCTCGGGCGCTGGCGTGGCGAGGCTTTTTCCGGCGTTCCCGGCCCGTTCGCCGAGGCGGAGCGCGTCCGGCTCGCCGAACTCCAGCTGACCGCCACCGAACTGCGGGCCACCGCGCTACTCGGCCTCGGCGACCACCGTGAACTGGTGGCCGAGCTGACCGCGCTGATCCAGCGGCATCCGTTGCGCGAGTCGCTGCACGAGGCACTCATGCGTGCCCTGCACGCGAGCGGGCGGCAGACCGAAGCGCTGACCGCCTACCGCGAAGCCAGGCGAGTGCTCCGGGACGAGCTCGGCGTCGAGCCCGGCACCCCGCTGCGTGAACTGCACCAGCGCATCCTGGACGGCACCGAAAAACCTGTCACCGGATCGAAACCGGCACCGGTACGCGTCGTACCGCCGCCGGTGGCCAAGGCGATCGAACGCGGCCGCCCAGGGTTCCTGCCCGGCCGTTCCCGGCAGGTCGCACGGCTGGACGGCTTCGTCACCGACGTGCTCGCCGGCCGCGGCCGCCCGGTGTGGCTCGAAGGCGAACCGGGTATCGGCAAGTCGGAACTGCTGATCGCCGGGCTGTCGAGCGCAGCGGCGCGCGGCTGCCAGCTCGCCTGGACCGCGGCCGACGAACTCCAGCAACGGTTCCCGCTGCAGGTGATCATGGAATGCCTCGGGGTGCACCACGAAGCGGCGGATCCGGCCAAGGCCAAGCTGGCCGGTGAGCTGCACACCGAGCCCGCGCACGGGAACTGGGGCCCCGCCGACCCGATTCTGTCCACTGTGGACAAATTGCTGGCGCTGGTCGACGAGACCTGCGCGGCGGGCCCGCTGGTGCTGGTGATCGACGACCTCCACTGGGCCGACGAGGCCAGTGTGCTGCTGTGGCAGCGACTGGCCGCCGCCACCCGCCAGCTGCCGCTGTTGCTGGTCGCCGCCACCCGCGCCGGGCACGGCCGCCGGGACCTGGCCCAGCTGCGACGCGGCATCGAGGCGAGGGGCGGCGAGATCATGCCGGTCGAGGTGCTGACCGACGACGACATCGCCGCCGTGTTCGAAGTGATCCTCGCGGCCGAACTGGGCCCGAGCCTGCGCCCGCTGGTCCGGCGCGTGGCCGGAAACCCGCTCTACGCCAGGGAAATCGCGCACGACCTGGTCCGCACCGGTTCGCTGCGGATCAAGGCGGGCGTGGCCGAGGTGACGCTGGACGGCACCGAGAACGCGCCGCGGTCGCTGCTGGCGGCGGTGGGCCGCACGCTGGAATGCCTCGACCCGGCCACGACCGAGATCCTGCGCACCGCCTCGCTGCTGGGCGCGGAGTTCGCGGTCGAGGACCTCGCCGCGCTGGCGGGCAAGAGCCCGCTGGAGGTCCTGCGTGGCCTGGAACCGGCCACCGCCGCCGGCGTGATCGAGTACGCCGGCGACAAACTCGCCTTCCATCACCCGTTCCAGCGGCAGGCGCTCTACGGCGGCATCGCGAAACCGGTCCGCGCCGCACTGCACCGGCGCGCCGCCGAGTCGCTCGCACGCGGCGGCGCGCCGATCAAGCGGGTCGCCGAGCAGCTGGCGGCCGAGCCGGTGCCGGTCGACCCGTGGCTGGTCGGCTGGCTCACCGCCAACCACATCGCGGTGTCCAACCGGGCCCCGCATATCGCGGTCGACCTCCTCCGCGGCGCGCTCGGCAGCACGGTGCCCACCCGCGAGCAGCGGGAGACGCTGATCGCCGCGCTGGTGCGCGTGCTGTTCCGGCTCGAACAGACCCCGGAGGCCGAGGCGGAACAGGCGGTGAAGACGGTCCGTGACAAGGCGGATCTGGCGCAGATGCGGCATTTCCTCGCCGCCCTGCGGTATCGCCGGGGCGACACTCCCGGCGCGATCGAGGCACTCGGCGACACCGCGGACGACCCGTCGATACCGGAGCTGTGGCGCACCAGCACCCGGACACTGCTCGCCAACTTCCGGCGCGGCACCCTCGACGATCTCGACGACACCGAACGGATCGCGCGAGGCCTGCACGCCGAAGCCGTCGAGGCGGGCGAACGTTATCCCGCCGCGCACGCGCAGCAGACGCTGTGGCTCGTGCATTCGATCCGCCGCGAGCACGACCGGGCGCTGACCGCGATCGACGCCGCGATCGAGACCACCGGCGACGAAGCGGACCTGGCGACGCTGCGCTTCGACCTGCTCGACAACCGCCTCTTCACCCTGCAGAACCTCGACCGGCTCGACGAAGCGGACGCCACGCTGCACGCCGGGTACGAGACGGCGGCGCGCCACGGTCTGCCGACCGGGCCGCAGGTCTCGGCGGCCGTGCACTACTACTGGACCGGCCGCTGGGACGAAGCACTGGCCGAACTGGACTCGGTCACCGAGGACGGCCCGGCGATCACCTTCTACGGGGTGCGCGAGCCGGGCGCCGCCGCCTTGCTGCTGCACGGGGTCGCCGCCCTCATCGCGGGCCACCGGAACGAACGCCTCTCCGTCCGCGCGCATCTCGAAGCGGCCGAAGCGCACTCGCCGTCGAACTCGTCCGAGCGTGAGAGCTGCGATTTCCACCTCGCTGCCCAGGCGATGGCCGCCGAACAGCACGGCAGGCTCGACGACGCGCTGCGGCTGATCGCCCCGGTGCTGCGTCCCGACTACGCCCGGATGATGCTGCGCCACCAATGGCTGCCCGACGTCGTTCGCGTCGCGCTCGCGGCCGGGAACGACGACGTCGCACGGCAAGCGCTCGCCGTCTGCGCCGAAGAGGCGAGCCAGGAGACCGTGCCCGCCAGGGCCACCGCGGCCGCCGGCCGATGCCGGGGGCTGGTCGACGGCGACCCCGAAGGTGTGCTGGCCGCGGCCGATCACTATCGCGAGGTCGGCCGTCCGATCGAACTCGCGGCCGCGCTGGAGGACGCCGCCGAACTGCTCGGCCGCGCCGGTCACCTCGAAGCGGCCACTCGGTCACTCACCGAGGCGTGCGAGGTCCTCGGGCCGGTCGGCGCCGCCTGGAGCATCCGCCGGGCGGAAAACAGGCTGCGCCGCCACGGCGTGCTGAGCCGAGCCGAGCGGGGGGCCCGGCACGCCGGTGCGCTGTCCCCGCTGGAACTTCGGGTCGCCCGACTGGTGGCGGCCAAGATGTCCAATCCGGAGATCGCCGTGGAGCTGAGCCTGCCGCGGAGGACGGTGCAGTCGCTGGTGTCCCGGGTGCTGACCAAGCTGCACGCCGATTCCCGGCTGACCGTCGTCGACCAGTTGCCGAGGCGTCTCGCTTGACCGAGTCCACCGCACCACCGAGGAGAACCATGACCCGCCTGCTGGCCGGATTGGCGGCCTTCGCGCTGCTCCTCACCGGCTGTTCGGGAAAACCGGCCGAATCCGGCGGACCGATCAAGCTCACCGTCGCCACCTTCGGCGAATTCGGCTACGAGAAACTCTTCGACGAGTACGAGAAGACGCATCCGGGGATCACCGTCGAGGGCCGGGTCGCCGACTTCGAGACGCACCATCGGCAGCTCGCCACCGGCCTCGGCGCCGGTCGTGGCAGCGCGGACGTGGTGGCGATCGAGGAGCAGTACCTCCCCAAGTTCCGTCGATCTACGGACAAGTTCACCGATCTGTCCGACTTCGGCGCGCAGGGCCTCCGCGAGAACTGGCCGGACTGGAAATGGGACCAGGGCACCGCGAACGGCGGGAAGTTCGTGATGGGCCTCGGTACCGACATGGGCAGCCTCGCCCTCTGCTACCGCCGTGACCTGTTCGCGAAAGCCGGGCTGCCGACCGACCGCGATCAGGTGGCCGCGTTGTGGCCGACCTGGGAAAAGTTCGCCGAAACCGGTGAGAGGTTCAGCTCCAGGGCGCCGGACGACGTCAAATTCGCCGATTCGGCGGGCACCGTCTACACGGCGATGCTCAACCAGGCACAGGAGAACTACTTCGCCAAGGACGACACGTTCATCGCCGACACGAATCCCAACGTGCGCAAGGCCTTCGACCTGGCGGGCGGAATGGCGCTGAAGAAGGAGACGGCCGCCGTCACCACCTTCACCCAGCCGTGGACGGTGGCGATCAAGCAGAGCCGGTTCGCCGCCATCACCTGTCCCGCTTGGATGCTCACCCAGATCGAAGAGGCTGGCGGGCCGGAACTGGCGGGCAAATGGGACGTCACCTCGGTACCGGGCAAGGCGGGCAACTGGGGCGGGTCGTTCCTGACCGTCCCGAAACAGGGCGAGCACCGCAAGGAGGCCTACGACCTCGCCGTCTGGCTCACCGCGCCCGGACAGCAGAAACGGATCTTCCTGGACAGCGGCCTGCTGCCGAGCGCGCTGGGCGCTTACCAGGACGGCGCCGTACTTTCCCACACCAGCAAGTACTTCAGCGACGCGCCGGTCGGTGAGATCTTCGCCGCGTCCGCCGAAGCGCTGCGGCCGAACTATCGCGGGCTGCGCGACGGCGAGGTGCGGCCCGTGTACGGGCACGCGCTCGGCCGGGTCGAGGAAGGAAGGCAATCGATCGAGCAGGCCTGGACCCAGGCGGCGACCGAAGGCCGCGCCGCGGCCGCCAAGTGAGCGAGGACGGCGTGACGCGCGGCTTTCCGGCAGGGTTCCGGTGGGGCACGGCCACGGCGGCCTTCCAGATCGAGGGATCGACGACGGCGGACGGCCGAGGACCGTCCATTTGGGACATCTTCACCGCGCGCCCCGGCCGGGTACTCGACGGCGCCACCGGCGACCCGGCCTGCGACCACTATCGGCGCTACCGCGAGGACGTCGGCCTGCTGGGCGACCTGGGCGTGCCGTACTACCGCTTCTCCGTCGCGTGGTCGCGGGTCATGCCGGACGGCCGAACGATCGAACCACGCGGGCTCGCCTTCTACGATCGCCTTGTCGACACGGTGCTGGAGCACGGGATCACCCCGATGGTCACGCTCTACCACTGGGATCTGCCGCAGGCGCTGGAAGACGAAGGCGGTTGGCCCAACCGCGATCTCGCGAGCCTTTTCGCCGACTACACGCTGACCGTCCACCAAGCACTCGGCGATCGCGTCCGGCAGTGGACCACGATCAACGAGCCGTTCTGCGCCGCCTTCATCGGCTACGGCAACGGCGAGCACGCGCCGGGGGTCCAGGACGAGGGCGCGGCGCTGGTCGCCGGGCACAATCTCCTGCTCGCGCATGGGAAGGCCGCGCAGGCGTTGCGGGCGAGCGGTGGCGAGCAGGAAGTGTCCATCGTGCTCAACTTCGCCCCGGTGCTGACCGATGTGGACGATGCCGCGCACCGCGAGGCCGCGCGCAAATTCGACTTCCTGCACAACAGGTTCTTCCTCGACCCGCTGCTGGGCCGGGGCTATCCACCCGAGTTGCTGGCGGATCTCGCGCATCTCGGCACGCTCGAACCGGCGATCGCCGACGGTGACCTGGAACTCATCGCGCAGCCGTTGGACGTACTGGGCGTCAACTACTACGCGCCCGCCCGCGCTGTCCCGCTCGGCGACCCCGAGGCCGACAGCAACTGCCCGCTGCCGGGTCTGCGCGGTATGGACGTCATCCCGCCGCGCGGTGCGGTGACCTCGCTGGGCTGGGAGCAACGGCCGGAGTCGTTCACCGATCTGTTGCTGTGGTTGCGTGATCACTGCCCTGGACTGCCACTCGTGATCGCCGAGAACGGTGCCGCCTTCGAGGACGAGGTCGTGGACGGGCGCGTGCACGACGAGGAACGCGTGCGGTACTTCGCCGAGCACCTCGGCGCCGTGCACGACGCGATCGAACGCGGCGCCGACGTCCGCGGTTACATGGCCTGGTCGTTGCTGGACAATTTCGAGTGGGCCATGGGGTACACGCAGCGATTCGGCCTCGTGCACGTCGACTTCGGCACGCAGGAACGGGTGCTCAAGGACAGCGCCCGGTTCTACGCGGACGTGGTGGCGCGCAACGGGCTTGGCTGATCGGTCCGGTCACGAATCCCTGAAGTGCTTGAACGGACCGTTGGTTCAGGGGCACGCCTTCCCAAGGAACCCCGGCGCGAGCCAAGTGGGGAACAGCGGCGCTGACCCGCAAACCTCGACTTGCCGAGACCCTGGTCAGCGCTGAGCGCCACGGCCGTCTCAGCCCCGTAGCGCGCCACGCATGACGCCGTCGACCACCTTCCTGGCCAGCAGGATGAACGCCACGATGACGGGCAGCACCCCGATCGTGGCCGCGGTGAGCATCAGTGAGTAGTCGGTGAAGTAGCCGCTGGCCAGCCGCGACAGTGCCACCTGGACGGTCGGGTGCGCGTTGGGGTCGAGTACGACCAGCGGCCAGAAGAAGTCGTTCCACGCGGTCATGAACGTCAGCATGGCGAGCACCGCGGCCTGAGGGCGGATGGCGGGCATGGCGACGTTCCAGAACAACCGCGCCGTCGAACAGCCGTCGACGCGCCCGGCGTCGAGCAGTTCACCCGGGATCGCCTCCTCGCACGCCTGCCGCATCCAGAACACGCTGAAGGCGCCGACCAGTCCCGGCACGATCACCGCCTCCAGCCGCCCGTACCAGCCGAGTTCGCCGACCACCAGGTACAGCGGGATGACCCCGAGCTGGGCGGGCACCATGGCGGTGCCGATGACGACCAGGAAAAGCGAGTCGCGGCCGGGAAATCGCAGGCGAGCGAAGGCGAATCCGGCCATGCTGGACAGCAGGACGTTCGACACGGTCACCGTGCCGGCGACGATCAGCGAGTTCTGCATCGCCAGCCAGAAATCGACCGTCTCGAAGACCCTGCCCACGTTCTCGATCAGGTTGCCGCCCGGCAGCAGCGGCGGGGTGGTCTCGCCGAGCGCGGAATTGTCCTTGGAGGACACCACGAACGACCAGTACAGCGGGAAGATCGAAGCGATGCCGACGGCGAGCAGCAGCCCGTAGACGACGAACCCGGTCCGTTCCCTCGCCGCCACGGTCACTCACCGCCCCGCATGCGGCGCACGAGCGAGAAGTTGACCAGCGCGAACCCCGCCGAGAACAGGAAGAGCAGCCACGCGATGGCCGCCGCGTATCCGGCGTCGAACTCGCCGAACCCCTTCTCGTACAGGTACATGGCGAGCGTCTGGAACTGCCGGTCGGCACCGCCGGTCCCGGCGATACCGGCGTCGTCGAACAACTGTGGCTCGGCGAACAGCTGCAACCCGCCGATGGTCGAGACGACGACGGTGAAGGCGATCGTCGGCCGGATCGCGGGTACGGTGATCGACCAGAAGGTCCGCCAGCGCGAAGCTCCGTCGAGCATGGCGGCGTCGTAACGCTCCTGCGGCACGGACTGCATGGCCGCGAGATAGAGCAGCGCGTTGTACCCGGTCCAGCGCCACATCACCATCACGCTCACCGCGACGTGCGAAGCGAGCCGATCCGACCGCCAGTCCACCGGATCGAGCCCCACCAGGCCCAGCGCCCAGTTGACGACGCCGTAGTCCTCGGCGAAAAGCTGGCTGAACACCAGCGCCACCGCGACCACCGAGACGACGTTGGGCAACAGCACACTGGCCCGCCACAGGGTCCGCGCGCGCAGCGGACGGTCGAGCAGGGCCGCGAGCCCGAGCGCGGCCAGCAACTGCGGGCCGGTCGACAAGACGAAGATGCTGACCGTGTTGAAGAGCGCGTTGTAGAAATGCGGGTCCTGGAGCAGGACGGTGAAGTTACCGAGCCCGGCGAACCCGGTGTCGCCGTTGACCAAATGCCAGTGGTGCAGCGCCACCCAGGCGGTGTAGAGCAAGGGGAAGAGACCGAAAACGCCGAACAGGACGTAGAACGGCGCGGTCATCAGGTATCCGGCGAGCCGTTCGCCCGTTCGCCTCAAACGGTGACCACCTTGACGCCGGTCCGGGTGATCTCGTCGGCCGCCTGAGGATCGACGCCGGTGTCGGTGATCAGGGTGTCGACATCGCCGAGGTCACCGAATCGGGCGAAGTGGTCGTTGCCGAACTTGGTGTGATCGGCCAGCAGCACCGTGCGCCGCGCGGACGCGATGGCCGCGCGCTTGACCATCGCTTCGGCGGTGTCCGGCGTGGTGAGCCCTCGCTCGACGGAAAGTCCGTCGGTGCCGATGAAGGCGACGTCGACGTAGGTGTCCTTGAGGGCGTCGAGCGTCCAGCTGTCGACAGCGGCCATCGCGCGCCCGCGAAGCCTTCCGCCCGCCAGCATCAGCGTGATGCCGGGCCGGTTGGCGAGAGCGAACGCGTTCGGCAGCGAATAGGTGACCACGGTCAGTTCGCGGTCGGCGGGGACGAGGTTCGCCAGCCGCGCCACGGTGGTGCCCGCGTCCAGCAGAATCGCGCCCTCGGCGGGGATCTGTTCCAACGCGGCGGCGGCGATGCGGTCCTTTTCCCCGCACATCGCCTTGTCACGGGCGTCGAGACCAGGCTCGATCCCCAGCCGCTCGACCGGAATCGCGCCGCCGTGCACCCGCTGCAGCACTCCGCTGCGCTCCAGCGCCGTCAGGTCACGGCGGACGGTCTCGCTGGTGATCTCGAAAGCGGCCGCGAGCGTCGCCACCTCGACACGGCCGTTCCGCCGGGCCTGCTTGAGGATGGCCCGTTGCCGCTCTTCGGCGTACAACTGTCACCTCCTGGCCTGGCGAATGAGCGGACAGGGCGACAATAGTTGGTTTCTCGCCGGTCCGACAACGGAAACCTCGGGAATCCTCCGCCGGAACGAGGTTCTGTCCATTGAGGACACGGCGCCGGACGACCCACCGGCTTGGGCGCCGATGCCGTGTTCGCCGTTCAATTACGCGAGTTACCCGCCGGATCACGCTGCCCGATCGAGCAGGATGTTTGCCCGTCCAGCCGCCATGAGCCCTCAAACCCGCGCTCACCGCAATTAGTCCTCTAAATGCCGTGTCCGGCCGGGTACCGGTGAGCGAGACGAGGCGAACGGCGGTTTTACAACGTTGTATCAACGAGGTAGAGCTGGGGCACCTGGTCATGCAAGGGGGACTTCATGTCAGTCCCCCGCCGTAGCTTCCTCAAGGCACCGTCGCGACGAGCCTCGTCGTCGGCGGCGGAGCCGGTATCGGCAGCCAAGCCGAAGCCCACTGCGCCTCGCCCTACGTGGCCAACCGCGCGCCACTGCTGCCCGCTCCCCTGCTGCGGCTCCCGCCCGGCTCGGCGAAGGCGGGCGACTGGCTGGCCACCCAGCTCCGCGAGCAGCTCGACGGCCGCTACCAGGAGGTCTCGCACTACCTCGCGTTCGACAAGACCGGCTGGGTCCGCCCCGAGCTGGGCGGCCGGGAGGAAGTGCCGTACTGGCTGCGTGATTACGGCGACCCAGGCCCCGGACGGCTTTTTCGGGCCGTCCGAGCTTCGCACCAAGCAAAATGGCCACGCGGACCTCTGGCCGCACATGCCGATGCGGCACCCGCTGCGTTCCCCCGAGGAGTACACAAAGGACGCTCGTGTCGTCCCGTTCCTCAGCCACTACTTCCGTTTCATGGCGGCACAACCGGCTTCGGTGTACACCGACGGCTGGGGCACTACCCGCTGGTCCGACACGATCGACGTGGTCTACTGGCTCTACAACCGCACCGGCGAGAAGTTCCCGCTGGAGCTGGTCCGCACCATCCACCTGTGGCGCACCATCGACAACGACGACGGCTGGTTCCGGCTCCAGAACCGCCACTCCGGCAAGCTTCTCGGTGTCGACCTGATGTCCACGGCGGACTCGGCGATCGTCGTGCGGTTCGATGACAACGGCACCGCCGACCACCTGTGGCGCCTGCTCGACTAGTCCTCACGTCCGTGAAGGCCTCCTTCCCTACCTTGCGGATCAGGGTCCCGGCAAAGTCGCAGAGCTGCTGGCAGGTAGTCCGGGCTTGACGTTTCTGGTGTCTGCAAGGGCCGAGTGGGGAAGATTCGGGACGGTGAACGTCCGAAATCTTCCCCGCTCGGGCGCGTGCCGGAGGGAGACATGTCCCGGAACCTCTGTTGATCAAGCTCCGCAACCGGTGTGAACCCGCGACGACGACTAACCGCCTGACCCGCAAAACGTCGACTTTGCCGGGACCCTAGGCCTTCACGGACCTCTGGCTGCGCTTAGGGTTTCGGCAGGCTTCGGCTCGCCGCGTCCGCGATCTTCTGCACGATGAGCGGCTGGCCGTCCGGCGACTTCACCGTGGGATTGACCGAGTACGCCACGATCCTGGACAGGTCGCAGGTGGCGAAGATCCCGCTCGAGTAGCCGTACCGGCTGCCGGTCTTCCCCCAGACGGTGATCCCGTTCAGGCTCAGTTTCATCAAACCCTGGCTGTAACTCGCCCTGCCGTTGCCGTCGGCCATGGGCACGTCCGGCACGGCGAACAGACGCGGCATCACCGCGGGGCCGAGCAGCCGTCCTCCGAACAGGCCGGTGATGAACTTGTCGAGGTCCTCGGCCGTGGAGATGATCGCGCCGGCGGCGCCGGGGATGGACTGGTTCATCTCGGTGACGTCGACCAGTTTCCCGTCCACGTCCAGATAACCGCGTGCGGCCGGGTTCGGCAGCCGCGGGTCGTGCTCCGGATAGTAAGTCCGCCAAAGGCCGAGTGGCATCGTGATGCGCTCACGCAGGTTGCGCGCGTAGGACTGTCCAGTCACCTTCTCGAGGAGCATCCCCGCCGTGACGTACGCGGTGTTCGTGTACTTCTGTGCCGTGCCGGGCTGGAAGTCGATCGGGTGGCGCAGCGCGGTGTCCACCACTTCGCGCGGGCTCCAGTGCTCGTAGCGATGCGCGAGGATCCACTCCGGATCGTAGAGACCTGGGATGTCCACCGACGGCAGCCCGGAGGTGTGGTCGAGCAGGGTGCGCACCGGTACCGGCGGATAGCCCGCCGGGAGCACACCGGGGAGATACCGCTGAACCGGCCGCTCGAGGTCGATCCGGCGTTCCTGTGCCAGCTGGAGCACCATGACCGCGGTGTAGACCTTGGTGGTGCTGCCGATCCGGAAGAACCCGTCCGGCCGGACGGGGGCGTGTGTGCGGACGTCGGACTCCCCGGAAGTGCCGGACCAGGCACCGGACAGGCCGGTGACCCGGACCAGCGCGCCCGTCGTGTCCTTGTCCGGCAGGCCCGCGATCGCCGCCGACAACGCGGCGGGATCGGGCTTTCCGAGGCCGGGTGTCGCGGCGGCGGGCACCGAGGTGAGGGCCGCCGCGACAGCGACCACTGCTGTGACAATCGGAAGTTTCATGTCACACATGATGTCCACGCGAGACGCCGGGGACATCAGGGAAATACCCCGTCTTCGAAGATCAGGGTCACTCCACGGTGACGGACTTCGCGAGGTTCCTTGGCTTGTCGATGTCGTGGCCGAGGATCAGCGCGGCATGGTAGGCCAGCAGCTGCAACGGGATCGTGAGCAGGATCGGGTCGAGTTCCGGCTCCGAACGCGGGACCACGAACCGCGGCACGTCGAGGTCGCCGAAGTCCACGTCGTCATGGGTGATCGCCAGGACCGGCCCCTTGCGCGCCCTGATCTGCTGGACCGCCGCGAGATTCCGGCCGGCGAGGTCGTCGAACGGGACGACGGCGACCGTCGGCACCGAGTCGTCGATCAGCGCGAGCGGGCCGTGCTTGAGTTCCGAGGTCTGGTAGGCCTCCGCGTGCCGGTACGAGATCTCCTTGAACTTCTGCGCGCCTTCCCGCGCCACCGGATAGCCCCGGACCCGGCCGACGAAGAACAGGCTTCGCGCGTCCGCGCAGGTCTTGGCGTGCTCGGCGATCTCCGCCTCCGCCGCCACGATCTCCGCGACCTGCTTCGGCAGGGCCCGGATCGCCGCGACGATCCGCTGTCCGTCCGCGTTGGACAGATCGCGGACCCGGCCGAGCGCCAGCGCGATCATCGCGAATCCGACGGCCATGTTGGTGAGCGCCTTGGTCGAGGCGACGGCGATCTCCGGACCCGCGTGCAGGTACAGGCCGCCCTCGCAGGCCCGCGCGATCGTCGAGCCGACGACGTTGACGAGACCGACCACCCGGCCGCCCTTGCGCTTGACCTCTTCGACGGCGAAGGCGGTGTCCGCGGTCTCGCCGGACTGGCTGACCGCGATGTAGAGGGTGTCCGCTTCGATGATCGGGTTGCGGTAACGGAACTCGGACGCGGCCTCCGCGTCGGCCGGGACCCGCGCCAGTTCCTCGATCATGGTCGCGCCGATCTGGCCGGCGTAGTAGGCCGAACCACAGCCGAGGATCTTGACCCTGGCGAATCCGCGCAGGTCTCGGGGCGTCAGGTTCAGACCGTCCAAACGGGACACTCCGAACCGGTCGTCGAGACGGCCCCGGATCATGCGCTCCAAGGATTCCGTTTGCTCCTGAATCTCCTTGTACATGTAGTGCTGGTGACCCGCGAGGTCGAGGTCGTCGGCCTTGATGTCGATCTCGGTCACGGCCTTGCCGGTATCGCTCTCGTCGACGGTGAAGGTGCGGTACCCCGTGGCCGAGACACTGGCGAACTCGCCGTCGTCGAGGTGCACCACCTGTGACGTGTGGCGGACCAGCGCGGACAGGTCACTGGCCACGAACATCTCCCGGTCGCCGACGCCGATGATCAGCGGCGAACCGTTGCGCGCGACCACGACGCGGTCGGGGTGCTCGGTGTCGGTCACCGCGATCGCGTAGGTACCGGTGACGCGGGAGACGGCCTCGACGACCGCGTCTTCGAGGGTCCTCGCGCCTGACCGCGCGATGAGGTGGGCGAGCACCTCGGTGTCGGTCTCCGAGGTCAACGTCACCCCGGCCTGGCCGAGTTGCTCGCGCAGGCTGTCGGCGTTGTCGATGATCCCGTTGTGCACCACGGAGATGCGGCCGTCCTCCGAGACGTGCGGATGGGCGTTCGCCTCGGTCGCCGGGCCGTGCGTCGCCCACCTCGTATGCCCGATGCCGATCTTGCCGGCGAGCCGCTTGGGCAGGGCCGCCGTCAGATTCCGCACGCGTCCCACGATCCGGTGCACCTGGGCGCCTTTGCCGCCGAGAACGGAGATCCCGGCCGAGTCGTAGCCGCGGTACTCCAGCCGCGTCAGCCCCTCGATCAGGATGGGGGCGGCGTTCTGGCCGCCGATGTAGCCGACGATTCCGCACATGACGAGTCAACCTCACAGAAAAGAGACGGGGTACGCGAAGACCGGCGTGCCCGTCAGCCGTAGACGATGCGGCGCAGTTGCCGCTCGGACAGATCGGGAGGCGCGACGAGCCGACGGCTGAGTTCCCCGGCGATGAGGGGGAAGATCTCAGGGTTCTTCCTGCCCTCGGCCTGCAACTGGACATGCCGCGACCGGACGTAGTGCTCGACCGGCTGCCGGTAAAACGCCAGGACGTCCTCGACGACCCGTGCGGCGATGGCCGTCGACAGACCCGTCGACAGGGCCACCTGCTCGACGATGTCCGCGTCCTCCACGTTCCCCATCATGCACAGTGAGGGTGCGAAACACCAGTTCTTGCCCGAAATCGGGCAAGAACTAGCAGATTCCCCTCTCGTAGTGGCTCGCGTTTCGTCCTCTAGTTGCGAAGTGGTCAGCGCCGTCACGAGGCCGGTGACCAGATTCGCCCGCTCCGCCATCGACTCGACCAGCAGGTACTCGTGGTCCGTGTGAGCGCCGCCCCCGACCGCACCCAGCCCGTCGAGGGTCGGCACGCCGATCGCCGCCGTGAGGTTGCCGTCGCTCCCGCCACCGACGGCCACCCCGGCGACTCCCGGCAGCAGCCGTTCCGCCACGGTGAAGAAGCTCGCGGCGGCCGACTCGGGCATGGGAGGCCGGTGGATCCCGCCCCGCACGGCGATCTCCGCCCCGTCGAGACGCGGGGTCAGCGCGGCGAACCCCGCCTCGACGCGGTCCTTTTCGGCGGCGGTCTCGACCCGGACGTCGACCACGACGGTCGCGGAGGCGGGAACGACGTTGCTCGCCGTACCAGCGGAAGCGACGGTCGGGGTGACGCTCGTCCCGGCCTCGGGCCTGCCGAGCGCCGTGATCTCCAGCACCTGGTGCGCCGCTTCGGTCAACGCGTTCACACCGGCCTCGGGTTCGAGGCCCGCGTGCGACGCCCTGCCGGTCACGAGAACCTCGAAGGTGCCGCATCCCTTGCGGCCGATCCGCACGGCACGGTTTCCGCTACCGGACAGTGACCCCGATCGCGGTCTCTTCCTCACTCAGCCGTTCGGTCTTGGTCCAGGTGTTGCGGCGGGCCAGCACGCGGAACAGGGCCCGCCAGGTGGCGATCACACCGAGCACCAGGAATCCCGGATAGAGCAGGCCCGCGAGCAGACAGCGGTGGAACGGTTCCTCGCCGAGACGCAGCCGGTGCACGACAGCCCACACCACACCGGGGACCAGCAGGACGACCAGACCGATCAGGGCCGCGTCCGGCAACGCGGACGGCGGCGCGATCAGCCCGCCCAAGGTCACGCCGGACCACGAGGCGACGAGCGTGCCCGCGAACAGCAACGAGACCACCAGCGACAACGGCACCGTCAACCAGGGCGTCACGAGATAGGCCAGAAAATCCAGAAGACCGATACTGCCCACGTGACGCGAGGCCAGCAATTCCCGCAAATGCCTTGCGCACTGCAAATTACCTTGAGCCCATCGGGTCCGTTGCCGCAGGAGCCTGCGCAGGTCGACGAGGCCCTGCTGAGTCACCCAGGCCGCTTTCACGTACCTCATCCGGATTCCGGCGACGTGCAGCCTCAGGCCCAGTTCCAGATCCTCGACAAGGCAGTCCGACCACGGCGCCGGATCGAAGCGGCGCAACACCGCGAGCCTGGTGAATTGACCGTTGCCGCCCATTCCGACACTGCCCGCGAGATCGCGCAGGCTTTGCGACGCGTCGGCGACCGCCCCGAATTCCAGATCCTGCAGTAAGGCCAGAATGCTGCAGCGATTGTGAATGCGCACGCGACATTGCACGGCACCGACTCCGCGGTCGCCGAACACGTCGGCGACCTCGCGCAGCATCCCTTGGCTGCCCCGGCCGTCGCCGTCGACGATGCCGATGATCGTCTTCGGCACACTTCCCTCGGCTTCACACAACCGGCGGATGTAGCGGTAGCCGGCGTTCAACGCCTCACCCTTGCCCCGGCGGGCATGGGGAAGATCACGACGCAGGACATGCAGGCGTGGGTCGGCGACCTCGCGGAGGACGATCGGCGTGCCGTCGTCCGAACCGTCGTCGATGACCAGAACCCGCACCGGGTTCCGTGTCGTACCAAGCGAAAGTGCGTTCCGGACGGTTTTTCCGACCACCCGTTCCTCATTGAGCGCCGGGATGACGATCCAGAACTCCAGCCCCTCCCCGCGCGCGGCCACCGACCGGCGCGGGGACCCGGTGCGCCACGCGAACGCCGCGAGCAGGATGTTGTGCGCCGGCCACCACAGGAGCAACAGCATCATGGTCGCGGCGAAGGCGGGATTCGTCATGAGCGGGTGGTTCAGTCCTTCAAGCGAAGGCGCAGCGAACGCGCCATGAGGAGCAAGGCGATCGCCCCGATCACTGACGCGAGCGCGGTGCTCACCGTCGCACCGGCCATCGTCGCGCCGATCCCGAGCGCGGAAACCTTGACCGGGCCCACCGGCACCATCGACATGTTCTTCCTCCGGATGACGGGCACCACAAACATCTACTCACAGTTTTCATACCGTGAGTCACGGTCACCCTAGTAAGCGATATTAAGTCTTTCGGGTGGGTACAGTACCCCGTTCGTGTTAACGTTTGCGGACAAGGATCCCCCACAAAGGTGACCATCACCGAGTGATCCTCGCCTCACCTACCACTCTTACGTGACTTCACCGACGAATTCACCCGTACCACTGCGCGAGCCCGGAAGAAGGACCAGGTGCGTAACGCACAGAACGAGACCTCCGTCATGGCCGAAATCTGGCTGGTGGCGGGAACCCGCCCGGAAGCCGTGAAACTGGCTCCGGTGGCCGGGGCATTGGCTTCCGAGGGCCGGATGCGGCCCGTGCTCGTCTCCACGGGACAACACCCGGAAATGGTCGACCGGGCAATGGCGACGTTCGGATTAACGCCGGATGAACGGCTGACGCTGAATCGGCGCACCGGTTCCCAGCCGGAACTTCTTTCTGGAATCTTGACGGGGTTGGAAGAAGTCGCCGAGCGGCGGCCGCCCGCCGCCGTGGTCGTCCAGGGCGACACGACGACCACCTTGGCCGGAGCGCTGACCGCCTTCTGGCGCCGCGTCCCCGTCGTCCACCTCGAGGCGGGACTCCGCTCGTTCGACCTCGGCGCGCCATTCCCCGAGGAGTTCAACCGGAAACTGGTGACCCAGGCGGCCGCGCTCCACCTCGCCCCCACCCCCGACGCCGCCGCGAACCTCTTGGCTGAGGGAGTGCCCGAAGGCGCCGTGCTCGTCGCCGGGAACACCGTCGTCGACGCGATCCTCACGGCGACCGACAAGTCCACCGCGGTGCACGACCCCGAACTGGCGGCGCTGCTCGAAAACGCGACCCGCGGCACGGTCAAACTGATGCTGGTCACCCTCCACCGTCGCGAGTCCTGGGGCGAGCCGATGCGCCGGGTCCTGCGCGCGGTGGCCGAGCTGATGGCCGCGGATCCCGAAGTTCGAGTGGTGCTTCCCGCGCATCCGAACCCGGAGGTGCACGGCCTGGTCCGCGAGGAACTGGCCGGCGTCCCCGGCGTGCTGATCACCGGTCCGCTGCCCTATCCCGAACTGGCGGCGGTACTGGCCGCGAGCACCCTCGTGCTCTCCGATTCCGGCGGTATCCAGGAAGAGGCCCCGACCTTCGGTGTCCCGGTCCTGGTGCTCCGTGACGTCACCGAGCGCATGGAGGCCGTGAACGCCGGCTGCGCGGTGCTCGTCGGCACGGACCGCGACCGGATAGTGTCGGCCGCGACGCGTCTGCTGAACGACCCGGCGGCGCGCACGCGGATGATGAGCAGTGGCAATCCGTTCGGTGACGGCGCCGCCGCCGAGCGGACCGAGCAAGCACTCGCGTATCAGCTGGGACTGGCCCCAGACCTGCCCGCCCCGTTCCGGCCCGTCTCCGCGAACCTCTTGGCCGAGGTCTGACCGGTGACGGAGGACAAGGGCACGCGACGCTTTCGCCTGCCCGCTTGGCTCCGGCTCGCCGTCGTCGCGGTCGTGACGGTCACCGTCGCCGTGGTCGTCCTGGTGCGGGTGACCAAGACGAATCCGGTCACGGCGTCGCCGCCCGCCACGCCGGTGTCACTCGCCGATCGCCTTCCTGGAGCGGGCAAGGCCGGACTGCCGGGCCCTGGCGGCGATCCGGACCGCCGGACACTCGTGCTCTACGACGACGGGCGGAAGAAGGACGGGACCGTTTCCCCGCCCGAAGAGGTCAGAACGGCCGAGGCGTACGCGATGTTCACCGCGAACCTCGTTTCCCGTGGCACCGCTTGGAAAATGCTGCCCGCCGCCGACTACCGGCCGCGTCAGGCGGACGGGTTCCAGGCCATCGTGTATCTCGGCTCGGTCTACGACGCGTTGCTACCGAAGGCTTTTCTCACCGACGTCGCGGCGGCCAGGGTCCCCGCGGTCTGGATCGGCGCCAACATCTGGCAGCTGCACGCCAGCGCCGGCAAGACGGCGGGCGGTCCCGGCTGGCGCGTGGAAGGCTACCGCGGGGACAACCCCACCACGGTCACCTACAAGGGCACTCCCCTGCGCCGCGATCCCCGTTCGGGCACCGGGGTCGTCGCGATCGACGTCCGTGATCGGACCAAGGTCCAGATCCTGGCGGAGGCCAGTGTTCCAGGCGGCACGACATCTCCCTGGGCCGTCCACTCGGGACAGCTGACCTACGTGGCCGAAGTTCCCTACGCCTACGCCGAAGCGCAGGATCGCTACCTCGCCGCGGCCGACATCCTGCTGGGTGTCCTGTCGCCTCAGGCGCCGAACCGGCACCGCGCGCTGATCCGGCTCGAAGACGTCGGCCCGCGCACGAAACCGGAAGAACTCCGGAAGGTCACGGAATTCCTCATCGGCCAGAAGATCCCGTTCACCCTCGCGGTCTACCCGTACTACTCGGACCCACAAGGCCGGGCGAACGACGGCAGCCCGACCTCGGCGCGGCTGGTGGACTCACCGGAACTCGTCGGCGCGCTCAAGGACGCCGTCCAGGCGGGCGCGACGCTGGTCATGCACGGCTACAGCCACCAGAGCGACAGCGGCCCGAACCCTTACGACGGCGTGAGCGCGAGCGACTTCGAGTTCTACAAGGCCAGTGTCGACGGCGAAGGCGTCGTACGGATGGACGGGCCGATGCCCGAGGACTCCGCGCTGTGGTTCGACCAGCGCATCGCGACCGGGCTCGGCGAGTTCCGGCGAGTTGGCCTCCCGGAGCCGACGATGTTCGAGTTCCCGCACTACGGTGGTTCCGCCGTGGACTACCAGCGGACCACCGGCTTGTTCCAGGCACGCTACGACCGCGGCAGCTACTACGCGGGCTTCTGCCCCGGCGGTCGATGCGGTTCGACGGCCACGGCGACGACGGAACAGGTGTACGGCCAGTTCTTCCCGTACCCGGTGCGCGACGTCTACGGCGCGAACGTCGTCCCCGAGAACATCGGCAACGTGGCCCCAGTCGCCTTTAACCAGCACGCCGCCCGCACCGCCGTCGACATGCTCGCCGACGCCCAGAGCGCGCTCGTCGTCCGAGACAACGTCGCCAGTTTCTTCTACCACCCGTTCCTCGGCGAAGGCGGGTTGCGGGATCTGGTGAACTCGTTGCGGGCACTGGGATACCGGTTCACCACACCGACGGAAGTCCTGGACGGCTAGGGCAAAAGTGTCGTATCGGGCGGTAGGTCCGTGAAGGTCTCCTCCATTACCTTCAGGGTCAGGGGCCCCGGCGAAGTCGCGGAGCTGCTGGTCTGCGCTGCTGGTGGTGATCCGAGCTTGACATCGCTAGTGCCCGCAGGGGCAGGGGTTCCTGAGGAAGGCATGTCCCTGAACCCTGTTGATCAGGCTTCGTGACCGGTGCGAGCCCGCGACAATACAGGAATTGGGACACTCAACGTCCCGATTCTCCATCGTCAGCCTTACACAGCGACGAAGAGCCGCTTGACCTGGGAGACCTCGACTTTGCCGGGATCCTGACCTTCCGGGTAGGCAGGGAGGCCCTCACGGACTTCAGGGCCGTCCGCCTGGTGTCACCCACGACCCGCCTGACCAGACACGCCACCGTCGCCCTATCCCGCAAGACCAGTAAATCCCCGTCAGGTTCACAATCCGGCGTCGATCTGGCTGACGACCGAAGTGAAGCCGGTGGGCCCGCCCGCGTTTTGTGCGGAGAAGCCGGTGCCGCGGACGATCTCGGGGATCTGGGCAGGCTGGTTCGGGCAGTACCCGGCCGACGTGCCCTTGCCCGCGGTGCAGAACTGGGCCTGGGTGGCGGTGCCGCCCCGCGACCGCTCGATGCTCGAACCGTCCGCAGCCCGGCACCACTGGTTGTACTGCTGCGCCTGCTGGGTGTAGTTCAGCTGTTTGGTGGCCGCCGTCGCGGCGATCGTGGTCGCGGTCCCCACAGATGTCTCCTTTGACAGGGGGATGGGGAGGGCACGCAGAGGTGCCGCCGACCGGACGGGGTGCTCCGGCCGAGATCACCGTGCGCTGACCCGTCTCCGGGGACAGCGTCCTCAAGGCGCGCGAAAGAAATGCTGTGATCGTTCACAGGGGCCGAGACGGGACACCCGCCAGGAGACAGCGAGTTCACGGCGGGGCGGGCACGGTCTTCGCGCAGGATTCACGGCCCGTTCACCACGGATGTGAATCCACCACGGCCCGGGTTGTCAGGACCTCGGTGTCGCGAGTGTGGTCGGCCGGGTGCGGCCCCGCAAGGTGACGTCCTCCGTCGCCTTCCAATGCCCGGCCTCGCTCTCGTCCGCCGACTCGATCGCGGTCCACGAAGCGAGCAATCGAGCTTCGACGTTCTTCGCCAGTTCCGTCAGCCGGGCGGCTTCGTTGACCGGGTCACCGATCACCGTGTACTCGAACCGCCGCGGGTCACCGACGTTCCCGGCCACCACTTCGCCCGTCGCCACGCCGATCCCGGCCGGGCATTCCGGCACCTCCGCCGCCAGCCTGCGCCCGATCGCCCGGCCCGCGGACAGCGCGAGGGTCGCGTGATCCGCCAGCCGCACCGGTGCGCCGAAGATCGCGAGCGCGGCGTCACCGACGAACTTGTTGACCAGCCCGTGGTTGCGGTCGACCTCGTCGACCACCACCGCGAAGAACCGGTTGAGCAGGGCGACGACCTCCTCGGGCGGACGGCTCGCGGCCAGCGTGGTCGAGCCGATCAGATCGACGAACAACACCGACACCGTCCGCACGGTGCCGCCGAGTTCGGCGGACGTCCGCATCGCCTCGATCGCGACGTCCTCGCCGACGTGTCTGCCGAACAAGTCCCGCAAACGTTCGCGTTCGGCGAGACCGGCGGCCATCCCGTTGAAGCCCGCCTGCAGCAGACCGAGTTCGGTACCGTCGTAGACCGGGATCTCCACGGCGAAGTCACCGGCACGGACCCGGCCCAGCGCGTGCTGCACCGACCGGATCGGGTTCACCACGGCGCGGGCGGTGAACACGGTCACCAGCAGGCCGAAGCACAGCACCACCAAGCCGAGCACGATCACCGAGATGGCGAGTTTCGTGGTCGAGACGTCGCCGCGCACCCACGCCAGCACCCCCGTGACCACCAGACCGGCCACCGGCACCCCGGTGCCGAGGCACCAGAACAGCAGCATCCGCAGGTTGACCCCGCCGCTGAGCGGCCGGGCCGGCGCGGTGCCCGCCAAGGCCAAGGCCACGTACGGCCGCAGGATGAACTCCCCCGCCAGATAAGCGATCGCGCAGACGACCACGCCCGCGAACGCGACCACGAGCAGTTCGGTCAGCGCGACCCGCGGCTGCACCAGCGCGGCGAGTACGCCGAACACCACGGTGGCGATGCCCCACAGCACCGCCTGGACCTGTGTCAGGCGCAACGGGACCCGCAGGCTGGCGGCGCGCTCCGCGTCGGTCGGCGTCCGGCCGTCGGCCGCCCAGCGCAACGTCCGCAGCGCGCCGCGAGTGCCCCACAGCGCCCCCACGACAACGGCGGAGACCACGTAGACGGGAACCGCGATGGCGGTGACGCGGACGAGGTCGCCGGACATGCCGGGAGCGGGCATGAGCAGCACCGCCAGCCCGACCACGACCAGCGCGCCGATGACGTTGGTCGCGATCAGCGTCCCGGTGAGCAGTCCCTGGACGCGACGGCGCAACACGGCCGCGTCCTGATCGAGCGGACCGAGCAGCCAGGAGCCGAACGGCCCTTGCCCGCGGTCCCGCACAGAGGAGTCCTTGACTGGTCGCACCCGTACCCGCCGTTCACCCGGTTTGAGTGCACGACTGTACACCGAAACTCCGCACGTCCCGCAATTAGTCCTCTAGTTGCGGTAGTTGCGCGTGCAAGGACCGCAACTAGAGGACTAATTGCGGGGGTGGCCGGAGCCGACCAGGTGCGCGGCCGGGATCGCCGACGCACCGGTGCCGCACCAGGCGTCGAGAACGCGTTCTCCCGCATGGATTCCGGCGGCCGCCGCGGTGGCCTCGCCGATCGGCTCCTCAAAGATGGCGCGAAGATATCCGTTTCACCCCCAGCCGGGGTCGCACATCGTGGGAACCCGCCTGCGACGGACGGCCGCAGCGGCAGCGCCCATCCGGCGGGCGAACCCCGCGGCATTCCGGTTCTAGCGTGGTAGCCATGAGAAAAACATCGCTCGCCCTGCTCGGCGCGGCCGCCATCACCGGCACGATCGCCAACCCCGCTCCCGCGAGCGCGCTGGAAACGAGGGAGTTCGTGGGCCACGGGTCGAGCGACTTCGGCCTCGAACTCAGCTACGCCCGGCATCACGCCAGGAGCCAGGCGACTTGGGCCGGTTTCACGGACTGCGAAGAGTACGACAAGATCCTTTCCCCGTACAACGCGAGGGTCTTCTGGCGCTGCACGCGCTGAGCCACGGGGGCCAATCCGGCGCGCCCCCGGCTCCGAATGCCCGGCATGGACCAAGGAGACCTCGCCCCGGACTTCACCCTGCCCGACGACAAGGGCCAGGACCGCACGCTGTCGGACTTCCTGTCCTCCGGCCCGGTCGTGCTGTTCTTCTACCCGGCCGCGATGACGGGCGGCTGCACTTCGGAGAGCTGCCACTTCCGCGACCTGGCCGCGGAATTCGGCGAAGTCGGCGCACACCGCGTCGGGATCTGCCCCGACGGCATCACCAAACAACGCCAGTTCTCCACCCTGCACGGCTTCGACTACCCACTGTTGTCCGATGTGGACGGTACCGTCGCCAAACAGTTCGGAGTCTGGCGCAGATTCAGCCCGTTGCACACCAAGCGGCGCACCTTCGTCATCGACACCGACCGCAAGATCCTCAAGGCCGTCAGGAGCGAGCTGAAGTTCGACGTCCACGCCGACAAGGCGCTCGCCGCTCTGCGCGAACGCACGCCCAAGGACGCTTGAGGCGTGGCTCCCCAACTGGGGTTGGCAGGTTGGGTGAGGGATCAGCTGATGTCGCGGCCCGGCCGCGGAAGTCCCGAAGCGAGCTTTGAGAAACACAGTCTAGGCGATCAGCGAAAGCGCGGCGGTACCGTCGAAAAGCGCCCGCGAGCGGGCCGTGATGCCGGCGTCCCGGTCGGCGAGCGCGGAGGCGACGTCCTCCAGCCGCCGGGAGCGCCGCAGCTCCGGCATCAGCGCGCGCAGGGGCGCGACGCGATACCCGGCCAACCGCAGTTGGTGCACGATCCGCACGTCGCGTACCTGGGATGGCGTGTACCGCCGCGTCCCACGCTGATCGCGGCCGGGGACGACGAGCCGTTCCGCGTCCCAGTGCCGCAACGTCGACGGACGCAGGCCGAGCGCCGACGCGAGTTCGGAGACGCTCATCGAGTCCGAGCCGCGCACGTCTTCGATCGATTCGCGGGAGATCACCCGGACGGCTTCCTTGGCCTCCCGCAGGTCCGCGCGCTCCGTGTCGAGCCCGGCGTGGGCCGCGTCGAGGAGTGCGAGCACCTCGGCGAACGGGTCCCGGTGAAAGGCCAGGACGACCTTCTTGGCCTCGACCGGCCCCATCCCGGCGGCAAGCGCGCGGTAGGCCAGCGCGGATCGGAGATGGATCTCCTCGTAGCTCCGGTAACCCGAGGCCGTCCGCGTCGCCGCCGGGAGAACGCCGTCACGTTCGAGGTTGCGCACCTGCTGGACGGAATACCCCGCCCGCCGCGCGATCTCCGCGGTGCGCATTCCGGTTGATTTGAGACTTGGCACCTTCACTCCATCGAAAACAGGCTCGAACTCTCCACATCCACTTTAATGTGACGCTTGAGCACATGACCATCGATGAGATCATCGGCTTCGTGTCCGGCCTCGACGGCGTCCTGGCCCTCACCCCGGCACCCGGCGACGACTGGCCCGAGCTCAGCTGGGGCGACGCGTTCTTCTACTACTCCCCCGATGGCGTCGTCCCGGCGAACGTCCAGCCCTTCGCGACGGTCGTGACCAAGAACTACCCCGATGACGAGGCCTCGCGCCTGGACCGCGCGGACACCTTCCGCGTGAACATCCACGCCGGGAAGGACGAGTTCACCCGGCGACTCGGTCGCACACCTCGGGAAGCGGCCGAGACCGACGTCGATCCCGGTGTGGCCGACACCGTGATCGCCCATCCCGTCTACGGGACCGCGGGCTGGCTGGCGGTGGTGAACCCGGCGTCGCGAACCGAGGCGGTCACCCGCGAGCTGCTCGGTACGGCCTATCAGCGAGCCCGTGCGCGCTACGAACGCCGGGCTCGCGATCAGGGCCGCAACAGCACGTCCAGCATCCGCAGCAATTCCCCCGCCCGGCGGCCACCGTCCGGGGCGTCCGGATAGCGCTTCAGGACGTCCACCACGACGGGACCGGCGAGCCCGGCCATCTTCTCGATGTATCCGGCGCCGACGGCGGGATCGTCGCCGGCGTCGAGTTCGAAGGCGCGGGCCGCGTTGGCGGCGGCCCCGAGGATGTGCGGGACCTGGGTCGCTTTCGCCAGCGGGTGCAGATACGCGGACGCTCCCGCGTGACCGGCGGCGCGGGCCGCGTCGAACGCGGCTTCACGACCGCTTTCCCTGGCGGCCCGCGCCGCCCGGTGCGCGTCCAGCGCGGTCACCCGCAAGGACTTCGTCCGCTTATCCCCGGACGCGAACCGGCGTGCCTCGTCGAGTACGGCCCTCGGGCGCGGGTCATCCGGGCACTCACGCTCGAAGATCGCCAGAGCGGGCTCCGCGCAAGCCACGGCGAAGTCCGTCACCTCACGCAGTTCCGCCAGGTCGAGGTCGATCATGAGGTTCGCAGTCATTCTCTTGACTGTATCGTTGAACCGCCAGTTGGTACTTCGCAGCGACAGTGGCAGGACAGTGGGCCGGAACCTTCAAACCCGTGAGCGGCTCAGGCCGGTCGATCTCGCGCGTGAGCACGGCCTGTCCACCCAAGCCGTCCGCAACTACGAGGCGGACGGGATCCTCCCCGCCGCCGAACGCGGCCCGCACGGATATCGCACCTACACGCCGCTGCACGCGCAAGCCCTGCGCGCGTTTCTCGCCCTCGTGCCGGGGCACGGTCACGCGACGGCGTCGTCGATCATGGTGGCGGTCAACCAGGACGCGATCGAAGAGGCGCTCCGGCTCGTCGACGAGAGCCACGCCCAGCTGCTTGACGACCGCCGCACCCTCCAAGCCGTCGCGGCCGCGCTCCGCGACCTCGAGTCCGTGTCACAGGAACGGGGCGACCTGTTCGTCGGTCCGCTGGCCCGGAAACTCGGCGTCCGGCCGGCCACCCTGCGAAAATGGGAACGCGCAGGCCTTCTCCGGCCCGAACGTGACCCGCGGACCGGCTACCGCGTCTACAGCGCGGCCGACGTGCGCGACGCCAAGCTGACCCATCAGCTCAGACGGGGCGGCTATCTCCTGGAGCGGATCGCGCCGCTGATCGAGCAGGTCCGCTCGGCCGGAGGCGTCGTGCCGCTCGAGTCGACGCTGCACGACTGGCACACCCGGCTCTCGGCAAGGGGACGCGCCCTGCTCTCCGGTGCCGCCGCTCTGGACGCCTACCTCGGCTCACGGAATTCCTGACACTTTTGTGACAATGACACTTCCGCGCAATACGCGGGCAATTCACGTTTTTCGCCTACGAAAGTAGGACCGCTCAGCCGGAACCTACTTTCGGCGCTACGGCGCGCTAGTCGGCCGCTCGTAATGTTCCTCGCGTCGAGATGAACCGCCCGGTCCCTGCTATTTCCGAACATATTCCGGCGGTTCGTCATTCCCTCCTTATCGAAGGAAATTCGCATGCGAATTCGCGGACCCGTCATGCTCACTCTGCTGAGCGCCTGCGCCGGAATAGGCGCACTCGCCGTCCCGGCGACCGCCGCTCCGGCCGCCGCCTACGACCAGACGATGCTCGAGACCCTCGCGTCCCAGCTCGGGGTCAGCCCCCTTCAGGCCGCGCAGAAGCTGGACCACGAGAAGGTCCTGATCTCGTCGCTGGAGAGCATCAGAACCCGCGGCCTCCACACCGACGGCGCGTACTTCGACGACGCGGGCGCCCTCGTGGTGAACGCCACCGACGCCGGATCCGCCCAGGCCCTCCGTTCGGCCGGGCTGACGCCGCGCACCGGCGCCCGCGGTGAGAAGGCGCTGAACACCCTGGCCACCACCGTCGGCACCGTGATCGGCGCCGATGTCACCCAGGTGCAGTCCTGGGGTCCGGAACTCGCGGCCGACCAGGTCGTCGTCACCGTGCAGCCGGGCGCCGACCGCGCCCTCGTCCGGCGGCTTTCGGCGCTGTCCGGCGTGACCGTGCGGACCGGGGTCGCCAACGGCAACACCACGCAGGCCGACGTCATCCCCGGCCAGATCATGGACCTCGACCCCGGCACCAACTGCTCCCTCGGCTTCCCCGGCACCACCAGCGACGGCGACAACGTCCTGCTCACCGCCGGGCACTGCGTCGAAGGCAACCCGGACATCCTCAACCGCAACGGTCAGCACATCGGCCGGGGCGTCGCCACCGAATTCCCGTCGGTCGACATGGGCTTGATGGACATCGACGACGAGGACACCGGCCGCGGCTACGTGGACACCCGCAAGGGCACCACGGTGCGGATCACCGGCAGCTCGAAGGCGCCGGTCGGCACCACGCTGTGCAAGGCGGGCAACACCACCGGCTGGACCTGCGGCAAGATCACCGCCTACAACCAGACGGTCCGCTACAGCGGGGAAAGTGTCGCCACCAGCGGCCTGGCCAAGTCCACCGTCTGCACCGAAGGCGGCGACAGCGGCGGTGCCTACATCGCGGGCAACACCGCACAGGGCTTGACCTCCGGCGGCCCCAACGACGGGCACGACTGTGGCTACAACCAGGGCTCCAACGCCACCGGCTCGTACTCCTACTACCAGCCCGTCGTGGACGCGGCGAACAACTACGGGGTCACGCTGACGCGGTCCTGACCCGTTCTGACGCGCGTTGGCGGGGAGCGGCGGTCGCTCCCCGCCAACGTGGTTTTCGATGGACTGCCAAACCGTCTGAGTGAGGCAGTTCGCCTTCGGGCTTCCCTTTGCCGACCTATGGGAAACCGGGGCGTGACCGTGTGGATTATCGGACGTTAGAATCCACGCAGTCCAGCTCGTCCACCCAGCGATCAGGGTTTACGGGCGACGCCCGCCAAACCACGGGACCCCACCAAACCGTCCGGGTCAGGCAATTCGCCATCGGGCCGCCATTGCGGCAACCACACCAGGCCGGGGTCGACCGGCCGCAGTCCGGTGAAGAACGCGGCGATCTCCTCCCGCCCGCGAAGCGTGACGGCGCTGTTGGTCCGGCGGCGATAGGAATCGACGACGCCCGCCGACCGTTCTTGCAACGCCGTGTCCTCGGCCGGGACGTGGATGTGGGAGAGCGCCACGAGGCTGCCGGACGGCAACCGCTCCAAGTAGCCGCCGAGAGTGGTGTGCGGGGAGGTGTCGTCGGGCATGAAATGCAGCAATGCCACCGCGAGCAGGCCGATCGGCCGGTCGGAATCGATCAGCCCGGTGCCGATCACCTGGTTCCACAATCGTGGGCCGTCGTGGAAATCGCCGTCCAGCGCGGTGTGCCGGGCCGGGTCGGCGGTCTGCTCCAGCAGGATCTCGGCGTGGGCCTGCGCGATCGGCTCGTTGTCGATGTAGACGACCCGGCATTCACCCGGTGCGACCTCCTCGGCGACTTCGTGCACGTTGCCTTGGGTCGGCAGACCGGAACCGATGTCCACGAACTGCCGGATGCCTTGACCGACCATGTAGCGAACGGCGCGCCCGAGGAACGCCCGGTTGGCACGCGCGAAATCCCGCATCGACGGGATCAGCCGTAGCTGTTCCTCGGCGAATTGCTGATCCACCGCGTAGTTGTGCACCCCGCCGAGCAGATAGTCGTACACCCGGCCGACCGACACCTTGTTCACCGAATCCGCCAGCCGCTGTGCCGCGTCCTGGGCGCTCGCTTTCTCCCCCATGGTACGAAGATAGCGGATCCGCCAAGGTCGTGAGTGAAGGGCAAACGTGCCGTGTCGAGTGTCAGGTCCACGAGTCCGAGGCCGGCGTCACGGTTGTCCCAGTGTCACCAGGGATCACGTCGCGGGTAGCAAAGGGCTCTCAGGTCAGGGTCCCGGCAAAGTCGCAGAGCTGCTGGTCAGCGCTCCTGGTGGTAGTCCGGACTTGGCATCGCTAGTGCCTGCCAGGCCCTGGGGCATGTCCCCCTGAATCCTTGTTGATCAAGCTCCTCAACCGGTGTGACCCCGCGACGATGGACCTGCCGCGGGCGACCCCTAAACCACCTTTGCCTTACCCCTCAGTCACGACTTCAGGAACCTGATCAACTCAGCGCTCACGAACTCCGGGTTCTCCTCGGCGAGCCAGTGCCCTGCCCGGGGTACCTCGACCGCGCGGGCGAGGTCGGCGCTCCTCGGACCGGCGACCCGCAAATCCATCTGGCGCCGATCCACCGGCACGGCATGACCTTCCTGCCGCTCACCCGCCGCGCCGGCGGGGTGCAGGCGTTCAAGATGCTCATTCCCGGCCGCCCGGAACCCGCGGAATCCACTGGCGCAGACCCACGGCGGCTACGAACGGGTATATGTCCTCAATGGACGGACCCGGCTGGTGGTCGGCGACCGGGACATGGTCCTGCCACCCGTCGAGGCCGCCGAATTCGACACCTCGCTGCCGCACTGGCTCGGCTCGGCCGACGGGTCGCGCCGTCGAGCCCCTTGTCCTTTCGGACCGCGAGGCGAACGCGCCCACACCATGCGCTAGAGCCAGTCGTGCTCGCGGGCGTACCTTGCCGCCTCGTGCCGGGTCTGGGTCTGGGTCTTCTGCATGGCGTTGGACAAATAGTTGCGCACCGTGCCCTGCGCGAGGTGGAGCTGGGCGGCGATCTCGGCGACGGAATACCCCTCGCCCGTCACCCGCAGGACCTCGAGTTCGCGTTCGGTGAGGGGACAGTCGTCGACGACGGCGAGTGCGGAGACGTCCGGGTCGATCCAGCGTTTGCCCTGGTGCAGGGCGGCGATGACGAACGTGATGTGCGAAGGTTCGGCCGCCTTGCTGACGAACCCCTGGACGCCGAGCTTGAGGGCTCTGCGGAGCACCCCGGGTTTCGCGTGCCGGGTCAGCATGAGGATGACCTGGTTCGGCCGCGTACGACGGATTTCGGCGACGGCGCCGAGCCCGTCCACCCCGGGCATTTCGAGGTCGATGACGAGGACGTCGGGATCGTGCCGCAGCGTGGCCTCGATGGCCTCTTCACCGTTCTCCGCTTCGGCGAGGACGATGATCTCGCCCTCGAGTGGAAGCAGCGCGGCCATTGCCTTGCGGAGCAGGGCCTCGTCGTCGGCGAGCACCACCGTGGTCATCGTTTCTCCAGTGCTTCGGAACGTCCGTGCGGAAAGGCCGCGGCCGTCAAGAACTGCCCGTCCTCCTGTTCGACCGTCAGTTCGCCGCCGTCCGCGACAACGCGTTGTTCGAGCGCGGCCAGCCCCCGGAGTTCGGGCAGCGGTGCTCGCTGGGCGCCGTCGTTGACGATGGTGATACTCCACTCCGACAGCGTGATCCGCACCCGGGTCGCCTGCGCGTGGCGCAGGATGTTGGTCGTGGTCTCGCGGAGGACCTGGCCGAGCACCCTGCCCGCGTCCGGATCGACGTCACCCTCCCGGTTGATGCGCACGCGGATGCCCGCGGCTTCGAAGAGGTTCCTCGCGTTCTCCAGTTCGGCGGCGAGGTTGAGCCGCCGCTGGGCGTAGGCGAGTTCCTTCGTCTGGGTGATCGTCTCACTGACGAGCGCGTGGATCTCCCCCAGTTCTTGCTTCGCCCGCTCGGCGTCGATGTCCACCAGCTTCCTGGCCAGCGCGGTCTTCAACTTCACCACGTGCAGGGTGTGGCCCTGGATGTCGTGCAGGTCGCTCGCGAACCGGACGCGCTCCCGGATGACGGCCAGTTCCGCTTCCCGCTCCCGCGACTCCTCGAGCTCCTTGACGACGTCGTAGAACCTCTTGTTGGGGAACATGAGCCCGAGCACGATGGCGGTGATCGCGGCCGGGACGAAGACGAACTTGACCAGTTCTTCGGACATGTCCTCGTGGGAGACCAGCAGCCGCGCCGCGCCCACCGCCGCGATGTACGCGACGAGCGTGATCGCGGCCGCGACCCGGTGACGGGGAAGTTGGGGAACGACGAAAGAGCCCACGAGAAGGATTCCGAAGAACGCCGAGCTGCCGCCGACCAGCAGCACGGAAAACGGCCACACGAGGGCCGTGACGACCAGGCACGGGATCGCGACCCGCATGAGCTCGCCCGACGTCCACCGCACGAAGGCGACCATGGCCGCCAGCACGCTCGCGCTCAGGACGACCACGTGCCACCAGGTCCGCGCGTCCGACGCCACCACGATCACCCCACCGACGATGAACAGCGGGAGGAACATGGTGAGGTTGAGCTTGCGCAGCTTTCCCCGCGCCGGCTCGGTGTCCACATCAGACATGGTCCCAGTATCGGCCCTCCAGGGCGGCGGGCAACAGTGACACCGCGTCATGGGTTCATCCCGACGAATGTCATGGGCCGATCATGACGTGACCGCACTGGCCGGGAACCACCCGAGACGTTGTGATTCAAGGCATGACTTCGACACCAGTGATCGACGTTGACCGCCTGAACCTGAAGTACGGCGACTTCCACGCCGTGAAGGACCTGTCCTTTCAGGTCGGGCGAGGCGAATTCTACGCCCTGCTCGGCACGAACGGGGCTGGCAAGACTTCGACCTTGGAAACCCTTGAAGGACACCGGACGCCGACGTCGGGCACGGTCAGCGTCCTGGGGAAGAGCCCGCGAGACCGCGCCGCCGTGCGGCCCAAGATGGGCATCATGTTGCAGGAGAGCGGTTTCGCACCGGATCTGACGGTGAAGGAATCGATCCGCCTGATCGGAGCGCTGACCCAGCGCACGGACCGGCTCGAACGCGTGCTCGGCGTCGTGGACCTGACACGTAAGGCGACCACGAAGGTGTCACAGCTTTCCGGCGGTGAGAAGCGGCGGCTGGACTTCGCGACCGCGGTGTACGGCTCGCCCGAGCTGGTGTTCCTGGACGAGCCGACGACCGGTCTGGACATCCAGTCGCGGGACGCGCTGTGGGACGCGGTCGACAAGTTGCGCGAGGACGGTTCGACGATCGTGCTCACCACGCATTACCTCGAAGAGGCCCAGCAACGCGCCGACCGCATCGGCCTGATGCACCAGGGCACCTTCCACCAGGAGGGCACGGTCGCCGAGCTGACGCGGACGCTGCCTGCCGTGATCCGGTTCGGCCTCCCGCCGTCGGCTCCGGCACTGCCGCTGCAGGGCAGGCGGGAGCATGACGGGAAGTTCGTCATCGAGACCTTCGGCCTGCAAAAGGACCTGCACACCCTGCTGCGGTGGGCACAGGACAACGCGATCGAGCTGCGCGAACTGGAAGCGGGCCCGACCCGCCTCGACGACGTGTTCCGCGCCATCGACAACGACTAGCCCACCCTCCCTTTTCGCAAAGGATTCCAGTCATGCTTTCCATAGCCCGCAGCGAACTGATCCAGATCTTCCGGAACCGCTCGGTCCTGATCACCAGTTTCGTGATGCCCATCGCGATCTGCGCGTTCTTCGTCTACCAGCACGAACTCTTCGCGAAGGTGGGCAGTCTCGGCTACATCGCGGCGATCGTGATGTTCACCGTGTGCGCCTTCGGCCTCTACACCAGCTCGGTGACCACGCTGGCGTCGCGCCGCCAGAACCTGTTCCTCAAGCGGCTGCGCTCCACGGCCGCCGGTGACGCGTCCATTCTGACCGGGCTGGTGCTGCCGGTCACCGCCATCGCGCTCGTCCAGGTGGCCGTGATCATGACCGTGCTGGGCATCGTCACCGGTACGCCCGCCAACATCGGCTTGCTGGTGCTGGCCGTCCTCGCCACCGTCGCCATGATGATCGGCCTCGGCCTCGCCACCGCCGGCCTGACCAACTCGCCCGAGCACGCCCAGGTCACCACGCTGCCGGTGACCCTCGGCGTCATCGCGGTCGCCTCCTGGGTCGGCATCTCGGGCACCGACGACCTCACCTTGCTCAAGCGCCTGCTGCCGGGCGGGTCGGCCACCGAACTCGTCGTCAACGCCTGGAACGGCGGTGTGGCCGTCTCGAAATCCCTGCTCCTGCTCGCCCCGACCCTGGCGTGGGTCGTCGTCGCCGTGGCGCTGGCCTCCCGGCTCTTCCGCTGGGAACCGCGCCGGTGACTGTCCGAAGTGGACTTCCATTTTCATCGACCTACGGAGGAAACCCATGCGTAAAGCCCTGATCCCCGTTCTCGCCGCCGCCTTGGCGACCGCGGCGACCCCGGCGGTGGCGTCGGCGTCACCCCCGCCGAAATGGGGGCCGTGCCCGGCGGAGGCGGCCGGCCTCGGGCTGGAATGCGGCACCCTCGACGTCCCACTGGACTACCGCGACCCTGGCGGGAAGACCATCG
The DNA here is from genome assembly GCF_047608665.1 of Amycolatopsis sp. cmx-11-51. NCBI lineage: Bacteria > Bacillati > Actinomycetota > Actinomycetes > Pseudonocardiales > Pseudonocardiaceae > Amycolatopsis > Amycolatopsis sp. cmx-11-51. The sequence goes on along the minus strand of NZ_JADNQO010000003.1, from coordinate 468,166 downwards.
AGATCGCGATCTCGCGTCTGGCGAGCGCCAAGCCGGAGAAGCGCCGCGGCGTGCTGCTGACCAACACCGGCGGCCCCGGTGGCGAAGGACTGGCCTATCCGGACATCCTCAAGAGGCTGAAGATCCCGCAGGAGGTGCTGGACGGCTACGACGTGATCGGGATGGACCCGCGCGGTGTCCACAACAGCACCCCGGTGACCTGCGGGCTGTCCCTGGAGGAGCATCCGACCAACATCCCGAGGTACGCCCGGAACTCCGCCGACGTCACGAGCGAGGCCCAGCGCGTCGCCGCCGTCGCCGCGAAATGCGGCTCGTCGGCCACGGCGTCGCTCCTGCCGCACATCACCACCGCCAACACCGCCCGCGACATGGACCGGGTCCGCGAGGCACTGGGCGAACGGAAGATCAACTACTTCGGCATTTCGTACGGCACCTACCTCGGTTCGGTGTACACCTCGTTGTTCCCCGAGCGCAGCGACCGGTTCCTGATCGACAGCGCGACCGGCCCCGGCGGCTGGGACGCCCCCTTCTCCCGGTTGTTCGGGCAGGGCGTCGAAGACCGCTTCCCGGACTTCGCGAAGTTCGCCGCCGCGAAGCCCGAATACGGCCTTGGCCGGACACCCGCGCAGGTGACCGCGAAGTACTTCGAACTCGCCGCGCGACTGGACAGGACACCGAGCCCGGACGGCTACAACGGCCAGGTGTTCCGCCACGTCACGTTCGCCGATCTCTACTACGACAAGAACCTGCCGAAGCTGGCCGAAACCTGGCGCGCGCTCGACACCGGGAAGCCCGTGCCGCACCCCGCGTCCACCCCCGCCACCGGGCAGCCGTCCGCCGGGGCCGCGTACCCGCCGGACAACTACATCGCCAGCCAGCTGCACGTGATCTGCAACGACTCCGACTGGCCGGAGGAAATCGGGACCTACCGGCGCAACGTGGCGATCGACCGCTTCCGGCACCCGCTGTTCGGTGCGGCGGCCGCGGACATCACGCCGTGCGCGTTCTGGCCGTCCGAGCCGGTCGAACCGCCGGTGAAGATCACCGACCGCGGCCCGTCGAACGTGCTGATCGTGCAGAACCTCCGCGACCCGGCCACGCCGCTGGCGGGCGCCCGGAAGCTGCGTAAGGCCTTCGGAGACCGCGCCAGGATGGTCACCGTGGACCAGGGCGGGCATTTGGCCTACCTGTTCAAGGACAACAAGTGCGCCAACGACCTCGCGACGGACTTCCTGGTCACCGGCACGCGGCCGCGGCATGATCTCGCCTGCGGCGCTCAGACCTCCTGAGGGTCAGCGGCAGGTCCGATCCGCCGGGAGCTCACCGCTCAGCAAGTGATCCCGCACCGCCGCGTCGACGCACTGGTCACCCTTCAGGAACACGGAGTGCCGGAACGCTCCCGCCACGGTCACCATGCGGGAACCGGCGAGCGCCCTACGCATGGCGAGTTGCCCGGCGTAGGGCGTCGCGGGGTCTCCTGTCGAGCCGAGGAGCAGGGCCGGAGAGGTGTTGTGGATCCGGGTGGCGGGTTCGGCGGGCGCCACGGGCCAGAACGCACACGGCGTGATGTTGCGGGCCAGCGGACCGAACAGCGGCTCGGCGGCACGATGACCCTGGATGTCCCGGTAGTACGTCGCCGGGTCGTGAGAGGCCGCGCGATCGGCGCAGACGACCGGCGTTCCGGCCCGGTCGGTCGCGGCACCGGATCCGGTCGTCAAGCCGTCGAGAAGCGCGGCCAGTGACGGCGAAGGGGTGACGTGCCGCCCGGCCGCCGCGTCCCTCAGTGTCCGCATGACGCCGGCGAACTCGGCCTGTGAAGCGGGTCGGTCGTCGTAGAGGTTCGCGAAGTACAGATAGGGCACCGTGTGACCGTCCACTGTGTACTTACCGACGTCGAGCGGCCGCCGCTCGGCCGACCGCGCGACGTCCCGCACGGCAGCCAGTACCTCGTCCACGGTCTCCCCCAGCCCCTGCCCCACGGCGGTCTTCGCCCAGTTCCGCAACGCCGCGTCGAGCGCCGGCGCGGTCGGACGGAGCAGACCCGGCCCGTACACGTCGGGATCCACCGCCGAATCGAGGACGAACCGGTCTGCCCGCCGGCCGAACATCTGGAGGTACACCGCGCCGAGGTAGGTCCCGTACGACGCGCCGAGGTACGAGATCTTCCGTTCACCGAGCGCGACACGCACGACGTCCATGTCCCTGGCGGTGTTGCGGGTCGACGCGGCGCGCAGCAACTCGTGATCGTTGCCGGAGCAGCCGTGCGCCAGCTTCCTCGCGAACGCCACGCTCTCGCCGAACGTCCTGAGGCTCGGCCCTGCCGAGCGGGTGAACGTGTCGGTCTTCCAGTCGCAGCTCAGCGGCGAACTGCGCCCGACGAACCGGGGATCCATTCCGACCAGGTCGTATCGGGCCGCGATCTCCGGCATCGACGAACCCGCCAGGACCAGTTCCATCGCCGGACCACCAGGCCCGCCCGGATTGAGCATCAGCGTGCCGCGTCGGCGCGCGGGGTCGGTAGCCTTCATCCGGGCCAGCGCGACGGTGATCTCGCGTCCCCGTGGACGGCGGTAGTCGACCGGCACGACGACGTCGCCGCATTGCGCACCGGCCTTGTCCAGCTCCGCGCCCAGTGCGTCTCCAGGGCCGGTCGCGCAACCGTGCCAGGTGATCAAAGGGGCCGCGGCGGCGGGCGTCGCCGGTATCGACGCCCCGGCGACGAGCAGCGCCACCGCGATGACTGTTTTCGTTGGCAACCCGAACTCCCTGATATCAAGAGGCTTTCTCGATATCAGGCTAGGGGCGCTACACCCGCGAGGGCGTCCGTCCCCGGTCGGAGACGTCTACCCCGCTGGGGGGCTTTTTCGGGGTCTTGCGCCGCTCCAGCACCCAGTCCGTGATCAGCAACAGGAGCAAGGGGCTGAGCCAGGCCCCGATACTCACCGCGCTGTACCGCAGGAGCACTTCGCTGCCGCCGAAGGTGGTGTCGAGCTGCGGTGTCAGGACGATCGTGGACACCACGTTGATCACGCGGCTCAGCACGATCGACATCGCGAGGGCGAAACTGCGGGACATCCACCGGCGATGGTCGGCGTAGCGGCGCTGACGCGCCATCCGGATACCGATGATCGTGATCGCGATCCACAGCACCGAACCGACGAGGTTGGCCACCCGCACGGACGGACCGGCCGGGGTGTGCCAGCCGATGTACAGGCCGAGCAGCCCTGCCGGGAGCGCTCCGGCGAAGACGTAGATCCGGCCGGTGATCCGGTGTCCGCGCCGGTAGCGGGCGCGGAACGCGGGCCAGATCTGGAAGCAGGCGGTCACCATGGCGACCGTGCCGAACAGGACGTGCCCCACGAGCAACGGGTAGTAGAGATCGTTCCCCGGTGGCGGTTCGAGCCGGGACTGGGCCGGATCGAGCGTCAGGTACGGCGGTACGGCGAAAGCCAGGAAAGCCACCGCCACCAGCATCAACGGCACGATCCAGGGGCGCCGCCACCAGCGGGGCGCGTTCGACGAGGTCATGGGGATCCGTTCAGGAGAAGACGACCAGAAACTATGTACAGTATACATATGAACGTATGACGTACATAGTTTTAGGATGGCCAGATGGCGACACGCGACAGCAAGAGCCCGGATCTCCAGCGCAGCCTCACGCTGCTGTGGGCCGGGCGTACCCCCGGCAGGCGGGGGCCACGACCGCAGCTCACCGTGGAGCGCATCGCCATGGCCGCGATCGAGGTCGCGGACACCGACGGCCTGGACGCGCTCTCCATGCAGCGCGTCGCCACCGAACTCGGCTACTCGACGATGTCGATCTACAACCACATTCCGAGCAAGGACCTGCTCCTCGAAGTGATGGCCGACTTCGCGGCCGCGAAGCCACCCGAGCTCGACGACACGGACGACTTCCGTGACGCGATCCGGCAGTGGGTCGGCGCGCTCTGGGCCGGTTTCCAGACCCGCCCCTGGCTGCTGCGCGTCCCGCTCGACCACAGCCCGATCGGCCCCAACCAGCTCGCCTGGCTGGACCGCCTGCTCCGGCCGCTGCTGAAGGTCGGACTCGCCCCCGGCGAGGCGAGGGCCGCGGCCCTGCACCTGACCGCCGTCGTCCGCGGCACGGCGCAGATCGGCATGGACATGAACAGCGCGCACAAGACCGACGGCGGACGCCCGCACACGGAAACCGAACTGGCGCAAGCGCTTGACGAACTCATCGACCCGGCGAGTTACCCCGCGCTGGCGGCCGTCCACGCCGCCGAGACCACTGTCCCTTCAGGACACGGCCTGTCCGGAGACGGATCGCTGCCCGCCGAACTCGGCTTCGGCGTGGACCGGTTCCTGGACGGCATCGACGCCTGGGTGGCGAAGAACGACTGAGGCCTCCTTCCCTCGGCTGAGCCGAAGAAACTCGACCTTCACACCTTCCCAGTACATGAAGGCCCCTTCCTCGCGCTAGGCGCAGGGTCCAGGCAAAGCTGCAGACCTGCTTATCAGCGCTGCTGGTGACATTCCGGACTCAACATCGCTAGTGTCGCGTGATCCTGCAGGTCTTACCCGTGATCAGACGGCGATCTCCGGAGATCGCCGTCCGAGGAACAAAACCCAACGTCAAACAAGCAGGATCACGCGACACTAGTGACCGCAAGAGCCGAGTGGGGAAGATTGCGGACGTTCAACGTCCGCAATCTTCCCCACTCGGCTTGTGCCGGGGTTCCTGAGGGAGACATGTCCCCGAACCCCTGTTGATCGTCCCCATTCCTTCATCGTCAGCCTCACACAGCGGCGAAGAACCGCCTGGCCTGCCCGGGACGACCCCCGGTCGCGTCGATCTCAGGTCACCGGTCGCGTTCCTTGGCGAACAACGACTTCGACCACAGGTACCCCACGATCGAGAGCACGGCGCACCAGCCGACCGCGAGCCAGCCGCTGTTGCCGATCGGGGTACCCAGCAGCAGGCCACGGATCGTCTCGATGACCGGGGTGAACGGCTGGTACTCGGCGAACCAGCGCAGCCAGGCCGGCATGGAGTCGGTGGGCACGAAACCGCTGCCCAGGAAGGGAAGCAGCATGAAGACCATCGGGGTGTTGCTCGCCGTCTCGACACTCTTGGCCGCCAGCCCCAGCGCCACCGACAGCCAGGTGAGCGCGATGGTCAGCAGCGCCAGCACGCCGATGGTCGCGAACCATTCGCCGACTCCCGCCGTCGGCGAGAAACCGACGAGCAGCGCGACCCCGAACACGACGGCGAGCGCGAACGCCGTCTGGATGAACGCGCCGACGACGTGACCGGTCAGCACGGAGGCCTTGCTGATCGCCATGGTGCGGAACCGGGCGATGATGCCCTCGGTCATGTCCGTCGCGACGGAGATGGCGGTGCCGAGGGCGGCACTGCACACGGTGATGAGCAGGATGGCGGGCGTGACGTAGCCGACGTACTCGGAGCGGCCGCCCGCGCCGCCCAGCCCGTTCCCGAGGGTGCCGCCGAAGACGTAGACGAACAGCAGCAGGAACACGATCGGCTGGCCGACCAGCATGAGGGTGAGCGACGGATACCGTTGCATATGCCGGATGTTGCGGCGCAGCATGGTCGCCGAGTCGCGCATCGACAGGGCCAGGGTGCTCATCGGGCCATCTCCTTGGTCGCTTCGGTCCGGTGACCGGTGAGGCTGAGGAACACGTCGTCGAGGTCCGGGGTGTGCACGGTGAGGCTGTCGACCGCGACGGCTCCGGCGTCGAGCCGGTCCAGCACCGCGCGAACCGCGGCGACGGTGCCGTCGGTCGGCACGCGGAGCGCCAGGGTCTCTTCGTCCGATGCGGACACTTGAAGCATGCGGGCCGCGTCGCGCAGCGAGACGGCGTCGGGGAACTTCAGTTGCATATGCCCGCCGGGCACGCGTCGCTTCAGTTCGTCGGGTGTGCCCAGCGCGACGACCCTGCCGCCGTCGAGTACGGCCACCCGGTCGGCGAGCTGGTCGGCCTCCTCCAGGTACTGCGTGGTGAGGAAGATCGTCACCCCGCCGGAGACGAGGTCCCGGATGATCTGCCACATCGTGCGACGGCTGCGCGGGTCGAGACCGGTGGTCGGCTCGTCGAGGAAGATGACCTCGGGGTCGCCGATCAGCGTCATCGCCAGATCGAGCTTGCGGCGCATCCCACCCGAGAAAGTGGCCGGTGTCTTCTTCGCGGCTTCGGCCAGCTCGAACCGTTCCAGCAGTTCGGCGGCGCGTTCGCGTCCCGCCCGGCGCGGCAGATGGTGCAGATCCGCCATGAGGAACAGGTTCTCCTCACCGGTGAGGAGATTGTCGACCGCGGAGAACTGGCCGGTGAGGCCGATGGCGGCGCGGACGCCGTCGGGATCGGTGGCCAGGTCGGCTCCGGCGATGGTCGCACCCCCGGCGTCCGGACTGACCAAAGTGGACAGGATGTTGACCGTGGTGGTCTTGCCGGCACCGTTGGGGCCGAGCAACGAGAAGACGGTGCCGGGCGGGACGTGCAGGTCGATGCCGTCCAGTACGACCTTGTCGCCGTAGGACTTGCGCAGTCCGGTCGCGGAGATGGCCGGGTGTCTCATGTGGATTCCCCTGGTTCGTAAGGACTTGTGAGTCAAGAACGACGGATGGCGATGTCGCCGAGGGAGGTGCTGGCGCGCACTTCGAGCTTGTCGGTCGTGGCGCCGGGTTCGGCGGCGGAGTCCATGTCGTTGACGACGCGGCCGAAGGTGGTGTTCACGTCGAGCCAGGCCGCGGTGCCCTGGCGGATGCCGACCTCGATGTCGCCCATGGCGGTCTCGAGGGCGAGCGTGCCCCGTGCGGCGTCGAGCACGCGGACCGAACCGTTGGCGGTCTTGGCTTCCACCCCGTCCTCGGCCCGGTCGACGGTGATGTCGCCGTTGGCCGAGCGGACGCGGAGCGTGTCGCCCGCCGCTCCGATGGTGGTGGCACCGTTGGAGTTCTTGACCACGCCGGTGCCGGTGATCTCGCCGACGTGCACGCGGCCGGAGCTCGTGGTGATCTCGGCGTTGCCCTCGACGTGGTCGACGACGATGTTCCCGGCGGCGGTGTTCAAATTCAGCTCACCGACGTGGTCGAGCTGGACGTTCCCGGCACCGGACTTGTAACGGCAGCTACCGAGCCGCCCGGTCACGCGGAGGTCACCGAGACCGGTGTTCCCCTGCAACCGTGAGCCTGCGGGCAGTTCGATGGTCACGTCGATCGACCTCGTCCGCTTGGAAAAGTCGAACAGGCGCATTTTCGGCGCCTTGATCGTCAGCGTGCCGCCGGAGAACTCGACGACGGTCCGCGCCGCGGCCTGGACGTCGGAGTCGTCGTTCTTGTCCGCCGGAGCGACCTCGACGACCGTTTCGGCACGGTCCCCGGCGACGACGCGGACGTCGCCGACGACGGGCTCGATGTCCACGAGAATGGGTTCCGGGGTGGCGAAAGTAGGCATGGTTGTCCCCTCAAAGGTGTGGTGCTCGGTGTTTGTGCTGGTCAGCTGAGTGTTATTGGACCCAGCCGGTGTAGCGCTGGGTGGCGCGATGACCGCCGCTCGGCGAGGCGGGCCGGGCGGCGGGTTCCGACGGCCGCAGCGCGGCGGACGCGGCACGCACGAGCCACGCGTTGACCGAACGGCCTTGCGCGGCCGCGGCCTCTTCGACGCGTGCCTTGAGCTGCTCCGGCAGCCGGAAGTTGATCCTGGCCGTGGCCCCCTCCTCGTCCGGCAGCGGGGGCAAGGGAGGCATCGGGGGCTCCGGCACCGAAGCCGCGACGGACTCGGACGGCTGAACCGCGGGAACCGTGACGGCGAAGCTGGCTTCCCCGGCACGCAGCCGGACCTCGACCGAACCGGGCGCGAGATCCCGCGTGATCTCGTCCGACGCGGCGGACAACGCGTCCAGCAGCGCGAGACGGATGGCCGACGCGAGCGGCGCGGTCAGTCGTTCGGCGAGGGCGCTCGCCTCGGCTCCACCCGCCTCGGCGGCGACGGCGAGTTCCCGGCGAACGTTGTCCACAAAGGGCGTCAAATCCATGATGCCATCATGGCACCACAATGGCGCCAACACAAGTACTACTTGGCGCCAAGTAGTGCCAACGTGGCGTTTTAGCAGTTCAGGGTCTTGGAGATTGCTCCGCCGATGGGCACGAGCCCCCTTCTCCGGCACTTCAGATCGGTCAAACAGGCATCGACGGCTTGGTGACACACGGGCTCGGACCGCCGCCCCCGGTGGACGGTGCGCCCCCACCCCTCGTAGGTGACGAGACGGGAGCCGCTCTGTTCGGCGGTGCGCCGCGGACCTTGAGCGGACCCTGCGGGTTCGTCGTCTTCAGCGGTTCGCCGACGCACGCGGCGAAGTCCTCGATCGGGAGCCGCCAATCGCTGCACCAGATCGACGGCGCCGGGCGATTGACCGGCTCGGGAACGTTGCGCGCCGAAGCCGGTGCGCCGCCCTCTCCATCCCGGAAACGCTTCAGCTCTTGGCCGAGATAGGGCCAATCCGCCGTTCCCGGATAGACGAGTGTACCTTTCTTGGCTTTCTCAGAGAGGTTCGCCGTAAACACACAATTTCGCAAAAGCCGGGAAATCCCGTTCCACCGGCACGGTCAAACTCCGCATGAATCGGTAGGTCGTCCGCAGGCTGTGGTCCCTGTTCCCGTCGTTGACCATCGCCCTGATCCTTCGAAGGGATCGTTCGGCGTACTGCTGGCCAAGCAACGTGGCGTAGGAATAGCCGGCGTAGCTCGGTTTCTCCTCGCCGAGCGCGGCACGGACGACGTCGAGATCGCGTGCGGCGTTCAGGTTGCCGACCTGGTCGATCACCGCGCCGGATGCGCCCGGCCTTGCAGGACCTCCCGGATTCGTGACGAGCACGCCGAGGCGCTCGACCGGCTTCGACGGCCGCGCACTGGGCGCCGCCGGAGCCACTCCCGTCGCCGCCATCGCCACGGTGATCGCGCCGAGAAGGAGAATCCTGCGAACACTCATACGACGCGGGTCCGTTTCTCTCGAACGACAGCGGACACGGAGATGCCCATTCGGCCATTCTCTGCTGGCTGGGAAACCAGGACGCGGCCGAACACGTTGCCGTGACTTTTCCGGCGGAGGAGAATCGCCGTGAGCCGCATGAAACGGGAGCGACCCACCGTCAGGTGTGGGGGTCACCGAAGTGGGTCGCTACCCGGGTACCACCGTACAAGAAACCCGCTCGCGCGGACGGGCAAGGCTTTCTGTCCTGGCGGCTCTTGACAATCGAGGATCCACAGTGGACACGAAGCCCTTCCGGCCGTCACCGGCGGGAGAGGAACGCGGGAAAGCGGTCCGGGTGAGCGTATGCGCGCTCGACCCCATCACGAAGGCCGGAATGACCGACCTGCTCGAGGCACGGGCGTCGGTGAGAGTCGTCGACGGCCGGGCGCGGGACGAAATCGAGGTCGTCGCCGCCGCCTTCGACCGGCTTTCGCCCGACGCGGTCATCGAGTTGCGTGGAGTCGCCGCCGAACTCGGCAAACCGATCGTGCTGGTGACCGACCGGATCGAGGAAGGCGGGCTCGCGGTCGCGGTGGAGTGCCGGGTGGTCGCCATCCTGCCGAGGTCGGCGGTGACCGACAACCGGGTCGCCGACAACGTCCGTCTCGCCGCGTCGGGTGGGGTGAGCCCGCCGTCCAACCTGCACACCAGGCTGGCCGAACACGCGGAGCGGCTCCACCGGGAGATGCTCGAGCCGAGCGAGCCCGCCGGGGCCGGTCTTTCCTCGCGTGAGATCGACGTCCTGCGCCTGATGGCCGACGGGCTCGACACCGGAGAGATCGCCACCGAACTCTCCTATTCGGAGCGGACGGTGAAGAACATCATCTACGCCGTCACCGATCGGTTGCGCCTGCGGAACCGATCACACGCGGTGGCCTACGCGATACGCGAGGGAGTCATCTGAGCGCGCGTGTCAGATGAGGCCTTCCCGGAGCGCGTACGCCACGACATGCGTGCGGTTACGCAGGCCGAACCTGGTGAGCAGGCCGTGGAGGATGTTCTTCACGGTCCGGTCGGAGTAGGCCACCCGCCGGGCGATCTCACCGGTGTCGTATCCCTCCGCGAGCAGCCGGAGGACTTCGGTCTCGCGGGGCGACAGTCCGCTGAGCGCGAGTTCACGCGGCTCGAGAACTTCCTTGTGCAGCCGCGAGATTCCGCGGAGCAGGCTGCCGAGCTGGTCGGCGGGCAGATCGCCTCGGCCGGCGTGGGCGTCGGAAACCGCGCGCAACAGCCTCCCGGGGGTCGCCTCGGAACGCGCGACGACGACGGCGAGCCCGCGTTCCACCGCGGCCCACAGCTCGGCCTGGTTGGGCTCGTCGGCGACCAGCACCAGCCGGGCGGGCCCGGCCGGGATCCGGTGCGGCTCGTTCCCCGCGACCGCGACGAGGACGTCGGCCGCCCCCGGGTCGTCCCACAACGCGATGCCCTGGCCGGCGCCGAGCGCGCTGCGCAGGCCCGCACGGACGAGCGGGTCGCCCGCGTACACCGCGACCCGGATCTCCCGTCGCTCCTCGGCACGGACGACCGGCCGGACGGGGGTCGTCATGATCGTCGACATACCTACCAGGTAACCGGCTGCGGAGAAGGCGGGACAAGCAGAATCAGGGGGCAGCTTTTCGCCGCCGGAAGGCTGCCGGTTGAATGGACCGCGGTGGAACCGGTGGAGGAGAACGAGAAGCGGTCGGTGTTCGGAAAGCTCCTGCTCGAACACCGGCGAGCCGCGGGCTGGACGCAGGAGCGGCTGGCCGAGGCCTCCGGACTCAGCGTCCGCGCCCTGCGCGAGCTGGAACGCGGCCGCGCCCGAGCGGCCCAGCAGCGCTCCGCCGAGGTGCTCGCGTACGCGCTCGGCCTGACCGGCGGCGACCGGGAGTTCTTCCTGACCGTCGCCAAACAGGGACGGCGGCGGAATCCGGCGCTGGCCGCCCACGTCGCGGCGACCTGTGCGCTGCCCGCGCCCCTCGCGGATCTGTCCGGCCGGGAAAACGAGCTGGAACAGCTGTCCGCGAAGATCACCGAGGGCGGTGGCGTGGTCGCGATCGTCGGGCAGGCCGGAGTCGGGAAGACCGCGCTCGCGGTGACCGCGGCGGACCGGTGGCGCATGGATTACCCGGATGGCTGCTTCGCCGTCGACCTGCGAGGGATGGACGAAGAACCACTGAGCGCCCGTGCCGCGCTCGACCGGCTGCTGCGCGCGCTGGACGTCGCTCCGGGGCAGGTGCCCGCCTCCGAAAACGATCGGTCCGCGCTGCTGCGGATGCTGCTCGACGGACGGAAGCTCCTGCTGGTGCTCGACAACGCCGCCGACGAGGCGCAGGTCCGGCCGCTGCTGGTCACCGGGCCCGGCTGCCTCACCCTCATCACCTGCCGTCGCACGCTCGCCGGGCTCGAGGGCGCCCGTTGGCTGGGGCTCGAGCCGCTTTCGGACGGCGGTGCGACCGGCCTGCTCGCCAAGATCGTCGGCGAGGATCGCGTCCGCGCCGAGCCCGCCGCGGCGCGGGAACTCGTCGAGCTGTGCGGGTATCTGCCGCTCGCGGTCCGGATCGCGGGCAACCGGCTCGCCACCCGGCCGCAGTGGTCACTGGCCCAGCTGGCCGACCGGCTGCGCGACGAAGGCACCCGGCTGCGCGCGCTCGCGGCGGGCGATCTGCAACTGCGCTCGGCGTTCGACCTGTCCTATCGCGGGGTTTCGGAAGGGGCACGGCGGCTGTTCCGGCGGCTGGCGACCGTGCCGGGCGCCGACTTCGGTCTCGAACTCGCGGGCGTCGTGTCCGGTGCCTCCGACGCCGACGTCCGCGAGCACCTCGACGAACTCTTCGACGCCAGCCTCCTGCAGTCCACGACCGTGCCGGAACGCCACCAGTTCCACGACCTGATCCGCCTGTTCGCCGAGGAGCGGTTCGAGGCGGAGGAGGACCCGGCGGCGCGCGACACCGTGCTCGCCCACCTGCTCGACAAAGCGGCCGAGGCGGCCAGGTTGTTCTACCCCAAGGCACCGGAGACCGGGCGCTTCGGCTCGCGGGACGAGAACGCGCGCTGGCTGGACGTCGAAGGCGACAACTGGGTCGCCGCGCAGCGGGTGGCGGCGCGGAAGGGATGGCACCGGGAGGTCAGCGGCCTCGCCGTCGCACTGCACTGGTACTCCGACGGGCGAAGCGGGCAGCGGCCGTGGTGGGAGATCTTCTCCCTCGGCGCGGCCGCGGCGAACGCGCTCGGCAACGCCGCGGACGAGGCCAAGCTGCTCAACTTCGTCGGCTGGGCCTGCAGTGTCTGTCGCGGCGATGACGAAGGCGCCGTCGAGGCGCATCGCCGCGCGCTGGACATCGCCACCCGGATCGGCGACCGCACCGAGCAGACCTGGGCGTCCATCTACCTCGGCCAAGTGCTGCACTACGTCGGACGGGAAGCCGAAGCGTTCGAATACGCGGAACGCGGGTACGAATCGGCGGGCGAACTGCCGTTCTGGAACGGACAGAGCTCGGCCCGGAACGTCTACGGGCACGCGCTGCGAACGGCCGGGCGGCACTCCGAAGCGCTCGCCGTCCACCACGCCGTGCTCGCCGACGCCGACAGGCTGGCTGACGACACGTACCCCGGTCTCCACCGGATGCTGAAGTCACTGGCCCTGCGCGCCATCGGTGACGTGCTCGCGGATCTCGCCGAATGGCGGGAAGCGGCGGGCTACTACCGCACCAGCCGATGGCTCTCGTGGGAAGGCGGGTTCGGCGTGATGGAGGCGATCTGCGCGCTCCGCGAGGGGCGAGCCTGGCGGGAGGCGGGCGCCTTCGAAGAGGCCAGGGAGTGCCTCACGCTGGCCGTCGAACTCTCCCCCGCGCCGGCGTTCAGCGCCCGACGGGAACAGGCTCTGGCCGAACTGGCGCTCCTGCCTTCCTCGTGAGCGGACGGCGGGCGACTACCCGGTCCGTGTCGCGAAAGCCACTTTCGTTACACCAGGCGTCGAGTTCCCAGGTGACCACGGCCGCGAGCAGCGCGGGCATCGGAACATGCCGGGCGCGTCCAGTGCGGCCGCCGCGCTGGGAGTGACCGGGTGGCCGAGGGATTCCAGCAGGCGGGCCGTCCGCTCGACCGCGGCGACGCAGTCGGCGTGCGCGGTTTCGCAGGTGCCCGGCGCGGTGATCCGGTACCCGATCCGCAAGCTGCCGGGATCGGCGCCGACCTCTGTCCGATAAGGACGGTCCGGCGGCGGCGCGCTGCAGGGGTCCCCTGGCGCTGCCCCCGCCGTGTCCCGGACCGACCGGGTGAGGACGTGTTCGTGAGTGACCTGGCCCCAGTATTCGCCGAACTCCGGCCCGAGGCTGGTCCGCGCGCGGGTCGGCTTCAGCCCGACCGGCCCGCAGGCGGCCGCGGGGATCCGGATCGAGCCCGCCATGTCGTTGCCGTGGGCGACGGGGACCGTGCCCGCGGCCACCGCAGCGGCCGACCCGCCGGGCGACCGCGCCAGGTCCCACGGGCTCCGCGTCGCGCGTCGCCCAGCCGCGCGGCGAGATAGGAGTCCGGCGGCGCCCGCCAATCCCGGTCCCGCAGAACCCGCATGCCGCCGTACACCGGATCGCCCGCGGTGTGACAGAGGAAGTCCTTCAGCGGCATCGACACGCCACGGAACGGTCCTTGCCCGCGCGCCGTCACCGCCTCGCGCCGCGCCTTCTCGAACCGCGTACTGACCACGGCGTTGAGTTCGCCGTCGAGCATTTCGATGCGCGCGATCGCCGCTTCCAGCAGTTCCAGCGGTGACACCTGTCCCCGGCGGACCAGTTCCGCCTGCGCCGTCGCGTCCAGCCAGGCGAAATCATCGCCAGCCATCCGGCACGCCCTCTCCGCTCAAGAGATCCAACGACGCCATTGTCGAACACCCACGGCCGGGCTTCGGCGCTTCCGGTGGACCAGGGCGGTTCGTGCAAGGGATCATGCCCCTTCGATTCCTCATCGTCCGGAGCTGCAACTAAGCTTCGGGCCGACGGAGGCGGGAGGGCCGATGACGAACGCGGACGGGCAGAGCCCGCGGGAGCGCTACCGCGACCAGGTGCGCGCGGAGATCAAGCAGCGCGCGTGGGAGCAGATCGCCACCGCCGGGGTCTCCGCGCTGTCACTCAACGCGATCGCCAAACAGGTGGGCATGAGCGGCCCGGCGCTGTACCGGTACTTCGCCAGCCGCGACGACCTCATCACCGCGCTCATCCGCGACGCCTACCGAAGCCTCGCCGACGCCGTCCGCGCGGCGTTCGACTCCGGCGCCGATCTGTCCGGGCTCGCCGTCACCATCCGGGACTGGGCCCGGAGCGACCCGCAGCGCTACTTCCTCATCTACGGCACGCCCGTCCCCGGCTACCACGCGCCGGACGACACCACCGCCATCTCGAGGGAAGTCATGGCGGTGCTGCTCGAAGCGTGCCAGACGATCACCGTCGACAAGCCGGAAACCCCGTTCGACACGCATCTGGACAACCACCGCGAGTGGGCGGGCGACCACCCCGCCACCTCCGCGACCCTGCACCGCGCGCTCGCCTTCTGGACCCGCCTGCACGGCGTGCTCTCACTCGAACTCGCCGGCCAGTTCACCGGCATGAAGTTCGACCCCGATCTGCTGATCGCGGACGAACTGGACGACCTCACGACGCGGTGACCGGTCTTCGCCGAGCCCGATCACGTTCGCACCGAACCTTTGACGCACTTCGGGCGTCTTGCCTGTGAAGCTCCATCATTCGTGGGAAGCAAGACCTCCACGGTTGACGTACAACGTTGTAACGTTATAGCTTCTAAGCAATGTGATAATCACTCACGCGCCCGTGGACCGGCCACCCGACGGCCGATCCGCGTGCCCGATTCCGGGTTTCCGAACGCTTCGGGAGGGAGCTTCGATCATGAACCGCGGAGTGAAGAGCACCAGGGGAACCGATCGTGTCATGGTCGCCGTGCACGCCCCGGATCTCCTGGCCGGGCTCGGTACGACGAGTATTCTCGGTGCCGACGAGCGACTGAAAGTACTGTCCGAGTCCGACCTCGGACTGGCCGAGGTGATCGTGACGGTCGGGGATTCGATCGGCGACGGGGTCTTCACGTTCCTGCGCCAGGTTCGTGCCGCGTCGACGCTCAAGGCGCCGCCCCGGTGCGTGATCGTCACGGACCATTTCCCGGTCCAGGTCCTGATGACGGCGATCGAATGCGGCATGGCCGCGTTACTGCCGCGACGTGACCTCGACAGCGAACATCTGGTGCGGACGATTCTCGCGGTCAGCCAGGGCGCCGGCGCCCTTCCGCCCCGCTTGCAGGGCAGCCTGCTCTCCCAGCTCGAGCGCATCCAGGAAGACCTGCTGGCACCCAACGGTCTCGCGCTGTCCGGGCTGTCCGACCGGGAACGTGAGGTCCTCCGCCTGCTGGCCGACGGCCACGGCACGGAGGAGATCGCGGCCAAGCTCGCCTATTCCGAGAGCACGGTGAAGAACGTGCTCCACCGGGTGATGACGCGCTACGGCCTCCACAACCGCACGCACGCGGTCGCCTTCGCACTGCGCACCGGTTCGATCTGAAAGTGGCTGTCCGTCCAGAGTGGACGGGGAAACTCGATCTTCATGTACTTGGGCAGGTTCGCGGGTGAGATCGGTGATGGTGACCGGCGGCCGGGGTGTGGAAAACAGGGACCCTCGACTTCCCTATTTCCACACCCCCACTGGAACCGAATCGCCGCTCACGACGAACACGCCCCAAGTACGTGAAGGCCGTCGGTGTGGTGGCCTCCGGGGTACGCGGCTCGGCGTTGTCGAGGCTCGCTTCCTTGGCGGCCATCATGTCGACCATGTCCTGCGCCATCGCCGCACGGGGCGGGCCATCCTGGCCGGGGTCGACGGCTCCGGCACGGCGATGCGAGCGGCCGACGAACTGGAAGTGCCGGTCAGTTTCCCGAAGACCTACGGCGATCCCTACACCGCGCTCCGCGACACCGCCGACCGCAGCCAGGTCGACACCGTGGTGGTCGGCGCGTCACAGAAGGCGGGACACCGGTTCGCTGGGTCGGTCGCGACGAAGCTCATCAGGACCGGGCACTGGCCGGTGCTCGTCGTTCCTTGACGGCCGGCCGCCCAGAAAACGAAACGGCCCCGACCACCACGACGACTAGCGCGCACCCCGCCAGCTGCAACGGGGTCGGCCACTGGCCGAGCATGGCGGCCCCGAACAGGATCGCGGCGGCGGGTTGCAGCATGAGCATGGCGGATCCGCCGCTCGCCGGGAGCGCGGACAAGGCCTTGCTGATCAGCAGCCAGCCGACCACCTGCCCGGTCACGGCCAGTACGAGCAGCCACAGCAGCGCCGAAGCCGTCGGCGTGACGTCGAGGTTTCCCGCCACCAGCCCGGAAAGGCCGCCCACGCTCGCCGAGGCCGCGGTCACCGTCGCGAGCATCGTCGTGCGGCCACCGCCTTCGGTTCCGGCGCGGCGCAACAGAATGAGATAGCCGGCGTAGGCGACACCCGCCAGCACCGCCATGACGGTGCCGTACCAGGGATCGCTGCCCGCGGTCCCGCCGTCCGCCAGCCCGCCCGCCAGTGCCGTCCCCGCCAGCATGAGCGGGATCGACAGCCAGAAGACCCGCGACGGCCGCTCGCCGAACCACAGCAGCCCGGCCAGCGGCACCAGGATGACCTGGACGTTGACCAGCGCCGTGGCGACGCCCGCGCCGACGGACAGGATCGCCTCGCTCCACAGCACCATGTCGATCCCCAGCAGGACACCGGCGAGCACGTGCCGTCGCCGCGCGGCCGGGGTCGGACGGTGCCCGCGCTCTCGCGTCCGCGCCAGTACGACGAGGATCGGCAACGCGAACAGACAGCGGAAGAACGTCGCCGTCGTCGAGCTCACCCCGGACAGCGCGACGAGCGGGGCGGACAGGGCGATCGCGAGGGCGCCGAGCATCCCTTGCGTCCGCGGATCGGCGAGAATTCCGTGGTGAGCCATGGATTCGATTCGACCGCACGGCGACGGGGAGGACCAGCGAGATCCTCTTACCTCGAGGGTTAAGCTCGGCTAATGAGTGGCGAACTGTCCAATGTGGAGCGATTGCGGATGCTGCACGCGGTGTGGCGGCGGGGATCGCTCGCCGCGGCGGCCGAACTGCTGCACGTGACGCCGTCGGCGATCTCCCAGCAGCTGACCAAACTGGAACGGGAAGCGGGCACCCGGCTCCTCGTGCGGCACGGTCGCGGCGTCCGGCTGACCCCGGCGGGACTGCTGCTCGCGCAACGTTCGGACCGGGTCCTCGCCGAACTCCGCGCCGCCCGCGCCGATCTGGACTCCCTCACCGGCGAGATGACCGGCGTCGTCGAGATCGGCGCCATCCCGTCCGGGGTGCACACGTTCATCATGCCCGCGCTCACCGGCCTCACCGTCCGCCACCCCGGTATCGAAGCCCGGCTGCACGAGGTCGAACCGGAAGAGGCCCTGCCCGCCCTCACCGACGGCGTCTTCGACGTCGTGGTCGTCGAGAGCTGGGAGAACATGCCGCTCACCCGGCCGCCCGACACCCGTTGGACCGTCCTGCGCGACGACTCGGCGATGATCGTGCTCCCGGCCGGACATCCGCTGGCCGGCGCGGACTCGGTTCCCGCCGAAGACCTGGCGGACGAGATCTGGGTCGCCTGGGCGCGGCCCAACCTGGCGAACGCCTGGCTCCGCCAGACCCTGCGCGAGCGTGGCATCGAGCCGACGGTGCGGCATACGGTCAGCGGCTTCAGCACCCAGTTCGCCGTCGTCGCCGGGCTCGGCGCGGTCACGCTGGTCCCGAGCATGGCGACCACGGTCGCGCCGCCGACCGTGGTGTGCACCCCACTCGAACCCGTCCTGCACCGGCAGCTCTACGCCGTACAGCCGCGAAGTGAAACCCGGCCGGCCGTCGCCGAATGCGTCACGGGGATGGTGGAGGCCGCTCGCGCGTGGGGCGGCTGAGTGGAGAGGATCTGGGACGTTGAACGTCCCGAATCTTCCCCACCCGGCCCCTTCCGCATCACCGTCCCGGCGCGAGACTGCGATGAGTCCGGTAGCAGTGATTCGGTGGCTGTCGTGGGGGCGGGTCGGTCAATGCCGGGCCACCAGAACCGTCCCTACCACGCACGAGTCACTTGACGCAGAGGGCGTGGTCGATCACCGGGTCCAGAGGGTTCCCCTCCGGCAGTTCGGCACCGGGGTTGTAGGGCGTGCGGGTGTTCAGCGACACCATCACACTGCGCTTGCCGTCCTCGGTCACGCCGTTGCCCGTCAGGTAGCCGGGCAGCGCACCGCCGTGGCCCCAGTAAGCGCCGCAGGAGCTGGTCAGGCGAATGAGGCCCAGCCCGTACGCCCCGAGGCCCGGCGCGGGCACGGTCTTCTTCATCTCGGCCAGCAACGAGGGGGTGAGCACCTTGCCGCCCAGCAGCGCCTGGAGGAATTTGTTGCCGTCCTCGGTGGTGCTGTTGATCGAACCGTCCGCGCCACCGCCCGCCGACGGATTCATCAGCGTCACATCCACGCGCCGTCCGAGTCGCGGCGGGTTCGAGCTCTCCACCACGAACCGGTCGTAGCCCCTGGCGTGCGGGGCGGGGATGAACGGCGACGTGTAAGGCAGCGAGGTTTCCCGCAGGCTCAGCGGGCGGATGATCCGCTCGGCGACCTCCTTCTGCCAGTCCCTGCCCGTCACCTTCTCGGTCACCATCCCGGCGAGGACGTAGTTGGTGTTGGAGTAGCCCCAGCTCTTCCCCGGCTTGAACTCCGGTGCCTTCCCGACCGCCAGCTTCACCGCGTCGGACGCGCTGAGCTTGTCGAAGCGACTGCGCAGAAAGCCTTCCTCGGTGAAGAGATCGAGCTCCGCCATGTAGTCGCGCAGGCCGCTGGTGTGCTGCAGCAACTGCCGGACGGTGATGGCGCTGCCGTCGTTGCCGTTCCCGCTCACCATCCCCGGCAGCCACCGATCCACGGTGTCCTCCAAGGACAGCCTGCCCTCGCCGACAAGCTGGAGCATCGTCGCGGCCAGGAACGTCTTGCTGAAGCTGGCGATCCGGAAGTGCCCGTTCCACGGCACCGGGGTCTTGGCCCGTAGATCGCCATGGCCGCTGCGCACCTTGACGCTGCCCTTGGCCGTGCTCAGCTCCACGAGAGCGCCCGGCGAACCACCCGCCACGAGCGCGTCGGCGTCACGCTGCAGAGTTCGCCGCACCGGGTCGTTCGCTTCCGGTGTCGCGGACGCGACGGCCGGGGAAACGAGCGTAGCCGCGCAGAGTGCGGCGATGACCACTGAAGTTCGTTTCATACCGGTAAAACTATGAAGTATCGCCATCCCATGGCATCGGCTTCAAGGACCACATCTCCTAGCTCCGAGGTATCGATCAGGCTCAGGGTTTCCCCTGGGTTCGGCGGACGGGTCACGTCACGGGGAAGCGGGTCCTCCCCGTCATCGACGTCGTAGCCGGTCCGGACCTGCCGTCCTTCTTCGGCAAACTCACTCCGAACGGCCGCATGGTGACCGTCGGCGTCGTCGCGGGCATGCCACCGGCGGACTCCGGCGCGAAGTTGATGGCGTCGTTCCCGAAGTCCCTGTCGCTCGCGTACTTCGGCGCGGACTCGGTGCCCGCGGCCGATCAGCGGGCGGTGGTGTCACAGTCCTCCGCCGCGGCCTTCGGCGAGCTGCGCTCGGTGGGCCCTGTCCTTTGTGGAGCGCGGCGTCCGGATCCGATGAGGACACTGCTTCACCCGGTCAGTGCAACTTTCCCCGTCGCGAGCGATCCTCGCACTAGAGTGCGCACTCGTGCCCGATCCGATGCCCGAGGGACCCGGCTTCACCGCGGTCGATCTGCGGCCGCTCTCCGACGGCGAGGGCACCAGCGCCTACTACGTGAACGACGCCGGGATGATCGTGGGCGAGTCGGGTTCGCGGCCGGTCCGGTGGGACCGCGACGGACGTCCCTCGCCCTTGCCGGTCGTCGACGGCTACTCCGGCGGCCGCGCCGTCAGCGGCAACTCCTCGGGTGTCATCGCCGGCACGCTCCACACCGGCGAAAGCCTTCGGCCCGTGTGCTGGAAACCCGACGGCCGGGTGCACGTGCTCGAACTCCCCGCCGGCATGCTCTCCGGCACGGCGAGCCGGGTGAACGAACGCGGGTCGATACTGGGGAACGCGATGCGGCCGGGATACCGCTGGCGGGCGCTGCGCTGGGAACCCGGCGGCGAAGCGGTGGACCTCGACACCCTGCCGGGCGAGGGCGAGACCCAGGGACACGACCTGAACGGGCTGGACGAGGTCGTCGGATCCGCCACGGACGGCACGGGTGCCCGGACCGCGGTGCGCTGGTCCTCCTCGGGGAGGATCAGCAAACTGCCCCCACCCCGCCGCGCGACGGCCTGCGGTATCAACGACTCCGGCGCCATCCTCGGCGACGGCGTCGTGTGGGATCGCGACCGGGGGACCACCCTGCTGACCGGCGAACCGGAGTTCACCGCGGGACAGGTCGTCCGGATCACCGGACGCGGTGTCGCCATCGGCTGGGGCGTGACCCCGGACCGGCGCGGCACCTGCGCGCGGTGGGATCGCGACGGGCGGCCCACCGTGCTCCGGCCCCTGCCCTCGGACCTCGCCAGTACCTGCTTCGACATCGATGACGCCGGGACGGTCGTCGGCGAGTCCCTGAGCCACGGAACCGTGCGGCCCGTCCGCTGGGACGCCGACGCGACACCGTTCCCGCTCCCGTCTCCCCGCGGTCTCAAGGCGATCGTGGCCCAGCACATCAACGCGACCGGCGCCGTCATCATCGGCTACGGCTACGCCACGGACAGCTCCACCTATCGCGGGATCGCTTGGCACCGCTCGTGAAAACGGCGGCTCCCGTAGCGACGGCGGCGGTCAGCTCGCCACAGCACCTTTCGGGGAACCGACCCGGTCCAGCACCGCGCGCGTGTACTCGGCCGTGCCCGCCGTTCCACCGAGATCGGCGGTGCTGACGCCGTCGGCCAGCGCGCCGAAAGCGGCGGCCAGCACTTCCTCGCCCGCTTCGGGGTGGCCCAAGTGGTCGAGCATCATGGCCGCGGACCACAGTGCGCCCAGCGGGTTCGCCTTGCCCCGCCCGGCGATGTCGGGTGCGGAGCCGTGCACCGGCTCGAACATCGACGGGAACTCCCGCTCGGGGTTGAGGTTCGCCGCCGGGGCGACACCGATGCTCCCGGCCACCGCGGCGGCCAGGTCGCTGAGGATGTCACCGAAGAGGTTGGAGCCGACGATCACGTCGAACCGCTCCGGCGACAGCACGAGCTTGGCGGCGAGCGCGTCGATGTGCTCCTTGTCGGTGCGCACGTCCTGGTGCCGCCGCGCCGCCTCTTCCACCAGTTCGTCCCAGAACGGCATCGTGTGGACGATCCCGTTGCTCTTCGTCGCCGACGTCACGTGGTTCCGGCGGGTCGCGGCCAGCGCGTAGGCGTATTCGACGACGCGGGTGACTCCCTTGCGGGTGAACACCGCCTCCTGCACGGCCAGTTCGTCTTCGGTACCCCGCCCGAGCCGCCCGCCGATTTCGGAGTACTCGCCCTCGACGTTCTCCCGCACCACGACGAGGTCGACGTCCCCGGCGGCGCGCAGCGGGCTGGGCACCCCGTCGAGCACCTTGACCGGACGCAGGTTGACGTACTGCCGGAACCCGCGCCGGATGGGGATCAGCAGCCCCCACAACGACACGTGGTCCGGCACTCCCGGCCAGCCGACCGCGCCCAGCAACACGGCGTCGTGCCGCCGGATCCGGTCGAGGCCGTCGGCCGGCATCATCGCGCCCTCGGCCAGATAGCGCTCGCAGGACCAGTCGAAGGAGTCGTAGGTCAATTCGATCGCGTGCCGCCTGCCGACGGCGTCGAGCACCGCCTGTGCCGGAGGGAGTACCTCGGTGCCGATGCCGTCGCCGGGGATGAGTGCGATGCGGTAGCTGGTCATGCGTCCAGTGGACGGCGGACCAGACCGGTGCGTCCAAGACCCAGTTCTTGCCGCGGTGAAAGGCAGTGCCTATCAGCCGGATTCGACCAGGTCGTGAAAAGCCGCCGCGGCCGGGCTCAGCCGCCCCTGCCGGGACTCCAGCGACACCGCCAAGGAGTCGGCGCATTCCAGCGCCCGGACGGCGGCGCCCGCCGATTTCGCCAGTACGCGCCAAGAGTCGCTGACCACCGCGATGCCCACCCCGGCGAGGACAAGGGGCAGGACCGCTTCCCGGTGCTCCACCTCGACCGCGAACCGGCTGCCCGGTGCCTCCCGGAGCACGGCGTCGGCCACGCCGCGCATGCCCGTGCCCTGCTGGCCGACGATGAGCGCGGCCCCGGCGAGGTCGGCGGGGCGGACCGGATCCCCGGCGGGAAGTGCCGCCTCGTCGCGGCCCAGTACGGCGAAGCGCTGGGTCTCCAGGTGCAGCGTCCGCAATCCGGGCTGCGCCGCGGCCACCGGGGAAGCCGCCACCACACCGAGTTCGGCGTCTCCGGTCGTGAGCATCTTCCGGACGTCGGCTGGGGTGTTCGCCGCTCGGACGGAGATCCGCACGAGCGGGTGGACGGCGGCGAATGCGGCGATCAGGCCGGTGAGCGGACTGACCGCTTGCGACGGCATCGAGGCGATGGCCAGTTCCCCGCCGAGGAGACCGTCGACCGCCTCCACCGTCGCCCTGGCGAGGTCCAGCCCGTGCATGACCTCGCGGGCGGGCGCCACGAGAGCGTGTCCCGCGGCGGTCAGCACCAGACGGCGACCGGTCCGGTGGAACAACAGGCTCCCCAGATCCCGCTCGAGCGCGCGCACGGCTTGGGACACCGAGGGCTGGGCGACAAAGAGCAGCTCAGCGGCCCGGTGGACGCTTCCGGCGTCCACGACGGCCAGGAAGTACTTCAACTGACGGGCATCCACTCCGCACCTCCTGGTGGTCGATAGCCGATGCCTATCACCATGCCAGCAACGCGGTCTTGGACCGTCGACCCGCCGGCGGGCTTACTGGGTCGCTACGAGGGACGGCACCGGCGCCGGCCCGCCGCGAGTCCCGAGGAGGGCACCGTGTCCGATGCCTGGCTCCTTGCCAACACCGGTATCGCCATCGTGGGCATCGTCGTTCTGATCACCTGGCTCAAGACGCCGCCGATCTTCGGCCTGCTGATCGGCGCCACCTACCTGGGCCTGGCGACGGGACTCGGGGCGGGCGGCACGACCGAAGCGCTGGCCGCCGGATTCGGTGACGTACTGGCCGAGATCGGCCTGCTCATCACCTTCGGCGTCGTCATCGGCTCGCTGCTCACCGCCACGAACACCTTGCATCGCGTCCTGGAACGGCTGCTGGGCGTCTTCGGGGAGAAGCGCGTGCCGATGGTGTTCGCCGTCTCGCTGTCGACCGTGTTCACCTCCATCTATTCCGATGTGGTCCTGGTGCTCACCGCGCCGCTGGCCCGGCGCCTCGGCGCCAGGCTGGGCCCCCGGGGTGTCGCGCTCATGGGCGGCGCGCTGACCGCCGGGATCGAGGTCGGCCTGGTCTTCGTCGTTCCCGGGGTCGCCGCTCTCGCCGTCGCGGGCCTGCTCCGGGTGCCGCTCGGTGAGATGTTCCTGCTCGGGCTGGCCGTCGGCCTGCCCACCGCCGTGCTCACGACGCTGGTCTTCACCGTGCTGCTGCGACGGCTGTTGCGCTGGAATCCGGCCGCCGACGAACTGGAGCGCGATCACTCCGAAGAGGACACGGCCGTCCAGACACCAAACAAAGAGGTCCAGCGGCTGCCCTTGGCGCTGGCCGTTTCTCCGGTGCTGCTGACGCTGTCGCTGATCGCCCTCGGCGCGCTCTCCAACACCTTCCGCTTCCCGATGGGGCCGGTGTCGCTGCTGAGCGAACCGGTGATCGCCATGGCGATCGGCGCCGGCCTCGCGCATCTGCTGGCCCGGCGTGTCCTCCCCCGCCACGAGGTCAACGCGGCGGTGGGCAAGGCGCTGGCGCTGGCCGGGCCCATTCTCGTGCTGTCCGGGCTCTCCGGCTCGGTCGCCGAGGTGATCGGGAAGTCGGGACTGCGGGACGTGCTGGCGGGCTCGTTCGGCACCGGATTCCTGCCGCCTTTGGTACTCGTCTGGCTGATCGCGGCCATCCTGCACATCGCGATGGGGTCCATCTCGATCTCCGCGATCACCGCGGCGGGCATCCTCGCACCGATCGCGGGCTCACTCGGCGTCCCGGTGGTGCTGGTCGCCCTCGCCGCCTGCTCGGGCGCCCTGTTCCTCCCTCACGTCAGCAGCAACTTCTTTTGGATGTTCCAGTCCCTGCTCGGACTGAGCACCCGGGGCACGTTCAAGACCCACACCGTCGCCATGTCACTGGCCTCGGTGCTCTCGCTCCCGATCGTGCTCCTGCTCGACGTCGCCGTTTGACCGCGAAGTCACTCGCGCCAACGGTTGTTGAGGAAGGCGTCGTCTTCGTCGTCCGTCGGCGCCGGACG
Organism: Amycolatopsis sp. cmx-11-51; assembly: GCF_047608665.1. NCBI lineage: Bacteria > Bacillati > Actinomycetota > Actinomycetes > Pseudonocardiales > Pseudonocardiaceae > Amycolatopsis > Amycolatopsis sp. cmx-11-51. Next base: position 443,679 of record NZ_JADNQO010000003.1, on the reverse strand, counting down.
GGCACGGGGAGCACGCCGGGGTGTTTCCCGTCCTGGTCGGGCGGACGAGTCCGGGGCGAAAGCCGCGGAGCCGTCGTCGAAACCCGGCGTCTCGGCGAACGCCGACGCGTTCCCCGGCTCCGCGTGCGACCGGTCGGTGCTCCAGCCGGACTTCGTCTTGCGCTGCCCCAGTTCCCGCCGGTGTTCGACGTAGCGCTCAGCGGTGTGGACCTGCTTCGTCATGAACTCCTGCGCGCTGGCCTTGCTCTCCTTCGCACGCTGATCCCGCAGGCCCCGGCGCTCCGCCTGCTCGCGGACGAGGCTGTCCAGGGTGGTCCTCATACTCGAGGTGTCGTCGGCGCTCATACGTTCTCCCCTGCCCTGGCTCACCGCTTGCGGGTGGCCGGCTGTTCCTCATCGTCCAGCAGCGAACCGGTGATGCGGCCGGTGGGTTCGTTGATCTGGTCGAACACCTCGCCCTCGATCCGGTACGCGCGGTTGGTCCGCTCCTGGTCGCCGCCACCGGCACCGTTCGCGCCACCGCCGCCCATGCCACCCATCGGTGGCATCGCGCCACCGCCGGTGAACGACTGACCGGCCGGTCCGCCCATCGGGGCGGACGGGGCGCCCGAAGCCACGGGTTGCGGCTGGTGCGTCCCACCACCGGTGTGCACGCCTTCGGTCAACGACTGGCCGGTCGCGGGGGTCGCGGTTTCGAAGGGGGTCGCGATCGCCGAGCCACCGCCGGTACTACCGCCACCGCCACCGAGACTGTCGGGAACGGTTCCGCCGCCACCGTGGTGCGGGGTGGTGAAACGGGACTCCGGCTGCACCGTCCCGGTGCCGGGAGTGAGCGGGTGCGCCGCCTTGTCCGTGCCGGGTTTCTCCTCGCCGAGGGTGTACGTGGTCGGTTTCCCGGTGCCGTCGTCGACGGTGACCGTCGTCGGGCCGTTCGGACCGTCGGGACGTTCGGCGGTGATCTTCAGATCGCCGTCCTGGATGTGGATCTTGCCGTCCGGACCGGGGCGGTGGACACCGTCCTTGCCCGGCTGGCCGTCCTCTGCCGCCGGCGTGGAGCCCAACTTGGACTCCTCACCGTCGCCGGTCCAGTCGAGCTTGAAGTCCTTGGCCGGTCCGGAACCGTCACCGACCTTGATGCCCATCTCGCCGTCTTTGTCCGGCTCGGTCATCTCGAAGGTCGTGTCACCCTGCTTGACCTTGAGGGTCTCGCGTTCGCCGTCCTCGGCCTTGTCGCCGTCCTCGCCGGTCTTGTCACCGAGCAGTTTTTCGCCGTCTTCGCCAGACTCGTCGTCGCCCAGTTTGTCCAGCGCTTCGGAGGCTTTCTTCTTCGCGTCTTCGGCGGCCTTTTCGGCTTCGTCCTTCGCGTCGTCATCCTTGCCGCCAAGAGGGGCGTCGCCCATCTTGTCCAATGCTTCCGAAGCCTGCTTCTTCGCGTCTTCGGTGGCTCGTTCGGCCGCGGCCTTGGCCTCGTTGGCGGCGTCCGTGCCGCCGCCCCCGGAGCCACCACCGACACCACCACCGGTGCCGCCTCCCGAGCCGGAGCCGCCGCCGACTTCGCTGCCGTCGGGAACGTCACCCATCTTGTTCAGCGCTTCGGAAGCCTGCTTCTTCGCGTTTTCGGCTGCTACGGCGGCTTGTTTCTTCGCCTCTTCGGCGGTCGCCCGCTGCTCGTCACCGGACGATGACGAGCCCGAGGGCGACGTTCCGTCCTTGATCGCGTCCGTCCCGGAGCCCGAGGCTCCTCCGCCCGAGCCACCTTCGGGAATGGAGATGTCCGGAATCGGCGGAGGCTTGTACTGACCGCCACCCGAACCCGAACCACCCGAACCCGAGCCGCCACCGGTACCCGAACCACCGGTCGAGCCTGAGCCGGCACCCGAGCCATCGCCGGATCCACCACCCGAGCCGCCCTCGGGAACCGAGACGTCCGGAATCGGCGGAGGCTTGTACTGACCGCCACCCGAACCCGAACCACCACCAGAACCAGAGCCGCCACCAGCACCCGAGCCGCCGCCCGAGCCATCGCCGGATCCGCCTGCGCCGGAACCACCGGAACCACTGCCGGAACCACCCTGGCCACCGCCGTAGTTCCCCTGGCCGTCACCGGAACCGGAACCACCGCCGGAACCCGAGCCACCACCAGTACCGGAACCACCACCGTTGCCCGGGCCACCGCCAGTGCCCGAGCCGCCGCCGGGTCCTCCACCGGTACCGCCACCGGCGCCACCGCCCGGTCCGCCCGCGCCGCCCTTGTCCGCGCCTTCGAACTCGTTCTTGACCTTGCCCATCATCTTGTCGAGTTCGTCGTAGGCCTGGTCGACGAATTCCTTGGTGTCCTTGCAGCTCTTGGCGAACTTCTCGTAGATGCCATCCCACATCTCCGGGATGAACTGCCTCTGCACCCACTGCTTGGCGAGGTTCTGGCCCGCCTTCTTGAACTCGTCGTCGTCACAGCAGCCGTCGTTGTTGAGACTCTGAACCAGGTTGGAGCCGAAGTTGGCGTCCATCCAGCCCGCGATCGCGCCGAGATCCTCCTTGCCGCTCTTCTCCCCGCTGGCGATGGCGATGACCTTCTGCGCCATCGGGAAGTCGGCGCGGCCGACGATCTCCTTGTACAGATCGATGATCTCGTCGGCCTTGCCCTTGCACAGTTTGAACACCGCTGCGTTGGTGCTCAACGTCGCTTCGCTCGCGTGGTTCAGCGTCTCCGCGAGTTTCTTGGCCTTGGGCAGGATCTTCTCGTTGTAGTTGTCCGACGAGGCGTCCGCGGCCTCGCCGGTCCAGGTCCCGTAGAGACCGCTCAACTCGGAGCCGGTCTCCTGGATGGTCCGGTCGACGGTCTTCGCGCCGGTCTTGAAGTGGGCGGCGTCGTCGACGAAGTTCTTGAAGTTGATGCCGCGCTGCTCGTCGAAAGGCTTCTTGATGTCCTTCTCGAAATCGAGCGCGCGTGTGTTCCCGCGGCAGTCCTCAGGGAGCTTCGCCAGCAGGGAACCGAAGGTCTGGAAGACCTTGAGCGCGGGCGCGGCGGCATCGAAGATCTCGTCCGACGTCTTGGTCCCGGCGCCCTCCGCGGTGGGCTCCTTCGTGCCGTCGAGCTTCTTGTTGCCCTCGTCGACGGCCTTCTTCTCTTGCTTCGTGTTGTAGCTGGCCTGATCGCCGGCGGCCTTCGCGCCCCCGTAGACCTTTTTGGTGTCGTCGTCGTAGGGCAGGAACGGCAAGGCGTTGAAAGTCTCCGCGTATTTCGCGGCTTCCTTGCGCTTCTGCTTGATCTCCTCCGGCTCCTGTTCCGCCGTCCAAGGCGGCGGCGCCGGATGCGTCTTGATCCACGAGCCGATGAGCGCGGTCTTGTTCTCGGGCGGCACGCTCGGGTTGTCGAGGACGGCCTTGACGTCGGTCCAGGTGAGTTCGTCGGCCACTAGCGCATCCCCGTCTTGGTGATCGTGTTCTTCTGTTCGTCCTCGTTGGTGCCGTAGGTGGTGCCCGCCGTGCCGAGGTTCGTCCCGAACGCGCCGAGCGTGGTGCTGTAGCCCTGGACTGAGGCCCACAACGCCGTCACGCCGGCGGTGTACTTCGCCGCGTGGGCGCCGTGCGCCTGACCGAATCCGGCCGCGTTCACCGGTGTGCTCGACAGATCCGGGTTGTCCTCCAACAACCGTTCCGTCAGCTTTCCGACGTTCTTCGACGCCGATGAAAGCGCATCGGTCGCCGCGGTGAAGCCCCCGCTCATTCTTTTCAGCGCCTTTCGTCGGATCCGTCGGCCTCAACGCCGAGTGCCTCGCCGAGCACTTCGGCCACCGACCCGATGTCGGTGAACCGGTCCAGCTGGTCAAGGTCGATTCTCACGTCGTGGTAGATCTCCAGCGCGGACAGGAGTTTTATCCGTCCCTTGGAGTCGATACCCAGCTCCTCGAGCGGTGCGTCGAACTCGATTTCGGCGGGATCAAGCCGAAAAGTCTCGCTGACGACTTTCACGACCTCCGCGCGGTGCTCACCCACGGCGCCGACTATAACGCGCCTTCGCGGCCGCCCGCGCGACCTTGCCACTGGAAGTGCGCGGAAGGTCACCGGAGGGAACCAGATGGACAGATCGCAACGTCAGATCATGTTCGCGTGACACCGCCCGCAATACCACCCGGGTGACTTCTTTGACATCTCCTTCGGCGTTCTTTGCCCATTCGGCTACCAACATCGCCCCTTCACCCTTGTCGTCCGTCACACCGAAGGCGGCGACGCGGTCGCGGCGGATCGCCGGATGCGCTTCGCCCGCCACCGCTTCGATGTCCTGCGGGTGGAAGTTACGGCCGTCGATGACGATGAGATCCTTGAGCCTGCCGGTGATGTAGAGATCGCCGCGGTGGAACACGCCGAGGTCACCGGTGCGCAACCAGCCGCCGACACCGTCGAGTTCGCCTCCGAAGGCGGTGGCGTCGCCCCGGCCCCAGTAACCCGCCGCGACGTTCGGGCCGTGGATCCAGATCTCCCCGGCCAAGCCGTCGGGCCGCGCCACCCCGTCGCGGACGATCCGCACCCGCTGCCCGAGTGGACGGCCGACCGAAACGAGTTCCTGGCCGTCCGGCGCCTCGATCGCCCGGCCCTGCGCGAGGGCTTCCCGGTCGAACACCGCGCCCCGCGGTCCTTCCGCGCCCGCGCTCGCCACGTACACGGTGGCCTCGGCCAGGCCGTAGGACGGACGATGGGCCGCTGGCCGGAACCCGTGCGGGCCGAAGACCTCCTGGAATCGCGCGACCGTGCGCGGCTGTACCGGCTCGGCGCCGTTGAGCGCGACGCGGACGTCGGAGAGGTCGAGGTCGTCCCCAGCCTCTCCGGCGGCGTCGACGGCCAGGTCGAACGCGAAGTTCGGCGCGGCGGTGAACACGGCCGGGTGATCCGCCAGCTGACGCAGCCACCTCGCGGGCCGGTGCACGAACTCGGCGGGCGACATGAATACCGACCGCGCGCCCGCGAAGACCGGCAGGCACAGGAGCTGGATCAGGCCCATGTCGTGGAAGAACGGGATCCAGCCGGCACAGGTCGTACCCTCGTCGACCGCGTAGGCCTGGCTCGCCTGCCAGCAGGCCGCGGCGACCGCCCGATGCGGGATCACGGCACCGGCGGGCTCTCGCGTCGACCCGGACGTGTACTGCAGGTAAGCGGGACTCTCCGGCGTGACCGGGAGCGGATCGACACCCGGCCCGGAAAATTCGTCGACCACGACCAGATGTTCTGGCGTTCCGGCTTCGCGCGTTTTCGCGGCGGCGGCCGAGGAGGTCAGCCAGACCCGTGCGCCGCAGTCCGCCAGCACACCGGCGAGCCTGCCTCGCTGAGAACGGCTGCCGGGCGCCATCAACGGCACAGCCACCAGACCGGCGGCGAGTGCTCCGAAGAACGCGAGGGGGTAGTTCAAGTCCTGGCCGGTGAGCACGGCGACGCGATCACCCGGCCGAGTGATCGGGCGCAGTGTCCCCGCGACCTCCCGCACCCGGGAGACGAACTCCGCCCAGGTGACCGTGTTGTCGACGCCGGCACTGTGGTCCTGATGCGTGAACAGCGGTCGCGGGTCGGCTCGGCGAGCGAACAACCGCTCGACGATCGAGGTGCGCAGCACCAGCTCCGGAACATCCACCGGCGACGCGGTCATGTCCGGCAACCTACTGGAACCGCCGAGCGGCCGCGGCAGGCAACCCGTCACCGCCGCTCACACGGTCGATGTCCCCGATGCGACATTGGAGACGCTGAGCGTCTCCAATGTCGCATCGGGGACATCAGTCACGCAGTGCCCGCGGCCCCGGGTCAGTTCACCGTCACGGTCGCGAGCGCGGCGTCCTGGCCGGGATCCATGCCGCACGGCAGGTCGAACGTGCCGAGATCCGTCGGCGTTCCGTCCGCGCGCTTCGGCGTGACCTTCCCGGTGAAGGCGCCGCCCACAGCGAAGGCGACCGAACCGGACTTCTTCACGGTGAGGCCGGGGATCGGGCCGGTGATGACGAGCGCCAGCGGGCCGTCCTGCGGCACGGGGGTGACCGGGAAACCAAGGCCGTTGAGTGTGACACCGAGTTCGGTGCCGTTGTAGTCGACATCGACGTTCGCCGACGCGGTGCCCTCGATCGTCGCGGCGCCGATCAGGTTCAGCGCGGTGACGGTGTCCCCGGTGAGGGAGACGTTCACGGAAAAGGCGGTGACATCGATCGGAGAATTGACGGTCACCGCTTCGGGAAAGGTCGCGGTCACCGTCGCGGCGACCTGCTGCGCTCCGATGAGCGGCATTTCACAGGTGAAAGTCAGGTTCTTGGTCACCGGCCCGGCGAGGGGAACGCTGCTCGCGGAAGCGACACCGGCGGCCGCGGGCAACGTCACGACGGTTCCGGTGAAAACGAGAGCGGCGGCGATCCTGGCAAGGGGTCTCGAAGGCGAAACGCGCATCTTGGAATCCTCCGGTCGGGAATTCGAGAAAAGGAACGGAAAAAGTCGGAAATGCGGTGCTTCGGGAACGTTACGACGCTACGAACCGGCTAACAACACGCCACCGCGCTCGGATCGATTCAGGCGACCAGGTCCCGATTCTTTTTGTCATTCGGCGACGATTCCCCGGGCGGGTTCTTGCCAGATCGGTCCGGCCGGGAAACCGGCGCGGCGGTGAAACACCTCCGCTCGGCCGAGTTCTCCACCTGATCACGCGAGTTGCCGGTCCAATCACGCGTGATGCCCTTCTGGACACGCGAGTTGCCCGTTTGGACACGCAAAGCGGGGCTCTGGAGGGACAGAGTCGTTCACTCTCGGGAATTTCGGACAGAAGACCGGACATTTCTCGCCAATCCTTCGACCTCGGCCGCACACTCGGCGGGCAGTGTGTTTCTTTCCCCCGGCCTTGGAGGAGTCACCATGCGTCGAAGAATCGCCATGGCACTCGGCGGCGCCGCCGTCCTGACCGCGAGCCTCGCTTCCGCCGCCCTCGCCCCTGTCGCACAGGCTTCCCCCGGACTGATCGCCGCCATGCAGCGGGACCTGGGACTCACCGCCGCGCAGGCCGAAACCCGGCTCACCCAGGAAATGACGGCGGCGCGCGTGCTGCCCGTCGCCCAGCAGGCCGCCGGTGCGGCCTTCGGCGGGGCCTGGTTCGACCCGGCACGCGGCAAACTCGTCGTCGGGGTGACCGACCCCGCGGTGGCGTCCGCCGTCCGGCAGGCCGGTGCCGACCCCGCATCCGTCGCGATCAGCGCGGCGCGACTCGACGCGGCGAAAGCCGAAATCGACCTGTCGGCCAAGACCCGGCCCGCCCCCACGGCCGTCAGCGGCTGGCGCGCCGACCCGCGCAGCGGCACCGTCGTGGTCGCCGTGCGACCGGGTGCGTCCGGTTCCGACGTCGACGACTTCCTCGCCAGGGCAAGGAAAACCGGCCCGGTCAGCGTGGTCACCGCTCCGACGGCCATCCCGTTCGCGGCGGGCACCGTCGGCGGCGACCCGTACTACATCAACGGGAACACCCGCTGCTCGATCGGGTTCTCCGTCCACGGCGGATTCGTCAGCGCCGGTCACTGCGGCGGCTCCGGCAGCTCGGTCGTCGGCTGGGACGGCTCGGTGATGGGCAACTTCGCCGGATCTTTTTTCCCCGGCAACGACTACGCGTTCATCCGGATCGGCAACGGCTGGTGGACCGCGCCGGTCGTCCTCGGCTGGGGCACGGTGAGCGACGCCCTCGTGCGGGGATCATGGGTCGCACCGGTGGGCACCTCGGTGTGCCGCTCGGGCTCGACGACCCACTGGCACTGCGGCACCGTGCTGGGACACAACGAGACCGTCAACTACTCGCAAGGCGCGGTCCACCAGATGACCCGCACCAACGTCTGCGCGGAACCCGGCGACTCCGGCGGTTCCTTCATCACCGGCGACCAGGCCCAAGGAGTCACTTCCGGCGGCTGGGGCAACTGCCGTTCCGGCGGCGAAACCTGGTTCCAGCCGGTGAACGAGATCCTGCAGACCTACGGCCTGTCGCTCGTCACCGCTTGACATCCGCTGTCCGCGGTTCGGGCAGAAAAGAAGGGAGCGCGCCGAGGCTGTGCCGCACGGCCTCGACGCCGTACTCGAACATCTGCCGTTCGTAATCGCCGACCGCGCCGCCAAGGTCCTGACGCCCCTCGGCGGCCTCGATCTGGCAGCGGCGCGACAGATCGGCGTCTCGCAGGGCGGTGTTCGCGCCGGAGTACGTGCCGGTCGACCACGGTCCCTGTCTTGCCTCGGCTGAGTTCACCGACCCGGTTCAGCCGCGGGTTCGAACCCCACCCTGCCCGGCGAACTCCGGTTCGTCCGATTCTCCTCCCGAGATTCCCGAGCCGACGGGAATAGTTCCCCTACCTACCGGGAACGAGCCGAACCTAGCCTTTTGGCACCGGTCGGCCATGTCGGCAACGCTCGCTGTCCCTCCATGGACTGGACCCGGTGCGCTTCGTGGACCACCGCGGGTATCCGACAATGGAGGTGGATGTGTGACTGAGCAAGAAGCCGGCGAACAGGCGGTCGACACCGAACCGATCAGCCAGGGCGATCGCGCGAAAAAAGACGATTCTTCCCTGGGGCCTGCTGTACCGGCCGAGGCGTGGCCGCGGGCGGCGATGAGGGACGTGGTCGGATGACCGGCGACAAGAGGACCGGCGTCTTCGCGGTGCTGCGGGAAACCCCGGCCCCGGTCAGGTACCTGCTCGGCGGCATGCTCGTCAACCAGCTGGGCGCGTTCGTCCAGACGTTCCTGATCCTGTACCTGACCTTCCGGGGTACCTCGGTCGGTTTCGCCGGGGTCTGCCTCGCCGCGTACAGCGTGGGAGCGATCTTCGGCGCCATGCTCGGCGGCGAGCTGACCCACCGGTTCGGCGGCCGGGCGACGATCGTGACGGTGATGACGTGTGCCGCGCCGCTCGTCGCGTCGATCCCGCTGGTCTGGGGCATGCCTTCGGTGCTGCTCGTGGTGATCGCGCTTTCGGGGCTGTCGATCCAGGCGTACCGGCCGGCGGCGGCGGTGCTGCTCGCCGAGCTCATGCCGGAAGAACACAAGGTCATGGGCTTCTCGATGATGCGCATCGCGCTGAACATCGGTGCCGCCATGGCGCCGCTGCTCGCCGCCTTGCTCATCCAGGTGAACTGGGACCTGCTGTTCTGGCTGGACGGCGCGACCGCGGCACTGTGGGCGTTGCTGGCGTTCGTTTTGCTGCCGAAGCGGGTCGCGGCTCCGCCCCATGCCGAGTCCGACGGCACTTCCGTACCCGCCATGAGCGCCCGCGCGGTGTACGGAACGCTGGTCCGCGACACCCGTTTCCTGTGCTACCTCGTGGCAGGCGTGTTCGGCATGATGGTCTACGCCGGGTCGATCGCGGTGCTGCCGTTGAACATCGTCACCGCCGGTTATCCGGTCGGGCTGTACAGCACGGTGCTGGTGGTCTCCTCGGTCGTGCTGATCACCTGTGAACTGAAGATCACCACGTACATCGTGCGAATTCCGAAGTATCTCGCCGGATTGTTCGGCAACCTGGTCAGCGGGCTCGGATTCGTCCTTTATGGACTGATTGCGGAGCATCCGTTCTTCGTGGTGGCAGGCGCGGTACTGGCGGTGTCCGGGCTGATGATCCACGGACCGAGCACGGCCGCCCATCCGGCCACTTTCCCGGTCGAGCTGCGAAGCCGCTACATCGCGACGAAAGAGACGTTGTCCGGGCTGGCCGCGACGATCGGCCCGATACTCGGGTTGTTCCTGTGGAGCACCTTCGGCGGATCGGTGTTCTGGGCCTTCTGCGCACTGTTGTCCTTCATCGCCGGATCGATGCACATCTACGGCCTCAGGCAACCCCCCGTATCGGAGCCGGTGGCCGAGCCAGAACCGGAAGTCGTGGGAGAGCGACCATGAACGAATCCAACGGTGTACTACTGGTCATCGGCAGCGGGCTGAAGTTGTACCGCGAGTACCTCGTCTCCTCCATCCACCGGTGCGCCCGCGCGGCGGGTCTCGGCCTCGTGCTGCTGAACAATCTCAAACCCACCTGGCAGCACGCCTACTTCGACGAGATCATCCACACCGACGTGTTCGACGCGGACGAGATGCTCGCCGCCGCCCGCGAAGTCGCCGGACGGCACCGGATCGTCGGCCTGATGTGCTGGGACGAACCGGTCGTGCTCGCCGCGGGCGAACTCGCCGCCGAACTCGGGGTCCCAGGGTTGAGCGTGGACGGCGTCCGCGGCTGCCGCGACAAGAACCGCTCCCGGACCGTGCTGACCGCCGAAGGGCTGCCGCAACCGGGTTACGCCTTGACCACCTCCCTCGACGAGGCTCGCGCCGCGGCCGCCCGGATCGGGTACCCGGTGGTGCTCAAGCCGAGGGCCATGGGCGCGAGCATCGGCGTGGTGTTCGCCGCCGACGAGTCCGAGGTGGACGCCGCGTTCGGAGTCGCCATGGGCGCGGCCACGGTGGACCAGAGCCGCTACGGCGGGGGCGCGATCGTGGAGGGCTACGTCTCCGGTCCGGAGATCAGCATCGACGCCGCCGTGTACAAGGGCGAGTACCTGCCGATGTTCGTCGCCCGCAAGCACACCGGCGACCAGCCGTACTTCGAAGAGGTCGGGCACGTCGTCGACGCCGACGATCCGCTGCTGCACGACACCGAACTGATGGACGTCCTGACGCGGGCGCACCGCGCGCTCGGCGTCGAGGACGGCATCACCCACACCGAGGTCCGGCTGACCGACCGCGGTCCGCTGATCATCGAGGTCAACGGCCGTCTCGGTGGCGACCTGATCCCGTTCCTCGGCAGGACCGCCACCGGTATCGACCCCGGCGAGATCCTGTTCGCCGTCTCGACCGGGCGGCGACCGGCCGTCACCTCGACCCGGCACGCGGTCGCGGGCATCCGGTTCGGCTACCCGGACCACGACTGCCTGGTCCACGAGGTCACCGTCCCGGCCGACGCGCCCGGTCTGGTGCTCGCGTCGCCGATGATCGATCCGGGGAGCACCTTGCGGCTGCCTCCCGGCGGCTATCTGGCCAGGCACTCGTTCGTGGTATGCGAGGCAGGCGACCGGGAAACCTGCGCGCAACGACTGGACACGGCCGCCGCCATGGTGCGGATCGACGCCGATCCGGTGGACCCACCAGCACCCGGTACCGCCTTCGAGATGCCCGCCGGGCTGCTCGACGTCGACGAACACGAGGGAGTTTCCGCATGACCATGACCGAGCCCGTCCGCACCGATGTGCCGCTGACCGGCGCGCAGATCCTCGCGAACGCCAAGGCACTCGCGCCGATCCTGCGCGAGCGGGCCGCGGAAATCGAGAAGAACCGGAGCCTGCCCGCGGACGTGGTACAGCTGTTGCGCGACGCCGGCGTCTTCCGGATCGGCTTCAGCCGGGACTGGGGCGGCCCCCACATGACCTCGATGGAGCAGACCGAGGTGATCGAGGCGCTTTCCCACGGCGACGCGTCCGTCGGCTGGTGCGCCAAACTCGGCTCGGACATCGGCCTGCACGCCAATTTCCTCGACCAGGACGAGGCACGCCGGATGTTCACCAGCCTCGACATGCACTCCGCGGGGGTGCTCCCGGTGACGGGGCGCGCGGAACGGGTTCCCGGCGGCTACCGGCTCACCGGCCGGTGGGGGTTCGGCAGCGGCTCGACCCACGCCGACTGGGTGGCCTCCGGCGCCATGGTGTTCGAAAACGGTGAGCCCTATGCCAGCCCGGACGGCAGCAACCCGCACGAGTCACGCCTGTTCATGGTGCCGGGCGAGCAGATCGAATCCCTCGACAACTGGCACACCCTCGGCCTGTGCGGTTCCGGCAGCAGCGACTACACGATCACGGACGTTTTCGTGCCGGAGAACCACTCCCTGACGTTCGACAACCCGAAGGTCCCCAATGGACCGCTGGTGCAGCCGGACGTGATCCAGCGCAGCATGTGCGGCGTCCCGCTCGGCGTGGCGAGGGCGGCGCTGGACTACGTCCGCGGTCTCACCATCGAGCGGGTCGACATGGTGAAGGGCTCGCCATGGCGGATGAGCGGGGTCGCCTGGAAGGACAACGAGCACATCCAGATCACGCTGGCCGAATGCGAGGCCGACTACAGCACGACCCGGGCCGGTGTCTACCGGGCGCTGGAGCGGCAGTGGGAGGTCACCGCCGACGGGATCGGCACACTGGACGATCTCACCCCCGACGAGCGGGTCGCCCCGGCGCTGACCGGCTGGCAGGCGTTCCAGATGTCCAGGCGGGTCGTGCAGCGGCTCGCCGAGCTACTCGGCACGGCGGCGATCAGGTCGGGCGACCCGATCAACCGGTGGCTGCGGGACTCGATGACCATGGCCATGCACCCGACCGCGAGGGACCGCGTCACCCAGACGGTCGGCGCGCATCTGGTCGGTGCCAGGCCCTCCATGCGGTTCATGCTCGGCATCGTGGACAAGCCCAAGACAGAGTCCGATGCGTGAGCGGCCCATCCTGATCGTCGGGTTCGTGACGCCGGTGCTGAGGGCGCTGACCGGCGTCGAACCCGACGGCTCGGTCCTCCTCGTCGAAGAGCCGGACGTGGTCCGCAAGCGGGACCTGCGCGCGAAACTGGCCGGGTCTCCCCTCGTCCGTGAACTGATCGAGTGGGAGCACACCAAACCCGGCACGGCCGACGAGTTCCACGCCACCCACCGCGACCTGGACCCGGTCGCGGTGGTCCCGCTCGTCGAGTACGCCACCCCGTTCGCCGCCCGGCTCGCCGAACGCTACGGCGTGCCGGGCGCGAGCCTCGGCGCCGCGCTGACCCTGCGGGACAAGGCTTTGCTGCGGCAGGTCAGCGCGGCCGCCGGGGTGGCGAACCCGGAGAGCGCCACCGTGACCTGCCCGGCGGACGTGCTCGCGTTCATGCGTGCCCATCCCGGCCCGGTGGTGCTCAAGCCGGCGAACCGGCAGGCCGCCGTTGGCACGCAGATCGTCCACGACCCGGCCGAAGTCGAACAGGCCTGGGCGAACTGTCTCGAGCAGGACGAGGGCATCTTCGTCCCGGACCGGCCGATGGACCTGCGCATGCTGGCCGAACGGTACGTGCCCGGACCCGAGTACAGCGTCGAGATGCTCGTCCGCGGCGGACGGCAGTTGTTCGCCAACGTCACCGGCAAACAACTCTACCCCGGCCCGCGGCCGGTGGAGCTGGCGCACATCGTGCCCGCCGACATTCCCTACGACCTCACCGAGACGCTGGCGGAAGTGACCCGTCAGGTCGTCGCGGCCGTCGGGTTCGTCGACGGCATCCTGCACTGCGAATGGATCGTCGCCGACGGTGTGCCGTTCCTCGTCGAATGCGCGGGCCGGATCGCCGGGGACGGCATCCTGGAGATCATCGACCACGCCTATCCGATCAAGCTGCTGCATACGTACTTCGCCATGATGCGCGGCGAAAGCCTGCCCGAACTGCCTCGCCGCGCCACCGGCGGCGCGGTCGTGCGTTTCGTTCCCATGGAGCCCGGCGTGGTCGACGCCGTGCTGGGCGTCGAGCAGGCCCGTCAGGTGGAAGGCGTGTTCCTCGTCGATCTCCAGGTCGGCCCCGGCCACCGGTCCACCGCGCTGCGCAGCTCCTGGGACCGCTCGGGCCTCGTCATGGCGGCGGCGGGCAGTCCGGCCGAGGCCCTGCGGCGCGCGGAGAAGGCCGCCGGCCTGGTCCGGATCGAGGTTCGCCCAGAGTGAAGTACGTGAAGGCCCCTTCCTTACGCTAGGCGCAAGGAAGGGGCCTTCACGTACTTCACATTGCGCGGCTTTGAGGCGCAACTCGCGTGCTCAGACGGCGATCACGCGTGATTGGACGGCGAACTCACGCGAGTTCGCCGTTCAAGCACGCGTGATCGCCGTTTCGTCAGCGGCGGAGGCGGTGGAACGCGGCCGCGGCAACCGCAGTGAGCGCGGAGGCACCCAAGTACTTCAGGATCCGGTGCTGGCGGGTGGCACGGTGCTGAGCCTTGGCGTACGGGATGGTCGTGTTGGTGACCATGGCGTGGAGCGGCATCCAGCGGTGGCGGAGCACCTTCTCCAGCAGGGTGTCGCAGGCTCGCTCGAGGCGGACCGCCGGGGAGCGCACGGTGTCGCGGAGTTCGGCGAAGTTGCGGTGGGACATGGCGGCCAGTGCGTCGGTGTTCGGCTTGCGGCGGGCGTAGTAGCGAGCCAGTGCCGCCGGCGTGTCACCGGTGTGGTGAGCGAGGCTGTCCGTCAGCTCCAACGCGTCCTCGAACGCCGAGTTCATGCCCTGCGCCAAGAACGGGTAGACGGCGTGGCAGGCATCGCCGATCAGCACCACCTTGCCCTCGTAGGTCCACGGGGCGGTGCTGACGGTGACGAGGTTGAACGTGGGTTGCCGCAGGAACGTCTCGCCGAGGTCGGGGACCAGCGACAGGACGTCGGGAAAGTACTCACGGAACAAGGACTCCACGTCCGACGCCGTCCGCAGCGAGTCGAAGCCGTGGGTGCCGTGGAACGGGAGGACACAGGAACAGGTGAAGGAACCGTCGCGGTTGGGGTGGGCGAACATCATGATGTCGCCGCGGGGCCAGAGGTGGAAGACGTCGTCGGCCATGCGGTGGGTGCCGTCGGCTGCCGCCGGGATGTGGAGTTCGCGCCAGCCCCATTCGAGGTAGTCCTGCGAGAACTCCGCGCGTTGCTCGTGGTGCATGAACCGGCGGACGGCCGAAAAAGCACCGTCCGCGCCCACCACGACATCCGGCTTCACCACGAGACTCCGGCCGCCAGGGTCCACAAAGGACGCAGACGGCAGGTCCCGGTCCACGCCTGTGCACCGCGTGTCGAACACGAACCGCACACCCGGGACCCGGCAGGCCGCGTCCACCAGCAACGCGCTCAGGTCCTGGCGCTGGATGGCCAGAATGCCGCCCTCGCCATAGGCCGAGAACCGCAGTCCGCCGTCCGGGTTGTGCAGCATCCGTCCGTGCATCGGCACGACGAGCCGCTTCACCTCCTCCGACAACCCCAGGCCGTCCAAGGCCGCCAGGCCGCGCCGGGACAGCCCCAGGTTCATGGACGTCACCGCGCTGGCCGTCTCGCGCGGATCCGGCCTGCGGTCGTACACCGTCACCGCGTGTCCTTGCCTGCCCAGCGAGAGCGCCAGGAACGCGCCAGCCATACCGGCACCCACAATCGTGAACTCCACTACTCACTCTCCTTGTCGTTCACGCACTGACCTTCATGACAGCGGCGAGGATTTCCTTGGCGACGAGCGGCGCGGCGCCGAAACCGGATCCACCGCAGGCCGGCCGGGACCACACCGACGGGCGGACCCGGGTGAGCACCGGCCCACCGGTGACGGGATCGGTCGCGTAATGGCAGTCCCGCACGGCGACCACGGTGTAGTCCGCGACGCCGGTGAAGATCGGCTCGGCGAGCAGCCGATCGGCCCAGGGTTCACGGTCCGGGTCCACAGTGGACACGACCTCCCGGCACACCGCGCCCGAACTGATTTTGAGCAGGGTGCCGCTACCGGGAGGCAGCAGCCAGGCCCGGCGGTCGGCACCGATCCGGCCGACGCCGGGAGCCGACGCCCACCAGCCTGCCAGGTGCCGCGGCGGGCGCAGGTAGACCATCGTCTGGCGGTGCAGCACGACGGGCGGCCCGGTCAGCTCGGTGGCCCACGGCCCGGCCGCGACCAGAACGAGGTCCGCGCCGACGCTGGTGCCGTCGGCCAGCGCCACCCGGTGGTCGTCGACGGCGTCGACGACACATCCCGGCCGCAGCGCCACCGCGGGATGCGCGGCGAGCCACTCGGCGGCCGCCCGCAGGAACCGGTCGGCCAGCAGCACTCCGGCGGCGGGATCGAGCACCCCGCCGTTCCCGGCCGGGAACACCACGGGCGGCAGGTCGTCCGGCGAAACGACGGTCGCGGCCAGTCCCGCCTGCCCCGCGGTGCCGAGTGCCTGCCCGAGCTCGTCCGGGGTGCCCGCGGTGACCACGCCGACCGGCCGGAAGATCCTGGTCCGCAGCAACGCTTCCAGCTCCAGCCAACGACGACGGGCCTCGGCCATCCGCAAGGTGCCGTCGAGGTCGTCCGGGCGCAGCACCCGCAGCACCCGGTGCTGGTCGGACGAGGTCGACGCGGGATTCGGGACGGGACCGCGATCGAGCACGGTGACGCGGTGGCCCGCCCGTGCGCATCCGATCGCGGTCACCAGCCCGGTCACGCCGGCCCCTACGACGACGACCGTGGCCATCAGCCGCTCAGCCGGGGCAGCCGTTTCGGGGTGACCGTCTCCGCGTCCACCTGTCCGGGCAGTGTCGTGTCGGGCAGCGCGGCCTCGGCGAGGTCGATCAGGATCGGCGCGGCACAGCGCAGGAACACGTCCACCTGGTGGCAGAGGTCGCCCGCGGTCTCGGCGGTCACGGTGGCGGCCAGCCGGTCCAGCCTGCCGAGCTGCTCGGCGAGGGTCGACGCCACGGCCGTCACGCTGAAGCGTTCCAGCTCGTACCCGTCGGCGAACCGGTCGGCCATCCGCAGCGCCGTTCGCCTGGCGTCCTCGGAGACCGGCAGCGGACCGTGGTCCACCCATTCGTCGATCACCGCCGCGACCCGGTTCCAGGGTCCGGTCAGCCGCGTTTCGCTGACCCGGAGCAAGGCCTCGTGGGTGAAGTCGGTGCGCTGGTACTCGGGACTGGTGGCGCAGAGGTGGAACCGGATGAGATCACGCGGCACCTCGGCGGCCAGCTCGCGGCCGGACACGACGTGCCCGCGGCTGGTGGAGAACTTCTCGTTGGCCAGTTCGTAGAACTCATTGGTGATGTACCGCGACGGCAGCACGTGACCGCCCATCGCGGTGAGCATGGCCGTGCCCACGATCGCGAACGGGTAAGTCGCGTCCAGACCGAGGAAGTACACCACGGTCGAGCCGGACTCCGTGTGCCACAGTTCGTCGTCGGTGGCCAGTACCGCGCCGCGGTTCTCGGCGGCGAGGGCGGTGGTGAACATGCTCCACGGCATGCCCTCCATATGCGGGTAGATCACCTGCCCGGTCACTTCGGGGAACGGCGCCGGGATGCCCCACGACGTCGGTTGCGTGATCGGGAAGTCCGGCAGGGGCCCCGCCAGCGCGGACTCGATCAGCTGGGCCATGCCGGGCCGCATCGGGGTGCGGGCGAAGTACGCCTCCAGCTCCGCGCGGTACCGCTCCACCGGGAAGACGAGGATGTCCGCCTCGCGATATTCCAGCGGCTCTTCCGGACGCAAGGTCGAACGCGGGCCGATCAGATCGCCGGGAGCGACCGGCAGCCCGCAGCTCTCGCAGATCCCGGCGTACCCGTCGGCGAGGCAGAACGGGCACCCACCGGTGACATAGGCGTCCATCAGGTACTCGCCGGTGCTCGGCAGGTACGGGAAGCGGACTGTGCGCAGCTCCAGTGCGCCCATGCCGTGCAGGCGGTCGTAGAAGTCCATGACCAGCTTGGTGAACCGGTCACCGATGCAGCCGAATCCGTCGACCTCGATCCCCATCGCGGCCAGGGTCTGCCGAACCTGTTCCGCGGAGCGCTCCCGCAGGTCTTCCGGTGCCACGCCGAGCCGCGCGGCCGCGGTGACGATGTAGTTCTGCGTGAAGTGCATGCCGGTGCCGTACAAGGCTTCTCTGCCGGTCGCGCGGGCGTACCGGGTGCAGACGTCCGCGGCGAGGAAGGGCCCGGCGAGGTGGCCGAGGTGCAGGTCGCCGTTCGCCGTCGGTGCCGGCGAGATCACCACCAGCCGGTTCATCAGGCGGTCCTCGACTCGACGGCGCCGCGGCGGGCGAGCAGATCGCCGACGATGTCACGAGAACGGTGGGCCAGCACGCTGATCAGCGAGTCGGCGATACCGTGCGTGGCCTCGTTGATGCCCTGCAGATACACCGCGCCCCAGGCGGAGTCGCCGAGGTCGACCCGGTAGCAGCGGCTGACCGAGATCTCGGACAGCCCGACGCGGTCGGCCAGGTCGCGAACCATCGCGGGCATCCGCTGGTCGAAGCCGGTGCCGAGGAGCACCAGGTCGCAGTGGAGCGGCTCGACCTTGCCGCTGGTCCGGTCGCGCAGGTCGAGCACGACCTCGTCGTCTTCGATCCTGGCGCCGACCACCTCGGTCAGAGTCCGCACCTCCGAACGCTGCTGGCCGATGCCGCGCTGCTGATAAAGCGTGGTGTAGATGTGGTCGAGGAACGGCGGGGCCGCGCCGGCGTAGTTCGTCAGGCGCATCTCGTCCAGCACCTGCTGGCGGATCTCGGGCGGGCTGTCGTAGAAACGATCGACGAACGACGGGAAGAACAGCTCGTTGACGAACTTGCTGGTCTGGTAGTTCTGCGGGCCGATGGACCGCACGATCATGGTCCGGGTGCTGTTGGGCAGGTTGTCGTGCAGTGCCATGAACATCTCGGCCGCGCTCTGCGCCCCGCCCACCACGACGGCGCGCAGCGGCGCGTCCGCGGGCAGCTGCGCGATCCGGCGCCGGTACTGGGCACTGTGGATGAGTCTGTCGGACGGCAGACCGGAAAAGACGTCGGGAACGTGCGTGTCGCGGCCGCCACCCACGACCAGATCACGGCAGCGGATCGTGTCCCCGCCGGGGAGCGTGGCGATCCAGCCGGTGATCGACCCGTCGGCGCCACGTGCGGGTTCGATGCTCTGAACCTTCGCGTCGTAACGGATCCGGACCTGATCCAGCGACTTCGCGACCCATTGCAGGTAGTCGGAGAACTCCCAGCGGAACGGGTGGAAGGTGCCGAGGTTGACGAACTCGTCGAGCCGGTTCTGGTCGTGCAGGAAGTTGAGGAAGGAGAACTTGCTGCGCGGATTGCGCAGAGTCACCAGATCCTTCAGGAAGGAGACCTGGCTGCGTGCCCACGGCATCAGCAGATCGCGTTGCCATTTGATGTCCGGACTCTGCTCCAGCAGCAGCGTCTGCTCGGCCAGCTCCGGGTTCCCGGACTCCTCGATGGCCACCGCGAGCGCCAGGTTCGCCGGTCCGGCCCCGATTGCCAGCAAACCCACCTGTATTTCAGTCACAGATACACCCCGTTCGTCCAGAATAGGATTCCGATACTAAAGACCGGCATTTCCCCGGCGACAGGGTCGGCTTTCCCGAGAACCGGGGAACCTCACCGAGAATTCCCCGTGAACCGGGAAGTTCTCCCCTTTCCACCGGGAGAACACACCGGACCACCGTG
The DNA here is from genome assembly GCF_047608665.1 of Amycolatopsis sp. cmx-11-51. NCBI lineage: Bacteria > Bacillati > Actinomycetota > Actinomycetes > Pseudonocardiales > Pseudonocardiaceae > Amycolatopsis > Amycolatopsis sp. cmx-11-51. The sequence goes on along the minus strand of NZ_JADNQO010000003.1, from coordinate 424,486 downwards.
CACGCTCCGCCGGTCCTTGTCCGAGACTCGGTGCGGCAGATTGACCTTGCCCTCGTTGATCGGGGACTCCCCCGTTCAGCGGCTTAATTGATCGCGATCAATTAACCATAACGGTCATACGGGTCCGTTCGATATCCAGTACATACGCTCGCCTTCATTGCACTTCACTGAACGGAGCCGAGCGAGCGGGCTCAGTAGCGGCAGGCATAAGGGGAAAGATGAATCTGCACGCCAGTAACGGCAACACCGCTCGGTTATGGCCGGTCGAACGTCCCGACCGGCGGCACACCGCGATCCTGCTGTCCGACCACACCACGGGTGAAGAAAACGGCGACCCCGCGCCGCTGACCGTTCTGATCGCCGACTCCCAGCCCGCGGTCCGCCATCAGGTCCGATCCGCACTCGAACTCGCCGGTGGCGTCGCCGTCGTCAGCGAGACGGCCACGGCGAACGCGACGATCGCCGAAGCCTTCCGGCACCAGCCGGACGTACTGGTCATCGATCCGCGGCTCGGCGAGTTCGCGAACGTCGACGTGCTGAGCCGGGTGTCGCGAGTCGCACCGGAAACCAAGGTACTGGTACTGAGCGCGGTCGATGACGACACCGCCATCAGGGCGGCGATTCAGGCAGGCGCGCGCGGCTATCTGATCAAGGGCGCCGATCCGGACCAGGTCGTCCGCGGTGTGCAGGTCGTGGGGGCGGGTGAAGCGATCGTCGGGAAGGCGATCGCTGTCCGGTTCAGCGCCTTGATGCGGTCGGCAGCCGGGCTGGAGCCGTACCCGTTTCCCCAGCTGACGACCAGGGAACGGGAGGTGCTCGACCGCATCGCCGCCGGCAAGTCGAACTCGGCCATCGCACGTGAGCTCGCACTCGCGCCGAAGACCATCAGCAACCGCGTTTCCGCGGTCTTCGGCAAACTCGGGGTAGCCGATCGCGCACAGGCGATAGTGCTGGCGCGGGACGCCGGCCTCGGGCGCGGCTGATTCACCGCCGATCGGGAATAGTTCCCCTATTCCCGGGAAGCAGGCCGAACATAGCCTCGATCAGCACCGAACGCCCGGCAAGAAAACACGCTGATCGGAGTGGGTTGTGACTGACCTGGACCAAGCTGCCGTCGACATCCGCAGGCTGGAGCACGAGAACCTGACGCGGGCCTACGGATTGGACATGAAGCTGCTCTATCCGTGGAACGGTTTAACAGCACCGTTTCGAGGAGCTTGGTGCGTGCTGCGCCCTGGTGACGTATCGGTTTCCCACGCTCATCACGAGCACGAGATCTTCATCGGAATGGCAGGGAGCGCCGAGGTGGTCACCGAGGGCGAACGGCACAGGTTCGGGGCAGGAGACCTCGTGTTCTTGAAGCCGGGGATCGAACACAACCTCGTCAACGACCACGACGAGGACTTCTCCTACTACGCGATCTGGTGGGACCGTGCGATGTCGGACGAGTTCGTCGCCGCCGAGATCGACCGGGCCGAGTCCCATGATTGATTACGACGGGCGGAAATTCCGCAAAGCGGGCGGCGATGCCAACGCGATCGCCGTCTACCGGCAAGAAGGCGATGTCGTCTGGGCCGAGTTCGCCGGCGGTGACGTGCGACGCGGATCGATCGCGGGCACCCAGCGGGAAAACGGGGCCCTCCATCTGGGTTACACGATCGTGCTCGCCACCGGTGAGGTGATCTGCGGGCACACGGTGAACACGCCGGAGGTGGCCGAAGACGGCCGCATCCGGTTACGGGAGGCGTGGGAACGCTACGGCCCGCACGCCGCCACCGGCGTTTCCTACCTCGACGAGGTGAGCTAGTGTCCCGCAACCCTTCGGACGCGGACTGGCGACGCCTCGACCTCGCCGTGGCAGGCCGGGTGCGGCGCCCCGGCGAGGCCGGATTCCGCGAAGCCAGTGTGCCGTTCAACAAGCGGTTCGCCGGAATCACCCCCACCGGTGTCGTGTCCGTGGCGAACACCGCGGACGTGCGGACCGCCCTCGAATGGGCACGCGATACCGGCGTCGACGTCGTCGCGCGTAGCGGAGGGCACAGCTACGCGGGACATTCGGTCAACACCGGCCTCGTTATCGACCTCAGCGCGATGAACACCGTGACCGCCAACGGTTCGACCGGCCTCGTGACAGCCGGAGGCGGCGCGCGGATGGCAGACGTCTATGCCGCCATCCGACCCCACGAGATGGCGTTCGCACTGGGCAACGGCGCCTCGGTCGGCATCTCGGGCCTCACCCTCGGCGGTGGTTGCGGAGCCACCTCACGCGTGCTCGGGCTCACCGCGGACGCGCTGGTGGCGACCACGGTGGTGACCGCGGACGGACAACTGCTGCGGTGCGACGCGAACACCAACGCCGACCTGTTCTGGGCCTGCCGCGGTGGTGGCGGCGGGAACTTCGGCATCAACGTGTCGTTCACCTATCAGGCGACGCCGGTCACCGACTGCGCCAGCTACTTGCTGTTGTGGGACCGCGCGGACGCGTCGAAGGTCTTTTCGGTGCTGCAGGAGACCGTGCGGCAGGCACCGGACGAGTTCGCGACCAGGATCGGGGCAAGCAGCACAGGCGGGTCGGCACCCGTCGTGTCGGCCATCGGGCAATATTTCGGACCTGTCAGGGAGTTGCGGGAGATTCTCGACCCCGTCCTGTCGGTGGCCAAGCCGATCCGCATGGATCTCGCCGGCCGGACCTACTGGCAGGCCCAGGACGACATGCTGCACGGGACCGCCGAAGGCGCGTTCGCGGTACGGACCAACATCCTCACCCAGCCACTGCCCGACGAGGCCATCGCCACGATGCTCTCGTCCGTCGATCGCCTGCCCCGCAGCGGAAACCCGGACGGTGGCGGCGCGGCCCTGTTCTCCTGGGGTGGCGCGATCAACCGGATGGGCGCGACCGAGACCGCGTTCGCCCACCGGAACGCGATGTTCCTGCTGTCCATGGACACCTCGTGGGCCGAGAACGACGAGCCCGCCGTGGCCGACGCCAATCTCCGCTGGCTGGAGGACCTGGGGAACGTGATGTCGCCATACGTCTCCGAAGGCGCTTTTCAGAACTTCATCGACCCTGACCTCGTGGACTGGCGCACCGCCTACTACGGCGTCAACTATCCACGGCTGCGGGAAATCAAGAAGCGGGTCGACCCGGACGGCGTCTTCACCTTCGCGCAAAGCATCGGATCATGACAGGCGACAACAAGGTTCTCATCTGGACGGCGGCCGAGGTCGAGAACGGCGCCGCTCCGGCGGAGCATCTACCGTATGTCCGGGAAATCCTGGCGTGGGCGGGCCGCTATCTGGTCTCTCCGAACCCGGAACTTGGCCGGAACGGCCCGGTGTGCCCCTACACCCAGCCTTCACTCCACAAAGGACTTTTCTATCTCGCGTCCCTGACCGCCACGAACGGCGAGACGGACATAAGAGACGCGATCCAGAGCCTGCGCTCGTGGTACGAGCGGCTGTCGAACCGGATCTCGCCGTCGGACCGAGAGCTGCTGACGATCCTGCTCGTGCTGCCGCAACTGGACTACGACGATTCGACCGCGCTGGACGACCTGCAGCGCGAGGCGAAGGACACGTTCGTCGCCGACGGCCTGATGATCGGGCAGTTCCACCCGGTCTGCGACCAGCCAGGGCTGTGGAACGAAAAGTTCAAAGCGCTGCGCGCCCCGGTACCGCTGCTGGCCATCCGCAAGCTGGTCGCCTTCGACCTGCCGTTCCTGATGGACAACGCGGTGCACGCAGAGAGCTACTTCCGGCGGTTCGCCCCGGACATCCCGCCCCGCATCCGCGGCCAGCTGGTCAAGCGGTTGGCGGGCAACGAAAAGTCCCTGCAGACGGCCTGAAACACCTCGGGAGTACACCAATGCGGCACTATCTCATGGTCAGGCCGAGTCACTTCGATGTCGAGTACTCGATCAACCCGTGGATGGATCCCGGCAAACCCACCGACACGCGGCTCGCGATCACCCAGTGGGAATGGCTGCGCGACCTTTACCTCGAACTGGGCCACCGCGTGGACCCGCTCGATCCGGAGCCGGGTCTTCCGGACATGGTGTACGCGGCCAACGGTGCCACCGTGGTGAACGGCCGGGTGCTGGTCGCGCGTTTCCACCATCGGCACCGCCGCCGGGAGTCCGCGGCGTACCTGAAGTGGTTCACCGAACACGGCTACCGCGATGTTCAGCAGGCCCGGTGGCCCAACGAGGGCGAAGGCGACTTCCTCGTCGCGGGATCCCGAATCCTGGCGGGTACGGGCTTCCGAACCGATCCCCTGGCGCACGAAGAGGCAGCGGAATTCTTCGGTATCCCGGTGGTGGGGCTGACCCTGACCGACCCGCGCTACTACCACCTGGACACCGCGCTGACCGTCTTGGACGAAGACCTGATCATGTACTTCCCGGATGCGTTCACCGAGGAAAGCCGGCGGCGGCTCGAGGACCTCTACCCGGACGCCATCACCGCCTCGGCCGCCGACGCCGCGGCATTCGGCCTGAACGCGGTCTCCGACGGGCGGCACGTCATCCTGCCGCAGGCCGCCACGGGGCTGATCGCACAACTGCGGGAGCGAGGCTTCGAGCCGATCGGCGCCGATCTGTCGGAACTGCTCAAGGGCGGCGGGAGCGTCAAATGCTGCACGCTGGAACTACGGTGACGGCGGCGGTGGGTCGTGGGTGATAAGGACGGCCGTCGGGGTAAGGCCATGGTGGCGTCGGTTGAGGGGGTGTGTGGGTTCCGGGTCATCTGACGTCCCGAAATCCACACAGTGAGGGACGCGGTCAGGCAACGGGACCGGTCACCCGCATCGCGCTCGGACACGACACCTTTCCGTGCCTCTCAAGAGAACCGTCCTTACCACTCACGAGCCTTCAGCCCACCGCTGTCCCCGCTCAGACGTCGGTGTACCAGTGCACGGCGATCGTGCCGCGGTTCGCGACCCGGTGTTGTGCCTCGACCCCGACCCAGCCGCGGAACCGGCCCGAATCGTCGATCACCTGCAGTTGCGGCTTGAGGTGCGAGCCGCCGTTGTAGCACTTGCTGTCACCCTGCAGCAGACAGGTGCAGAAGTGCTCGTAGAAGTTCTTCCGCCCGCCCTCGGAGGCCATGTAGTACCGGATGGCCCTCTTCTCACCGGGCTTGCAGGCCGTGCAGGCGGTCGAATTCGGGTCGGTGATCTCGACGGCCGCGCTCAGGCAGTTGTCGTTGCACTCCTTCCACTGCGGCAACGAAAGGTTGATCCCGGAGGTGCCGGTACCGGAGTACAGCTTCCCCGTCTTCACGTCATAGGCGTTGTACGCGTAGCGGCCCGGGTAGTACTTCTTCGGCATTTCCTTCAACGGCACGGAAACGGTGGTGCGGACGTTGCTGCCGTAGCCCTGGCCCACGTTCGCGCCGTAGCTTGAGCCGGTCAGGGAGATCACGGCGATCCCGGTCTCCGGACTGGCGACCGTCCAGGCCTCGGTGGAGCCGTTGTCCCAGGTGATGGCGAGTTTGGAGCCGGTGGTGGTGTACTTCCCCCTCAGCTCCTTGACCTCGGCCCCGGCCTGGAACCCGCCGGCGGTGTGGATCTGGCAGTTGTCACAGCCCGCCGAGGTGCTGCGGATGGTCGCCGCCGGGTACCCGATGCTCCAGCTCCAGAACCAGAAAGCCTCCCGCACGGTGCCGTCGGGGTCGAAGTAGTACATCGCCAGCCGCGAGAACTCCTTGCCCGTCGGCGTGGTTCCGGTCGGCGCCACCTGTCCGATCGTGACCGCGTAACTCTCCTTGCCCCCTGGCCTCTCCACCACCGCCGACGCGGTGCCGGGCAGCGCCACCCCGGTCAGCGCGAAAATCCCCAGTACGACGAGCCACGACCGCAGCGGCCTGCGTCTCGGCACCGTCCCTCCCGATGCTCCCGCACGCGCCGCTTGCCGAGTGACGTTCATGGCTCCCCTCTCGTTGCCGGCGTCGCCCGGCCGGTCCGGACCCGCCCGCGACTACCACGCCCGGCGTATCGCCCCGCGTTGCCGGTCGGTCACCCATATCACCCGAATGGGCCCCGAAGGCGGGCCGCGGATGCCTTCTGCCCGCCCCGGCTACGGTGTGGCTCATGAAGAGTCGGAAGCCTCTGTCGGCGGTCACGCGGCTCGCTGTCGCCGTGGTCGTCGGAGCGGTGATCGGCGTGCTCGTCGCCGTGGTGGCGCACGGATCGCTCGGTGTCCTGGTGGGAATCGCCGTCTCGGCGGCGGTCTTCGTCCTCGCGGGCTGGACGGTGCTGTGGCCGCTGGACGCCGCCGCCACCCAGCGGAACGCCCGCCGTGAGGACTTCCGGCCCGTCACCGAAGAACTCGTCATCGTCGCCGCGGCCCTCAGTGGCCTGGTCGGCGTGGTGGGGCTGCTGGTCTTCGGGAATTCCAGCAGCGGGGACGCGACCGCGGCCACCGCGCTGGGTGGCGTGTTCATGGCCTGGGCAGGCCTTCACCTGATGTACGCCACCCGCTACGCGCACCTCTACTACTCGGCGCCGGAAGGTGGGATCGATTTCAATTCGGACGATCCCCCGACCTACCGGGACTTCCTCTACTTCAGCTACAACCTCGGCATGACCTACCAGGTGTCGGACACCGCCGTCTCGAGTTCGACGATCCGAGCCGTCGTGCTGAGGCACACTCTGCTGTCCTACCTGTTCGGCACCGTCATCCTGGCCACCACGATCAACCTGGTGGCCGGGGTCGTCACCGGCTGAAATTACGGATAGGTGTAGAAGCCCTCGCCGGTCTTGACCCCGAGTTTGCCGCCGTCGACGTACTTGTGCAGCAGTTCCCGGGGGCCGGTTGGCAGGTCCGGGTTTTCCTCCGCGTAGTGGTTTTCGATGTCGAGCACGACATCCAGCCCGACCTGGTCCATCATCTGGAACGGTCCGACGGGCATATGCCAGTTGATCCGGAACATCCCGTCCACGTCCTCGGGGCGGGCGACGCCCTCGGCGACGACCGCCAACGATTCCCGTTTGATGGCCGCCCAAATGCGGTTGAAGATGAACCCCACGCTCTCCTTGCGCGCCTCGAACGGGTGAATGTCGAACTCGGGAAGCACCGACAGCAGGGTGTCCAGCAAGCCGCGGTCGGTCTCGCCGTCGGACATGAGATCGACGGCCGGGGAGCCGGGCGGCATGTAGAAGTGCATATTGCACAGCCGGGACCTGTCCCGTACCTTCTCGGCCATCTCCCGCGAGGGGTAGGACGATGAGTTGGTGGCGAAGATCGTGTCCGCGGGCGCCGCCTCGTCGATCTGACCCCACAGGGGGATCTTGATGTCCAGCCGTTCCGGTACCGCTTCGACGACCAGCCAGGCACCGTCGAGGGCTCCTTCCACCGAGGTCACGGCTTCCGCGCGGCCGACCTCGCCGTGGCCACGCTCGGCCACCACGTCCGGCAAGGTCCGGGCCACATAGTCGACCGCCGCGGCGCCCTGCTCGGCACTCGGGTCGTAGATCCGCACCGTTCCTCCCCGAGAGGCGAACATCAGCGCGATCCGCCGTCCCAGCGTCCCCGCACCGAACACGGCCACCGGGCGATCGCGGATGTCCTCGAAGTCCTGGGTGTACGCCATGGCGATCCGGCCTCTCGTTCCTTTGTTCAGTCACTGATTCCGGCGATCCCGGTGACCGGTTCGCCCAGCTCGGCGAGGACACGCGAACCGCTGCCCTGCCCTTCCGGTAGCGCTACGGCGGAGATCCGCCCGCCGAGATCGGACACGTACGCGATCCCGGCTTCGTCGTCCACGGCCAGGCCGATCGCCTCGTGGAAGCCGTCGGCGAGAATCCGCGGCGCGGCGCCCCGCCGACCGGGGGCCGGGATGGGCGCGCGATTGAGCGTGTTCCCGTCCGGCGCGGCACCTCGGTCTGTCCAATAGAGCCAGTCGTCGCGGATCTCCAGGTCGATCGGTTCCGGGAGGTGCTCCCACAGCACCTCGGCATCCTGGCGATCCGACGCGGTGGCCCCGTCCGGAATCTCCAGTCCTGCCCGGAAGATCCGGCCCTGTCCGCCTTTCGCCCGCCCCTTCTGCGTCCAGTACAGATACCCGGCGGCGGGATCGACGGCGACGCCGACACACTCCTGCCGTCCGGTGGAATCGCGGCTGTTCACCACGAGGTCGGTCAGCCCGGTCCCGTCCACCCGCACACGGCTCACCCGGCAGCCCTCACGGTCTCCCCAGTACAGGGTCTCGGCTCCGTCGGACACCAGCTGCTTGCCGGTGGTGATCGACCCGTCCGGAACCACGTCGCGCGCGCCACCGCCGTCGAGGCCCACCCGGTGCAGCCCGCCGTCTCGCCGCGAGTAGTCCAGGCTCTGTTCCCCGGTCGCCCCTGGTATCCGAGCGGGAGTCCCCATCGTGGTCCAGTAAACGACGCCACCCAGCACCACGACGCCGTCAGGAAACGCCCCGGCTCGCTCGTGGAGGGTCGTCACGTGTCCGTCCGGGACACTGACCCGGTAGAGCGAACCCGACCCGATTCCCAAGGCGACCATCGCTCCGAACACCGTGAACACCTCCTCCCTTTCGTCGTCAGGCCGTTGCCGGGGCAAGGACAACACACATCGGTACTCCCCGCATGTCGTCGGTCACCGGATAGAACGCGCGTGCCCGGCCGCGGTCGGGCACGCTGCACTCGATCGGTGAAACCCTCGGTGCCGGGAAAGCGAACGGCGAACTTTTCGACCGGACCCGCGAACGCGTGCTCGCCACCGCCGAGGCTCTCGACAGAATGCTGAACGAACGCGACCCCGGCAGCCCGCTGCGTCAACGGCGAGAACTGCAACGCCTTCTCGTCGACGCGCAACAGAACGCGCTCCTCGACGCCCGTTCCGGTGGCACCTACAGCTCACACACCCTCGAACGCGCACAGAACCTCATCGACGACCAAGCGGCGCGCTTCACCTCGTGACGGGCCGCCGACCTTATCGTGACCCAGTGCCGGGCTCGTAAGTGGTAAGGACGGTTCTGGCCAAGTGCCTACTGCGGTGCGCGGGTGGCGGTTTCACGTGACTGGCGGGGCAACTCGCGTGAAGGGATGGACGACACGCGTGTCCAGAAGGACGACTCGCCGCACAGCCCGGCCGCGCGCGTGTCGTCCGTCCCGTCACGCGTGTGGTCCCTCGGTCCTGACGACAGATAGTCCCATATTTTATATACAGCGCATTCAAGCTGTGCCGGGCCTGCCCGAAGTCAGGACTGGACTCACCCCACGCGGTAGCATCACCGGGGCCAGCTGGTGCGGTCACCGCCGTCGACCGGATCGCTGCCCGCTATTGGGAGGTAGCTGATGTACACCCCGTCCACACGGTCCTTTCCGGTATCGCTGAACCCGGGCGACCCCGTCCGGGAAGCGGCGTTCCAGGCCGCCACCGCACGGCTCGACGAGTTCTTCGGCGATCGTGTCCGGGTGGAGGTGGAACGTCTCGACCGCATCGGTCCCTGGGTGTTCCTGCAGGGAACGATGCGCACCACCGACAGCGGCCGTCCGTACTACGCCGGCACCGTCTACGAGGCACGCCGCGCCGACGGCGTCATGTCCGACGTCTACGTCGCCCTGCTCAAGAAGACCGACGAAACAAGTGCCGACAACGACGCGCGGTCCTGGCGCTTGTCCGCCTACGCGGTCGGCCCGACTGACGTAGCCTGGCTGACCTGGCCGGACGAGCACGAGGTACCGCGCGCGTTGTTCGGTTTCTGACTTCCGCTAACCGGCTCAGGTCGGCGGGGTGAGGATCTTGACGAGGCCTCCCCCGCCACCCATGCTGATCTTCTGCGAACCGTCGGGATTGACGTTGTTCGAGCCGATGAACTGACCGTCTCCCGCGTACAGCACGACGTGCCCGCCGCCGTTCGAGATCACCACGTCGCCGGGTTTCGCCTCGGAGAGCGGCACCGACTTCCAGCCGTCCGCCTCGAGGTTGGCCGTCAGGCCCGCGACCGAAGCGCTGGCCTGGTTCTTGTCGATCAGGCCGGACGCCTCCAGACAGCCGGAGACGAAGTTCGCGCAGTTGACGTTGTTGGGCACCCATGACTGCATCGCGGGCAACTCGCCGCTGCCCTTGAGGTCACCGGCGTTGCGACCGAGGAATTGCTCGGCGATCTTGGCCGGGTTGTCGCCCTGGGCGTCGATCGGCTTGGCAGTCCTGCCATCACCCTGAACCCCGGCGACACCACCACCACCGCCGCCACCTCCACCGCCGCCGTCCCCGCCACCACCGTGCTGGATGGGACCCCCGACCCGGGAATCGACGGGACTCGCGTGGACGCTCGACGCCGTGGTCTGGCCCGTGTCGGCGGGCACCAACTCCAGGAAACCGCCCTCGATCTCCAGGCCGAGCGGCTTGAGAAGGTCGTCGATCTGCTTCTCGGCGTCGTTCAACGCCCGCTCGATCTCGTCCTTCTTGCCGTTGGAGTCCTTCTCGTTCAACTGCCGAAGCCGTTCGATGTCGGTCGCGGCGGCGGCGATCTCGTTCTCGTCTTCGGAGCTGTTCTTCCGCTTCCTGGCCGCGCCGATCAGGGCGCGGTTGTCCGCGTCCTTGTCGTTCGCTTCCTGCGCGAGTTGCGTGACCTTCTTCTTGACGTCGTCCAGGATCTCGGACACACGCTGAAGGATGTTCTTCGCCGCCTCGGCCTTGTCGCTGACCTTGTAACTCGCCTTGACGAGCTTTTCGAGGTGCTCGGCGACGGCGTCGGCGTCTTTGCCGTCCCATTCGCGCAGGACGTCCTCGCGGAAGACCTTGAGATCGTCTCCGAGATCATTGGATCGGGTGGCGGCTCCGCCGACCTTCACCGCCTGGTCGTTGACCGCGCTCGAGTTGAGCTTCTGTGTCTGTTGGGCGTGCTTGTCGATGGCGTCCATCGACTTCGGACGGTCATGCGACGGGTCGTCAAGCTCACCCAGATTGGGTTCTGTGGTGGTCATCGGTAATTCCCCTGGTCCCCGTCCTCAGTCCGAATCAATCCCGCTCGCGTTTGCCGTTACCGAGGACGTGTACACCCTCGGCCTCATCGTTCCGCATGCGCTCGGCGGCTTTGGCCAGCGCTTCGGAAGCGGCGTCGACGAGTTTCGCGGCGGCAGCCATCTCGGCGTTCACGCCGCTGTAGAACTTCTGGGTCGTCTTGCCCGCGTTGCCCGCGTTGCCCAGGTCGCCGTACGCGCCTCCGGGATCACCGTTCCCCAAGTCCGTGCTCGTCTTGCTGTAGCCGTCCTTGAGCCCGCCGACCTTCTTGGCCAGCGCGGCGATCTGCTCTGGATCGAATCGGCGAGTCATGAGTGATCCCTCCAGTCTCGGCGTCTGCGCCCGTGGTTTACCCGACCATGCTGCCCTACCCGCACAGCCTATGAGCTCCCAGCCACCCATGCGCGCGTTTCCCGAAACATGATGACGACGTTTCGTGTATATCGACGCATCCGACCGCGCCTCGGTTCCCCCGAAGTCGGACACAGTCCGGGGAGCCCCTGACGAGCGCATCACCCACACGGGGGGCCGGCGTTGCGGGAGGCGCGGGCACGCGGTGAGCAAAGCCCGGCTCGGCAATCATCGGCCACGGAACCGGAGGGGCGGACGCGACGGCCGGTCTGTGATGCGGTGGGCCGCCCTGACGACTGGCGGATGGACCGCGTGATCGTCAACGGCCGGCCCGCGTTCGCTCGTGAGGGTGGGCGCGCCCAGGTTTCGAGACCGACCTGACCTCACGACCCTGACAGCCATCGAAACACTGCCACCGGACTCATCCGAGTCTCGCGCCAGGAAGGTGATACAGGAGGGCTGAGTGGGGGTGGTCGGGCCGAGACCGGTGAAACCTCGGGAACCCGGCTCAGCGCGGCGGCAGCCTGCCTGCCATCGAGTAGGCCAGGCCGATGGCCAGGTCACACAGTCTTTTTGAGCCGATGTTCTCCTTGGTCTCCACGGTCACGTCGGCCAACTCGACCCGCTCGCCGTTCACCGGGTCCGGCACCCGATAAGCCCGGTGCACGATCGTGATCTCGCAGCCGGTGTCGCCATCTCCCTCTTTCTTGCCTGGTTGGACGAAGGCGTTCCGGGAACCGGCTTTGCTCTGTTTACCGTTCGGCCCGTCGGTATGGGGACGACCGCGAAAGAATTCGACGGTTATCCGAAGCGGCGAGTGTTCCCAATAATAGGTCCACTGACCGAAGTCCGGCTCCGGCTTGGCCCCCTCGCTCCCGAGGACCGCGGCCGTCTCGGACGGCCCGAGCAGGTCGCACGCGTTCAGACCGCGCAGTGAGTTCCCCGGCGCCGGGGCCCGGCGAGGTCGCTCGCTTGTCCAAGTGCCTGGCGAGACACCGACCTCGTGTCCGTCCGGCATCCAGATGTACCGCGAGCACTCACCGTCCTCCTGAGCCGGCCGCTGGATGGGCCCGAGCCTGCCCATCCGGTGAGCAGGCGGCGGGGGATCCAGTACACCTCGCAGTTCCACCCGCACCTCGGCGACATCATCGACGCCCGGCCCGATCCCATGGTGCCGATCTGAGATCCGCTCTCGGCCGGGCGCACCCCGGCAGTGGGGCACGCCAAGCGAATCCGGCCGCGAACCCCAACGCCAGCGTCATCACCACACCGAGACAGGCGAGGAGCATCCGCGTCGAGACCGTCGGGCGGCGGCGTTCAGGCCCTACCAGGACGCCGGAGGCAAAGCGTCTCAGGAGGTGGGCGATGGAATGAACTCCACGGGAATTCCCGTGAAGTCCCCTTTTCCCACGCTGAGGTTGACGCTGTTCGTCAATATTTCGGGGAAGAGTCGCGCCAACACTTCATGGAGAATTGGCCAGAACTCCGGATCAGCACGCCTCGGCAACGGGTGGGATGACACAGCACGCACCGGTGAAGCATCCGAACGCGGTTCCGGCCGACTGGTTGGACCAGTGATCGAAATGATCGATGGCGAAGTCGGCCTGCTCCGCCGTCGCGGCGATAATCCCGGTTTCGGCAAGCAGCGACCGGACGTTCTCGGCGACCATGGTCTGCATCGGATTCCCCTCGGCTCGAGGTGTTACTGGGTACCGAAATCCTCTCTCCGGCGACAAGGCGACAACAGTGCGAAGCCTCACCGGGGCGGTATGCCTTTTGCCTACGCCGAACGGCCCAACCGGGCCGCGGCCTGTCGCCACACGGCGGGCGGCTCGGGATCGTCCACGGTCCAGGTGGCGGACCGGATCGTGCCGCGCTTCCGGTACGTGCGCATGATGTCCACGTGGACGGGCAGGCCGACGAAGGCCCGCATGGCTTCCACGTCCCGCCACAGGGAAACCGAACCGGAGCGGCGTCGCCGGACGTCCACCCAGAGCCAGTGACCGACGGCGCCGTCGAGATCCGGCCAAAGTGCCGCGAGGCGGCTGCCCGCGCGGTAGATACCGGGGAGGTCGAGCAGCCGATCCGACGTGAAGTCGGTGACGCTGACCAGCACCCGCCCGCGCGGCTCGGCGGGACCGGGTTTCCACCTGGTTTTGAGCATGGTTCATGCCTCCGGGAGAACGGTGGGATCGGTGGCGGCGGCCCGCAGGCGATCGAGGACGGCGCGACGGGCGAAGTCGAAGGCCGTCTCCCGATCGGACAGCCGAGAGTGGATCACCGCGGATTCGCCGAGGGCGTCGATTTCGTAGGCGAGCTGACCGGCGTCGACCCGGTCGGCGAGTTCCCCCAGGGAGATCGCCTCTTCGATCAGTGCCCGGATGAACCGCAGCCAGTCCTGGAGCGATTCCGCGGTCTTGGCGTGCACGGAACCGGGCCGGTCGTCGAATTCGGTCTGCGCGGCGAGAAAGAAGCAGCCACCCGGCAATACGCCGTCCGCGTAGAACCTCAGCCTCGCCTCGTGGAGCGCGAACACCCGGCGCACACCGGGTGGCGTGCGCGACGCCGGAGCCATGACCTCGCGGGCCCACTGTTCGCGAGCCCGGTCGATCGTGTCGAGTTGCAACCGCTCCTTGTCCTTCCAGTGGGCGAACAGCCCGGACTTGCTGGTGCCGAGATGCTCGGCGAGCAACCCGAACGACAAACCGTGCAGGCCGTGCACCGACGCCAGCGCCACCGCCGCGTCGAGCACCGTTTCCCGCGTGCGCTGCCCGCGCAGCCGACGGCCGTCCCGCCGATCTTCACTCATCACCCGGCCTACAATACTATAAATGCGACCGATCGGTCTTGTTTAAGCTCGGGACTTTCGCCATAGCGAGATCCACCCCTGCAACCCCTCCCGTGAGGTCCTCGGTGAGCCGTAGTGAGATGACAGGAGGAGTCGCCGTCCGACGATCGTGGCCGGTCCGCACGACGGCTGGCACGGATGCGGTACGGGAGCCGGCTACGCGAACTTCGGGTTTTTGGAAATCCTGCTGGCACTGGCCGTCGCCACGATGGGTGGCGCGTCGATCATGAGCCACGACGTCCCTCGGCTTGCGGGCGTCGCCGACCGCCCCGGCGTGGCCGTCGGCGACCGCGCCGACCTGCTGCTGGTGGACGGCGAAACCCCGACGAGCGCGGTGATGGACCGCGGCAAGGACCGCACGGTGCTGCACGACGGCGTCGTCGTGGCGGACGGCCTGTCGGTGGTGAGCCTCTGATCGGTTCGTGCACTTTGCCTGGGCGGGAAGAACGTGACCGATGATCACCTCGCCGGCAACGCGTTCTGTGTACCGTGGGCCAGTCCGAATCGGCACTCACGACCACCCCGACCAGGTGCCGCCATGGCTCTCTCTTGAAGTACGTGAAGGTCCCCTTCCTCGCGTCTAGCGAAGTCGCGGAGCTGTCGTTCAGTGCCGCTTTGGCGATCCTGGCCTGTTCTCGCCAAGTATCCGAAAAGGGGTGGGTCGGGGTGGCCGTGAGTGGCGATTCGGACTGGAACCAAGGGTTGGCTCGGATACCCCACTGTCGGTTGGCCGGGTGACGCCGCACTTGACGTCTGAACCACGCTTCGGTCGTGAGTGGGCAAGTCGGGTCAGGGCGGACCGGTAGTTGCTTACCCGCGTATGGTCAGCCCGACGGCGCAGGGCCTCGGACGTTGATCGAGGTCAACTCGGTAGGCAACTACAGGTCCGCCAGACCCGAATCGCCACATACGACCCGCTTGATCACCATCTCGACTTCACGTACTTCAGCAGGTACGAGGGCCGAGTTTCTTCGGCTGAGTCGACCTTCCTCTCGTTTCTGCGATATCCCTCGACACCGGCTCTCTCCGAAGACCGCTTACGGGCACTCGCCCGCCGCTGGATCGGACCGGCCCTGCGCGGCTGAGTCCGGTCAGCTCGGCGAGCTTTCCGGCTTCGGGATCGGGACACAGGGAAAACGACCGGTGTCGACCGTGGCCTCTTTGGTCGGTCCGCACAGCTGGAGACCATCGAGGTTCGCGTTGTCCGCCAAGGTGAATCCGACGACGCCGATCGCGGTCTCGCCCTTGTCGATGGTCTTGCCCAGCAGGGAATCCGCCTGCCATTCCCTGCCACGCCAGGTGTTGTCGGCGACGTCGGTCCTGAGGTCGCTGGCGGGGTATGCCTCACGGAAGCAGTGCTGGGGGACGTCGTCCGGCGAGTACGGGTCGCACTTCTTCCCGTCTGTGTTGTTGCTGCGGAGCTGCAAGTACTTGATCTTGGCCTTCTGCACGCCGCGATCGGCGAGCTCGCCGGTCACGGCGACGTACACCGCGACATAGTGGCTTCCCGCTTTGGCTGACACGCCTGCCAGTTCGGGAGTCCAGACCGCGTCCACGGCCTTCACCTGCATCCCGATGGGCATCCCTGATTCCGTGGTGACGAGGGCCTGGCCGGGGAAGTCGGCGAATTTGGTGTACTTCGGGCCGGACTGGGCCGTCGCCGAGGTGGCGGGCATCGCATCACCGGTGTCCGGCACCGGGTTGTCGCCGCCGCCGGAACACGCGGTGACCAGCAGAGCAGTGCCCGCGACAAGCGCGGGCAGGAGCCGAGTCGACATGGGTGCCTCTCCGTCAGAGAACTGTGACATTTCGTTGTTGGCTGTCACTATGACACGGCGGGGCACCGCGCGGTTCCACGGAAGTCCTGGGACCGGTCCCTGAGACAACGCTCTATTCTGCGCCTCCATCGCGGTGGAACGGGACGAATTCGGCCGGTACGCGGAGAGGGCGGACATGTTTCTACTGGGCAAGATCGCACTGAGCGTGGTCTCGATCATGGCCGCCGGCCTGCTGACGGCGGGAGTGTCGTCGGCTGAGCAGCGCCCGCACGAGGTGCCGCCACCCGTTTCGGGACGGACTCTCACGGTGGGCCCCCACGGCGAGTATCCGACCGTCCAAGCCGCGGCGGATGCCGCCCGGCCCGGCGACAACGTCCAGCTCGAAGCCGGTGTGCACGCCGGCGGTCTCACCATCAAGACCAGCGGGTCACCCGGCGAATACATCACCTTCTACGGTGAGGGCGGGACGGCCGTCATCCACGGGCGAGGTGGGCCCAAGGGCCTGCTCGCGCTAGGGAGCCATTCGTGGCTTCGGTTCCACAACATGACCTTCGCGGGATCACGCGGTTTCGGCGCCTACGCCAGCGGTGCGCACAACCTGGTCTTTCAGGATTTCGGGATCGACGGCTCCCAAGACGGCGGGCTGGTTCTGCTGAACACGAGCGACGTCGTGGTGGACGGCTGCGAGATCCAGCGAACGAACGCGCGGGGAACATCCGCGGATCACGAGGCGCTCACCCTCGGGCACGGATCGCGTGACGTCGAGGTCAAGCACTGCCGAGTCCACGACAACGGCGAAGAAGGCATCGACGTCAAGTACACCGACAACGCCAGGGTCTCGATCCACGACAACGTCTCGTCGAACAACCGGGGGCCGAACATCTACGTGGATTCGTCGTCCGATGTGGAGATCTACAACAACGTGTCCAGCGGCACCAGGAACGAGACGAAGTCCGGAATCGCCCTGGCCGTCGAGGACGCCTCCGAAAGCCGGGAAGTCCGCAACGTCAAGGTGTACAACAACGTCTCCTACGGCAACGCGCAGGCAGGCCTGAGTTTCTGGGTCGAGTCCAGCGGAACCATATCCGGCGTGCAGATCGTCAACAACACGTTCCACGACAACGCCGATGGCTCGATCGCCTTCTACGGCGGCGACTTCGAGGGCACCAACATCCTCCGCAACAACATTTTCGCGGAAGGACCGGCATCCCACGACGACTTCGTCGACGACCACAACATCTCCGGTGATCCCGGATTCGTCGACCCGGACGCGGGCGACTTCCACCTCAAGCCCGGATCCGCCCGTGCCGTCGATCAAGGATCCGCCGACTCCGCTCCGGCCTTCGACCTCGACAGCAAACCCCGCCCGACCGGTGCGGGCCACGACATCGGAGCCTACGAGCAGTGACCGGTGGCTGCCGGAATCGGTAGCGGAGTATGCGGGTTCCTCGACGGGACAAGCCGGAAGCTCAATCGTGGTCGGGGATGCCGTGGATGTGGTGGTCGGCCGCGTTCATGACCTCCGCGAGCAGGCGGCGGACGTGCCCACCGCGGGCACGGTAGAGGATCCGGCGACCGTCACGACGCTGGCCGACCAATCCGGCCAGCCTGAGTTTGGCCAAGTGCTGTGACACCGCCGGGCGGGCGATGCCGACCGCGGCGGCCAGCGACGCCACGTCGTACTCGCCCCCGCTGAGCAGCCACAACATCCGCATCCGCGTCGGATCGGCCAGCATCCGCAGCGAGGTGGACGCGGCTTCGACCTGGTCATCCGGGGGAAGCTCGGCCCACTGATCTCCGAATTTGTCATGTGCGTACATGAGCACCTATCGTGGTGAGGAGTTCTTCAGCGGAGGGTGATGAAGGGTGTCATTGCTGGGGCATCGGGACTACCGGCATCTGTTCGGGGCGCAGCTGGTCGCACTGTTCGGCACTGGCCTGACGACGGTAGCGCTCGGCCTGCTGGCCTACGACTTGGCCGGCGCGAACGCCGGTGCCGTGCTGGGTACGGCGCTGGCGATCAAGATGATCACCTACGTGACCGTCGCGCCTCTCGCCGGCGCCTATGCCTGCCGGATACCGAGGCGCCTGATGCTCGTCAGCCTCGACGCCGCGCGAGCGCTCGTGGTACCGGCACTGTTGTTCGTGGACCAGGTGTGGCAGGTCTACGTCCTGATCGTCGTCCTGCAGTCCGCGTCGGCCTCGTTCACCCCGACCTTTCAGGCAGTCCTTCCCGACATCCTGCCCAGTGAACGCGAGTACACGAAGGCGCTTTCGCTGTCGCAGCTCGCTTCGACGATGGAAAGCCTGCTCAGTCCGCTGCTCGCCGCCGTCGTCCTCGGCTTCGCTTCCTTCCACTGGCTGTTCGCCGGTACCTCGGTCGGATTCATGGTCTCGGGGATGCTGGTGCTGAGCACCCGCATCCCCGACGCGACCCGCGGTGATCGCGGCGGCGTCCGGGACCGGACGCTCGCGGGAATCCGGGTCTTCGCCGCGACGCCGCGCCTGCGCGGAACCCTGGGACTGAACCTGGTGGTCGCCGCCGTCGGATCGGTGGTCATGGTCAACACCGTCAACTACGTCCAGGACACCCTCGGCCGGTCACCGGCCGACGTCGCGCTCCTGCTCGCGGGAAACGGCGTCGGGACGATCCTCGTCGCGCTCCTGCTCCCCCGCGTCCTGGACCGGATCCCGGAACGCACGGTCATGCTCACCGGCGCCGGAGTCCTCCTCGCGGCGATGACGGGTGCGATCGCACTGTCCACAGCGGACAGTGGCGGCCGGCGGTGGACCGCGGCACTGGCGGCGTGGGCGGTCATCGGACTCGGTACCGGACTGGTCCTCACCCCGGTCGGCCGGGTGCTGCGCCGCTCCAGCCACGTGAGCGACCGGCCGTCGATCTTCGCCGCCCAATTCTCGTTGTCCCACGCCTGCTGGCTGCTCGCCTACCCGGTCGCCGGTTGGCTCGCCACCGCCGCCGGGCTCACCACGACCTGGATCGTCCTCGGCTTACTCGGCCTGGCCGGATTCGCACTGGCGACCAGGTCGTGGCCGCGCCGGGATCCCTACTTCCTGGAACACACCCACCGCGGCACCGGCACCGGCCACCTCAGTGGCGCCGAGGAAATCGGCGACGGGCTCTGGCGGCACCGCCACGAATTCGTCATCGACCGCGACCACCGCCGCTGGCCCGCGGACGCTCGCTGACGCACGTGTGGCCAGGATCGTCACGGGGTCCCACCGGTCTCGGATTTTGATCGACGGCGCCGGGGTGAGTCCGGTTGCGGTGTTCCGGTGGCGGTCGGGTCGTGAGGTCAGGTCGTCTACGTCGACAACGGGATGAGCGGCTACCGATCCGGTTGTACGGACAACGGGTGACGGAAGACGTTCCCGGGGTCCCAAGTGGACTTGACGCGCCGCAGCCGAGGGTAGTTTTCCTTGTAGTACAGCGTGTACCACGGCACACCAGAGGTGTTGTGCTCCGGATCGGCGAGGTCGACGTCGGGATAGTTGATGTATGCGCCGTCGTTGACTTCGCCCGGTACGGGCACTCCGCCGGTATCGGCGTACATCTCACGGTAGAAACCCCGGAGCCAGTCGAGGTTCGTCGCGTCCCCGGCGGAAGACGATGGCTCCGGCAGGGTGACCGAATAGATCGCCTTGAAGATCGAATCCCGTTGCGGGAGCGCGGTCGCGGCCGGATCCACGGCGTTGACCGCGCCACCGTAGGCGCCGAGCCACAGCATCGCCGGGCCGATCGCGGGATCGGCGGTGCTCAGTTTTCGATATGCCGTGTCGATCTGCTGTTCGGTGAACGTCCGACGCAGGTAAGCCGATTTGCCCTTCCAGCGGCCGGCGGATCCGGCCGTGCTCTGACCGTCCGCCGTCGCCGACGCGAGCCACGGTATCGCGACCGGCGTGATGCCCGGCCTTCCGCCGACGCCGTCGCTGACAGCGGCGAAGTAGTCGTTCAGCATCTTCGCGGCTCCGGGCGGGGTGCCGTCCATTTGCGCGGCGAGGAACAGGTCGCCGGGGAACGCGTGCGGGCCGGGGCCCTTGTTGATCGACAGCAGGCTGACGAGGCTCGCGTAGGCGGAGCCGGGAGCGCTGTGGCGTTCGTGCCAGGCACCGTGGTTGCGGATCAGTTTGCCGAACGACTCCCGGTTCAGCCCCTCCCATGACCACTGCTGGAACCCCTTGAGCACGGTCGCGGGTGGTTTCGGCAGCAGGGTGCGCGGATCGCCGCCGTCCGCGCCCGGCGTCCGGAACCAGTACCGGGTGACCACCCCGAAGTTGCCGCCACCGCCGCCGGTGTGGGCCCACCAAAGTTCACGATGAGGGTCGTCGGGCTCGCGGGTGGCGACGACCGCGGTGACCTGTCCCGGTTTTCTCGCCACGACCACTTCGACGGCGTAGAGGTGGTCCACGACCGTGCCGTGCAGCCGGGACAACGGGCCGTAGCCGCCGCCCTGGACGTGACCGCCCGCGCCGACCGAACCGCAGTCACCGGCGGGGAGGGTGACGCCCCAGCCCAGGTAGAGCCGCTGGTAGACCTCCGACAGGGTGGCACCGGCCTCGACGACGAACGCGCGGCGCGCCGAGTCGAAGTACACCGCGTCCATTCCGCTCAGGTCGATCACCACCCCTGGCGCCGGATCGCCGGTGAAGTTCTCGTAGCAGTGCCCGCCGCTGCGCAGGCCGATCCGCTGTCTGGAGAGGACCGCGTCGGACACGGCCCGCACCACCTGCTCGGTGGAGTGCACCAGCCGGAACGCGGCCGGTCTGGCCTCGAACCGCTGGTTGATCCGGCGCAGCACGAGGTCTTCGTACCGGGGATCGCCGGGAACGACGGTGACGAGTCCCGCGGGCGGCGGGCATCCCGCCGCACCTGCCGCGTCCGCCGGGGTGGCGCTCCCGATGGAGACCAGGCCCAGCGCGGCGGTACCGCCCAGGAAACCGCGACGGCTCAGCTCCGACATGATTCGTGACCTCCGAGTCGATATGACGGCGGGCCTTGGCGGCCGACCGGCTGGAACCCACCCTGGCCGGGCGACCTTCGGGAAACCTTCGGCGGAACCTTGAACCGTTCGCCGGGAGCGGCTAGACAGGAGCGGGGGGTCGGCATGCGGACAGAGTTCCGGCTGTTGGGCGAGCCGGAGGTGCTCATCGGCGGTGAGCGCGCGGGCATCGGGCACGCGCGTCAACGTGCCGTGCTGATCGCGCTCCTCGCCGATGTCAACCACGCCTTGCCGCCGGATGAGCTGGTCGATCGGGTGTGGGGCGAGCAGCTGCCTCAGCGCCCCCGTGCCGCGCTGTACGGCTACGTTTCCCGGTTACGCGGTGTGCTCGCCGGCGCGGCGGACGTGTCCCTGCGCAAACAAGCGGGCGGGTACGTGCTCGAAGCCGACCCGATGGCCGTGGACCTGCACAGATTCCGGCACCTGATCACGCGAGCCCGCGCCGAGACCGATGACGAACGGGCACTCGCCCTGTACGACGAGGCCATGGGGCAAGGGCACAAGCGGCCGGTCGACCTGCCGGAGACGCCATGGCTCACCGCGTTCCAGAACACCCTGGACAGCCAGCTGGCGGCGGCCCGGCTCGACCGCGACGACCTGCGGCTCCGCCGGGGGCGCCACGCCGAGGTGGTCGAGGACCTGACGAGTGCGGACCCGCACTGGGACGAGCGCCGGGCGGCACAGCTGATGCTGGCGCTGCACCGCTCCGGCCGCCAAGGCGAGGCTCTGGCGCACTACGAGCAGGTCCGCGCGCGGCTGGCCGAGGAACTCGGCGTCGATCCCGGAGAACCGTTGCGGCTGCTGCACCACCGGATCCTCACCGCCGATCCGGCGCTCGCCCCGGCGCCACCGTTGCCCGCCCCGCTGACCACGTTCGTCGGGCGGGACGAGGAGCTCGACCGCGTTCGCCGCCTGCTGGCGCGCGCCCGGCTCGTCACGCTGACCGGACCCGGTGGCACCGGCAAGACCCGGCTCGCCCTCGAAGCCGCACGTCAGGGCGACGCCCGGTGGGTCGAGCTGGCTCCGCTGACGGAGGGCACCGACGTGGCGCAAGCCGTCGCCGATGCCGTGGGCCTGCACGAAACGTCGTTGACCACGACCGAACGAGGTCGCCCGCTCATCGACCGCCTCACCGGGGCGCTGTCCGGGCGGCGGCTGCTGCTCGTTCTGGACAACTGTGAGCATCTCGTCGACGACGTCGCGGCCTTGGTGGTGCGCTTGCTCACCGGCTGCGGCGATCTGCGGATCCTCGTCACCAGCCGCACACCGCTCGACGTCACCGGCGAACTGCTCTGCCCGGTGCCGCCCCTGCCCCTGCCGCCAACGGACACCACCGCCGCCGCCGCACTGGAGCACGCCGGCGTCCGGCTGTTCGCCGACCGGGCCGCCGCGGGGCTGCCCGGGTTCAGCGTGGACGAGGGCAACGTCGGCGTCGTGCTGCGCATCTGCCGGACCCTCGACGGCCTTCCGCTGGCGCTCGAACTGGCCGCGGCGAGGGTCCGCGCGCTTTCGTTGGCCGACCTCGCGGCCGGGCTGGACGATCGGTTCGCCCTGCTGTCCCGCGGCCGCCGCGCCGCGGAACCCCGCCACCGGACGCTGCGCGCGGCGGTGGCCTGGAGCTGGGAGCTCCTCGAACCTCATGAGCGGCGGCTGGCGGCACGGCTTTCGGTGTTCTCCGGCCGGATCACCGCGGGGACGGCCAAACAGGTCTGCGGGTCGGCGGCGGAAGCACTCGCGGACCTCGCCGACAAATCCCTGCTTCACCGCGTGAACGGCCCGGAACCCGCCTACCGGATGTTGAACACCCTCCGCGAGTTCTGCGCCGAACAGCTCGCCGAATCCGGTGAGCAGCAGGCCATCCGGACCGCTCACCTGGCTTGTTTCCTGAGGCTGTCCCTGGAGGCCCAGCCACATCTCCTTGGCAAGGAACAGGTTCAGTGGCTCCGGCGGCTCGACGCCGAACGCGACAACCTGAACACCGCGTCGCGTTGGGCGTTGGAAACCGAGCCCTCCCAGGCGCTCCAGCTGTTCGGCGCGCTGTCGGCCCACTGGTGGCTGCGCGGCGGTCGCGCACACGCGGCGCGGTTCGCCGCCGACCTTGTCGCCGCCGCCGGGCCCGTTCCGCCGTCCGACGAGCGCGAGACGTACGCGCTGTGTCTGCTCACCGACGCCGCACAACGCCCCAGCGCAGCGGATCGGCTGACCGCGGCCGAGTCACTCATCGGCGAACTCGGCCGCCCGGCGGGACATCCCCTGTTCTTCCTGTTCTGGGGCCGGCTCGCCGAGCCGGGCCACGTTCCCGCCGTGCCCCGTGAACGGCTGTTCGGCGCGGACCCCTGGGGGCGCGCCCTGTTGCGGTACGGGGAGGCGTTCGTTCCCCTCGCGAGCGGAGACGTCGAGGCGGGGCGGACCGCGCTGGCCGACGCGCAGCTTGGCTTTCGCGCGCTGGGCGAACGGTGGGGAACCGCGCTGACCCTCTCCGCACAGGCTGGCCTCGCCGAACCACCGGCAGCGGTGGAGCTCCTCACCGAAGCCGTCACGCTCGCCGCCGAGCTCGGGTGCACCCCGGATCAGGCGATTCTGTTGTGCCAGCGAGCCGCATGCCACGTCCGCGCGGGCGAGTTCACCGCGGCCGAAGCCGACTACGACCGAGCCGGTGAGCTCGCGAAGGAGGCGGGCGCACCGGAGATTCTCGCCGAGATACACCGCGGGCTCGGCGAAGTCGCCCGGCGGCGCGGCGATCTGGCCGGGGCACGGCGCCTCGCCACGACCGCACTCGACGCGTGCTCGGCCGACCGGCACAGCTCGTCACAGGTCCTGCCCCGGATCTATGTCACCCTCGGCCTCATCGCCCGCGATGACGACGATCCGCCGGCGGCGACGGAGTGGTTCCGGCGGGCCCTCGCCGAGGTCGTTCCTTGGGACCACGCCGTGACCGCCGAAGCGCGGGAAGGTCTGGCCACGCTGGCCGCCGGTGGTTGACGCACGCTGCACCGAACTCGCGTGCTTGAACACGTGACACACGAGTTCGGCTTTCAAGCACGTGTGTTCCGTGTCCAGTCACGTCACCGGCCGCGGAAGCGGGCGGCCAGCGCGGCGATCGGCGACCGCCGGGGCCGTACCGGGAGCCGGCCGGACGTGATGTCCTCCAGCAGGGTCGCGACGGTTTCCCTGGCGCAGGTGCGGTTCGCGCCGATCCCGCCAGAGGGGCCGCGTTTGATCCAGCCGACCACGTAGGCACCATTCCGGCTGTCGACGCGGCCCGCGGTGTTCGGAATCGTGCCGCGGTCCGGGTCGAACGGCAGGCCCGGCACCGGTGTGCCACGGTAGCCGACCGCACGCATGACCTGGCCGGCGGCGATTTCGACCGGCCCGTCGTGACCGGTGACCCGAAGGCCGCGCACCTGCGTGTCACCGACGATCTCGGTGGGAGCGGAATGGAAGCGCAGGACGATCCGGCGTGAATCCGGGACCGGCGGCGCGGTCAAGTCGACGGTCTCGCGGCCGAGTTCGCGCAGCAGCTTCGCCTTGCCGGTGCCCGCGTCGATCGCGGCCCCGGTGCGCGGGTCCTCGTCGTCGACGACGAGTGGCACACCGGCACGCTGCGCCAGCGCGAGCAGTTCCGGGGAGGTGTAGGCGGCGTCCTCCGGCCCGCGCCGGGCGAGCAGGACGACTTCGCGGACCTTGCTCGTACGCAACAGTTCCAGCGCGTGCCTGGCGATCGTGGTGCCGGTCAGGCCTGCGGGATCGGCGGTGAGGATCCTGGCCACGTCCAGCGCGACGTTGCCGGTACCGACCAGCACGACGCGTTCCGCGGACAGGTCCACCGCGTTCGCGGGGACGTCCGGATGGCCGTTGTACCAGCCGACGACGGTGGTCGCGGCGATGCTGCCGGGCAGGTCCTCGCCGTCCAGGCCGAGGCCGCGTGCGGAGGAGGCGCCGATGGCGTAGACGACCGCGTCGTGGCGCTCGGCCAGCTCGTCGACGGTGACGTGGCGGCCGACCTCGGTGCCCAGGCGCATCCGCAGCCGCGGGTGCTCGTGGAACCGCGAGAAGGCTTCGCCGATCCGCTTCGTGGCGGGGTGGTCCGGGGCGACACCGAAGCGGACGAGCCCGCCCGCGACCGGCAACCGGTCGATCAGGGTGACCCGCGCGTTCGTGTGCAGGAGCAGATCCTCGACGGCGTACATCCCGGCCGGACCGGTGCCGACGACGGCGATGTCCGGCGGCGCGAAGTCGCTCGGGATGGCCCGGTCGAACGTCGGAGGGCTCCAGCGGTGGAAGTTCGGCGCGGGGTCGGCCGCGGGCGCGGTCTCGCGGTCGGCGTAGTACTGCGCGTTGAGACCCGTATAGACCTGCAACGACCCGGTCAGCAGGTCCACCGGGAAGATCGCGTCCACCGGACAGGCGTCCGCGCACGCCCCGCAGTCGATGCACGTGGCCGGATCGACGTAGAGCATCTCCGTGCTGCCGAAATCGGGCTCGTCCGGTGTGGGGTGGATGCAGTTGACCGGGCAGACCGACACGCAAGTGGCGTCGTTGCAACAGGTCTGAGTGATCGCGAAGGCCATGTCAGATCAGGTTCGCCCGCTTGTAGAACACCAGAGCGGGCCGGGTGAGCAGGCCACACGAGCCGAGGAACTCCATCAGGCCGGCGCAACTGGACCGCATCATCGACTTGTGGTGCTCATTGGTCTTCGCCTCGCGCAGCGCGCGCTCGGTGTCGAGTCCCGCGTTCTTGTAGACATCGCGGTTGACCATGCTGCTGACGATGAAATACGACGCGATCGCGATGACCAGCGCGTTGATCCGTCGGCGCAGGAAGCCCGCGCCCTCCAGCTGTTCGCGCGTCTCTTCGCGGGCGAACTTCATGTGCCGGGACTCTTCGACGACGTGGATGTTGTTGATGGTCCGCACGAACGGGACCACCCGCTCGTCACGCATCCAGTCGCGCTGCATCACGTCGAGGACTTCTTCGGCGACGAGGATCGCCGCGTACGCCGCTTCACCAGTGGCTGTCGCCTTGAAGACGCGGCCGAGCTCGACGGCGAGCCTGCGCGGACGATACGGAGGCGCGCCGAGCTTCTCCGCACCACGCGCGAACATGATCGAATGCCGGCATTCGTCCGCGATCTCGGTCAGCGCCCACTGGAACGCCGGATCGGTCGGATCCTTGGCGTAGAAATCGCGCAGCATCATCTGCTGCAGGATCATCTCGAACCAGATACCGGTGCTCGCGACCGAGGCGGCCTCCTGGCGCGTGAGCTCCTTCTGCTGCTCCGGGCTCATTTCCGCCCAGTAACTCGTCCCGTAGAGGGTGCTCCACTCCGGACTCGCGCCGTGGAAGTCCTTGTCCAACGGCGTCTCCCAGTCCACTTCGGTGGCTGGGTCGTAGGACAACATCGCGGAGGAATCGAGGAGCCGCCGCGCGGTCTCGTGGCGGCCGGCACCGGCCGTTCCCGCGCTGCGCGGCACATCGGTGCTGGTCATGAGGGACCTCCCGGACTACGTCGGCTGGGTGTAGATTTAGGCGTTACCGTGGTTCACTGTTACCCAAGGTAACACCTTAACGGCCGTGTCGCGAGTACGGAGACCCGATCATGACCACACCCCGCCGCGTCGACTCCTTCGATCACGACGGGCTCACCTTCGACGTGCGCGACACCGGCCCGCTCGACGGCGCCGTCGTCGTCCTCCTGCACGGATTCCCGCAGACCGGCGCTTCGTGGGCCGAGACCGCCGCACTGCTCAACGAACGGGGATACCGCACGATCGCGCCCGACCAGCGCGGTTACTCACCCCGGGCTCGTCCACGTGGCCGCTTCGCCTACCGGTCGAGCCGTCTCGTGGCCGACACCGTCGCGCTGATCCACGCCATCGGAGCCGGACCGGTTCACCTCGTCGGACATGACTGGGGCGCCAACGTCGCCTGGGCGACCGCGGCCCAACGGCCGGACCTGATCAGGTCACTGACCACCGTGTCGGTCCCCCACGCCGCGGCGTTCCTGCGCTCGATGCTGACCAGTGATCAGCTCATCCGGTCCTACTACATGTTCTTCTTCCAGCTTCCCTTGCTGCCCGAACTCGCCATCCGGCTCCGGCCGAGGGTGCTGGATCGCACACTCGCGAAAACCGGGATGACTGCGGCCCAAATCGACCGAGTCCACCAGGAGATCCTCCGCGGCGGAGCCTTGACCGGCGGACTGAACTGGTATCGCGCGATGCTCCTGCAACACCCGGCGACCCTGCGCACCCGGGTTCCCGTGCCGACCACGCACGTATGGAGTGACGGCGACACGGCCCTGTCCCGTCGCGGTGCCGAACTCGCCGCCCAGTACGCCGACGGCGGCTATCGGCTGGAGATCCTGACCGGCGTCAGCCACTGGGTTCCCGAAGAGGCCGCCACGACACTGGCCGCCATCATCGACCGCACCGCCGCGGACAACTGAGTACTTTCGTCTGTGGGGCTTGAAGGTCTTTGGGGCACAGGGGTTCCCGGCAGAGTCTCGGAGCTGCTGGTCTGCGCTGCTGGCGGTAATCCGGGCTTGACATCGCTAGTGCCGGCCAGGGGCCGAGCGGGGAAGATTGGGGACGTTCAACGTCTGAAATCCTCCCCACTCGGGCATGTGCCGGGGTTCTTGGGGAGGCCTTCACGGACTTTCAGCCGAGGCAATGCTGAGCAAATTGTCGAAGATCTGGTTTCGCATTCCGGAAGTCGCTCCGTACCTGAGGCGCGTGTCCGACAGCCTGAATCGTCACCATTTGGCGAATAGCCCGGCAACCGCTCCACTGGCACGCTGGACTCGGTTCACTCCACCGAGAAAGGGTGATTTCCGGTGACACGTCCCCCGGTGCTGGACCCGAGCGGCAACGACATCCATGCCGAAAACGAGCGGCTGCGCGAGCGCGGTTCGCTCACCAAGGTGGAGCTACCGGGCGGGGTGGTGGCCTGGTCGGTGACGAGCTACGAACTGCTGCGCAGCCTGCTCAACGACCCCCGGGTATCCAAGGATGCCCGACGACACTGGCCGGCACTGGCCGGCACTGGCCGACGTCAGCGCGGACTGGCCGTTACTGGTGTGGGTCTCGGTGCGGAACATGTTCACCGCGTACGGCGCCGACCACAAACGGTTGCGTTCGCTCGTGACGCAGGCCTTCACCGCGCGCCGAATCGCCACACTGGAACCCCGGATCACCCGGATCGTCACCGACCTGCTGGAAACGCTCGCGACCACGCCGCCGGGCAAACCCGTTGACCTACGGGAGAGTTTCGCCTGTCCGGTACCCATCGACGTGATCTGCCAACTGTTCGGGGTACCGGACTCGGCCCGCCGCGTGCTGCGCCACGCCGTCGACGTCTTCTTCCGAGCCTCGGCGAGCCAGGAGGCGATGCTGGCCGCCTATCGAGACATCCATTCGATCTTCACTGAACTCGTCGCGGCCAAGCGGGTGGCCCCTGGCGAGGATCTCACCACCGCGCTCATCGCCGCGCACACCCAGGACGACGGCGCCCGGCTGGACGAAGCCGAACTGATCGACACCCTGATCCTGTTCATTTCGGCCGGTCATGAAACCACCGTGAACCTGCTCGACCAGGCCATCGCCGCGCTGCTCACCCACCCTGACCAACTCGCCCTGATCCGCGCCGGGCGGGTCTCCTGGCGGGCCGCGATCGAGGAGACCTTGCGCTGGCAGGCACCTGTGGCGCAGCTGCCACTGCGGTACGCCGTCGAGGACATCTCCGTCGCCGATGTGGTCATCCGGCAGGGCGAGGCGATTTTGGCGGGCTACGCCGCCGCCGGCCGGGACCCGGCACTGCACGGGCCGGACGCCGACGCGTTCGATGTCACCCGCGCCGACAAGTCGCATGTCGCGTTCGGCTACGGAGTGCACTTCTGCCTCGGTGCGCCACTGGCCCGGCTGGAAGCGGCGATCGCGCTACCGGCCCTGTTCGATCGGTTCCCGGACATGACACCCGCGACCTCACCGGATGGGCTGCGGCACCTCGACTCGTTCATTTCCAACGGGCATCGCACGCTGCCGGTGCTGCTGCACGGCCCGAAGCCGTGCCCCGCACCGTAGGCGGGCTCTGTCCGAAATGGACATAGTTCGCCCGGCTCTCCGACGACAAGGGACCTGCCATTCCGCCGGTTCGGCACACTGCGGCTAGGCTCATTGGCACTGCGCCAACCTGAGGTGGCGTGGAATGACCTAGCGGAAGGCACTATCGATGGCACAAAAGGTATCCGTCCAGATCGTCGACGACATCGACGGTGGCGAAGCCACCCAGACCGTGCCCTTCGCACTCGACGGCGTCACCTACGAGATCGACCTCTCCGACAACAACGCCGTCGCCCTGCGCGAAGAGCTCGAGCGCTACATCGACGCCAGCAGGCGAGTCGGCGGACGCAAGGTGAGGGTCGCAACCGGACAGTCCACCGTGGCCGGTGGTACGGCGAAGACCACCGACCGCGAGCGCAACCAGCAGGTCCGCGCCTGGGCGTCGGCCAACGGCTACGCGATCGCCGAGCGTGGCCGCATTCCCAACGAGATCTATGAGGCGTTCGACAACGCCGAGGCGGCCCCTGAGCCGGTCGCCGAAGAGGCTCCCGTCAAGCGCAAGCGCGCACCTCGCAAGAAGTCCTGAATCGGCTGAATCGCGCTCTTGGCGTCCCTTTCCTGGGTGACCGGGGAAGGGACGTCAAGGGCGCATCACCCATCCCTACCCGTCCCGCCCTGGCCTGGCGCGGACTTCAGACCGGATGGTGCCCCGGCAGCTTCCAGGGTCGGTGCGGGACTTCACCGGCCGGGGCGAGCACCTGGCCGCGGCCGACGCACTGATCCCACCCGGCCCCGACCAGTTCGACGAGCGGCCGCGGTCGGTGGTGATCACCGCGGTCGACGGTGCGGGCGGGATGGGCAAGACCACCCTCGCGCTGCACTGGGCCCACCGGATCCAGCACCGGTTCCCCGGACGGCACCCTGCACGTCAACCTGCGCGGCTACGGACCCGGAACCCCGGTCACCCCCAGCGAAACCCTCAGCGGGTTCCTGCGGGCCTTGGGTGTCGCGGCCCGCACGATCCCCGCCGACCTCGACGCCCAGGCGGCGCTGCTGCGATCACTGCTCGCGGGCAAACGCACGTTACTCGTGCTGGACAACGCCCACAGCGCCGAACAGATCCGGCCCCTGCTGCCCGGCAGCGCGGGCTGCATGGTGGTGGTCACCAGCCGCGACAGCCTGACCGGCCTGGTCGTCACCGATGCCGCTCACCGCCTCACCCTCGACCTGCTCACCCCGCCCGAAGCACTCGACCTGGTCACCGGCATCCTCGGCGCCGAACGGGCCGCCGCGGAACCGGACGCGGTCGGCGAGCTGGTCCGGCTGTGCGCACGGTTGCCGCTGGCACTGCGGGTCGCGGCCAGCCGCGCCGCCGCCCACCCCCATCTGACGGTCGCCGACGTCGTCGCCGATCTGGCCGACGACCACACCCGGCTCGACGTCCTCAGCGAGTTCGGCGATGAGCGGGCCGCCGTCCGGACGGTGTTCGACTGGTCCTACCGGCGACTTCCCCCCGAGCAGGCACGGCTTTTCCGGCGCCTCGGACTGCATCCCGGACCTGGCCGCGTTCGGCGTGTTCGAGCGCGAGCTGGCCGTCGCCGAGGCTGAGATGGGCGGTGCTGAGACTGCCTTCTACCACCGCCTCTATCTGCACCTGCGCCGCCAAGCCGGAGACCCCACCGGCGAAGCATTTGCGTTGACACACATGGCACGAGCCCGGCGCCAACTGGGGGACCCCGAGGCCGCGATCGCTCTATGCCGGGACGCGATAACCCTCGGCCACAGCACACCCGTCAACCGCAGTACCACCATCGCCGATCCGCTGGACGTTCTGGCGACCTGCCTCCACCAGCTCGGTCACACCGGCGAAGCCATTACCTGCTCGCAGGAAGCCGCCACCATCTACGAAGACACCGGCTATCCCAATATGGCCGCCGAAGTCCGCCAGCGTCTCCACGACGCTCAGGCCCAGCCCTGATACATCTGTTGCGCAGGAATGCAAACGTGACAATTCGTGTTCTGACGGAACTGCCGCGACCGAACCCTGACCAGTGCCGCCGCCCCCAATGCCACATTGGAGAAACTCAGTGTCCCGATGCCGCATTGAGGACATCGGTCCCGCAGTGTGTCGCACCACGCGGAGAAACGTCTCCTTCGCTTTCCTTTCGACAACAGTCACCGGTGCGCGCGGACACCTGTGCCCAAAGCTTGTTGTAGCGTGAAAGCAACACTGAAGAAGGGATCCGCTCCGCCCATGAGCAGTGCCTTCGAAAAGGGCCGACCCACCCATCGTGGCGGGTCCCGGCGACCGGCGGCGCGCTCTCGGCCGGTCAGAGTGAATCGGTCACGACATCGCCCGAAGGTTCTTGCCCGGTTCGGGCAAGAACCTTCGGTGCCGGGATGTCAGGA
This sequence comes from Amycolatopsis sp. cmx-11-51, assembly GCF_047608665.1. Classification (NCBI taxonomy): domain Bacteria; kingdom Bacillati; phylum Actinomycetota; class Actinomycetes; order Pseudonocardiales; family Pseudonocardiaceae; genus Amycolatopsis; species Amycolatopsis sp. cmx-11-51. The sequence goes on along the minus strand of NZ_JADNQO010000003.1, from coordinate 393,045 downwards.
GTCCTGTCGTACGACGATGGTCGCCGAGATCGACAGTGCCGGAGCCGAGGTCAGTTGTCGGCCTTCGCCTTCCGCGGAGCGCGCTTGCGCTTCGGCTTGACCGGTTCCTCATCCGCAACGTCCGCTTCGACTTCCGCGGGGTTCGAGGAAGCCGGCTCGGCGTTGTCGAAGGCTTCATAGATCTCGTTCGGGATGCGACCGCGCTCGGCGATCGCATAGCCGTTCGCCGACGCCCAGGCACGCACCTGCTGATTGCGCTCACGGTCCGTGGTCCTCACCGCGACACCTTCGCCACCAAGGGTGGTCTGGCCTGCCGCGACACGGATTTTGCGCCCACCGGTGCGGATCCCGCCCTCGACGTAACGCCCCAACAGCCCCCGCAACGCCTCGGCGTTCGCGTCGGACAGATCGATTTCGTACTGTACGCCGTCGAGCCCGAAAGGCACCGTCTGCGTAGCGTCACTGCCATCGAGATCGTCAACGATCTCGACAAGAACCTTCTGAGCCATCCGCAGAGCCTTTCACCATGTCGAACCGGGTATTACGCGTCAACGACAATCCTACCCGGCGGCACGGCCGACGAAACCGGGCCATCCGGATTTGCAGGCCGAGGCGTCATCTGCTCGGCTACCGGCCCCGCGACGGAGACGAACCAGGCCACCCGTCCGACTTCAGAGCGCCTCGAGCAGCGCGGAAATTCTGGCGACTCGATCATGCGAATCGAATTCGAAATGCGCACAGTGTTTATTGACCTCGTACCGCCCGAAAGGGGGACCGACACGTTCCGGATCACCCAGGAGTGCGATGACTTCGGCGCGCGTTGCGGTGGGTGACAGTCCCTTCACCAGCGCCGCCGGCCGTGGATACCACCCGTAGGTGTCATCCGGCCGCGTCCGCACCATGCTCATTTCCAAAACGTCTTCTTCGAAGGCCATTTCCGTTCCGACGGGCTTGAAGAGGAGGTGCGTCGAGTTCTCGCCATCGAAGTGTGCTCCCATCAGTACGATCGCTTCGAGGATTCGACTGTCACCCTGGCGGTGGTCCGGCACATCCAGCACGATTTCGCCGTAATCGTCGTCACATCTCTCTTTCGATTCGCCTCGCGCATCTAATCGAGGGCCGCGTCCGCATCCTCGGGCGAGTGGCCGAGATCGATGAGGTTCTTGCGTGCCGAGCACGGAGTCCTGATCCCCTGAGTGGGCGGGGTGTCAGCTGAAGTTCGCCAGCGCGTGCTCCAGTTCGGCCGGTATCCCGGCGGGCCGGACCCCGCCGTCCGCCCGGCGCATACAGGCGACCGTCTGGGTTCCGCGCGCGGTCAGCGTCCCGCCGCGGCGGAATTCGAAACCCATCTCGATCCGGTTGCCGGAAGTGGCCCGCAGGGTCATTTCGACGCCGACCTCGTCGAGGGCGAAACACTCGGCGTAGTAGTCCATCGAACAGGAAACGGTGACCATCACGAAGTCACCGGCGCGCAACGCTTTCAGCACACCCGGCGCGTGCTCGGCGAGGAAGAACTCCCGGCAGTGTCCTTGCCAGTGCACGTAATGCGCGAAATACACATTGCCGACCAGGTTCGTCTCGTCCAGGGTCACCACGTGGTCGTGGCGATAGACCGCCGGCATCAGCGCCGCCCGATCGCGAGCGCGATCACGACCGGGTCCCCGGTTTCCCGCACCCGCACCTTCGCGGTGAGCACTCGCAGCGCATCGGAACTCGCGACCACGACGCCGTCTTCGGTGACCTCGTCGATCCGCAACGGTGCGAGCGCGGACTCCCCGAGCGCCTCCCGGTACGACCGCACCCTGGTCGCGGCCGTACCGACGTCCTCGCCGAGTTTGTCCACGAGCGACGCGGCGAGTTCGCTGTCCGCCGGGTCCAGGCCCGCATCGGTGCCCGTGACGGGGGTGGCGGCCCAGCCGGTGCCCGGCGGCGGTGCGGTGAGCGCGATCGGGCTTCGCACACCGGCGTCGGTGCTCAGTTCCAGGCGGTCCTCGATCCCGCATTCGATCAGCCGCCGCGAAAGCCACGGGCCGATCAGCCGCACCGGCATCCCGTCCGGCCAGTCACGGGTGCCCACCGCGCGCAGCCGCAGCGACCGCCACCCGGCGACCGCGAGCCCGTCGGGGCGGACGAGGCCGACGTCGAAACAGTATTCGCCGTCGGTGTGCGAAAGCTCGGTCCCCAGTACGCGCAACGGCCCGGACGGTTCGCGCCAGACGGTGAACTCCTCGGCCCCGATCGGCAGGGCGAGCCGGTGCGGGACGCAGGCGAGCAACGCGTGCAGGGTGGCGTCGTGCGCGGCGGGGTCGCCGAGCCACAACTGTCCACTGTGGAATTCCGAGAACCAGGGGCCCGGCTCGCCGTCGTTGAGCCATGCGTCGATCGCGAACGCCGACAAGTGCCGGTACCCGGCCACTCGGCGGAACCGTCCACTGTGGAAGAACAAGGAGCCGTACCACGGACTGGTCCCGGTGATCGGCTCCGCGGCCCCGGTCTGCGCCGGCGGCTCGGACGCCTCGCGCACCACCGCCGAAAACCGCGGGGCGGCGAACCTGTCGGTGTCGTCGCGCAGTTCCACCGCGGTCCCGTCCGGCGTGGTCAACGCGGCGACCCGGATGACCCTGGTGTCACTGGCGCCGACGGTGACCGGCACCCGGAACCGCGGTTCGGCCAGCGCGGTCGCGCCCTCGGCGTGCCCGGCGAGCGCGGCGGCCTGCCGCATCGCTTCCAGGCCGACCACGGCGGGCAGCACCGGCACGCCGTCGAGGCGGTGCCCGTCGAGGTACGGGTCCGCCCCCAGCGCGAGGTCGGCCTCCAGCACCGCCTCCACACCTGGCACACGCACGCGGGTCCGCTCCGCGAACCTCGGCGGGGAACCGGCGGGTGTCGCGGCGGACAGGGTCGGCGTCGCGGGGAATCTCGAGGTCAGCAGGACCGTGACCGGCGATCCGGGATCGTCGAGCACTCCGGTCATGGCCCGCACACCCCGATCCGGGTTGATCGGGTCGATCCCGAGCCTGCGCAGCCGGTCCAGCACGTCGAGCCGGACCCCCATGCCGATCTCGGACCAGACCGACCACTCCAGCAGATGCGCCCGGCAGGACGGGTGGACGGCCGCCCACCGCTCCAGTTCGACGCGGAGCCAGTCGTTGGCGACGCAGTATTCGGATTGCCCGGCGAGCCCCTGCCTGCCGATGATCGAGCCGAAGCCGAGTACCAGCTTGAGTTCTTCACCGAACTCGCCGAGCAGTGCCCGCAGGCCGCCGGTCTTCGGCCGCAGGGTCGCCGCCAGCGACGCGGCGGTGACCTCGCTCATCCGGCGGGGTTCGTTCAGGCCCGCGCCGTGCAGGAGACCGCGCACCGGGCCCGGGCACCGTGTTTTCAGCGCACGCACCTGCCCGGCGTCGGCGACGTCGCAGCGTTCGTAGCGTGCCGTCACGCCGGCCCCCGCGCGCTCCAGTCCCGCCAGCACGTGCGGTGCGTCGGACGGCGAACGGCCGGTGAACACCAGCGCGCAGCCGGTCCGCTCGGCCAGCGCGATCGCGGCGTACGCGGTGATCCCGGAGACCCCGCCGGTGACAAGGCAGACGTCCGCCGCCGTGAGCGGTTCCGGTGCCCCGGTTCCCGGCTGCCGCGCGAACAGCGTGGCGCGGTGCACCGATCCGTCCCGGCCGTAGCGAAGTTCGAGGTACCGTTCCGGCGCCGCTCCCGCCAGCATGGCGGGATCCGGCCGGAAGCCCACGTCCGGCAGTTCGGCGACGACCACCGCACAGGACAGTTCGACCGCCGCGCTCCTGGCGATCCCGGCCGCCGCCGGGTGTCCACAATGGACCACGAGTAGCCGCTCCGGCCCGGCGCCCGCGATCAGGCCGAGCAGCTCCGCGACCTCGGCGGGACCGGCCTTCTCCGGAACTTCGACGGCGAGGCCGGGTTCGCCCGCACCACCGGGCAACTCGTACAGCCAGTGCCCGGCGGTGGCGTGCACGGTCCACCGCACCGGCCCGGCGGGCTCCGCCGTGAACGGTTCCCACCGCTGCTCGAACGGCCGCACCCAGTTCGCCACCCCGGCCACCGAATCGGTCTCCAGTGGCGCTTCGGGCAGGCCGGTCAGCTCCGCCGCCGCGTCCGCGACGGTTGCGGACGCCAGCGAAAGCGGGGTGTCCGGTGGGCGCTTGCCCAGTTCCGCCGCCACCGTGCTGATGATCTGCACCACCTGCAACGAGTTCAGGTGCAGATCCCCGAGCAGTGAACTGCCGGCGGTGATCGAACCGGCGGGCAGTTCGAGCGTGGTGGCCAGGTGCGCGGTCAGCACGGCGAGCGGATCAGTGCCGGTCTCGACGGGGTTCACCGGCACTTCGTCCGGCACCGGCACCGGCGCCGTCGCCTCGCGCTCCGGTGCGTCGACCCAGCCTGTCCGATTCTCGCACGGGTTCACCACGAAGTCCGGCACGGCGTCCAGCGGCAGCGGCCGGTTCGCCCTGCCCGCGAACCACGGCTCCAGGTCCGCACCGGCGCAGGCGGCCAGCACCGCGGTGGCGAACGCGTGCCGCGCGGGCTCACCGCCGGTGTCCATGCTCAGCACCGGCAGGCCGGTCGCTCCGGCGAGTCCGGCCAGCATCGTGCCCGGCCCGGCTTCCAGCAGCAGATCGCAGCACTCGGCCAGTTCCGCGAGCGCGCGGCTGAACAGCACCGGCTCGGTGAGCTGGCGGACGAGCAGGTCACGCAGTTCGTCGCCGCCCGCGGTCACCCGGGTGCCGGTGATGGTGGAGAACACCGGACGGCCGGGCGCTGGCAACGAGAATCCCCGCAGGGCTTGACGAAATGGCTCCTCGCTCGCGCTCATGGCCGGACTGTGGAACCCGTGGGAGACCCGCAGTTCGCTCGCGGTCACGCCGTCCGCGCGCGCCCGGCGCAGTACCTCGGCGACGTCCAGGCGGGGGCCGGAGACGACCACCTGGCCAGGCCCGTTGATCCCGGCGAGCACCACCGGGGTTCCCGCCAGCAGTGCGGCCACACCGGAATCCGAAAGGCCGAGGCTCGCCATCGTGGTGCCGGCGGTGCCGTATTCGGCCATGATCCGGCCACGGACGGCGGCGAGTTCCACCGCCGTCTCCGCCGAACAGCAGCCCGCCCACCGCAGGGCCGTGAGCTCACCGAGGCTGTGCCCGGCCGCGGCCTCCGCGCGCACGCCGAGTTCGGCGAGCCAGGCCAGTGCGGCGAGGGACTGCCGCACGATCGCGGGCTGCGCCACACTCGTGTCCACAGTAGACAGCGCCGATCCGGTGGGCAGCCCCGGCACACCGAGATCCGCCGCCCAGCCGGGCAGCGCGGCGCGGACCGGCGCGGCCTGCCCGGGGAACAGCAGGCCCAGCCGGGCCGCGCGCGCCGAACCGAGTGCGAAACCGCCATACCGGTCGAACTGTGGTTCGCCGGACCAGCCCTCGGTCGCGGCCGACGCGGCCTTCGCGGCCGCCGCCAGCTCGTCGGGGTCACGCGCCACCAACGCCGCGCGTAGCTTGCCCGGCCCTGGGTCGTCCCGCCATGCGGTGGCCGCGAGATCGCCGACCTCGGCCGTGCTCAGCAGTTCGGCGCTCGCGGCCAGTGCGGCGAGCCGGGTGGAAAGGTCCGCCGGACTCGTCGCGCCGAGCAGCACGATCTCGGTTTCTTCCCGCCGTGCCGACCAGCGGCGGGTCGCGGCGGACAGGCTGCGGACCGAGTCGCCGGGCGAGCCTCTCAAGACCACGTGCGCGTTGATCCCGCCGAAACCCATCGAAGAGACACCGGCGACCGGGATCTCGTCCGGCCACGGCTCGGCCTCGGCGAGCAGCCGCAGCGGCGCGGAATCCGCGCGCAGCAGTTCCTGCGGCCGTTCGCAGCCGGTGACCGGTGGCAGCACCCGGTGGAAGACGGACAACGCCGCCTTGATCAGCCCGGCCACCCCCGCCGCCGCCTTGGTGTGCCCGATGTTCGCCTTCACCGTGCTCAACGCGGCCGGCGCCGCGCCGGCGCCCCGGACCTCGGTCAGCGCCTCGAGTTCCACCCGGTCACCGACCTCGGTGCCGGTCCCGTGCCCCTCGATCAGGCCCGCCGACTCCGGGGCCAGCCCGGCGACCCGGTAGGCGCGGCGCAGCGCGAGCACCTGCCCGGCCCGTTCCGGGCGGCTGAGCCCGCCCGCACCGTCCGACGAGGACGCCCAGCCGACGAGCTGCGCGTACTCGCGCAGCCCGCGCCGTTCGGCGTCCCCCGCCCGCATCAGCGCGATCACCCCGCAGCCCTCACCGGGCAGGAAACCGGTCGGCCGCTCGTCGTAGACCCGCATCCGGTCGGTGGCGAGCGCGCCGAGACGCGAGAACCCGATCAGTTCCAAGGGGTCGATCGACATGTCCACCCCGCCGGCGAGCGCGAAGTCCAGCTCACCGGCGGCCAGCGCACGGGCCGCGGTCATCACCGCGAGGAGGCTGGACGAACAGGCGCCGTCCACTGTGTACCCGGTGCCGTGCAGGTCGAAATGGTTGCAGATCCGGCCGGCGATGGTGTTGGCCAGCGTCCCGGTGAGCATTTCCTCCCCCGGTTCGGGGAACGGCTGCTTGACCAGGTGTTCCAGCCTGCGGAGCACGTCCCCGGACAGCTCCGCCGGAGCACCCGCGCCCGCCAGCGCGGTCGAGGCGGCGTCGGCGAGGAACGGCCAGCGCAGCCGCAGGGTCGCCGCCCTGGTGAACTCACCGGTCAGCGAATTGCCGAGCACCACCCCCGCCGTGTCCCGGTCGAGCCCGTCGCCGCCGGGGAAACCGGCGTCGGCCAACGCGTCGGCCGCGGTCTCCAGCGCGAGCCAGTGCGTCTGGTCGGCCGCGCGGTACAGCGGGCCGGGGATCCCGAACCGCCGCCGGTCGAACGCCCAGTCCCGCAGCACCCCGGCATGGGTCACGTAGGTGAGATCGGCGTCCGCGCGGCCACCTTGGTACCGGCGGGACAACCGGCACTCCGGGATGCGCCGGAACGCGCGGCGGCGCGCGAGCACGTTCTGCCAGAGCCGGGCGGGCGAGGTGGCGTCCGGGTACCGGCAGGCCATCCCGACGATCGCGACGGGCTCCCCGGTCACGACCCGGTCCCGGATCTGACCCGAGACGTGTCCTTCGACGCCGTCGGCCGGTACGCGCTCACCACCAGTACCAGCCCGCGCAGCACGCAGGTGATCACCAGCGCGAAGAACAGGCCGAACACCACACCCGAAACCACCAGCACGCCGTAGATCAGTCCGGTGGCGACGCCGAAGATCACCTGGTTGCGTGGCTTCGACGGGGTGGTTCCCGGATCGGTGATCATGTAGTTGGTGTAGAGGATGAACGCGACCCCGGTGACCGGGAGCAGCGCGCCGATCAGCGCGTGGTCGAGCAGCAACCACCGCAGCACCGCTTGCGCGGCGAAACCGCCTGCCCAGCCCAGTATCAGCGGGACCTTGCCGGTGAGCTTGGCGTTGAGCATCGTGCCGAGCATCAGGATGCCCAGCGGGATCAGCCAGTCCACCGTGCCGGTGACGAAGTTCGTGAAGTGGTACGGCGGCGCGATCCCGACCCACGGATAGATCAGCAGCACCACCACGATGCCCGAGTTCGACGGGTTCAGCACGTGCCGCAACTTGCCCTTGAGCCGCACCCGGACCACGTACTTCGTCGCGTTGGCCACCACCACCGCCATCAGGTACGGCCACACCGAGGCGTTGCCGTACAACAGCATCGCGCACGCCAGCGCGGTGATATGCGGCGGCAGCAGGAAAGTCACCATCGCGCTCGCGCCACCGGCGTACTCCGGGGTCCGCCCGTACGCCCAGCTGTCCAGCCGCTCGAACAGCAGCGCGGTCACGTAACTGACCACTATCGCGAGCAGCGGGGTGATCGGCGCCTGCTCGAACCCGAGTACGAGATGGCCGACGATGGTGAACGCCGTGATCGACATCGCGAACCGGCGCAGGGCCTTGATCCGTTTGTCCGGGCCGGGATCCGGGACCGGCACGGTCGTCGGCGACGCCGGGGGCGCCGGTGCCGTCGCGGCGGAGTTCCGCCGCGATTCGGTCGTGCTCGTCATTTCAGGACCGCCGTTCCGTTCGCGCCGAGCAGCACGGTGTGGTGACCGGGCCGGAGCTCGACCTCGGCCCGATGGACGCCGGTGCCGTCCCGCCAGGTGATCGCGGCCCGTGCGGATCCGCCGTCGGGCAGCGCCAGATGTGCCTCGCCTGCCGAGACGCCGGCGTGCCCGTTCGCCGGGAACAGCTGGGTCCGCAGCGTCCGGTCGCCGGAGAACACCTCGATCCGCGCGCCGATCGCCGTCCGCTCGCCACCGGCCGCGCCGGGGGTGACCAGACGCAGGTCCGCCGCTTTACGACTGGACTGGCCGATGTTGCGCAGCAGCAAGGAATCCTCCCACTGGTTGGCGACCAGTGCGTCGAGCTTGCCGTCGCCGTCCACGTCACCGAAGGCGAACCCGCGGGTGTTGTACGGCGCGCCGATGCCGAGCTGACCGGCGAGGTCGGTGTAGCGGCCGTCGCCTGCTCTGACGTAGAACGGGTTCGCCTGGTGCCCGGAAAGGTCGTCGCCGAGCACGAACTTCGGCCACGCTTGCGGGTACTTCAGCAGCTGGTCGTTGCCCATCGCGAGTTCCTGCAGTTCCGGCCACCGGTCGCGGTCACCCTTGAGGAAACCGGTCGCCTGCACGAGCTGGTCGACACCGGAGTTGTCGAAGTCGCCGGCCTTGATGTCCCACGCCCAGCCGCTCCTGGCCAGGCCGAGATCCTCGCTGCGCTCGGCATAGGGCAGCTTGCCCGCGGCGAGGTCGGCACCGGTCCCGGTGGGCACGAACGCGAAGTTGCTCTCATGCAGTGCGTACGGCGTGGTGATGTTGCTGACCGCGATCATCGGCAGTGGGTTGCCATCGGGATAGGTGAAGGTGACCCCCATGCCCTTGAAGGAATCATGCCCGAGCACCTCCGACCGCGGGGTGAGCAGATCGCGGTCACCGTTGACCTCGGCCAGCCGGGCCTTGCCCGGCGTGGACCTGTTGACCAGCAACTGGTCCGGGCCGAAGTCGTTGGCAACGTACATCTCCGGCAGGCTGTCGCCGGTGAGGTCCTGCAGCCCGAACGCGAGGGTCCACGACCGCGCCGAATCGTCCGGGAACGCGGTGCTGGCGTCGGTGATCACCGGCAACGTGGACGGTGCGCCCGACGGTCTGGTCAACAGCAGCCGGTTCACCCCGGCGTTGCGCGCCTTGCCCATCGAGTCCTGCATGTACATCCGGCCATCGGACCCCGCGGCCGGGTCGAGCACCTTGGCGCCGTCCGGGAAGTAGTTGCCCACCAGGACGTCGAGGTGCCCGTCGCCGTCGACGTCGCCGAGGTTCAGCGCGGTGGAGTTCCATACCTGCATGGGCGAGACCAGTTCCACCGGCCGGAAGTTCGCCGCGGCGGGCGGGGTCCCCGGCGCGGCCGAGTTCAGGAACAGCACCGGCGACCGGCCCCAGTAGTAGACAAGGAGGTCCTGGCGACCGTCCTCGTCGAGATCGGACGGCACGCAGCCCATCGGGGCCATCGTCTCGTCGTAGGCCAGCGGGCGCGGGTCCAGCGTGAACTTCGGATACGCCCGCCCACCCGCGTCCGGCACCGGGGCCACGGTGACCGAGTCGTCGCGCGGGTCGACGAGACAGAAGTCGGCGGAGCGCTTGAGCTCACGCAGATCGGCCAGCGCCACCGCCGCCCCGACCGCGGAGATCCAGGCCCGGATGGGTTCGAGTTCCGGTTGCACCTGACGTTGCTGCCGCGCACCCGGCGACGTGGAGTTCAGCGGGACCTGGTCGAAGGCGAACCCGCCGGCCAGCGAACGGTTCTCGTTCGCGCTCAGTCCCGGCCTCGCGGTGAAGATCCCCGCGGTGAGACAGAGCAGGAGCGCGACCGCCACCGGGACCACCCTGCGCCACGGCTTTGGCATGTCGAATACCTCTCCCACCCGGAAAATCGGCTCAGAACCGCCGCTCGGCCAGTTCCCGCAACCGGGCTTTCCATTCGGTGTACGCGGACAATTCGGTGGATCCGGTGAGGCCGTGCGCCGCCTCCTCCGTCCACCCCGAGACTTCCTCCGGCGTAGCGGAGAACAACTGCTCGCACACGCGTCCGGTGTGCTCCGGCACGATCCGTGCCCGGTACCTCGCGGCGCCGGCGAACAGCACGCCCTGCCCGAAATGTGGTGCGTACGGCCCGCTGGACCGCACCAGTTCCGCGACCGCGCCGGGTCCGGCGCAACCCGCGTAACACGCGGCGAGGCCGATACCCGACCAGAGCGGGCCACGGGCGGGTTCGGGCGTTTCGGCGATCACCCTCGCGACCCCCACCGGGTCCGCGGCCTGTGCGAACCACAGCGCACGGCCGCAACCGGCGACCCTCGCCCGCCAGCGTTCGCTCGGCCGCCGGTGACATCGCCGCCGCAACGCGCGGAGGCCACCGAAGTACGTTTCCGCGAACCCGGCTCCGTCCAGAGCGAGCCATCGGAGCAGCGGAGTGGATGGGACGGCCACCGGCAGGGGCACCCGCGTCGGCACCAGCGCCCAGCCGTAGCCGACATGGATCAGGTGCGTGTACTGGTCTCCCGGCCCGCTGAGCAAGCGCGCGAGCGCGCCACCTCTGCCGACCGGGGCGAGGTCGTACAGCGCCGCGAACATCCCGGCGCCCTCATAGGCGAATCCTCGTTCGGCGTCCGGAATCTCCGCCAGCTCCGAATGCGCGTCACGTGATTTCGCCGCCACATTGAACCCGGTCAGGAAATAGCGAGCGTGCTTTTCCAGTTCGGCGCGTTCACTTTCCCGGTCGAGCCTGAATCCGCGCCGGGAGAAATCGGCCATTGTCAGGGGAAGTCGAAGGACACGGGTTACCGGTGGCGACCCGACGGCCATTCGAGGACTATTCCCTGCCCACATCGTCACATGACACCCCTGGCAGAGCGATGCGATACTCGAATAATGATGAGCACAAGTACATACTAAGGCGATGTCCCCGCAGTTGAACACCCATGGAAAGGCTGACACAGCGAGATGGACACGGTCAAACGACTTCACCCAGGTGGCGCAAATTACTCACCCGGGGGAAGCGACGAAAGATCAAGAATCGAAAGTCCACAGTGGATAATTGTCGGAGCAATTCGAAGGCAATCCACCCGAGCCCGTTGAAAATATGTTTCGGCAATTGCGTGACACCGCCGGACGGGCGCCGAAATCACCGGTGAACACGACGAGAACCGCACCGGCGGGCGCCGCCGGGCAGGGCACGGCGGGGCGGACTCGCGATCGGCGCGGTCACCAGGGCAGCCTAGGGTCGGCGCCCGGCGCCGGACTTCTCTTGAATTGCGCATCTCCCCCGCGGAGCGCGGGTGCCAGGCCGGGTTCCGCCGCGTGCTGTCCGGCTGATCACGCGAGATCGGTGTTCAAACACGGGCGGCAAGCCGACAGGACTCACGCGACGCTAGTCTCGCCGTTCGGCGGCGGTGCCGTTCGGCGAGACCCCGGCGTTGCCCTCGGCCCACTGGTCGGCCCGTTCCTGCAACTCGGCGACCGAAGGGTCGGCCGCGCGCCGCGCCACCGACCAGCGATGCCCGAACGGGTCCTCGATCATCGCGTACCGGTCGCCCCAGAACGCTTCCTGCGGGGCCATCAGCTCGGTCGCCCCTTCCGCCAGCGCGGCGGCGAACACCGCGTCGACGTCGGCGACGTACAGGTGCAACACCACCGGCGTGCCGCCGAGCGCGACCGGACCACGCCCGGCGCCATGCTCGGGGAACTCGTCGTGCAGCAACAACCTGCCGCCGCCCACCAGCAGCTCGCAGTGCATCACCCGGCCGTCCGGGGCGTGATTGCGCAGCAGCTCGTCGGCACCGAACACCGCGGCGTAGAAGCGGACCGCCGCCGCCGTGTCCGCCACGGTGAGCTGGGGCGTGACCCCGGCGAACTCCTCGTCCGCTGCCCAGCCGGTCATCTACTCGCCCCTCTCGTCGGAGCGGAGAACGGCTCGCGCCGTATCGCTCGCGAGCAGGTTAGCGAGTCTTCTGGCCTCGCCGCGGACCGCCCGCGACCCGGTCGGAGTGATCCGGTAGCTACGGCGGCGCTCGGCCCGGCGGTCCGCGCGGACCGCTTCCTCGTCCGTGTCGCTCTCCTCGACCATGCCGTCCACCCGCAGGCGCTGCAGGGTGCGATAGAGCGTGCCGGGACCGAGCACCAGCGTGCCGCCGGTGAGGCGCTCGACGTCCGCGATGAGCCGGTAGCCGTGCTGCTCGCCCTCGGTCAGTGCGAGCAGCAGGGCGAAGGCCGCCGGGGTCAGCGGTGTCACGGGCTCATTCCTGGCTGATCAGGAACTCGTGACCGTCCGGGTCGGTCACCGTGACGAAGGTGCCGAAGTCCTGCGTCTCCGGCTCGGTCACCTGCACACCCTTGCCGGACAGGTTCGCGTGCAGTGCCCGCACGTCCGCGCACTTCAGGGTCACGTCGGCCGAGTCGCCGACCCGGTCCGTCTTGCCGAACGCCTCCGCGTTGGCCAGCACGAACGCCGTCCCGCCACCGCCGGGCGCCACCTCGAGCCACCGCCCCATACCTCCCATGTCCGAGTCCGTGGTCACGTCGAAACCGAGCATGTCGACGTAGAACCGCTTGGACCGTTCCTGGTCCGTCACATACAGCGCGACGGTGTTCAGCTTGGTGATCATGTCATCCTCCTGGGTCGGCCCGGCGGACACTGAAATGTATCCACTACGGACCCAAAATGCCATAATGGCGGCATGACTGCTGAGATCTCTCTCGACAAGCTGCGCGCGTGGTGGTCCCACCGCCAGGGGCTCGACGGCTCGCTGACCGGTGCCTCGCCGGAGGAGGTGCTCAGCCGCACCGGCTGGGCCCGCTCGGTCGGCGGATGCAGCCCCTACCTGGGGTTCTTCGCCCGCGCCGGACTTGACCGCGAGGTCGTCGACAAGGCCGTCGCGAACCTCGACGTGCACGAACTCCCGTCCGCCCGCGGCTGTACCTACATCCTGCCGAAAGAGGACTTCGCCCTCGGGCTGACCGTGGGTTCCGGCGCGCCGGAGGGCGAACTCGCGGCGGCGGGCAAACATCTCGGCGTCACCACCAAGGAAATCAACCGATTGTGTGACGGCGTCGTCTCGGCGCTCGAGTCCGCGTCGGAGCCGCTCGACGCCGCCGGTTTGCGCGACGTCGTCGGCGACGAGGTCCGCAACCTCGGCGCCGAAGGCAAGAAACGCGGTCAGACCACGACTCTGCCGCTCGCACTCGGCCTGCTCCAGTCGCGCGGCCGGATCCGCAGGGTGCCGGTGAACGGCAGGCTCGACCAGCAGCGGTTCGGCTATGTGCCGTGGACACCGTCGCCGCTCGACGGCGACGGGCCGGATGTGGACGCCCAGCGCACCGAACTCGCCAGGCGGTACTTCTCCTGGGCCGCGCCCGCTTCGCTGAAGCACTTCCGCTGGTTCTCCGGGCTCACCGCGGCGGCCGCGAAGAAGGCGATCGAGCCGCTGGACCTGGAGCCGATCGGTGACACCGACCTGCTGCTGCCCGCCGACCTCGCCGTCGAGTTCGAGAAGTTCACCGTGCCGCGCAAACCGTCTTACGCGCTCGTCGCCGGAATCGACGGCATCCACCTGCTGCACCGCGAGCTGAGCAGGCTGGTGAACCCCGAGGACGCCGCGAAGCGTTCCCCCGGTGGCAAGGTGGGCCGGACCCTCGGCGACGAGACCGACCCGCAGTGCCCGATCGTCGTCGACCGCGGCCGGGTGGTCGGGCTGTGGGAGTACGACGTCGACGCGAGCGAGATCGTCTGCCAGCCGTTCGTCAAACCCGACGCGGCACTCAAGAAGGCGATCGCCGGCGCGGAGAACTACGTCCGGGACCAGCTCGGCGACGCCAGGATGACCAGCCTGGACTCCCCGAAGAGCCGGGCTCCGCGCATCGCGGACCTTCGTGCGGGGTAGGGGCTGAAGGGGACTTTCCCCTCGTTACACGCGGCGAAGGGCGCCTTCCCCACGTCCCATGCGGGGAAAGTCCCCTTCAGCTCGTGGGCGCCCTGGGATCGCGCGGCGTGGCGATGTACCAAGGCGCCCACGATCCGCTGACCTCGACGAAATGTCGCGCGCGGTATTCACTCGGCGAGCATCCGACGTACTTGTGGAACCGGTCGCTGAAGGTGCCGGGGCTGCGGTAACCGACGCTGCGCCCGATCCGCCGCACCGGATACCTGCTGTGCCGCAGCAGGAACTGCGCCCACTCCATCCGGACGCGCTTGAGCAGCCGTCCCGGCGTTTCGCCGTAACAGGCCGCGAACCGGCGGTTGAACTGGAAGCTGGACAGTTCGACGTCCGCGGCGAGCGAGGACACCAGCAGATCCGTCGCGTATTCGCGGTGCAGCCGCTCCCAAGCGCGGCGCATCGCCGGTACGTCAGGCGTCTTCGCGGAGCACGAAGACATTGTCGTCGGGGTCGAGGAAGGTCGCCATCGCCCCGCCCGCCTGGCCGGACGGCTCCTCGGTGACCGTCACCGCACGCGCGCGCAGCTCGGCGACGGTGGCCTCGATGTCCGCGCAGCCGAACACGATCCCGGTGAAGGTCCCGATCCGGTCGGTGAGATCGGGCGGGGTCCACAGGGTCACGCTCGTCGCCGCGCCGGGCGGGCCGACCTCGATCCAGCGCGCGGCGGGCCCCATCGGCTGGTCGGCCCGCACCTCGAACCCCAGCGCGCCGGTGTAGAAGTCCAGCGCCCGCTGCTGATTTCGGACGTAGACGGCGACCTTCACCACGCTGGAGATCATGGCTTCCTCCCGTCGGCACGCTCACGGCCACGACGTGGGCCGTGTGACAACCCGGCACACGTCGTGGCCGTGGGACCGCGAGAGCGGGGTCAGCTGGACGACCACCCCCGCTCCGGGCGCAGGTAGTCCTCCGCCGCGGTGCCCACGTTTTCGGCGTCCGCCTCGGTCATCTTGACCGCCCACGGCACCTCGGGCCGCTTCACCGCGTCCGGCACGTCACGCTGGACGAAAGTGAGGTTGGTGCCGATCTCCTCGGCGGTGCGCAGGAAGTCGTAGATTCCCCAGTGCTCGGCGATCTTGCCGTCGCGGATGCGGACGACCTCCATCCCGGGGATGACGACCTCGCGGTTGGTCGGCGGCACACCCATGAACTCGCCGTTGTGGTGGGCGTGCAGGTTGTACATCACCCCGAGGAGGTCTCCCTCGCCGATGATCGCGATGTTGTCCTCCATCGGGTCCTCGAACGCCGAGGACCATGCCGAGAACCGCATCTGCACACCTTCGAACCCCGGCGGGTCACCGGGCATCGCGGCGTGGTCGACGAAGTCCTCGGTCAGGTTCCGCGCCAGCGTCTCGGTGCTCCAGTCGTGGCCGTTGAACACTTCCTTCTGGAAGCGCAGCAGCACCTTCTTGTTCTCCTCGATCCTGGGCACGTCCAGTACCGCCTGCACGATCTCCTCGGCGCTCAGGTCCGCGCCCAGCAACTCACGGAGCCGGTTCGCGGCCGCGTCCACTTCGGACTGATGCCTGCTCTGCTGCTCGGTGCCTTGCCTGGCGGAAGTCATCTTCACTCTCTCCTCATCTTGGGCCGGATCGGGCCTTTCCCGGTGAGCGCGCTATTCCAAGCCGTCGATGCCATAGCCGTGCTCCTGGTGGTGCTCGCAGTAGATCTCGCCCGGCGGCGCGATCATGGCGCAGCGCCGCAGCGTGCCCTTCAGCAACACCTGGCACTGGCGGCGTTTCACTTCGATCAGGGTCTTCAGCTCGGTCAGCTTCTGCGGGTCGGCACCGGCCGCGACCGCGGCTTCGTACGCCCGCTGCGCCATGCTGCTGTCGAAGCCCTGCTGGGCACGGACCGCCATGATGTCCTCGGTGAGCGGTGCCATGATCTGGTTGGCGAAGATGTCTTCGAACGGGTTGATGTGCCGGTGTTCCACGATGAGGCCGTCACGCACCTTGATCGCGTGGAGGGTGGGGATGGCGATCTGGTGGTCCTTCGGCGGCCTGCCTGCGAACTCCTCGAATTGGGTGCCACGCCCGGTGATCAGCCCGACCACCGCCTCGTTGTCCGCCGAGACGATCTCGTTGATCACCATGAACCAGTCCGGGAACGAGCGGAACAGGCCGAGCAGCATCCTGGTGTGCGCCTTCGGGCTGATCGGGTCGTTGCCGAAGTAGGTCTTGCTGCGGAACTCGGTGGGATGGAACAAGTTCTCCATACCCTCGTAGTTCCGCGAGTTCTCGTACTCGATGTACTTGTAGAAGATGTCGATGTTCCGCTGCCGCAGATCCTGGCTGACCGGGGACTGGGAAACCGTGATGGTCCCGTTGATTTGCCCGGAGACGGTGGCCAGGAACTGGTCGAACAGCTGCTCCCGCGCCGGGGTCGGCAGCCGGGTGATCAGGGAGAGGTTCTCCCGCAGCGCCAGGCCGAGATCCTTGGGCTCCTCACGCTCCGCGGTCGCGACGTCGGAGACCGGCCTGCCGTTGGTCGTGCCGGCACCGTTCGTCAGTCCCCCCGCCGACTCGAACCAGCGGCCCTGGAGTTCCTGGAGCGCGCTCTCGTCGGGCTGC
The DNA here is from genome assembly GCF_047608665.1 of Amycolatopsis sp. cmx-11-51. Taxonomy (NCBI): domain Bacteria; kingdom Bacillati; phylum Actinomycetota; class Actinomycetes; order Pseudonocardiales; family Pseudonocardiaceae; genus Amycolatopsis; species Amycolatopsis sp. cmx-11-51. Next base: position 376,409 of record NZ_JADNQO010000003.1, on the reverse strand, counting down.
TGGTCGTTCTCCGTATGACTCGTCGCGCTCATGGGTACCCTCCCGGGAGTGGCAGCTTGGTGATCAGTCGCTCTGCCCGGGTCGCCGCCCGGGAACCAACCGTCGCCGCGGCCGGACCTTCCGGCCGAACCAACTCCATGGCGAGTCGGTTCGACCGTGCGGAAAGTCTTGCCGCACCGTCGAAATCGATTCTTTCACCGGCGTCGTGGCGGTAACTTCTTCGGCGTTGCTGGGCGGCCCTCAGCCGAAATCGACCATGGACCGGATCCCGCCGCGCAGCTCGGTCCAGCCCGCGATCGGGCCGCCTGGCGCGCGCAGGCGCACCGGGAGTCCCCGCTTGGGCTGGGAGACCATCAGCCCGCCACAGTCCACTCGCGACCCCGGCTCGACCTCGAACCGCCACCGCCGCAACAGGATCGCCAGGATCTGGCGCATCTCCATCGTGGCGAACCCCGAACCGAGGCACATCCTGGGTCCGGCGGCGAAGGGCAAATAGCCGTACGGTCCGGGATCGTCGTCCAGCCAGCGGTCGGGGACGAACCGGTCCGGTCGGGGGTACAGTTCCGGCAGGCGGTGGGTGATGTAGGAACTGAAGATCACGTGCGCGCCGGTGTCCAGCCGATACGGGCCGAGGTCCACCGGCGCCGAAGCGACCTTGCTCCACCACATCACCGGCGGCAGCAGCCGGAGGCTCTCCTTGATCACCCTGTCCAGCAACGGAAGCTTCGGGGCCGCGTCCTCGGCGGCGCCGAGTTCGTCGACGACGTCGCCCAGGATTCCGGGATGCGCGCAGAGCAGCAAGAGGGTCCAGGTGAGCGCGCTGGCGGTGGTGGCGTGCCCGGCCATGAACAGGAAGGTGGTCTGGCCGATCAGCTCGTCATCGGACAGGCCGGTGCCGTCGTCGTCGTTGGCCTTGGTCAGCCGGGTGAGCACGTCCGTGCCGCCGGTCTCCCCACCGCGGCGCGCCTCGATGAGCCCGCGGACGGTGGTTTCGAGGCTTCCGGACAGCTTTGTCAGCCTGCGATAGGGAAAGCCGGGCAGATCGACCGGCACCGCGAGCGCGGGCATCGAGAACACGGTGTCCATCCAGTCCTGCAGGAGCGAGCTCGTGGCACGGCCTTCCCGCTCGGGTTCCAGCCCCAGCAACGTTTTCACCGCGACCGCCATGGTGATCGCGCGCATTTCGGCGAGCAGATCGACCTCCGCGCCTGCCCGCCAGCCCTCGATTTCACGCCGCGTGATGTCCGCGATGTCCGGCGCGTACGCCTCGATGTGCCGTCGCTGCAACGCCGACGCCATCAGTTTCCGCTGCCGCCGATGCTTCGCGCCGTTCATGTTCGTCAGCCCCGCGTAGAGCCGGCTGAGCGGCGAACCCTCGGACATCCGCACCGGCGTCGACGCCGCGTCGATGTTCTGGAACAACTCGCTGTCGCGAAGCACGATCTGGTTGTAGCGCGGCGAAAACACGAAGACGTAATCCGTCGTCCCGCGCGCGAGCGACGCGATTTCCCCGTACTGGCCGTGTAGTCGTCGCAGATACTTCACCGCGTCGAAGGCGAAGACGGCGAAGTTCCCACGGACACCGACCAGCGGCAAGGCGCGCGGGCCGGGAATGACAGTCGTCGTCACCCCCGAACGGTGTCACCCCGCCACCCACGCAGCTTCTTCGCTCTTGCTGGGCCGGATGGCGGGTCCGTGAAGGCCTCCTTGAGGGACCCAGAGTCCCTCAAGGAGGCCTTCACGGACTTCGGGCAAGGTCGTGTAGGCGTGCAGGGGTGACCACACCACCGCTGCCCTCTCTGAGGGGTAAGGCAACGGTGTCGTGTTGGTAAGGCCCGGTCGGTCGAGACGGTGCTCCACGCGGCACGACACACCCGCAGGACTGCTGTCCCCAAGGCGACATCGGGGACAGCGGCCCTCGTCGGCGCGGTGGTCGTGAGTGGCACTTACGGGTAGGGCCAAACGTGTTCTAGGTACCTACGGCGGACCTTCACACCTTCAGGTGGGCAGGCCGCGCCGGGGACGACATCGTTTCAGTGGAACCCGACACGCCACCCTTGCCCTGCCCCTCAAGACTTCGCGGGGCGGGTGATGACGGCGAAGCGGGCACCGGCGGGGTCGGTGAGTACCGCCATGCGGCCGAACGGGGAGTCCTCCGGTTTTTCGACCACCGTGCCGCCGTGTTCGGTGGCGACCCGTACCGCGGCGTCGGTGTCTTCGACCTGGAAGTACACCAGCCAGGCCGCGTGCCCCGTCTTCGGCCTGGCTTCGTGGCTGTAGCCGAGGATCCCGGCGACTTCCGTGCCGTCGGCGCGCAGCTGAACGTAGCTGTACTTGGGGAACGGGCGTTTGGCTTCGAGGCCGAACACGGTCGCGAAGAACTTTCCCGCCGCCTTGGTGTCCTTGCTCGACGCCTCCGCCCAGCAGGGCGCGCCCGCTTCGTTCACCAGCTCGCTGCCGTCGAAGGACTCGCCCCGCCACAGGCCGAAGTATCCGCCGGTGGGGTCGGCGACGATGGCCATCGTGCCGCCGGGGACGTCGTGTGGTTCCTTGATCACCTTGCCGCCGGCGGCTTCCACGGCGTGCGCGGTCGCCGCGGTGTCCCTGGTGGCGAGGTAGATGTTCCAGTGGGAGTCGTCCTCCGGCTCCCCGGTGCTGATCGCCGCGACCGCCTTGCCCCGGATCGTGGCCTGGTGATAGCGCCACTCGCTGTCCGCGAACTCCCAGCCGAGCAGGTGCCGGTAGAACGCGTGCACCGGTTCCGGCTCGCGGACGGTCAGATCGAACCAGCACGGTCTTCCCGGCGCGTAGGGTTCAGTCACTTCGCTCATCTGCGGGCTCCTTGTGGAGACAGTGGTCGTGCCGGTCCTATTCTGCCGCCGGATCGCGCCCCGGCGCGTGTTCCGGCGCCCGGTCACCCGATTGTGCGCGTACGGTGTCGACGCAGTCCGCCAGTCCGGCCACGGTGGGGGATTCGATCAAGGTGAGCAGCGAGAGTCCGGTCCGGAAGCGTGCGTTGACCCGTTTGATCACCTCGGCGACGAGCAGCGAGCTGCCGCCCAGTTCGAAGAAGTCGTCGTGCACGGACAGCCGCGGCACGCCGAGCGCCTCCCGCCAGATCGCGGCGATCACCCGCTCGGTCTCGGTACCCGGCCCCGAAAAGTCCACGGTGGACGCGACCGGCCCGGAACGGCGAGGGCGGCGGGAACGGCCGCGTTTGGCGTACCAGTGCCGTTCGCCCTCGAACGGATAGGTCGGCAGCGGTATCCGGCGCCGGTCCTCCCGCGCGGCGAAACCCGCCCAGTCGATCTCCACCCCGGCCCGCCAGAGCCTGCCGAGCGCGTCGAGCAGCGCGGGCGGCCCCGTAGCCGGATGCAGTGACGCCACGGCCAGCCGGTCTTCCCGTGCCCGGACGAAGGTGCTCAGCGTCCGGCCGGGCCCGACCTCCAGGCACACCCGGCCGGGGTGGTCGAGCAGGGTCGTCACGCATTCCGCGAACCGCACGGTGCCCCGCAGCTGCCGTCCCCAGTACGCCGGGTCGGTCGCCTGCTCGTCGGTGATCCAGGTGCCGGTGAGGTTCGACAGGAACGGGATCGACGGCGCGGACAGCCGCACCCCGGTGAAATATCGTTCGTACGGGGCCACGATGGGGTCGAAGAGGCGGGAGTGCCCCGCCGTGCCCAGCGGAATCCTGGCGGAGGTGACATCACGCGCCGCCAACCGGGACTCCAGGTCGTCGATCAGCTTCGCCGCACCGGACACGACACAGGTGCCGGGGGTGTTCACCGCGGCGAGATCGAGCCGATCCCCCATGAGCGCGCGGGTCTCGGGCTCCGGCAGCGCCACGCTGAGCATCGCGCCGGGCGCGGTGCTCTGGACCAGCCTCGCCCTGGTCAGCACCGCCCCGAGCGCGGCGGGGAAATCGAGCACTCCCGCGAGGTGGGCGGCGGTCAGTTCACCGAGGCTGTGCCCCAGTATCGCGGCCGGGCGTACGCCCCAGGATCGCCACAACACGGAGAGCGCGTCTTCGACCAGGAACAACGCGGGCAGCTGGGTCAACGGCCGGTCGGAGATCCGCTCGCCGCCGAGCAGCGCGCCGGACAGGTCGGGCCCGTCCAGCGTCGCGAGTTCGGCGAGGCCGTACTCCAGGCGTTCCCGGAACACCGGTTCGGCGGCGGCCAGCCCGGCGGCGAGACCAGGCTTGCCCGCACTGCCACCACCGGGGAACAGGAACGCGACCGGCCGGGTTTCCGGTGGTGTCCGGTTCACGCGGGGCGCCTCGCGCAGCGCGAAGACCGCCTCGGCCCGGTCACGGCAGACGACGGTGCGCCGGTACGCGCCGGGCTCGCGGCCGATCTGCAGGGTGTAGGCGGCATCGGCGAGATCGACTTCGGTATCCAGCCGCGTGACGAGATTCGCCGTCAGCGTCTCCAGCGCGGAAGCGGTCGCGGTTGACAGCGCCAGCAGCTGGAACGGCCTGGACGGTCGTGGCGGTGGGCTCGGCGGGGCCTGCTCCACCACCAGGTGCGCGTTCGTTCCACCGATGCCGAGCGAGCTGATCCCGGCCCGGCGGACGCCCTCGGCCGACGGCCACGGAGTGCGCTCCGCGTTGACGTGGAACGGAGTGGTCGCGAAGTCGATTCGCGGGTTCGGCCGCCGGTAGTGCAGGCTCGGCGGGAGCGTCTCGTTTTCGAGGGAGAGGACCGTCTTGATCAGGCCGGCGATCCCGGCGGCCGCGTCGAGGTGACCCAAATTCGTCTTCACCGAACCGATCGCGCAATAGCCGGTACGCCGGGTGCCGCGCTGGAACGCCGCGGTCAGCGCGGCGATCTCGATCGGATCGCCCAGCGCGGTCCCGGTGCCATGAGCCTCCACATAGGACACTGTCGACGGATCGACTTCGGCGTGTGCCAGGGCCTCGGCGATCACCTCTGCCTGGCCGGTGACGCTCGGCGCGGTGTAGTCCACCTTGGCGAAACCGTCGTTGTTCACCGCCGAGCCCTTGATCACCGCGCGTACCGTGTCACCGTCGGCCATCGCGTCGGCCAGCGGCTTGAGGACCACCACCCCCGCGCCGCTGCCGAACAGGGTGCCGCCGGCGTCCGCGTCGAAGGCCCGGCAGTGCCCGTCCGGCGAGAGCACGCCGCCTGCTTCATGCCGGTAGCCCGCCCTCTGCGGCACCTTCACCGACACTCCCCCGGCCAGCGCGAGTTCGCATTCGCCGGTGAGCAGGCTCTGGCAGGCCAGGTGCACGGCCACCAGCGAGGTGGAACACGCTGTCTGCACGGACATGCTCGGCCCGGTGAGCCCGAGCTTGTACGACACCCTGGTGGCCAGGTAGTCCTTGTCGTTGGCGATCAGGGTGAGCAGGTAGTCGTCGCGCAGCCGGTCCGCGACGCCGCTGTGCAGCAGGTAGGTGTTCAACGCCGAACCGGCGAAGACCCCGATCGCGCCGGGGAAACGGCTCGGCGCGTAGCCCGCGTCCTCCACCGCGGTCCACGCGCATTCGAGGAACACCCGCTGTTGTGGATCGAGCGCCGCGGCTTCCCTTGGCGAGTAACCGAAGAAGGCGGCGTCGAACCGGTCGTGCCCGTCGAGCAGCGGCGCGGCGCGGACGTATCCCGGCCGGGTCCGCTCCCGCCACCCGATCCCGGCGGACCGCAGGTCACGGTTGGTGAGTTCGGTGACGGATTCCACGCCCGCCTCGAGATTCGCCCAGAACTCCGCGCTGCCGTCGGCACCGGGGAACCGGCAGGCGAGGCCGATCACCGCGATCTCGTGGCCGTTCAGGCCGTCAGCCGGGTCCATGACGCCTCCGGGCTCGCTGAGCTATCTCGCGCCTGCGCGCTCCCCGACGCCGTCCGGAGGTACCGACGGGCTCCGCCGCCTGCTCACCCGGCCGGAGCAGCGCGGCCATCGCGCGGATGGTCGGGCGTTCGAACAGGCTGGTCGGGGGTAGCGTGGTACCCGCCAGTTCGTCGAGCCCGGTCATCAGCCGGACACCGAGCAGCGAGCTGCCGCCGAGGTCGAAGAAGTTGTCGTCCACCCCGACCTCGCGCAGCCCGAGCACTTTCCGCCACAACACGGCGAGCTCGCGCTCCACGTCGTCGTCCGGACCGCGGAAAGCGTTCGGCAGCGCCGGTCTCGACCGCAGGTTGGCCCGGCGCACCGCGGCCAGGATGTCCTCGGGGGTCCGCAGTTCGGTCGCGACCCGCTGGTACCAGGTGGACGGCAGGCCGCTGGATACTGTCCGGGGTGTCCGGGGTGTCCGGGGTGTCCGTGGGACCGGCGGCGGAGGGGTGGACGGCCGGAACTCCACCCGGGAAGCCGTTTCGGCCGCCATGGTGAACGACTCACCGGCGACTTCTTCGAGAAAGCGACGCGCGGGCTCATTGCGTCCGGTCGCGGTGAAAGACAGCTCGATCCGGGTGAGCCCCCGGTGCGACGCGGACCCCCCCAGCGCGGCCAGCATCCGGTGTTCCACGCCGCGCCCGAGTGCCCGGCAGCTGAGCAGGAACGTGTCCACCCGCAAGGTTTCCCCGTCCGCTACGGAAAGAACGACCCCGACCAGTCCGTAGTCCCCGAACCGGTCCGACACCCGGACGGTGTGGCAGTCCAGCCCGCCCGAGCCGAACAGGTCCCGCAGCTCCGCCTCGGTGCGGCGGACAGCGCTGGTGGTGAACTGGTTGGTGCGCTGCGTGAGCTGAGCGATCCGCGGCAGATCGCGGTCGGCGTACGTGCCGATGCGCACCACGAGTTCCAGACCATCCAGAAAGGACTCGAAGGTCAGCGCCCGCTCCCGCGCGGTTCGCCGTCGACGCTCCGCGAGATACCTGGCCGGACGTTCCCGATCCTCGTCGGTCGGCCGAGCCCGGTCGAAAGCCCAGACGTGATCGAGAAAACCGGGGATCTCCTCAACCTGTGCGGGCAGCTGGAGGGTCAAAACCTCGGGAAGGTTCGCGCGCACTTCCGCGCACTCGACCGGACTGTCGTCCAGGAAGACGAAGGTGTCCGTGCCGAAACCGAGTTCGTCGGCGAGTCCGGTGAGCCCGGTCGATTTCGGCTGCCAGCCCACTCGTCGCGCGATGATGTGCTCGTCCCGCACCGGCAGGTCGGTCCGCCGGTCGAAAACCGCTCGCACGTCCTCGTCGTTGTTCCTGCTGCACAGGCAGAGCAGGACCCCGTCCCGGTGCCGCGCGAGCGCGAACTCCTGCACGGCGGCTCTCGGCTGGACTCCGTCCGGTCCGTCCTCGCCGCAGTATCCCTCCCACAGCGTCTGATCGCAGTCGAGCGCGAGCGCCTTGACCGGCCGGTGCGTGGACAGCTTGCGCGCGATCATCGTGCCCAGCGCCGCGAAGTAGGCGGGCCGGTAGGGAATGTGCCCGAGCCGCTCGGCGTCGGGATCGTCGGGGTCGGCCACCGGGTAGGCCCGAGCCAGTTCAGCGGTGGTGATCAGCTCGACGCCGGGAATCCCGGCGAGGCCCTCGGTCAACTGTTGCTCCGCACGTTTCAGCACGGGATCCCGCCGGGCGTCGGCCGAGGGTGGGCACAGTGCGATCAGGCAAGGCAGGTCCGCGCCGCGCACGGCGTCGATGAACTCACCGGCCACTCGGTCCAGGTCGACGGTGCGGTTGGCGCCCGGACGGCGCGCGAAGACACCGGCGAACCCGGTGCCGAGCAACAGTTCGTCATCACGATCCACGACGACCTGGAACCCTTTGTCGCGCAACAGGCTCGCGATCCGCTCCGCGCCATCGGGATCGTGCGCTTCCAGCACCAGTTGGCGGATGCGGGGCCACTGCTCGTCCCCGATCCCGGCCAGGATGTCCTCCTCGCTGCCCTCGGCGTCGATCTTGAGCAGGTCCACCCGTTCGACGCCTTGCTCGGCGAACATCGCGGACAGCGTGCGGACCCGCCTCGGCAGGACTTCGGCGGCCAGCCGGTCACGAGTGAGGTGATCCACGAGTTCGGTGGACTCGTTCCGGAGTACGTTCGCGACGACCGCGGTCACGGCGGCGTGGTCACGTTCGGCGTCCGCGGCGAACCCGGAGAACGCGGGCGACCGCGAGTAGCTCGTGAACGGGAGTTCGCCGTCGACAGCGGCGAGCCCGTAGTCGAAGATCCTCGTCTCGGGCGCGTACAGCGCGGTGTTGCGGCGCAGGGCCTCGAACGCGGGCGGGTTCGGTTCGAAGGCGTACACCTCGGCGCCAGGACAGCGACTCCGCACGAACAGGCTGAACAGCCCGATGTTCGCACCCACGTCGAAGACGGTGTCGCCGTCGCGCAGTTCGATACCGTGCCGCAGATAGGATCGCCGGGTGAAGATCTCCTCGTACAGGTAGTCGGTCTCGTACGGCACCAGGTGTGCGATATCCCCGATCCCGGGCAGCCGGTGCCGCCGGGACCCCGCCAGTATCGAATCCCGGGTCGCCGAGTCCGCTTCGGACACTAGCGGAGCGATCGGGGAAAGCCAGTCCTGAGGCCGGATCAGCAGCACGTTCGCGCCGTCGCGGTTACCGGACAGCAGGCCGCCGGTGTCGAGAAGCTCCTGGAACACCTGCTGGTACCCGGCGAATTCGACGGACACCGGGATACCGAGCTGCCCCGCCCAGAAGGACAACGTCTCCTCGATGGGCTCGGCCGTGAACGTCGCGGCGACAGCGATCCGCAGCGGCGATGACTCCAGGAAGCGCAAACGCGCACCGAAGACCTCGGCGGCGACCCGGCCGTCCGGATCGGACAGCAGCATGTCGCCGACGAGTTCGTCACCGAGCTCGCGAAACCTGACGCGTACCGTGCCCATCCGGCCCGGCGAGCGGTGCAGGACCAGCCGATCCCAGCCCGCCAGCACCACGGCCCGCCCGGCCGCGGCGGCGGCCAGCAGCTGCATGGCGGTGTCCAGTACCACCGGATGCAGGACGTGCCCGCCGACCGGCACCGGGATCCGCAGTTCGGCGGTGGCGGCGCCCTCCCCTGAGCAGTACCGGTCGATCCCGCGGAACGCGGGCCCGTAGTCGTTCCCGGCCTTACGCAGGGCGGCGTACGGGTTCGCACCAGGAAGTTCCTCACCAGGGGCCGGGGGTTCCCATTCACCGGCGGGAACTTCACCGCGACGGATCCGGCCACTCGCGTACCGGACACCGTCGTCGCCGGTCGCGGTGAACTCCCGCCAGCCGTCGATCGGCGGCCCGATCGTGGTGTTCAGTGCCTTGGTGCCCTCCGCCGGAACCACGAACACCCGGTCGAACCGGACATCGTCCACAATGGAGGGCACGGCATCTTCGAGCGCGCTCAGTGCCAGGTCCAGGTACACCGCGCCGGGCAGCACGAGCGTGCCCTGGACCCGATGATCGGCCAGGTACGGGAATTCCCTGAGCCCGAGCCGGGTCATCGGCTGCCTGTCCTGGCGTCACCCACCGCCGGGACGAAGACGCGGAAGATGACCTTCAGCCCGGCGCCCATGTTCGGGGTGGTCGCGATGTTCGGCAGGCGCTGGCTGAAGAACACGCCGAGCAGCGGGTCGGCCGAGTCCAGTTCCAGCCAGCAGTAGGTCATCTTGCTGCCGAGGTGCTCCAGGGTGCCGGAGCCCTGCCCGTACGGGGTGTTCGCGGTGCGGTAGCCGAAGCCCATGGTGTGCCCGAAACCGTGGTCGTCGACGAGCAGCTTCACGATCTCCGGCGACAGGATCCGCCGCTCTCCCGCGCGGCCACCGTCGCGCAACACCCGCAGGAACGCGAGCAGGTCGCCGACGGTGGTCATCATCCCGCCGTCCGGGAAGACGAACCGCCAGCCTCGGCGGAACTTGTCCCAGCTCCCGTCCGGGCCGGGCGCGACCTCGGGTGGCAGCGCGCCGTCGCGGGTGATCATGGTAATGTCGGCGATCCGCGCGCGCTGTTCTCCGGTGACACCCTCGCCGATCCGCGCGTCGATTTCCGCGTCCCCGGTCGGTTGCGCGACGAAGAACGAGTCGGTCATCCCGAGCGGTTCGAACAACCGCCGTTTCAGGTAGACGTTGATCGACGTGCCGGTCAGTGTCTCGGCGATCCGCGCCGCGATCACGTGGTTGATCGGGCTGTAGAAGTACTCCGCGCCCGGTTCCTTCACCGGCTCGTAGCACTCCATGAGGGCGGCGCTCACCTGCTCCACGGTCAGCGTGCGGGACGGCCTCGGCCGCCCGTCGACAAAGAGGTATTCGTTGGTGCCGCCCGGATAGCAGGTCCATTCCGAGGTGGGCCCCAGGCGGGCGTCGGCGTCGGCGAACGACGGCGGCGGTCCGCCGGGGTCGTTGCACGGGGTCGCCGGACTTTCGGTGTAGTGCTGGATCGTCGGCAGCCCGGAGGTGTGCTGAAGCAGGTGCCGGACCCGGATCTTCCGCTTGGACGGCGAATCGGCGTAGGCGCCCATCCCCGGCAGTCGCCACACCTCGGTCTCCACGTCGAGCATGCCGTGCTCCTCCAGCGCGAGCAGCACGGCGGTCGCGGTGAACGCCTTGCTCATGGTGCCGATCTCGCAGATGGTCCGCTCGGACCAGCCGTCGCCGACCGCGCTGATCAGCGGCCCGTCCGCCCGTGTCTCGGCCCCCAACACCGCGCCCGGCAGGTTCGCCGGATCCGCGCGCCGCGCCTCGGCCACCCGCTCGACGGCCCGCGCCCACCACTCCGGACTGTTCATCCTTACCTCCATGATCGCGCCAGCTCGCTCCGGACCCGGAAGACGTCCTCGATGCGCTCGGCCAGCTCAGCCACCGTCGGCGCCTCGACCAGGCTCAGCACCGGCAGGTCGAGCTGGAAGGTCGCGCCGAGCCGGGCCACCACGTCCGGGATCAGCACCGAATGCCCGCCGAGGTCGTAGAAGTTGTCGCGCACCCCGATGTCCCGCACGCCAAGCACGGCCTGCCAGACGCCGATCACCGCGGCCTCGGTGGGCGTGCGCGCCTGCTCGGTGTCGGCCGTTTCTTCGCGCGTTTCCTCCGGGGGCGGCGGGACCGGCGCGGGTATCGTCGCGCCGTCCGGTTCGTACCAGTGACGCCGACGCTCGAACGGATACCCCGCCAGCGGCACCCGGCGTCGCTGTTCGTCCCCGGCCAGCGCCTGCCAGTCCACCTCGACCCCGGACAGCCACAGCCTGCCGAGCGCGGCGAGCATTCCCGCCTGCTCCGGCTCGCCGGAGATCGACGGGAACGCGGTGAAAGCCGCGGGCTGACGGTGTGCCAACCCGCTCAGAGTGTGCCCAGGGCCGACTTCGAGCAGCACCGGGCGATCCAGCAGGCTGAGCGTCCGGAACCCGTCAGCGAGCCGGACCGGCCGGCGCAGCTGTGCCGCCCAGTACTCCGGCGAAGTCGCTTCGTCGGCGGTGATCCAGGTGCCGCTCACGCCGGACACGAAGGGGATTTCCGGTGGTCGCAGCGTGCACGCGGACAGTTTCTCCAAGAACGGCGCGACCGCCGGTTCGACCATCGCGGAGTGGAACGCGCGAGAGACGTCGAGGGGGTGCACGGACACCTTCAACCGGGTGCCGAGTTCCCGGATCGCGGCCGGTGGCCCGGCCAGCACACACCTACCGGGGCCGTTGATCCCGGCCAGCGAGATGTCACCGTCCAAATAGGACTGACAGGCCGCTTCCGTGAGGGCGACCTCGATCATCGCGCCCTCGGGCAATCCCTGCGTCAGCCGCCCGCGCGTCGCGACCACCGACACGGCGTCCGCCGGCGTGAACACCCCGGCGAGACAGGCGGCGGTGAGTTCCCCGATGCTGTGCCCGAACAACGCCGACGGCCGCACCCCCCAGGACCGCCACAGTTCGGCGAGCGCGTAGGACACGCTGAACAGGGCGGGCTGGGTGTATTCGGTCCTGGTCAGCCGTCCGTCGCCGATGATCTCCCGCAGGTCCACGCCGAGTTCCGCCGCGAAGAGCCCCGCGCAGTGATCGAACGCGGCCCGGAAGACCGGTTCCGACGCGGACAATCCGGCGCCCATCCGAAGCCGCTGCGCGCCCTGGCCCGGGATCAGGAACACCGGATTCGCGGCGCCTTCCGGGCAGTCGCCGGTCCAGGCGCGACCGGCGGCCGGCGCGCGCAGGCCGGTCACCGCGTCCGCCGGACCGGTGCATACCACCGCCCGGCGATGCCGGAACGGCCGCCTGCCGACCCGCAGGGTGTGGGCAACGTCGGCCAGTTCGGCGTCCGGCCGGTCGGCGAGATCCGCGGCCAGCGCGGCGGTCGCGGCGTTCAGCGCGGCCGGGGTCTTCGCCGACAACACCAGGAGTTGCCACGGCCGCGACGGTGCGGCAGGCAGCGGTTCCGGCGCTTGCTCGAGAACGAGGTGCGCGTTCGTGCCGCCGACGCCGAGCGCGTTCACCGCGGCTCGCCTTGGCCCGTTCCCCTGCCAGGGGGTGAGCGCGTGGCACACCGAGAACGGGGTGGCGGCGAAGTCGATGCCAGGGTTGGCTTGGGTGTAGTGCAGGCTCGCCGGGATCTCCGCTTCCCGCAGCGCGAGCACGGTCTTGATCAGCCCCGCCACCCCGGCAGCCGCGTCGAGGTGTCCCAGATTCCCTTTGACCGAGCCGAGCAGGCAGTATTCGCGGTCGTCGGTCCATTCCCGGTACGCGCGGGTGAGCGCCTCGACCTCGATGGGATCGCCGACCCTGGTACCGGTGCCGTGCGCCTCCACGTAGCCGATGGTCGACGGGTCGACGTCCGCGTCGGCGAGTGCCTCCACCACCGCCGCCGCTTGCCGGTGCACACTCGGCGCGGCGTAGCTGACCTTCTCCGCGCCGTCGTTGTTCACCGCGGAACCCTTGAGCACCGCGTGCACGGTGTCCCCGTCCGCCAGTGCTTCGGCGAGCCGTTTGAGCACCACGACACCGGCGCCGCTGCCGAAGATCGTGCCGTCGGCGTCCGCGTCGAACGGGCGGCAATGCCCGTCACCGCTGAGGATCCCGCCGCGTTCGTAGCGATACCCGGCCCGGTGCGGGACCCGGACCGAGACCCCACCGGCCAGCGCGAGGTCGCACTCGCCGTGGTGCAGGCCCTGCGCGGCGAGGTGTACCGCGACCAGTGAGGTGGAGCAGGCGGTCTGCACGGTCAGGCTCGGACCGGTGAGGTCGAGTTTGTAGGACACCCTGGTGCTGAGGAAGTCCTTGTCGCTGGCGGTGAGGGTCCGCACGTACTCCCCGGTGAACCGCGACAGGAGCCCGCTGAACAGCAGATACGTGTTGATCGCCGCGCCGCCGTAGACACCGACCGGTCCCGGCTGCGCGCCGGGGTCCTGTCCGGCGTGTTCCAGCGCCGACCACGCGCATTCCAGGAAGATCCGCTGCTGGGGATCGATCATCGCGGCCTCGTTCGGCGAGTATCCGAAGAACTCGGCGTCGAACAGGGACGGGTCATCGAGTACGGGCGCGGCGCGAACGTAGTCCGCACGGTCCAGCAGCGCCTGCTCGACGCCGTTCTGCCGCAGTTCCTCCTCTTCGAAGAACGAGATCGACTCCACCCCGGACCGCAGGTTGCGCCAGTATTCGCCGAGGTCACGCGCACCGGGGAGCCGGCAAGCCATCCCCACGATCGCGATGTCGGCGCCGGTCATCCCGGCTCACCGGCCCGTCTGCGTGCCCGGCGAAGCCGCCCACGATCCCTTTCCCCGCTGAAGTCAGGTGTGCGCCCGCGATCGTCGAGGGCGGCCGACAGCGCTCGCACGGTCGGCAGGTCGAAAAGCCGTACGAGCGGTAGCCGCGGGTCGAAGGTTCGTCGCAGTTCCTCGATCACCTGGGCGGCTTTGAGCGAGTTCCCGCCGAGGTCGAAGAAGTTGTCCGCCACGCTCACCGCGGGTACCCCGAGCACCCTGGCCCAGATCTCGGCGACCGTGCGTTCGGTGACGGACCCGGCCCGCTGGAGTGTCGGCGCCCCGAGCGCGGGTTCCGGCAGCGCGTCGAGATCAACCTTTCCGTTGGGTGTGAACGGTAGCCGCGGCAGTACCGTGATCACCGACGGCACAAGGTGGTCCGGGAGGCTCGCCGCGAGTTCGCGACGTAGCCGATCCCCGAGCGTCCGCGCCTGTTCGGCGAAGATCGGATCGGTGGCGTAGTCGGCGGGCTTGCGCGCCGAAGTCCTTTGTGGACTGGCCGGAGCCGGCGCCCCCGGGTGGTGGAACACGGCGTCGAACGCATGGGGATCGGCGGCCCAGCCGATCTCCGCGGCGAGCCCGAGCCGCTCGGCCAGCCGCCAGAATTCCTCCGGGTGTACACCGTGGCCGGTCAGCCGCGCGTTCGGCACACCGCGGATACCGAACGGCGGAATCCGCTCCCGCAGGACGTCCGCCGGTTCCCCGTCCAGCGGCCAGTCGAGCCAGTCCGGCTCGCCGGTACCGGCCTTGGCCCCGATCCGGAGCACCACGTCGTACCGGAAGCGGGTCAGCTCGTTGTCGGCCCACCCTCGCCGGAGCTGGACACGCACGTCCCCTATCTCCGGAAACCACTGAGCCAGCGCGGGAAAGAGGTCCGGGTCGAGGACCAGCTCCGGCTCCTGGCGGACCCGTTCGGCGACCGCCTGCCCTCCGCGTCGCGAGCCGACCGAGCGATGGAACTCCTCCAGCAACGGCAGGCTGCGCAGATCGCCGAGGAAGATCGCACCGCCGGGCCGGATCGCCCGGACAGCCTTGCGCAGCACCCTGAGCAGGTAGTGGACGCTGGGAAAGTGCTGCACCACCGAGTTCAGCAGCACCAGGTCGAAGGTCTCACCGGCCATCCCGGAGAAGTCGTCCGCCCGCCGGTTCAACAGCCGCACCTGAGGCAACCCCGCGACCTGTGGGCCCAGCTCAGCGAGGGCGACCGCGGAGAAGTCGGTACCCCAGTAGAGTTCGGTCTCCCCGGCCAGGGGTAACAGCAGCAGGCCCGTTCCGCATCCGATCTCCAGCACCCGACGGGGACGCAACTCCCGCACCCGCGCGACCGTCTGCTCCACCTGCTCGCGCATCTCCGCCTCCGGCACCGGCTCGCCGGTGTAGCTGCTGACCCAGCCGGTGATGTTGAACCGCGGATCACCGCCGTCGATTCCCCGGTAGGTCACCTCGTCGTACAGTCGCCGCCACTGCCCCACCACGCCTTCGCCGCTCGAGCGGTCGGGCACCACCCAGGCGTCGAGACGGGCGGGTTCACGTCTGGCCACCACCACGGCCTGAGCCACGCCGGGCCTGGCTGTCAGCGCGGCCTCGACCTCGGCGGGTTCGACCCGGAACCCCCGCAGCTTCACCTGCCGATCGCGGCGGCCGAGATGGTCGAGCGCGCCGTCCGGGCGGTACCGGCCGAGGTCGCCGGTCCGGAACAGCCGGGCGCCCGCCACCGCGACGAACCGGGCGGCGGTCGCGTCCGGCCGCCGGTGGTATCCGAGCGCGAGGCCGTCCCCGCCGAGGTACAGCTCGCCGACCGCATCCGGGCCCGCCGGCCGCAGCCGGTCGTCGAGCAGGTGGATTTCGGTACCGGGCACGGGAAAGCCGATCGGAACGGTGGCCGCGTCCGGTGGGACCTCACGCACCTCGTACCACGTGGAGAAGACGGTGTTCTCGGTCGGCCCGTAAGCGTTGAGCAGGCGTCCAGGGCGACCGGCCGCGAGGACCGCGCGTACCGTCGCGGCATGCACGGTGTCTCCGCCGACGAGCAGCTGCGCGACGGTGGCGAAGGCGTCCGGGGCGGTCGCGGCGATCAGGTCGAAGTGCGCGGAAGTCAGCCACAGTAGGGAAATGCGCTGAGCGCGCAGTTCGGCGGCGAAGCTTCGCGGGTCCAGCACCAGTTCGTCGGGAAAGACGACGAGGCAGGCGCCGGCGGCGAGGGCGCCCCAGATCTCGAAGGTCGAAGCGTCGAAGCAGATGTTCGACGCGTGGGCCACCCGGTCGGCCGCGGCGACCGGGACGAACTCGTTCCCGTGCACCAGCCGGAGCACCGCGCGATGCGGGATCACGCTGCCCAGCGGCCGCCCGGTCGACCCGGAGGTGTACATCACACACGCCGGATCCTCTGGGGTGGTTCCCTGCTCCGGTGGATCGTCCCTTTCGGACAGTCCATCCAGGCACAGTGGATCACCGGGCAGCCTGTCCGACCATCGCCGGGAGGTGAGCGTCAGGGAGACCGCCGCGTCGGCGCACAGGAACTCGATGCGGGCGGTCGGCAGCGCGGGATCGATCGGCAGATACGCCGCACCCGTCTTCAGCACTCCCAGCAGCGCGACCGCCAGATCCCCGGATCTCGGCAGGCAGACCGCGACCAGCGATCCCCTGCCGATTCCCCTGGCCAGCAGCAGCTGAGCCACCGCGTTCGCACGCCGGTCCAGTTCGCGGTAGGTCAGGTGATCCGCGCCGTCGATCGCCGTCGCGTCCGGTGTGCGACCGGCCTGCCGGCGCACCACCTCGTGCAGGCAGGGCGCGGTCATCGCGCGCCCTTGCTCACCAACGGGACGAAACCCCGGAAGATGGCCCGCATCCCGTCGACCATGTTGTTGTTCACGATGGCGTTGGCGAGCCGCTGGCTCAGGAACACCCCGTGCAGCGGGTCACCGTCGCGCGGATCGCACCAGAAGTAGGTCATGATGTTGCCGAGGTGGTCGAGCGTGCCCGGCCCCTGGCCGTACGGCGTGGTGCTCCGCCGGTACCCGAACGCCATGGTGTGGCCGAAACCGTGATCGGTCACCATCAGCTTCACCACCGCGGGCGGCAGTACCTGCTCGCCCTCGTGCACCCCGTCGTCGCGCACCGCGCGCAGGAACGCGAGCAGGTCGGCCGCGGTGGTGTACATCCCGCCGTCGGGGTACACGAAACGCCAGTTCCGCCGCAGGATGTCCCACCCGCCGTCCGGACCGGGCGCGACCTCCGGTGGCCACTGTCCGTCCCGGGTGATCAGGGAGACTCCGGCGATTCGCGCCCGCTGCTCCGCCGTCACGTCCTCGTCGACGCGCGCGTCACCGGTGGGCTGCGCGACGAAGAAGGAATCCCGCATCCCCAACGGCCGGAACAGTTTCTCGGCGAGGAAGACGTTCGGCGACTTGCCGGTCAGCCGTTCCACCAGCCTGCCCGCGACCACGTAGTTCGCCGAGCTGTAGGTGTAGTCTGCGCCGGGCTCGTGCCGAAGCGGGTAGGTCCGCATGATGTGCTCGCTGACCTGGTCCAGGGTCAGCAGGCGGGACGGCACGTACCGGCCGTCCACCAGGATCGGCTCGTTGGTGTAGCCGGGTGAACCGATCCACGGCACCGTCGGCCCCACCAGTTCCGCGCCGGGCAGGACCGGTGGTTCTTCCTCGGTGGCGAGGAAGACCGGCATCCCGGTGGTGTGCTGCAACAGATGCCGCACCCTGATCCGGCGTTTCACCGGGTCCTCGCGGTAGATCTCCATCCCGGGGAACTCGGCGACCGGCGACTCGACGTCGAGCCGGTCCGTCTCGGCCAGCGCGAGCAGCACCGCGGTGGCGGTGAATGTCTTGGTCATCGAGCCGATGTTGCAGATCGAACCGGCGGACCAGCCCTCGCCGACGGCCGCGACCAGCGGCCCGTCCGCGCGGGTCTCGGCGGCGAACACCGCGCCAGGCAGGTTCTGAGGGTGTTCCCGCTGGAAGTCCGTCATCCCGTCGACGACCCCGGACCACCACCGCGGCGTGCTCATCTCCGCCCCGCCCGGCTAGCCGCGGCCACTGTCGATGAGGTCGACGTGATCGCCGTACATCAGTCTGCGCACCATGCCGCTGCGCAGGAAGTCGTGCGGGAAACCGAGCTTGATCCGGCTCACCGCGCTCAGCCTGTCGACCTGGTCGGTGGACAGCTCGAAGTCGAAACAGGCGGCGTTCTCCTTGACCTGCTCCACCGAAGTGGCACCGAAGATCGGGATGGTGCCACGGCGGCGGAGCCAGTTGAGCGCGACGTGCGCGGGCAGGCAGCCGATCTCACCGGCGATCACGCACACCTCCTCGGCGATCGCCACGGTCCGCTCGTTCCTCGGCAGGAACCGGCTCATCACCGGATCGTCGAGCCGTCGCGGCCTGCCCGCGGCGGAGTCGTCGCGGGCAGGCAGGTACTTGCCGGTCAGCCAGCCGCTGGCCAGCGGAGTCCAGGCGGCGATGGCGAGGTCGAGTTCCTTCGCCATCGGGACGAACTCACGGTCGACGTCCCGTTCGACGAGGCTGTACTCGACCTGCAACGCGCAGAACGGCGTCCAGCCGCGCAGTTCCGCGAGCGTGGTGGCCCTTGCCACCTCCCACGCCGGCGCGTTGGCCACGCCCACGTGGAGCACCTTCCCGGCGCGCACCAGGTCATCCAGCCCACGCATCAGCTCGTCGACCGGGGTAAGCGCGTCCCAGGCGTGCAGCCACAACAGGTCCACGTAGTCGGTCTTCAGCCGGCGCAAGCTGTTCTCCACCGAGCGCAGCATGCTCTTCCGGTGCCCGCCCGAGGCGTTGACGTCGTCCGGGGCGAGGGTGCCGCCGAACTTGGTCGCCAGCACCACCCGGTCCCGGTCGCCCTCCAGGTACTCGCCGAGGTATACCTCGGTCGGCCCGTAGGTGTGCGTGTCGATGAAGTTGCCACCGGCTTCCAGGAAGGCGTCGAAGATCCGGTGCCCGTCCTCTTTGGACACACACCAGTCGCGGCCCGCCGCGTCGAAGGTCATCGTGCCGAGGCACAGCCCCGACACCCGAAGCCCGCTCCGGCCCAGCAGCGCGTATCTCATCGATGCCTCATCCTGTTCTGGACGCCTGACTACGAATGCGCCACCACGGCTTCTTCACCGCCGGAGGGGATCTCCGTCATCTGCGAAGCCTCGAGCCGCCAGTGCGCGTCCTCGAACACGTAGGTGTGCATGGTGCGGTACGTGCCGGAGAAGTCCGTCTCGTGGACATCGCCGGTACTGAGGTTCCTGGTCTCCCCGGAGCCGCTCATCTTCACCGTGCTGGTCAGCACCGCGGCGCCGGGGCCGTGGATGTGCAGTGATTCCTCGGTCGTCTCGAAACCGTCGCGGCCGAACGAATCGAAGTGCACGAGCCCGGAAAGGATCACGGAGATGCTCCGCTCCCGGTTCTCGTTGTGGCCGAACGGGGTCACAAAACTGTAGTCCTCGGTCATCAGCGCTTCCAACCGCGACCGGTCGGCCTCGACCTCTTTCTCACCAAGGGTTTTCACCGGTTCGGCGCCGGTGCGCCCGGCTATTTCGTTGTACTTGGCGGTGATCTGCGCCGATTCGGCGACCACCGCCCGCACACCCTGTTGGATCCGTTCGATCTCGCCACCGTCCAGCCCACAGGACCGTGCGCTGGACGCGTCCACCGTGAACTGGCCGATGGTCTCTTCGAGCTGCTTTTCGGAAAGCCGCGTTTCCGGTGCGGACATGGTCTTCCTCCTTTGCCGGTCAACTGATCATTGTCCGGCGGCGAGGGGTTCGCGGCGCTTCTTCCTCCTTGCGGTTGAACCGGTTCAGTCTTCCGGGCGCCAGTCGGCGGGACGGTCGGTACCCGGACCGGTGGCGAACCGCACCTTCGGCTTGGGCGCGTCGGTCATCTGCGACGCGGTGAGCTGCCAGCGTCCGTCACGGAACGTGTAGGTGTGGATCGTCCGATAGGTAAACTCGCGCGGCTTTTCGGTGATCCGACCGGTGCCCTCGTCCTCGGTGAGCCATTTGCCCTGCATACTGAACGTGCCGGTGTACACGGCCGTGTTGCCGTGGACCTGGAGCACGTCCTCGGTCGTCTCGAAACCGTCGCGGCCCAATGCCTGCGGGCGGATCGCGCCGGACATCATCCGATCGATACAACGTTGCTTGCCGACGATCTCACCGTGCGGAGCCACCAGCCGGTACTCCTCGCCGACGAGGTGGTTCAGCAGTGCCCGGTCGGCGTCGACCTCGGCCTGGTCGATCAGTTCCGCCACGGGCTTGCCCGTGCTCTTCGCCAGCCCCTTGATCTTGATGTACTTGTCGCTGATCGTGGTGGCGTCGGCGACCAGCTGCTTGATCGCGACCCGCGTCTCGGCGATCTGCTCCTCGGTGAGCCCGGCCGCCTGCGCGCCGCTCTCCTCGACGGTGAATTCGCCGATGGTCTGGTCGAGTTCTTCCTTGGTCAGGTCTGTCCATTTCTCGCTCTGGCTGCGTTGCTGCTTCTCCACCGACATGACCCGCTCCTTCGTCGACCTCTCGGTGATCGCTGCTGGAAAGTCTGCCCCGTACCAGGTTTTGTCTACTTCTTCAGTGTTGCTTATGCGGGCTGGCAAGGCTGAAGAAGTAGTTCTTCCCTGGAGAGGACAGCATTTCGGTGGGCAGGAAATGACCTCACCGCTCGCTCCCGCGGGCAGGTGCCATCCGGCACAAGGAAGGCGACTCGCGATGTCGACTGAGGAGAACAAGGATCTGGTCCAGCGCTACATAGCGACGTGGAACCGCGGGGACCTGGAAGGCATGGCGGAGTTCTGGGCGCCCGACATGGTCCACCACACCCGGATGGGCAGCCACGGCTTCGAGTCCGTGCTGACCATCGTGTCCGACTTCATGCGGGCGTTCCCCGATTTGCAGTTCACCATCGAAGACATCCTCGCCGACGGCGACCGCGTCGCCACCAGGATGACCGCGACCGGCACGCACACCGGCAGCTATATGGGCAAGGAAGCCACCGGCAACAAGGTGAGCTGCTCGGTCTTCGGCATCGCGCGCGTCCAGGACGGCAAGCTCGTGGAGCACTGGGGCGTCACCGACGAACTGCACCTGATGGAGCAGGTCGGCCTGGTGCCAGAGGAGTACCTGGCCGCGATGGCCTGATCCACACCTTCCGCCACCGCCAGTCCATCGAACCCGCGTGATCAGAGCCGTAACACACGTGTTTGGAGGCGCATCACGCGTGCTTGAACACGTAACACAGGACTAACGGCTCCAAGCACGCGTGACGTGCGCCCCTTTTGAAGCGTGTCGCGAAAGCCACTTTCGGGACGTCAGACGTCGCGAAAGTGGCTTTCGCGACACGCTGGACCGGCACACGTACGAGCAAAGATGGCGGCGGAGGTAGCCCTCACCGCCACTCACAGTCGCCTGTAGTACATGATGGCCCCCTTCCTAGCGCCTAGGACAGGAAGGGGACCTTCATGTACTGGGCAAGGTGCAAAGGCCGAATTTTCTCGGCAGAATCGCCTGAAGGGACCTTCACCCGGCATCGCTGTGACTACCGGGGTTCGCGAGACCGACAGGAACCGTTCGATGTCCCCTTCCTTGAGCTTTCAGCCGCGGGCGACACCGACCTGCTGGAAGTCCGCTTCCTCCGAAAGTCGCCGGATGGTCCCGTCCAGCACCGTCAGTGACATCAGCGGAAAGGCGAAGTCCGACGCGGCGTAGATCCCGTACTTCTGCTGCAGCTGGAAAACTTTGTCCCCGAACACCTTCATGTCGAACTCCGCGTCCGGTCCCGCGTGCTCGGCCACGATCACCGCCATCTCCGCGACGAACGTCGCACGATCCACGTCGCCCGGATCGACCGCGCTTTCCAGCACGATCTCGCCGCAACGCTCACCGTCGCCAAGGGCGAGGCAAGCGAAGAACTCGCCGATCAATTCCCGCACCCGCTCCGGCAATTGCACGCAGTATCCGGCGTCGAGGATCACCACGCGCTGGTCACGAGTGAGATAGACGTTGCCGGGATGCAGGTCGCAATGCACGAACCCCTCGGCGAACATCATCCGGTTGGCCGCTTCGAGGGTCCGCTTCGCGAGTGCGGCGCGGACGTCGGTCGGCAGTGCTTCCGGCGTCGCGGTGTCCAGTTGTGGCAGGTACTCGAACAGCAGACAGTCCGCTGTGGACAGTTCGGGGTACACCGCGGGTACCCGGATCTGCGGGATCTCGGACAGGCACTGCCGTAGCCGGGCGATGTTGCGGGCCTCGCGGGCGAAGTCGAGCTGGCCGAGGATGGCGGTGCTGATGTACCCGACGAGGTCCGCCATCGGCATCCCGCGCATCTTCGGCATCTTCTCCATCCGGCGCACCATCGACCTGGTCAGTGCCAGGTCCGCGCGCATGCGGCCCTCGATACCGGGGCGCTTGAGCTTCACCGCGACCACCCGTCCGTCGCGCAGCTCGCCCCGGTACACGCAGGCGATGCTCCCGCTGGCGCTGGGATCCGGCGCCACTTCCAGACCCTCGATGTCCGCCTCCCGCAGGGCACGGGCCGCCTTGCGCCGGGACATCGGCCGCACGGCGTCGTGCAGGGTGCTCAGCTCGTCGCAGAGCGCGGCAGGCATGGTGTCGCGGCGGGTACTGGAGGTCTGCCCGAACTTCACGAAGGTCGGCCCGAGTATCTGCAGCGTCCGCACGAAGCCCCGGTAGGCCACTCGTTTCGCTCGCTTCGGGCCGCCCGTCACGAGCCCGCCCAGCATCAGGAGCAGCACAGTGAGGCCGGACCCGAGCAGCACGGCGACGATGGTGACGAACCTGGTGAACAGCCTCCAGCGGGAAACAGAGGTGTCGGGCACTGCGTCTCCTCGTGTCGCGTGAGCTTGCTTGCTTGACGTTCGGGTTCGCTGCGGCGATCTCGCGTGTTTGAAAGGCGATCACGCGTGCTTGGAAGGCGAACTCGCGTGTTCAGGGACGAAGCAGGTACAACGCGTTCATCGGGCTCTGCAGCGGGATCTCCTCGGTGCTGGTGAACCCGGCCCGAACCGCCAGTTCGGCCAGCTCCGCGAACGGCAGGCCGAGGGTGCCCAACGCGGGCCCGCCGTCGGCCAGCGCGGACGGCACACAGTAGAGCGTGCTGGTGGCGTACAGGATGGTTCCGGGTGCGCCGCGGTTGTCCTGCGCGTCGGCGGCCGCGTTGCTCTCCAGCACCAGCAGCACACCCCCCGACGGTTCGAGCGCGCGGTGCGCGGCCGCCAGCAGCGCGGGCGGGTCGGGCGCGTCGTGCAGGACGTCGAACATCGTGACCAGGTCCAGCGGTCCGGCCATCCCGGACGTCGCGTCGGTGGCCTCGAACCGCGCCCGCCCGTTCAGACCGGCCTCCTCCGCGGCCGCGGCCGCTCTGTCCACATTGGGCTGGTGGAGGTCGTACCCGGTGAACTCGCTGTCGGGGAACCGCTGGGCCATGGCGAGCACGGCACGCCCGCTGCCGCTGCCCACGTCGGCCGCCTTGCCGCCCCGCTCCAGTGCCTCGGTGAGCCCGGGGACAGCCGGTAGCCAGTGCTCGACCAGCATGGTGTCGAGCCAGCTCGCACTCATCTGTTCCATCGCCTGGTAGAGGCCGTCCGGGTACTGCTCGTGCGGTATGCCCTGCCCGGTCCGGAACGCCTCGGCGACTTCGTCGAGCATTCCGGCCAGCGGCGGCACGAGACCGTACGCCGGCGCGAGGCACAGCGGTGACCGTTCGTCGGCGAGCACGGCGGCTCGCTCGGGAGGCAGTGTGAACCGCTCGCTGCCGGAGTCGAAGTCCAGGTACCCGGCGCTGTGCAGGCCCCACAGCCACTCCCGCACGTATCGCTCGGCCAGGTCGGTCCGCCCGGCGAGTTCTTTCGCCGTCGCCGGACCGCCGGCGAGTGCGCCGAACAGACCGAGCCGGACGCCCAGCGCCGCCAGCACCGAGGCCATCGCGCCGCCGAGGTCCCCCATCACCTTCTCCGCGAAACCCATGGCGGCGGGGAAGTCCAGCTCGGCGGTGGCGGCCTGCCCGTTCGCGCCGCCTCCGCCGGAGGACCAGCCGTGCGGTCCGGCGGGCGGCCCCTGCGGGGCGAACAGCATCTGCGCCCTGGCGGCCGCGTTGATCCAGAACCCGGTGAGCAGCTTCCGTTCGGTCACCGGGTCCTGGATGTCCAGGCGTTCCCAGTCGAAGTGGAACACCTGGAGCAGGCTCTGTCCGAGGCCGGTCGGTTCGATCCACATCCGGCCACCGAGCGCCGACCGCCACGACGGCCGCCGCAGCTCGAACTCGACATAGGGCATGTAGGAGGGGAATTCCTGTGCGGTGTCCACCGTCTTCGTCACCCGCAGTTCCACCGTACCGCTGGCGTCCCCCATCATCAGCGTCATCGGGTCGTCGACGTCGAGGGAGCCGGAGGTCCGCTGCATCCAGTGCTTCACCGCACCGGGGCTGGTCAGCGCCTCCCACGCCTGGAACGGCATGGCGGGTAGCGGAATCTGCAGGTACGGCCCCATCCGGCGCCACGGCCACCGGGTGTTCGTCCCGGTGCGCAGATAGCCGACGAGCTGGTCCACGATGCCGGGCCAGCCCATGCCGTTCCAGGACCGCCAGTCCGAAGGCGGGTTGGTCGCTTCTTCCACCACCGTCACCGTGGTTCCGTCGGCGCCGGGGGTGAGGGTCCAGGTGACCGACGTCGCCGGGCCCACTCCGACCCAGCGCCACAGGTACTCGAGGGTCCCTGGCCTCGACGACGTCGGCGCGACCGCGCGCGTGGTGGAACAGTAGAAGAACTCGCCGTCTTCGAAGTCCAATGTGGACTCGGTACCGGCGCTCGCCCACCCGCCGTGCGCGACAGCGAGCCATTCACGCAGATGCTGTGGGTCGGTCAACGCGTCCCACACGACGTCGGCGGTGGCCGGGATCTGGCCCATCGTGACGAGCCTCTCCCACCGGTCCTGCGCCACCGGGAAGGAGACCCCGCCGAGCGGGGTGAACGCACTCGCGGTCGCGGTCAGATCGAACCCGGGTGCGGCCGGGATGCCGGCGAACCCTCCGGCTGGACGCGCTGCCATCGCCTGCCCCTTCGGCCGATTTCCCTTTGTTCCCAACACGCTAGGGCGACCGGTGAACCGGCTACTTCTCCGGTATTGCGCTTACCTCCGCCGATACCTGATCGCACAAGGCGAGCCGGGCCGGGTCACACCGAGATCGAAGTCCGACGGCGGGTCCGCGTCCAGCGGCGTGAGTTCGTACCGGGACAGCAGCGCGCCGAGGATCGTGGTCACCTCCGCGGTGCCGAAAGCCTGGCCGGGACAGCGATAGAAGCCGCCGCTGAACCCGATCAGCGCGTGCGGACGGCGTTTGTCCTCGGCCCGATCGGGTGCGAACCGCTCCGGGTCATATCGGTCGGGCTCATCGAAGATCTCGGGCAGCCGGTGCGCGACGCCGGGGCACAGCATGGTCATCCAGCCCTTCGGAACGCGATAACCGTCCACTTCGTACTCGATCGCGGTCATCCTGGCGTAGTGGCCCATCACCGGCCGCAACCGCAGCGACTCCTTGAACGCCCAGTCGAGCCTCGGCACGCGGGCGACACCCTCGTCCAGTTCGCGCACCACGGTGCCGAGATAGCCGGGGTTCCGCAGCAGCTGCACCAAGGTCCACGCGGCCTGCGCGGCCGTGGTGATGTAGCCGGTGAAGATGGTGCACAGCGCCATGCCGATCTGCACCTCGTCGCCCTCGGCGCGCAGATCGCCGTCGTCGACGAGGGTTTGGAGGAAGTCGGTGTGCCCGCCGGGGTCACGCCGTCGCGTCGCGAGCACCGGGCGGAGCATTTCGGTGAGCAGCCTGCGGGCGCGATCGCGGCGGAAGAACTTGGGCAGCGGCAGGTTCGGCGGCAGGATGAACTCCATGCCCCTGGCCAGATCCACCAGCAGCGGCCGGAACTCGTCGACGCGCGCGCGAATCTCCGGCCCCATCAGCGTGCTCGCCGCGATCCGCATCACCAGCGGTTCGAGAGTGTCCCAGAGATCGAACTCGCCGTGCTCGCCGAGCCCGTCCAGCCAGGTCTCGACCTCCTCGGCCATCACCCCGGTGTAGTGCGTGAGCCTGCCGCCCTGGAACGCCGACTGCAGCAGCGAAACGTGCCTGCGCCTGCGCTCGAAGTCCTGTGCGGCCAGCATGACGTCGCCGAACATCGGCACCACGAACTTGTAGAGATCGGGCACCGACAGCGTCCGGTCGACCTCCTTGAAATAGAAGTCGTGGTACTCGGGCCCGATCAGCACGACGCCCTTCTGCGGGCCGAGCTGGATGCCGAACACCGGGCCATAACGCTCGTACGCGCGCATGAACACGGCGAAGTGGTCCCGTCGCCATTCGATCAGGCTGCCCAGCAGCGGCAGCCCCTTGACCATCGGCGGTGTACTCCGCCGTCCGGTGGCCGGCGCACCCATACCGTCTCCTGCCTCACGAAACCCGGAACCGCGGTGTTCCCGCCACGAAACCGAGGCGGGAACACCCCTGACCGGACCCTTGATGGGACGCCGCTACTTGGCCGCCAGCTCCTCCGGCGAGAGGTACCCGCCCATGTTGAAGCGCAGGCTGGTCACGTAGGCCACCGGCTGCTGGTCGAGATGCCTGCTGTCGTGCAGGGGCAGCATCCGGTAGATCTGGCCCTTGCCCGGCGCGCCTGCGGGCGGGATCTGCCGCACGTCGTCGATGGTGAGGATGATCGGCTCCTTGTTGACCAGCTTCATCCCCAGCTTGGGCATGTCGAAGATCGCGCCGACCGCCATCCGGCACGCCTTCGCCGACGGTCCTTCGCCGGCGTAGGGGTCGAACGGGGTGCGGATCTGCCCGGTGGACAGGCAGTCCGGGTTCAACGTGACGGTGATCCGGCCGAGCTCCTCGCACTCGCCGACCATCTTCATCTCGATCAGGTTCGTGTACACCTCGGCCTTGGACCACTCCCGCGAGGTCGGCTCGGAGCGGACGACCCGCACCCAGCCGTCGAAGGGAACGGTGTACTCCCCGACACCGGGCACCGCGAAGGTGTCGATGGAGTTGATGCCGAGGTTGTCGATACCGGGGTCGGGGGCGGTCCAAGGAACCACCTTCGCACCGGCATACACATTGGGTACGCCTTCGGTCGTGACCGGACGGCCATAGATCACGGACGGCTTCGTGGGTGTAGCCATCATTGCCTCTCAGAGTTGAACGGAGTCGGAAAGCCCGTCAGGGCAGCAGGTTGGTGTAGTCGCAGCAGGTCTGCCCCGCCTTGTCCGGGATCCCGTCCTGGTCCGAGTCGATCTCGCCCTCCGCGGTCGAGTACACGTCGCGGGAGTTCAGGTCGATCACGCCGTCGCCGTCCCAGTCGTTCAGCTTGCCCTTGAACGTGCCGAGGATGAACGCGTTGGTCATCGGGCCGACCTCGGGATCGTGCAGGGTGGACAGCACGCCGTTGCCGGGGGTGAGCACCTCTTCCAGCGGCCTGCCCGCGATCCTGGCCAGGTTCACGTGGCCCCAGCCCTGGAAACGACCGCGCACGTACCGGATCGCGGCCTCCTCGCGCACCTGGAACTTCGGCTCGAGGTGCCAGGTGCCGTACCGCGCGAAGCCGATGTTGGCCTGCCGCACGCCCTGGCTCGGGTCGTCCGCGCGGCCCGACTTGAAGAAGGTCCTCGGCACGAGTGACTCGAAGAAGAAGTTGCCGCGGTCGCGCCTGGTGCGGTCGGTGAACCCGCGGAACAGGTAGTTGTCGCAGTGCGGCGAACCGTCCTTGTGTAGTCCGGAGATCGTCTTCGCGATCACCAGCTGACGTTCGCGGGTGCTCACGTTCGGGCAGGCGTGCGCCTGGCCGTAAATGCGGGCGAGTCCCTGTGGTGCCAAGGAGATCTTGCCCCAGTGCGTGTTGCTCTCGTCCAGCCGGACGTAGAGGTCGCAGTGGATGAGCAGGTAGATCGTCTCGTCGAAGGTGCGGCCAGGGGTGTAGAGGCCGGGCCTGTCGTCGAACGCCGGATCCCCGGTCTGCAGCTCGGAGATGAACAGTTTGGCCCACTCGGCGATCTCGGGATCATCGTCGGTGAGGAACTTCTGCAGGGTGGTCACCGCGGTGGCGCCACCGAGCTTTTCGATGGCCCACAACGCATCCCAGCGCAGCTCGCGGTTGGTGTCGTGGCGGGCGGCCTCCTCCAGCAGTTCGATCGCGTCGGCGTGGTCGCGGTCGGCGTACTCGTAGAGCGCCTGTTCGCGCATCACCGGGTCCGGATGCCGCAGGGCCTGCTCGCGCAGTTCCCCGTTGCTGCGGTTGTCCAGCCGGATGGCGACCCGGTCGAGCGCGTACCCGAAGTCACTGGCCCACGCGGCCGGATCCCCCGCGACGAAACGAGGATCGACGTTGCTCAACGTGGTCCGGTACGCGAAGTTGAGCGCGTCTCGCTGTTCCGTGCCCAGATCGTCCAGCAGGGCGGGCTCGGACGGGACGGCCTCGGCCCACGAACCGGGGCCGCGCTCCGTTACCAAGTCCGGGGACTTGTTGCAAAGATCGATAGCCATCGCGGCAATCCTTCCCGTCTCCATGGATCGGTACCAGCAAAGTTAGGCGTCCGTACCGTGCCGCACCTTCTCGCAGGTTGCCGCTGTCCGTGTTCGCGCAAGTTCCCCCTGCTGTCAAGGAGGTTCGTCACTCGGACGGCGGTCGCCCCCACGGCGGCCCGCCGCACACCATTACGGGAACACTTCATGCGCGTAGAGCTTCCTTGCCATCCCTTCGGCCCGATGGGGGCGATCAGTGGGCACACTTCCGTTGACCGGCCCCACGACGGTGGGCTGGGGCAGAATGCTGGGCCGGGCAGGCACTTGGGCGGGCACCGCCGCGCGGCACGGCACCGTCGGCGCGGCGGAGTCCTTGCGCCGTAGGCTGAACCGGAACGGTCCGCAACCGGAGCGGGACAGGCTCACCACCATGCTCGTCGATCTGGGGCCGACGTTCGTCAAGGGCGGCCAGCTCCTCGGGACCCGCCAGGACCTGCTGCCGCCACAGCTGTGCGCGGCGCTCGGCCGCCTGCACGACCGCGTCGACCCGATGACCCGCGCGCAGGCGGAGGAGGTGTGCGCGCACGCGTACCGGGAAAGAACTTGGCCGTTCAAGGAAATCGACTGGACGCCGGCGGCGAGCGGTAGCATCGCGTGCGTGTACCACGCGCGATTGCACGACGGCCGCGAGGTGGCGGTGAAGGTGCGCAGGCCACGGATCCGCGAGCGCATGCACGCCGATTTCGCCTTGCTGGGCAAGGGCGCCAGTGCGATCCAACGGGTGCCCGGAATGCGCAAGGTACCCGCCAGGCGGATGGTCGACCAGGTCGGCTTCGCGGTGCTGCGTCAGCTCGACCTCGACGCCGAGGCGGCCGCGCTGACCTCCCTGCGGGCCAACCTCGCCGGGCTGGAGTACTTCAGGATCCCGGAGCCGCTCCCGGAAGCCTGCGGCGAAGGCGTGCTGGTGATGGAGTATCTCGAAGGGCTCGGCCGGTTCGGCCCCGGCGAACTCACCAGGGAAGAACGGCGCACGCTGGTCCGCAAGGTTCTGCACGGCGTGTACCAGATGCTCTTCCTCGACGGGCTGGTGCATTGCGACATGCACCCGGGAAACCTCTACCTGACAACGGATTCCGAGGTCGTCCTGCTGGACGCCGGGTTCGTGGTGCGGCTGGACCCGGTGGTGAAGCGGCAGTTCGCCGAATTCTTTTTGAACATGTCGATGGGCCGGGGCGAGGAATGCGCCGAGGTCGTGCTCCAGAGCAGCGAGTACGTGCCGCCGGACGCGGACCTCGAAGGCTTCCGCGCCGGGATCGTGGAGCTGGTCACCGCCGCGCACCGGCGGACCGCCGGCCAGTTCCGGCTGGCGCCGTTCGCGACCAGGCTGTTCGACCTGCAGCGGCGATCCAGTGTCGCCGCCGCGCCCGAGTTCGTGTTCCCGCTGGTCTCGCTGCTCGTGCTGGAGGGGATGATCAACGAGTTCGATGTGGACGTCGATTTCCAGGCGGAGGCGATCCCGACCCTGCTCACCGCGTTGCGCACCTGATGCCCGCCTTCCTCTCGCGGCGGATCCCGGTGCCGCCAGGCGAGTTCCGGCGCCGCTGCTGGCACCTCATCGGGCCGGACACGCACCCGGTCGCGGCCGAACTCCGCGCCCGGTCGGCGCCACCCGGTTCCGCCGGTGGCACGGCGATCCTTCTCGGCGCGGAGTTCGGCTGGGAGGACAACGCGAGACTGCTCGACGGGATCGCCGCGGCCCGACGTGACGGCGGCAGGCTGGCGCTGGTGCACCTCGGCGCGGGTGGCGCCAGCCTGCTGCGAGCGGCGGCCAAGGAAGATCCCGCGCTCGACGTGCGATGTGCGGAGCTTTCCGCCGAGCCGTCCGCGCGGGCGATCCGGGTCGTGGTGTCGCTGCTCAACTCCGAAGGCGCGTTCCCTTCGCCTGCGCAGGTGGACGACGCCGGCCGGATCACCACCACCGACTGGCGCCCTGCCGAGCTGCCTCCTGTCTTCGAGGGAAGAGCCCGGACGGATCGCTCGGTCGTGGTCACCGGCGGCCTCGGCGGCCTGGGGCTGCGCGCGGCCGCAGTACTGTCCAAAGTGTACGGACTGCATCCGATCCTGATCGACGTCCTCGAACCGGCGCAGCTGCCCCAGTCCTCCGCGAGGCACCTGTCCGGACTGCGCGCGACCGTGCTCACCGCGGACGTCACCGACCGTCACGGGATCGCACGCCTTCTGTCCACAGTGGACGCTCCCCCGGTCGGCGCGGTGGTGCACTGCGCCGGGCTGCTCACCGGTGGCCCGGTCGCGACCACGACCACCACGGCGCTCGTCCGCGCGCAGCGGGTGAAGGTAGCCGGTCTCGAAGCCGTACTCGCCGCGATCGACCCGGCCGAACTACGGCAGCTGATCACCTTCGGCTCCATCACCGCCGAGGAACCACACCGCAGCCTCGGCTGTTACGGGCTGGCCAACGAACTTCTGCGCAGATCCACCATCAGAGCCGCGGCAGGACTCCCCCGATGTTCGACCGTGGCGGCCCAGTGGTCGCTGTGGAGCGGGGCGGGAATGGCACAGCAGGCGGGCGCGATCCGGCAGGCCCGGCGCATGGGCATGACGCCGTTGCCACTACGCGCGGGCATGCACGCCCTCGTTCGCTTGTTCGGCTGGCCACCGGGCCCCGCCGAAGCCGCACCCGTCCTCCTTCGTGGCGGCTGAAAACACTTGCTCCGGGCTACTTGAGAGAGAGCGAACGTGGCGTGCGACCACCCCCGTGCACGCCTCCACTCGACCGTGAATGCCTCCTTGCCTCTACTGAGGTCAGGGTTCCGGCAAAGTCGCGGAGCTGCTGGTCAGCGCTGCTGGTGGCAGTTCGGGCTTGACATTTCTGGTGCCTGCAAGGGCCGAGTGGGGAGAGCATGTCCCTGAACCTCTGTTGATCAAGCTTCGCGACCGGATCCCCCCGCGACGATGGAGGAATGGAGACACTCGACGCCCCCATTCCTCCATCGTCAGCCCCCACAGCGACGACTGACCGCCTGACCTACAAGACCTCGACTTTGCCGAGACCCTGACTCTGAAGGTAGGCAAGGAGGTCTTCACGGACCTGCCGATGTGATTCCTGGTGACACAGGAACAACCGTGACACCAGAGCACCGCTGCCGCTGTCTCCAATGAAGCATGGGGACATCAGCCACACGGCGCCGAACCCGACTCGCGACCGCCTGACCCTCAGGCTCCTCGGGCGCGGGAGAGCGGGGGCTTGGCGGACAGGCCGATGAGCCGGGTACAGCGCTGCACCGCGTCCGGATCGCCGTCGATCTCGAGCGCGCCCGCGACGAGCGCGTCGAACGGGCTGAGCATCCGCGCGCCGATCCGGATGAAGGTGGCCGCGGTGGTGCCGACCACCATGACCGGATCTGTCGCGGCGCCGCGGGCAGCGGTCGCCTTTCCCGAGCGCACGGCGATGTGGAACACCTCGTCGTCCACCCGGAACTCGTAGCTCTCGTCCACTTCGGGCACTTCGGCCGGGTC
Organism: Amycolatopsis sp. cmx-11-51; assembly: GCF_047608665.1. NCBI lineage: Bacteria > Bacillati > Actinomycetota > Actinomycetes > Pseudonocardiales > Pseudonocardiaceae > Amycolatopsis > Amycolatopsis sp. cmx-11-51. The sequence goes on along the minus strand of NZ_JADNQO010000003.1, from coordinate 344,713 downwards.
GATCATCGCTTGCACGGCCAGGAAACCCCACGCCGACCGGCTGGCTCCGTTCACGGCGTCGTCCTCGGTGAGGAACTGCATTCCCCATTTCGCCAGGCCGAGGATGGACGGCAGCAGCGAGGTGCCGAGTCCGGTGAGCAGGTACCGCTTGCCACGGCCGTCCCCCGGCACCGGCTCGGTCCGCACCAGGCCGTGCTCGGCCAGCAGCCGCAGCCGATCGGTGAGCAGGTTGGGGCCGATCCCCGGCAGGTTCTCGCTCATCTCGTTGAACCGGACCGGCCCGATCAGCAGCTCGCGCAGGATCAGCAGGGTCCAGCGTTCGCCGATGACGTCGAGCGCCGCGGCGAGCCCGCAGAACTGCCCGTAGTAGCGCTTCTCCGCCAAGTACCTTTCACCTGACCCAGGTTGACCATACGAGTTGGTAGTGAGGTAAGGCAAAGGTGTCGTATTCGAGCGCCGTGTCGACGACCCTCACCACCACCGGATACGAAAGGGGGTGTGTGGAAATGGGGACACTCAACGTCCCCATTTCCACACACCCCCTCAACCGACGCCACCTTTGCCTTACCTCTCGATAGTAGTGAACCTGGGAGGGATTCTACGCCCGGCGGACACACGTGAGCGGAACCGGCGAAGAACGTTACGCGCGCGGAGAGCGCGGCCGGGGCATCGGAGTGTCATGTAGCTGCGCGGCCACCACCAACGGCAGCGCCAGCACCATCGGCGGGTCGAGCTGCCGACGCGGCCGGACCCGCAGGGAGAACGTCGAGTGCGTGAGCGCCACCCCGCCGGAGATCCGCACCGGTACCCGGCTCGCGGCGAAGTACCCCCGGTCCAGTTCGTCGACCATCGCTTCGGCCACGGTGACGGACGGCGGGAAGCACATCGCCAGCGGGTAGTACTCGCCGTCCGGCAGGCCACCGAACACCGCCATCCCCGGCACCTCGGGGATCGCGCACGCGGCGGGGGCCTCCTGAGGGATGCCGGAGGAGAACAGCCCGACCACGGCGAACGCGTCCGTGCCGTCCCCGCCGGTGATCGTGCCGGTCAGCTGCACCGGGTCCGGTTCGACCAGCACGGACCGGAGATCGGCCAGCACGGCCGCGAACGGCTGGTCGGACCATGCGGTGACCAGCGCGCGGAACCGGCGTGGGGGCACCCCGACCAGCCGGGTGAACTGCGAGGTGAAGGTACCGAGGCTGGAATAGCCGACCCGCATGCAGATGTCGGTGACGTTCACCGAACTGTAGGCGAGCATCCGCTTCGCCTCCGCCATCCGCCACGCGGCGAGGAACCGGGCCGGGGTGGACGCGGTCATCTGCCGGAACACCCGGTGGAAGTGGAACGGGCTCAGCAGCGCGGACTGTGCGAGGTCGCGCAGGGAAAGCTCGTCGCCGACGTTCTCGCGCATCATCCGCACCGAGCGCAAGACCGCTTCGATCCGGTCCTCGGCGGTCTGGTCGGTGGCGCAACCCGCCGACTCCAGTGGGACCCGCTCTCCCTTCATGGAGAATCCCCCAATTGTCTCTCCCGCCCGGGGATCGGGCGTCGATGGTGCCGTCGTCAACGGACTTCGGCGAGGCCACGAGCCTGGTCGAGCGCGGCCACCCAGGCCGCGGTGAACCGGCGGCGCAGCAGCAGCGCCCGCCGGTCGGGGAGTTCGAGCGCGCGCCAACCGCTGTGGGAGAAGGAAAGCCGGTTGCCCGCCACCGTGACCCGGCACCGACTCCGGGCGGCCGCGCCGGGGATCTCGATCGAGAACCGCAGCCCTCCCGGTTCCTCGCTCCAGTCTTCCACCCGGAACCGGCGCGGCCCCTCGTCGTCGACGATGAAGAACCAGCGCGGGACGAATCCGTCGCTCGCGATCGGCAACCAGCGCGACAGGGTGTCCTGCTGAAGGGCCGCATCGGCGGACGAGGGCAGGTCGACCGAGCCGTCGATGTCGTCACGCCATTCGTAACGGCAGGATTCACCGGTGGCGAGATAACGCGCCAGGCGCTGGAAGAAATCCGTCCAGCCGGTCAGCAGTTCATCCGATTCCGCCGGGGTCCGGTGCGGGTCGCGGTCCTCGACGGCGATTTCGGTGCCGTCCGGCACCACCTTCGCCGTCCAGCGGATCCTCGCGATCGGCGAGAGCCCGAGAAAACGCCATTCGAAATCGATCACCCGGCACTCGGTGACCTCGTGCGTGAGCACTTCGAAGAAATCGCCGTCGCCGAATTCGATCCGGTCTCGCCTGCCCGGCAGCCACGGCCCGCCGATTTCACCGAACCAGCGAGCCAGCCGCACCGGGTCGGCCAGTGCGAGCCAAGCCTTCTCGACCGGCACGGTGACCTTGAGCCCGACCCGGACCACTCCCGGTTCCATCACCGAACACTCCAGTACCGGACCGTCCACCTCGGCCTCCCCGGCGGCCTCCTGCTGATCGGACACGGCTGCTGGGAACACCGCCTGGAACGACCAGAATCACCATATGTTCTTTTAGCATCCTACTGGCCGAACCCAATCAGTACCATCACTCATCCATACGAATCACCCGGGCGTCGGTGATCATTTTCCGGTCCCGGAGGAAAGGTGAACAGACGCTCCAGCCGGGCCAACTGCGCGCGTTCCGGAGCGAAGCTCATCAGCTTTTCCCGCAGCAGGCACGCCAGCGGATTGCGCCACCCGCCGATCCGGGCGAGCATCCGGGCCTGCGACCACGCGGCACGCGCACGACGCCGTCTGCGCCGTTCGTACTCCGCCAGCGCCGACTCGATCCCCGCGCCGCCACCGAGACAATCGGCCAGCACCGCGGCGTCCTCGAACGCCTGCGAGGTGCCCTGCCCCATGTTCGGCATGCTCGGGTGCGCCGCGTCGCCCGCCAGCACCACGCTGGCCACGCTCCACGCGCGCAGTGGCTCACTGTCGTAGATATCGGTCGCGGTGATCTCTTCGCTCCCGGTCGCGGCGAGCAATTCCGGAATCGGCGGGTGCCAGTTTTCGAAGAAGGCGGGCGGCCTCGATTCGCGCGCACCTTCGACGGCGGGCGCGGACGCGAACCAGTAAACCCGGCCTGCCGGCAGCCGCCAGATTCCGAATTGACTCGGCCCGCCCATCGAGAGCACCCCGGGAAACGGCGGCAGCTCGAATTCGATCGTCGCACGCCAGACCGTGAAACCGGCGTACCGGAGCGGCTCGGCCAGCCCGATGCCGTCCCGCACGGAAGACCGGATGCCGTCGGCGCCGACTACGAGATCCGCGCGCGCCTCGGTGCCGTCGGCGAAATCGGCCACCGCGCGCCCGGCTTCGGTGCGCGCACCGACGCAGCGGACGCCGAAGATGGGGCGTTCGCCGAGCACTCCGGTGAGCGCTTCGAGCAAATCCTTGCGGTGCATACCCACTCCGCGTCCACCGATCGTGTCCATGACGGGCCCGGACACCTCGTAGAGGGACCGGCCCGCCTTTGACCGCATCGAAGTACCCGGTGCCGGCATCGCCCCCGCACGCACCGCGGCCCCGGCGCCGATCGCGTCCAGCGCGCGAAGACCGTTGGGCCACAAGGTAAGTCCATTGCCGGGCCGCGGCTCGGCCGCTCGCTCGCGGACCTCGACCCCGAACCCGGCCCGGCGCAGCGCGATCGCGGTGGCGAGCCCGGCAGGCCCGGCGCCGATGACCATCGCGGTGCGGTCGTGTGTCACGAAAGCCCTCCTCGCGCCACGACGAACTTAAGACCACCCATACGGGTAACACTTCTCTCCCATTGCTGGGGAAAGGGGCGGTTGCGGACCGGAATAGCAATCTCGAAGAAGTTCTTCTCCGACGCCGGAAAAGATCGTTTCTGCCACTCCGGGGGCGGCTGTGCCGTGCGATCCGGTTTCGGTACCTTGGGCATCCGCGTAGCGAGCCGGTTACTCAACGCCGAAGGCCCGCGCTGACATTTTGGGAGTTTCGCCTTGTCTTCGAATACCGCTCTCGCGATAGAAACCACCGGACTGGTGAAGAGATTCGGCGACACCACCGCCGTGGACGGGGTCGACCTGGTCGTCCGGCCCGGCGTGGTGCACGGCCTGCTCGGGCCGAACGGCGCCGGCAAGACGACCACCATCCGGATGCTCGCCACCCTGCTGCGCCCGGACGCCGGTTCGGCGCGGGTGTTCGGCCACGACGTGGCCACCGAACCGGACGCCGTGCGCAGCAGGGTCAGCCTCACCGGGCAGTTCGCCTCCGTGGACGAGAACATCAGCGGCTACGAGAACCTGGTTCTGGTGGCGAGGCTGCTCGGGCACTCCAGGGCGGCGGCCAAGGCCAGGGCGACCGAGCTGATCGAGGCGTTCGACCTCACCGAGGCCGCCGGGAAGCAGGCGGCCAAGTACTCCGGCGGCATGCGCCGCAGGCTCGACATCGCGGCGAGCATCGTGGTCACCCCGGACCTGCTCTTCCTGGACGAGCCGACGGCGGGGCTGGACCCGCGCAGCCGCAACCAGGTGTGGCACATCGTCCGCGAACTGGTCGAGGCCGGTACCACGATCCTGCTCACCACCCAGTATCTCGACGAGGCCGACCAACTGGCCGACCGCATCGCGGTGCTCGACCACGGCAAGACGATCGCGGAGGGCACCAGCGCCGATCTGAAGTCCTCGCTCGGGTCCGGCGCGCTCCGGGTGCGGCTGAAGGACCCCAGCGAGCGCCCCGAGGCCAAACGGCTGCTCGACCTCGCGCTCGGCGTGCCGATCACCCTCGACAGCGAGCCGACCGCCCTGTCCGCGCAGGTTCCGGACCCGGACCGGGTGGCGCCCGCGCTGGCGATCCTGTCCAGCTCGGGGATCTCCGTGTCGGACTTCTCGCTGGGCCAGCCGAGCCTCGACGAGGTGTTCCTCGCACTCACCGGTCACCCCGCCGAAGCCACCACCGAAGACGACGTCGACAAGGAAGAGGCAGTCCGATGACCGCGCCCGAAGCCACCGCCGTCCCGGACACCAAACTCCGCGGCGCGCTCGCGGCGCACGACCGCCCGTCCCGGCCGAATCCGATCTACGCGTCACTGACTTTCGCCTGGCGCGCGATGCTCGGCTTCAAGCACGCGCCGGAGCAGCTGAGCGAAGCCGTCGTCATGCCGTTCATGTTCGTGCTGATGTTCACCTATCTCTTCGGTGGCGCGATCGCGAACTCCAGCGGCGAATATCTGCACTACTTCCTGCCCGGCATCCTGGTGATGACCGTACTGATCATGACCGTGAACACCGGTGCCGCGCTGAACGCCGAAATGGCGAAGGGCATCTTCGACCGGTTCCGTACTTTGCCGTTCTGGCAGCCGGCGCCGATCGTCGGGGCGCTGATCGGCGACATCGTCCGCTACACCTTCGCGATCGTGCTGACCGTCGGGCTCGGCCTGCTGCTCGGCTTCCGGCCCGACGGCGGTTTCGCCGGCGTCGTGCTCGCCATCCTGGTGCTGCTGGTGTTCGCGTTCAGCGTGGGCTGGATCTTCACCACGCTCGGCATGCTGGTGCGCAAACCGGAGTCGATCACGAACACCAGCATGATGCTGCTGTTCCCGCTCAGCTTCATCAGCAACATCTTCACCATGCCGGAGACCATGCCGTCCTGGATGGCCGCGATCGTGCGGGTGAACCCGGTCAGCCACGCCGCGACGGCCGTGCGCGGGCTCATGCACGGCACCGCGACGGCCGGTCAGATCGTGCTGGTGCTGATCATCTCGGCTGCGCTCGTCGTGGTGTTCGGCTCGCTGACCATGTTGCTCTACCGCCGGAAGAGCTGACCGGGCTCCGCGAGCAATGCCTCGAGTCGATCTTCGCCTACCCAGCCTGCCGGGGGTGGAAACCCGGGTACTGCATGCCCTGCGGCTCGAACAACCTGATCCTGCTCGCGGGCTCCGAAGCGCAGGTGAGCCGGCGGTCCACCGGGACGTATCGTTCGCGCAGGTACACCGTGCAGCCGGGTTCGGCGAATTCCACCCGCCAGTCGGAGCCGCTGACGCGAACGTCCTCGACCAGGCGGAGAGCGTCGATTCCGGTGGTGCCGGTGGCCACGCGGGCATGATGCTGGGCCGCTTGAACGATCTGGTCGAGCGAAGACCTCCCACGGAGGAACTCCGTGCCGAGCGTGCCACGCAGATACCGGTGGACGAGGGCGCCCGCCTCGTCCGGCCGCACGCCGCCGAAGGTGAAACCGTGCGGCAGCACCACCATCGAGGGAGCGAACCGGCAGCCGCCGAGGTGACTGCACTCCCAGGTGGCGTCGGGGAATTCTTCGGCGAGTGCGGCCGCGAGCGAACGACCGCGGACCGCGCAACACGTGTCGTGTTTGCCATGAACGCACACGAGCACCAAAGGCCCTGGCAACACGTCCCCCGGTGCGGACGGGACGAGGGAGAGCCCGGCGGCGTCGGTGAATTTCCCGGTTCGGATCTCTTCTTGGCCGGGGCGCGCGTCGATCCTGAACCAGCGAGAGGGCCGAACCCGGGCCTCAGGACGGCGGTTGCGCCGGCGCACCAAGGCGATCCGGCCGTTCACCCGTGCCGCCCAAGAGGTCAGCGAAGCGACCACCCCCGGATCGAGACCGGACTCCTTGAGCGCGAACCTCCCCCACGGACCCGGATGCTCGATCAGCAGCCACTGCTCCGCCGGCGAGGCCGTGCCTTCACCGGGATCGCCCGCGGAGTCGGCTAGGTCCGCGCACCGGCCCGCCGGCGCGGTCATGCGCTCGCGGCCATCAGCACGCCTTCCCGGAGCAGGCGGCGCACGAGCACGAGCTGGTCGGTTCGGTCCATCCCCGGTATCTCCCCCACGCACCACGTTCTGCCGTCGAGCAACGCCGACAAGGCTGTCAAGGTCGAATCGGGTAGCGAGAGGTGCCGATCCTGGAGTTCGAGGACGACCTCGCCGGTCCCAGTGTCACGAACGCGGAAACGCAGGCCTTCGCGGCGCCGCACGGAGTCTCCCTCGCCGAGGTTCAACACGAACGTGGCGGCGGCGACCGGGGGCAGGGGCTCCGGTCGGTTTCCCTTCCACACCCTCTCGCGAACATGCCTCGCGACATCCTCACTCGGCACGGTCCGCAGCGCGGCGATCAGATCTTCCCGGACGGATTCGAGATGGCCGTCCAGCCTGCCCGGATCGGCGACGTCGATTCCCAGTGGCAAGGTGGCACGTAACCGTTCGTCGGACGCGACGAGTGCGGCGAGCGCTTCCACCACGGCGAATCTCGTGACGACGTGGACGCCGACGGTCAGATGCGCGGAAACATCGCCGAGCGCGGTCGCCGAGTGAAGCCAGCCGCGGGGCAGATACATCACGTCGCCGGGTTCGAGGACTTCGTCGATGACCGGGGCATCGTCACGAGCCCGAGCGGCGACCGCGTCGGCATGCTCGCTCCAAGGCTGGTCGCGCAGCGGCGCCGGGTGGACGGGCTCGTGGACCTTCCAGTGCTTGCGGCCCGCCAGCTGAAGGACGAAGACGTCATGCACGTCGTAGTGGGCTGAAAAGCCCTGTGACGACGGCGGCGTGATGTAGGCGTTGACCTGCGCCGGGTGACCGAGCTCGTCGGTCAGGCGGGTGGTGAAGTCGATGATGCTCGGCCAGGTGCGGTGCAGGGCCTGCAGCACGATGGTGCTGCCTTCGGCGAAGAGAGCGGCGATCCGGTCGTCGCGGACCTGATCCCCGATTTCGGCGCCGACCCCGCCACCCTCGGTGAACGAACGGGAATCGACCACCGATCCGTTCCGCGCCAACCGCAGGAACGGCGTACGCAACCCTCGGCGGGACAACATCTCGTCGACCCCATCGAGGTCGAGCAGATCCCCGAAGCCGCCGCCGGTCCGCCGCAACAACGGCTCACGGCCCCAGTGCCGGGAAGAGAACTCCTCGACGTCGGAACCGACCAATCGGGCCAAAACACCCTTCGGAGCGCGGCCAGCGACCGGTACCGGGAGGCTTTCGCCGCCTCGCCCGGTACCGGTGGCCGGTTCGCTCAGCTCAGCTCGCGCCACTGTCCGCGCCGCCGTCGGCGCCGCCGTCGTGCTGGCCGACAGTGCCCTCACCGGCGCCGGAGTCGGCCGGACCTTCGGCACCGCCGTCCGCCCCGCCGTCGTGCTCACCGGGAGTCCCCTTGCCCGCACCGGAGTCGGCCGGGCCTTCGTTTTCCTTGTCCGTCGTGGTGGAGATGTCGTCGTCGTTCAGGCTCACGTCAGTTCCCTTTCGGATGATCCGGATGCGACACCCGGGTGACTACCCCCGACTGGCACCGCGCACACCTGTGGCTCCTGACACGAAAGAGCTTTCCGGCGGAATCGCATAAAAAAGGCCAGGGCGGGGTATACGCGGCGCACCACCACTCTCGGCAAGGAGAATCATGCCCCCGAAACGTCAGCGCGAGCAGACAGCACCGGCCGAAGACGAATCGAACGCGACGGTCGGCCGGTCGGGTGAGGGGCAGCGTGGGAACTACCTGACGACGGCTCAAGGGGTCCGGCTGCCGGACACCGACCACTCGCTGAAGGCAGGCCCGCGAGGACCGTCTTTGATGGAGGATTTCCACCTCCGCGAAAAAATCACCCATTTCGACCACGAACGCATCCCGGAACGGGTCGTCCACGCGCGGGGCGCGGCCGCGCACGGCACTTTTCGCGCCTACGGCAACGCGTCTTCGGTGACCAAGGCCGGTTTCCTGGAGAGGGGCCGGGAGACTCCCGTCTTCGTGCGGTTCTCGACGGTACTGGGATCGCGGGGCTCCGCGGACACCGTCCGGGACGTCCGCGGGTTCGCGGTGAAGTTCTACACGGACGAGGGCAACTTCGATCTGGTCGGCAACAACATGCCGGTCTTCTTCATCCAGGACGGCATCAAGTTCCCCGACGTCATTCACGCGGGCAAGCCCCATCCTGACCGTGAAATCCCGCAGGCGCAGACGGCGCACGACACTTTCTGGGACTTCGTTTCCCTGCACACCGAAGCGACGCACCACGTCATGTGGGCCATGTCCGATCGCGGGATCCCCCGCTCCTATCGGACCATGGAGGGCTTCGGGGTGCACACCTTCCGGCTGGTCGACGCCGAGGGCGGGACCAGCCTGGTGAAGTTCCATTGGAAACCGGTGGCCGGGGTGCACTCGCTGGTCTGGGAGGAAGCCCAGATCGCCGCGGGCGCCGATCCCGACTTCCACCGCCGGGACATGGCCGACGGCATCGACGCCGGGGCGCCGTTGGAATACGAGCTCGGCCTGCAGGTCCTGCCGGACTCCGACGACGAGATGTTCGAGGGGATCGATCTGCTCGATCCGACCAAACTCGTCCCGGAGGAACTCGCCGAGGTCCAGCTGGTCGGCAAGCTCACCCTGGACCGGAACCCGACCAACTACTTCGCCGAGACCGAACAGGTCGCCTTCCACACCGGCAACCTGGTGCCGGGCATCGAGGTGACGGACGACCCGCTGATGCAGGCGAGGCTGTTCTCCTATCTGGACACTCAGCTCACCCGGCTCGGTGGCCCCAATTTCACCCAGCTCCCGATCAACTGCCCGCATGTGGCCGTGAACGACAATCTGCGTGACGGGATGCATCAAACTCTCATTCACCACGGGCAGGCCCCGTATCTGCCCAACAGCGTCGACGGCGCTCTGCCGACGACGGCGACGGAAGCCGAAGGCGCCTACGTCCACCGGCCCATCGAAGTGGCGGGCCCGAAGATCAGGGCCAACCCGGTGTCGTTCGACGATCACTTCTCGCAGGCCACGCTCTTCTGGAAGAGCCTGTCCGGGATCGAGAGGGTCCACGTGATCGAAGCGTTCACGTTCGAGCTCGGGAAGTGCTTCGCACAGACGATCCAGGCACGTGTCCTCCAGTCGCTCGCCCGCGTCGACAGCGAACTCTGCGCGGCGGTCGCCGCCGGACTCGGGCTGCCCGCTCCGGAAGGCACTCCCGCCCGAGACGTCACCCCGTCGGCCGCGTTGTCACAGATCCCCACGGGCCCGGGCCCGATCACCGGCCGCATCATCGGGGTCGTGGCGACTCACGGGTCCGACCTCGGCGGGATCGGCAAGCTCCGCCGGACCGTCGAGGCTCAAGGCGCGATTCTGCGAGTTCTGGCGCCGGCCGGCGGAACACTGAAGCGAGGACGCGGGCAACTGCCGGTGGCGAGGACCTTCCTCACCGCCCGTTCCATCGAGTTCGACGCGGTGGTGGTCGCCGGCGGTACGGCCGGCTTGCACGACATCAAGCTGACCGTGCTGTTGCAGGAGATGTTCCGTCACTGCAAGGCCATCGGCGCGTGGGGTGACGGAGTGCGAGTGCTGACCGACGCCGGGATCGACGTCGGCGCGCCGGGAATCGTGCTCGCCGACGAGGTCGCCAAACCGTTCTCCTCGGAGCTGGTGAACGCCGTGGGGCTGCACCGCGCGTGGGAGCGGGCCGAACAGGTGATGAACGACTGAGGAATCGCACTTCGATGAGGACCTTGCTCGAACCGACCGCACCGGAACCTTTGCCGGGGCCGCGATCCGTCGAGACCATCACCACCATGGTGCGGCTGTTGATGGCGAACGGCGTTCTCGACCTGCCACGCCCCGGCGAGGGCGACACATGGGGCCGTTGGACGACACTCGCCGGGCTCGGGCGCCGCGATCTGGTGCTCGGGCGGCTCGCCGAAGGCCACACCGACGCCCTCGCGATCCTCGCCGAAGCCGGTCGTGAACCCGTACCGGACGCGCTGTACGGCGTCTGGGCCGCCCGGTCCGGCGGTACCGGCGCGGTCGTCGTGGGCGGCGCCCTCACCGGTACCGTCCGGTTCTGCTCCGGCGCTCAGGTCCTCGACCGCGCCTTGGTGGTGGCGGAGTACGAGGACGGTCCGCCGATCCTGCTCGAGATCGGCCTGGACGAGCCGGGCGTCCAAGCACTGCCGGAAACGTGGCAGGCGATCGGGATGGACGCCTCCGACAGTGGTGACGTCCGGTTCGACGGGGTCCCGGTGACCGCGGCCCATATCGTCGGCGAGCCGGGCTGGTACGTGTCCAGGCCGGGGTTCGCCCTCGGCGGAGCGGGCGTCGCCGCGGTGTGGCTCGGCGGCTGCGCGGCCGTCGTGGACTCGGTGACGGCGTACCTGCTGGCCCGGGGCGCGGCGGACGACCACCAGTACGCCCACCTCGGCGCGCTCCACACCGCGATCCACCAGGCCGACGCGCTGCTCGTGCGGACAGCGGGCGACATCGACACCAATCCGGACGAGGACCTGACGCTGCTGACCGGACTCTGCCGGGCCGCCGTCGAGCACACGGCCCGGCAGGTCCTCGACCGCGCGCCGGAGATCACCGGGCCGACGGCGCTCTGCCGCGACCGGCGGCTGCCACAGCAGCTGGCCGACCTGATGGTCTACGTCCGGCAGCATCACGGTGCGCGCGACCTCGCCGCTTTGGGCGTCGAACTGGTGAAGGACGGGCGGCGATGAGCACGGGCCCGTTCCACCCCGAAGCGGGCTGGCGTGACCTGGCGCGGCTCCCGCCGTTCCCCGTCGAGGACGTCCGCCGCGTCTGTGTCGTCGCCGCACACCCGGACGACGAGACCCTGGGTGTTTCCGGGCTCCTCCAGCGTCTGCACGCCCGTGGAGCCGAGATCCGGCTGGTCGTCGCCACGGACGGGGAGGCCGCGTTCCCCGGGTCGTCGGCCGCCGAGCGCCAGGCTCTCGGCGCGCGGCGTCGAGCCGAACTCCTGGAGGCGCTGCGGTGCCAGGGAATGGGCGACGTGGAGCCGGTTTGGGTTGGTCTTCCCGATTCGGCGCTCGTCGAGCACGAGCCCGAACTGGCCGACGTCGTCCGTGTGGTCGCCGCGGACAGCGAGCTCTGTCTGGCACCGTGGCCGGAAGATCCCCACCCGGACCACCGCGTGGCGGGCCGGGCCGCGTTCCGTGCCGCGCCGCTGGGCGCGCACCGGTGGTCCTACCCGATCTGGCTGTGGCACCTGGTGGCGCCGGACGACCCGGCCATTCCCTGGGCCCGGGCCGCGGAAGTCCGGCTCGACGACGCGACGGTGGCGGTCAAGGCGAAAGCCGTCGAGGTCTTCCGGTCACAGCTGGAGCCCGGCCCGAGCGGCGAGGATCCGATCCTGACGCCGGCGGTGCTGGAACATTTCGCGCGCGACCGGGAGATCCTGTTCCACGAACCGAGGACGACATCGACCCCGGTGAGCAGATTCGAGACGCTCTACCGCGAGCCCGATCCGTGGACGATGGACAGCTGGTACGAGCGTCGCAAAAGGACGGTCGCCTTGGCCGCCCTGCCGCGCGAGCGATACGCCTTCGCCGTGGAACCCGCCTGCGGCACGGGCGCGCTGACGCTGGAGCTCGCCGGTCGCTGCGACCGCGTCCGCGCGTTCGATCCGGTGCCTGCCGCTCTGTCGATCGCGCGGGATCGCTTGGCCCATCTGTCCACTGTGGAGTTGTCCGCGGGTTCGCTCCCCGGCGATGTACGAGGCCCGGCGGATCTGGTGGTGCTGAGCGAAATCCTCTACTACCTGAGCGAAGCGGATCTGATGGCGACGCTGGACCGCACCGTGGCGTCACTGGGACCGGACGGGCAGGTGCTGGCCGTGCACTGGCGCCCGCAAGCGCCTGACGCGCCCCACCACGGCTTCGAAGTCCACGCAAAGCTGCGGGCGCACCCAGGTCTGCGGAGCCTGGTGACGCACAGCGAGGACGAGTTCCTGGTCGACGTCCTGGAACGCCGTTGATCACGTCCGTGGGCGTGCTGATTCCGGCGCGCGACGAGGGAACCGACCTCCCGGCATGCCTGCGCGCGCTGGCCGTCGCCCTGCGCGAACTGCCTCCGGAGCTGGAGCGCCGTGTCTGCGTGGTGGCCGACCGTTGCCGCGACGACACCGCCGAACTGGCCAGGGGTGCGGGAGCCGAGGTCCTTGTCAACACTCGCGACCTGACGATAGGAGCGACCCGGGCGCTGGGCGCACGGCATCTGCTTCGCGGTCTGGATCATCACGCCTCGGCCCGCACCTTGTTGCTGAGCACGGACGCGGACACCGTGGTCGACCGCGACTGGGCGGTCCGGCATGTCCGCAGGGCGGACGCGGGCTGGGACGCCGTGGCCGGAACGGCGAAGCTGAACGCCCGGTTGGCGGCCACCGCGCAGCCGCGTTACGAGGCCCGGCTGGCCACCGTGCGGAGCCCGGCGGGTCACGGGAACGTCTACGGAGCCAACCTGTCGATCAGGGCGAGCGCCTATCACGCGGTCGGCGGCTTCTTCCCGATCCGGACCGCCGAGGACCACGACCTGTGGCGCCGCCTCGCCAACGCCGGATTCCGGCTGGCCTATGCCGAGGAGGCGAAGGTGATGACGAGTGCCCGGTTGGACGGCCGGGCGCCGGACGGTCTTGCGACCCTGCTGCGCGCGCTCGCCAGTGCTTCGTGAACCATCCACCCGCATGGAACCGAGGCGACGGTGAGCATCTCGCCCAGGCGCGAGCACGAACCCGGCCGGGCTCCTCCTGGTCAGTTCGCTGTGCGCGCAGCGGATCGGATTCCACCTACGCCTAAGCTGTCCTGTACAGCGGGAAGTGTCAGGCTTGGCGGGAGGGCAACGACGTGGAGAACGCCGCGGTCTCCGGCGGTCAGGACCACGACCAGCGAGACGACGACCTCGGGTTGCGGATATCCGACCTGCCCGGAGCGAGTGGGATACAGGTGTCGGGAGCGATCGACGTCACGACCCGGGCGACGTGGGGCAAGAGCCTGGGCGTCCTGGTGACAACAGGTGGCACCACCGTGGACTTGTCCGGCCTGACATACACCGACGTCCATGGGGTAAGCGCGCTGGTCGAAGCCGCCCGCCAGGCCCGGGCGATAAAGATTCGGCATCCACCAGAAAACGTGCAGAAGGTTCTGCGCCTGTTCTGGCCGGAGGAATCCGAGCAACTCCTCAGCGACGATGGCAGGCCACGATGAACCCGACCACGACGGCGACAGCCGACGACCCGTTCGTCCATCCCGCGCTGTTCTACCAAAGCCCGGATGACTACCTCGCGGGCACCATCCCGTTCATCCGGCAAGGCCTCCGTGCGGGAGAGCCGGTCGCGGTGTCAGTGCCCGGCCCCAACCTGGAATTGCTCCGCGCCGCGCTGGGCCGAGACGCCGAGCAGGTCCGAATGCTGGACATGACCAAGGAAGGTCGCAACCCCGGCCGGATCATCCCCGGCGTCCTCCGCGCATTCGCTGACACGCATCCCACCAGGCGGGTCCGTATCATCGGCGAGCCGATCTGGGCCGACCGTTCGGAGCTGGAATACCCGGCCTGCGCCCAGCACGAAGCCTTGATCAACCTCGCGTTCACCGGCCGTGAGGTCACTATTCTCTGCCCGTACGACACCACACGTCTGGACGCGCGCACCCTGGCGGACGCCGAGACCACCCACCCGGTCTTGGTCGATACCGCCGGTGAGCGCACCAGCACCGTCTACGACCCCGACCGCATCATCACCGGATACAACACACCGCTGCCTGAGCCTGTCGCCCCGGACACGGTCACCGCCATCGACGCTGTCACAGGCGACGCAGCCTCCCTGTCCCAGGCCCGCGCCTTTACCCGCGAACAGGCACAACGGGCCGGGTTCGCTCCGGACCGGATCGGGGAAGTCGAACTCGCCGTAGCCGAACTGCTGGGAAACAGTATCGACCACGGCGGCGGACAGGGGCGGCTGCGCATCTGGCGTGAGGAAGATCGGCTGGTCTGCGAAACCCACGACGCCGGTCACCTCACCGACCCCCTGGCCGGACGACACCCCGCCCCACCTGGACAGTTGCGCGGCCGCGGACTGCTCTTGGTCAACCATCTGGCCGATCTCGTGCGTATCCACACCGGGCCGCGTGGCACCACCATCCGAGTCTGCTTCATCGACCCGCCCAGGGTGCCGAACTGATCCGGTCTCGGGCATCAGTCCCCGTGCGGGTTCAAGACCGGGCGTCTCCCGAGCCCGCGCGGTGACATCCGGTAGCCGGGGTTGAGTTTGCGGCCGAGGCGGTCGGCCTTGGGCCAGCGGACATCGGTCGCCCAGCGCGCCTTCTCGAACAGCCAGATCAGCCGCGCGGAAATATCCAACTGACCACGCCGGACACCATGCCGGGCACCGGTCGGATCAGCGTGATGAGAGTTGTGCCAGGACTCACCCATCGACGCGATGGCCAACGGCCAGAAATTCGCGGACTTGTCGCGAGCGGCGAACGGACGATCACCGATCAGGTGACACAACGAGTTCACCGACCACGTGACATGGTGCAACAACGCGACACGGACCAGACTCGCCCAGAAGAACGCGGTCACCGCACCCCACCAGGACATCGTGAGCACACCACCGAGCACAGCGGGCGCGACCAGCGTGACCACGGTGAGCACCGGGAACAACCTGTCGATCCGGGCAATGTCCCGATCGGCCAGCAAATCCGGGGCGAAACGCTGAGCGTTGGTCTTCTCCCGGTCGAACAGCCAGCCCATATGGGCGTGCCAGAAACCACGGGCCAACGCGGCCGGACCAGTGCCGAACCGCCACGGCGAATGCGGATCACCCTCACGATCGGAGAACGCGTGGTGACGCCGATGATCGGCCACCCAGCCGATGACCGGACCCTGCATCGCCATACTGCCGGTAACCGCGAGCGCGACCCGCAGACCACGAGTGGCCTTGAAAGCCCCATGAGTGAAGTACCGGTGAAACCCGACCGTCACCCCGAGACCTGTCAGGAAATAGAACCCCGCGGCCAGACCCAGATCCACCCAACCAAGCCCCCAACCCCAAGCAAACGGAACAGCCGCGGCCAGCGCCAGCAACGGCACCACCGCGAACAGCTTGACGAGAAGATTCTCGGTACGGGACTGCTCCCCGGACAACATCGGCTGCGGTGCTCGATGCTCCTGCTTTCGGGGATATTCCAGTGCTTGTGTCATAGAGATTGCTCTTCCAGAGTCGTGTTCTGACGCCAGGGGCCGGGGCGATCACACAAGGGTGTACCCGCTGATAGCGGGCGGAAAACTGGTTCACGAGCGTGTGCCCTCCGCGAGCGGGGTCGCGGCCCGCCCTGCCTTCACGTTCGCCGGGAAGCCTTTCAGCGGTGAACCAAGTCACGTGTCAGACGACTACTTCCCCGGCTTACCCCGCAAGAAAGCAGTGAGACGCCCGCGACAATTCCTCTTACCGTAGCGGGCTTCGCCTGGGTTGCGGGTGCTTCAAGATCGCGGTCAGGTCCGCGGTGCGTCCGGAGACCGCGTAGGCGAGTTCGGTCAGCCGGTGGTGGTGGGTGCGGGCGTAGCCGCGCAGCCGCGTGAACGCCTCGTCCATCGTGACCTGGCCGTGCTCGGCGAGCACACCTTTGGCCTGTTCGATCACGACGCGGCTGTCCAGCGCGGTTTGCAGTTGCTCGGTGAGCTGGTCGCCGCGCTGGATGCTGCGCTGCTGCAGGATGCCGATGGTGGCGACGTCGGCAAGAGCTTGCCCGAGTTCGATGTCGTCGCGATCCGGCCCGCCGGTACCGATGTTCAAGAGCGTCATGACGCCGACGACCTGGTCCCGCAGCCGCATCGGCAAGGCTTGAACGGCGCGGAACCCGCACTCCGTCGCCGCCGCGGAGAACCTCGGCCAGCGGTGCGCCTCGGCAGGCAGGTCCGCGCTGGACACCGGGGCGCCACCGCGGACACAGTCGATGCACGGCCCGTCATCGGTCTGCACCGCGAACAGCTCCAGCAACTCGGCCCGTTCCGAGGAGGTGGCCGCGACCCGCAAGCCGCCACTGGAGTCGAGCAGGATCACGCCGACCGCGGAGACACCGAGCAGGTCGACGCACTGCTCGGTGAGCATGCTCAGGAAGTCGGCGATGTCGAAGTCGGCCACCAGGGTGTCGGCGAGGCTGACGAACGTGCGGGACACCTGCCTTTCCCGATCACGCGACGTTTCCTGCAACGAGTCGGGAGTCTGAGACATGAGCTGCGCTCCTCTGTCTTTTCGCGGGGTCACGACCGAGTGACGTCGGCCGTGCCGGTCAGCAGGGCGTGCGGGTCCAAAGACGTGGTCGCGACGTCTCGCGCGATTTCGGACAACCGCCGTCGGTGCGCGTGGGCATAGCCGCGTAACGCGAGGTACGCCTGGTGCATGTCCAGCCCACCGGCTTCGGCCAGCACACCCTTGGCCTGTTCGACGACGGTGCGGTGATGCAGGGCCGCTTGCAACTGCTCGGACACGATCTCGTCGTGCAGGATCGCGCGATGCTGCAGGATCCCGATGGTGGCGATGTCGGCGAGTGACTGACCCAAGGCGACACTGGCGTCGTCGATGGCCACCGGGTCGGTGCTCAACAACGTCAAGGCGCCGATGACGTCGTCACGTAGCCGCATCGGCACGGCGCACGCGGCACGGAAGCCCGCGCTGACCGCCGCGGGCGCGAATTGGGGCCACCGTTCAGTCTCCGCGGACAGATCAGCCGTGGACACCGCCTTGCCACTGCGGACGCAGTCGAGGCACGGTCCCTGCCGGGTTTGCGCGGCGAAGACCTCGACCAGGTCGGCCTGCTCGGACGACCCGGCCGTGGGCCGCCATCCGCCGCGCTGATCGGACAGGATCACCGCGGCGGCGTCGACGTTGAGCAAGTCGACGGCCCGTTCGGTGAGCAGACCGAGGAAATCGAGCACGTCGAAGTCCGCGACCAGCGTGTCCGCCAGCGACACGAATGTATCGGCGACTGTTTGATCCCGGTCAGTGGGCATCTCGTGGGCCTCTCCCTCGCTGCGCATGGTTGCCGTCCTCGTTGTCGGTGAAGCGCAGGGAACGCTCGACGACCTGCTGGGCGACCTCGGCCAGGGGAACATCATGGGTGAAGGCGTAGCCACGGAGTCGCATCAGCGCCACCTCCGTGTTCGAATTCAGCTGGACCTGCACCATTCCCGCGGCCTGATGCACCTGCACATGCGGATCCGCCAGCCAGCTCACATCCTCGACACTGTGCCCGTTCAGGTCATCCACCACCCCTTGCGTGGCCAGATCGGTCAAGATCAGCGCGTCAGCCAACTCGACCCGCGTCAGCGGTCCGACCTTGTCGCGATAGAGATCCAACGATCCCAACCGCGCCACCCCGACCTGCAACGGGAACGAGAACACCGCCGCGGCGCCCAGCTCGCACGCCGCAGGCGTGAACGCCGGCCACCGCGCCACCTCCGCCGCCAGATCGGCGACCAGCACCGGCCCCCCGGTGGCGAACGCGTCCAGGCACGGCCCCTCCCCGACAGTGAGCTGCAGATCTTCCAACCCCGCGCTCACCGTATTCGTCGCGTGCACCAGACCACGACTCTGACGACCATCACCATTGCCTCTTCCAGCGGGTATCTCAGCCAGAACAGTCGCCCCTGCGCCGGTGACGGACAGTTCCACCACACATCGACCGCATGTCAGGCTCACCACCGAGGCGGGATTGGCGGCACGGTCGGCGGCCAGCAGCGCCTGCAGCCGCTGACGCCGGTTCTCCACCATCGGTCCTCCCTGGCGCTCGACACCCGCACGGATTACCCGCAGCGTACGGCTCCCACACACACGCGGCCGTTCGGAGGCTTTTTGCGAAAGGTCCACCGGATCGGTCGCGGTCGATCTGTCCTTCCGCGGCGAGCAGGGTGGCGCCCCAAGGCTTCAAGCCGTGTCAGCGGGGTACTCGGGTTCTGCCACCCCAAAACAGGAGGACACCGTGACCGAGGTCAGCCGCATCATCGATGTACCGCCGGACGCCGTTTTCGCCGTGCTCGCCGATGGCTGGCTCTACGCGGGCTGGGTGGTCGGCAGTTCCCACATCCGTGACGTCGATGAGGACTGGCCTGCCGTCGGGTCACGGATCCACCACAGTGTCGGGCCGTGGCCGCTGCACATTCAGGACGTCACCGTGGTCAAGGCCGTCGAACCCGGCACTTTCCTTTCCCTGGAGGCGAGGGGCTGGCCGCTGGGTGCGGCCGACGTCGGGCTCACCCTGCTCCCCCACGGCGAAAACAAGACCGAGGTCCGGATGACGGAAAAAGTCATCCGTGGTCCCGGCAAAGTGCTGCCGGAGGCGGTTCAGGCGCTCGTCGCGAAGCCTCGCAACACCGAGGCCCTCGCGCGGCTCGCCGATCTGGTGACCGGGAAGTACGCGAACCGCAAGAGCGCTCAGTCGTAGACCGCCCGGTTCGCGGCGCGGATCACCGCCGCGTAACCCCCGCCGAACCGACCGGCCCGTGCCAGCGCGGCGCGGGCCGCGTTGGCTCCTGGTCCGCCGTGGACCGCTCCTCCCGGATGGGCCGCGGAGCCCGCCAGGAACAAGCGGTCGACCGGGGTGTCCGCACGGCCGAGGCCAGGGATCGGACGGAAGAACAACTGCTGGTGGATGGCCGTGGTGCCGCCGTTGATCGCGCCGCCGACCAGGCCGGGATCGTGACCCGCGAGTTCGAGGGGGCCCTGCACGTACCGGCCCTGGATCAGGTCGAGGAATCCCGGCGCGTTCGCCTCGACCGTCTTCTCGATCCTCGCGACCTGCCGGTCCAGTGCCTTCCGGTTCTCCATGATTCCGCGTGGTGCGTGGGTGTACGCCCAGGCCGCTTCGGTGCCTGGAGGTGACCTGTCCGGGTCGCTCGTCGTCATCTGCCCGAACAACAGGAACGGAGTACGCGGGCTCCGGCCGCGCACAAGGTCGCCGCCGAACGCCGACAGGCCGTCCAGGTCGGTGCCGAGGTGGATTGTTCCCGCGCCGCGAGCGCCTTCGGCCTTCCACGGAACGGGGCCGGACAGCGCCCAATCCACCTTCACCGTTGCGCTGTCCCACTGGAACCGGCCGAGATCGTCGAGCAGCCGGGACGGAAGCCATTCCGGCGCGACCATTTCGCCGTACAACGTCGGCGCCGGTACGTCCGCGAGAACGGCTTTGCGGGCCCGGATCGGATCACCCGCGCTGTCGCGCACTCCCATCGCACGTCCGCCCGCGACAAGTACTTCCGTGACAGGACAACGGCATCGGACCTCCCCGCCGCGAGCGACCAGTCGCCGCACCAGCGCGGCGGTCAGCTCCCCCGCTCCGCCGACCGGCACCGGAAAACCAGCGTCCTGGCCGATCATCGCGAGCAGCCAGCCGAACACCGCGCTGCCCGCGTTGTCGACGGAAAGGTCGCTGTGCGCGGCGTTCCCGGCCAGCAGCAACCGCGCCCCTTCGCCGTCGAAGAGCTCTTCCCCGAAACGGCGCGCGGGCAACGTGAGCATCCGGGCCAGGCGCAGCGCGTCGGCGGTCCCCGTGTGCCGCAGCAGCCGCAGAGCCGGGCGCACCGGCGGGAACGGGGTGAACAAGGCGTTGAGCAACGGCTCGCGGATGTCCTGCCATTGCGCGAAAAGACGCTTCCAGGCGGCGCCGTCTCCCGGCGCGAACTCGTCGGCCGACGCCGCCGTTCGCTCGATGTCCCGTGAGAGCACCACGCATCTGTTGTCGGGCAACACGTGCGCGAGCACTTCGGGAGCATGCCGCCAGCGCAGGCCTCGCTCCTCCAGACCCAGTCCCCTGATCACCGGCGACACCGCGGTGAGCGGGAAGAAGGCACTGCAGAGGTCGTTGCGGAAGCCCGGCCCGGTGACTTCTTCGGTCCGCACCGCGCCGCCCGGCTTGTCCGCCTGTTCCAGTACCAGGACCGACCAACCCTCGTCGGCCAGGAGGTTCGCCGCTACCAGGCCGTTGTGGCCGGCACCGATGACGACCGCGTCGAAGACTTCCGTGCTCATCCGAGCCTCCCGATCGTCGGGTCGTCAGGTCGTCAGGTCGTCAGGATTGCGATTGGTGGCTCGGCCTCACCCGGGCGAGCGAGCGGAGCCGGGGAAGAAGGCCGTCGCCGCGCGGTGGGGCGAGCGGCGGGCTCGCCGCGCCCTCACCCGCCCGGAGTCCGGCGACCAGTTCGGCGATCACACTCGCGGCGTCGTGGCGGGGATTCCACCCCAGTACGGTCTCGGCGAGCGTGGTGTCCATGAGCGGCGCTTTGTCGGCGAGATCCAGCCAGCCGGGGTGCAGTGGCAAGGCACCGGCCCGCCAAGCGGCGAGCGCGGCCACGCGGACGAGCGATCGCGGCGCCGGGACGCGGATCCCGCCGAGCAGACCGGCCAGCGCGTCGGCGTCGAGCACTTCGGGCGCGGCCAGATTGACGGCTCCGGTGAAGCGGCTCGCGAGCACCAGGCGGATGGCTTCGGCGACATCGGCACTGTGCACCGCCTGCGCTCGCAAATCCGTCCACAGTGGAATCGGCAGCCATCGCCTGCCCACGATGCCGGCGGGCACGGCCGGACCGAGCAGCCAGCGCTCGAACTCCCCCGCCGCCCCTCGCTGCAAAATCGCGCACGGACGCAACCGCGCCACCCCGATGTCCGGGTTGTTCCCCTCGAACCGGTCGAGCAGACCCTCCAGCGCGGCCTTCCCGCGACTGTAGGCGCTGGTCGCGATCCCCTCGCACGGCCAGTCCTCGGTCACCTTGTCCCACCGCGGCGCGACCCCGTATGCGGCGACCGACGACAGGACGACCAGATGCGGCACCCCGGCCGCCGCCACCGCGGCGAGCACGTTGCGGGTGCCGTGATCGTTCGTCCGCCACATCGGCGGATCGTCGCGCCCCGGCGAAATCGCCCAGGCGAGATGGACGACCGCGTCCGCACCTTGGACCAGATCCGCCAGCTTCGCGCGGCCGACGTCATCCCCGAGGTCCGCCGCCCACCAGCTGGCCGCGCGATACGGCTCGGCCGTGGTGTCGGGGAGTCTCCGTGCCACCCCGATCACCTCGTCGTCACCGGGCTCGAGGGCATGAAGCAGCGCTGTCCCGACATTGCCGGTGGCACCGGTGATCACAATCCGCACAAGGGAGGCTTACCCGGCCGGATGGAGGTGGAAACCCTGGCGTTCCGGCCATCCGAGGCGTTTGCCCGCTGTTCACCCCGGGTGGTTGGTCGGCTGCGCGGCCGTCTTGCTTCTGACCGTCGGCCTTCTTGGGCCAGGCGAACGTCGTGGTCGAGACCATGACCGTCGGCGACCCTGAGGTCACTGGTGCTGGATTTCGGGTTCGGGATATTCGCCGCGCCGTCGCTCGATTCCAGTGGTGATCAGCCCCAACGCGATCATTCCGATCCCCAACCCGAAGTGCAGCCAGTTGTCGGCGCTGTTCACCGGAAGGAAATTGGCGTCGCCGTGACCGGACGAGCCCCGACAGACACACCTTGTTCGCTGGAAGCATGACATCGGTGGCGTTTTCGAAATGCGGCATGCCGCCTTCCAAGGGATAGGGCGAATTCCGGGCGACAGAACGCGGCCGGTCCCCCTTCGAGAATGTCCCTCACGAAGGGAAACCGGCCGCTATGCGGCGGCGGACCTCCGGAGTGGAATCCGCCGCCTGCCCTCGGATCCGCGAAAGCGGAAGCGGAAGTCAGCTCGGCTGCTGGGGCGCGCGGTCGACGTCACCGCGCCAGGAGCCGGTCGCGTGACCGTCCCGGTTCTCGATGAAGGTCTTGAAGCGGTCCAGGTCGCTTTGGACGCGACGGTCGATGATGCCGAGCTTGTCCGCGACGTTCTCCACGAATCCCTCGGGATCGATGTCCATCTGCACCGTGACGCGCGTGTGGGCGTCGTCGATGCGATGGACGGTCACCACGCCGGCGTGGTTGGGGCCTGAAACAGACTGCCAGGCGACTCGCTCGTCGGGATGCTGCTCCGTGATCGTCGCGTCGAACTCACGGGTCACCCCGCCGATGGTGGTCTTCCAGTGCGTGTGCGTGTCGTCGATCTGGTCGATCTGATCGACGCCTTCCATGAACCGGGGGAAGTCGGAGAACTGGGTCCACTGGTTGTACACCGCCGGCACGGTGGCCTCGACGTCGACCGACTTGATGATGGTGCTCATTGCGGCAGCTCCTTGAGGTGGTGGTTCGGTTGCCGCACCTGCGTGCGCGGGCATTCCCTGGCTACCCGCCCAGCGCGGAGGTAAACCGATCCGTATTCGACTCGCTTCGGGAACGGGCTCGCCGCCACAACCGGGCGGAGGCGCGGCGCATCGGCGGCCGGGCGAATCAGCCCTTCACACTTTCGGCGGCGAGATCCAGCGCGTCGGTCAGCTCGTCGACCCGAGGGACGTCGTCGACGGCGCGTTCCTTCCAGCCAGGGCCGGCCAGGGCGACGTCGAAGCCCCGGCGCCGCAGGCGCTGGCTCAGCATGTCGTCGGCGGTGTTGACCGACATCGACCACAGCAGGGTCAGGGCCGGATCCAACCTCGACGCCATCCCGAGAGTGGTCTCGGCAGGGGCCATTTGCCCGAGGAACACGGCGGGGATTCCGACTTCCGCCATCGATGCCCGCAGGACCTCCATCGGCAGACTGTGCCGCTCTTCCGGGCAGCAGGCGAGGAGCACGACACGACCGGAAGCCGTGGACGCGAACCTGCCGCTGAAACGCTGAAGCGCGAGTGAAACCTCGGCCGTCAGCGCCCATTCCGATTCGAAGCACACATCGCCACGCAGCCAGCGGCCCCCGAGGTCGCGCAGGACCGGGATCACCACATCGGCCCACATCCCGGCGGGGCCGAGCGCGTCGAGCGTCTCGTCCAACAGCACCGCCAGCGACGCGAACTCGAGCGCTTCCGCCGCGCTCTCGATCTCCTCGACCCTCCGGCCGATCGAGATTTCGGGGATCGCGTCTTCCTCGCCGGAGAACACCGCCCCGGCGGCTTCGCGCGCCCGCATACCGCGGTCTATGAGTCGCTGCATATGCTGCAGCCGACGCACGTCGGCATCGGAATAGCGGCGATGGCGCCCATCCGCCCTCAGCGTGGGTCCAACTCCGTAACGCGCCCCCCAAGTACGCAGCGTAACCGGTGAGACACCCAGCAGTTCCGCGACTCTGCCCGGGGTCCACGAACCCGCACCCCGGGGTCCGGCAGGGTGGTTCATCTCGTCGACGTCCATTTGCTCCGCGTTTCCACGGGCCGGAAACCGCCCCGTTGCCACGCTCCGTGCCTCTCCACTTCCCTTTGCGCCGTCCGACAACCGGCCGACGCCCGCCTCTACGGATACGGCATTCGACGACAGAAGGACACTCGCCCGGGGCAACAATCGTAGCCGTCGGCACATTTTGTGACCTAAATCGCAGTAGATCACCCACTGGAGGCGGTGAAGCCACGACCCGCCTCGTCGGTGGACAAGCCCACCCAGGTGTGAAACGGTTGCGAATCGAATAGCTCGGCGACGGAGTTACCGCACGCCGGGCCGCGTGCGGCTCGGCGTGCGGCGCACTGCTATCGACCCGCCCGTCGCGTTCGTGGACCTCACCGACGGGAGAATCAGATGACCGAAACACCCGATGTCCTCGTCGTCGGAGCGGGCCTCGCCGGACTGAGCGCGGCGACCCGCCTTCACCGGAGCGGTGTCCGGGTCACCGTGCTCGAGGCGGCCGACGACGTCGGCGGCCGCGTGCGCACGGACGAGCTCGACGGCTTCCGCCTGGATCGAGGCTTCCAGGTCCTCCTCCCCGCCTATCCGGCGATCCGTCGTCTGGTCGCCGTGGACGAACTGCGGCTGCGGAAGTTCACGCGCGGGACCATCACCGCCGACCATCGCTGGCTGGCGGGCCCGTGGCACGGCCTCCCCGCGATCGAGGGACTGACCCGGTTCCTCGCGCGTCATCCGAGTGACGGCGTCCGCATGGCGGCGCTGGTTTCGCGGGATTTCCTCGCGCCCGATTCGGTCGTCCGCAAGGACAACCAGCGCACGACAGCCGAGGAGTTCCGACGCTGGGGACTGTCGGCGAGCACAATCGAGAAGGTGCTGAGGCCGTTCCTCGCGGGAGTGTTCCTCGATCCGGCGTTGAGCACCTCTTCCCGGCTCTTTCACTTGCTGTGGCGGAGTTTTCTCCGCGGAGGCGGTGCGCTGCCCTCGGAAGGAATGCAAGCTCTTCCCCGGTCGCTGGCGGCCGGCCTGCCGACCGAGACGATCCGGACGGACAGCGCGGTCGCCGAGGTCACCCACGACGGTGTCCGGACGAAATCAGGCAAGCACCTGACCGCCCGTGCCGTCGTGGTGGCCACCGACGGAGAAACCGCCTCGCAGCTGCTTCCCGGGGTGGAACCACCGGAATGGCACGCGGTCACGACCTTCTATTACCGGGCGAGCGCGCCTCCCCTGCGTTCGCCCACTCTGCTCGTCGACGGCACCAGTGGCCTGCTGATCAACACCGCGGTCATCAGCGAAGTAGCCCCGGAATACGCGCCAGAGGGCTCGGCTCTCATCGCCGCCTCGGTGCCCGACCGAGCCGACACGCACCTGGAAGCACAGGTACGGGAACGCCTGGCTTTCCTCTATCGAACCGACACGAGCGCTTGGGAACTCTTACGCGCTTACGCGCTGCCACGAGCTCTGCCGGTCTTCCCCGCCGGCGCCCCGTTACGACGTCCGGTGCGCGTCGGTGACGGCCGCTACGTCTGCGGCGACCACCGCGACACGCCTTCCGTCCAGGGTGCGCTGGTGTCTGGTCAGCGGGCCGCCACCGCCGTCCTCGCCGACCTCGGACGTCTTTGATCGAGCCGGCCGCCGGGCGCCGGCGCGTCGTTTCGATCCCGGCGGGCCGGGTATGCGCCGAAGGACAAGAGAGGAAGGTGTCACGATGGCCACTCGGGCTACGGCCAACCCATCATTGTGGTCGCAAGACGTTCCGGCCACGGCGTCCGAAGTGCTTTCCGGCAGGCACACCAGCCACGTGGTCGTCATCGGAGGCGGGATCGCCGGCCTCACCACCGCCCTTCTGCTCCTGCGTCGCGGCTTCGAAGTCGCACTCGTCGAGGCCGAAACCGTCGGTAGCGGGGCGAGCGGCAACAACACCGCGAAGGTGACGGCGCTGCAGTCCACAAAGTACTCGACCTTGACCAAGTCCCACAGCGCCGCGACCGCGGCAGGCTACGCGTCGGCCGCCACAGCCGGTGTGGAACTCCTGTCCACATTGGCCGAACCGCTCAGCTGCGACTTGCGGCGCGCTCCGGCGGCGACCTTCGCCTTGACCGAGGCCGAACGCGACACCGTCCGTTCCGAAGCCGACGCGGCGGGAAAAGCCGGCCTCCCCGTGGAGTGGGCCGAGGAGTTGGATCTGCCCTTTCCCACCTACGGCGCCGTCCGCCTGCCCGGTCAACTCGTCCTGCATCCGGTGAAATACCTGCGGGGGCTCGCTGCCGCGTTCGTCGCCGAGGGTGGCCGGTTGTTCGAACACAGCAGGGTCCTGAGCGTGTCCAACACCATGCCGTTCGAGGCCAGGACCGCCGGCGGAACCGTCCGGGCCGAGCACATCGTGGTGGCGACCCACTATCCGATCCTGGATCGCGGCCTGTTCTTCGCCCGGCTCGACGCCGAAAGGTCCTATTGCGTCGCGATGCGCCTGCGTGACGAGGCCCTGCCTGAAGACTTGTCGATCAGTGCGGGAAGTCCGTCTTACTCCTTCAGCCGTCACGGCGAACACCTCATCCTCGGAGGCCAGAGTCATCCGGTCGGAGACCGCGGCATCGACTTCGAGCGTTATACCGCCCTCACCGACTTCGCCCAGAAGTACTTCGACGTCACCGAAGTAACCCACCGCTGGTCAGCGCAGGATCCACACGCCTACGACGACTTGCCCATGGTCGGCTCCTATTTGCCGGGAGCTTCGCGACTTTGGGTCGCGACAGGATTCGCCAAATGGGGCCTCGCCATGGCCACGATCGGCGCCGAGGTCCTCGCCGATCGCATCAGCGGTGCCGGAAATCCGCACGCCGCCCTGTTCTCCCCGCATCGCCTCAGTCTCCGGAACGTTCCCGCGCTGGTTCAGCAGAACACGAAGACCGCCAAAGACCTTGTCGGAGACCGGTTTTCCCCGGTGGACGGACACGACACGGCCGAGGTCCCGATCGATGAGGCACGGGTATGCCGTGACGGAACCGGCAAGAAGGGCGTGTACCGGGATCAGTCGGGGGCCCTGCACGCGGTCTCGCTACGGTGCACCCACCTGGGTTGCCTTCTGCGCTTCAACGGGGCCGAACGCAGCTGGGACTGCCCCTGCCACGGCTCTCGATTCGACGTCGACGGAGCAGTTCTCGAAGGACCTGCCGTCGAGCCGCTCCCCCAGCGCGATCCCTGAAGCATCGGTCAGTGAGGCTCCGGCCAGTGCCCGTGTACGCGTTCACGCGCGGGCACCGGCCGGTGTACGTTGCCCGCGGTGGGCTTCGAGTGCCCGCGGCTGAGCGCGGCCAGCCGGAACAGCGGGCCGACCAGCCTGTCGTAGAGCATCGGCAGGAGCCGGAATCCGGCGATGACCATCGGATTGCCCGGTCCGACCGCGACGGACACGTGTCCGCGCGGCCGGTCGGCCAGCCGGACGATCGCCGCGCCCACCCGTTCCGGGGCGAGGACCGGCCACGGTGGCCGGACGACCCGGCCGGAGTAGTTGGCGGCCTGGTAGTAGATCGGGGTATTGATACTTCCGGGACTCACGACGCAGACGTGGACCCCGGGTTCGTCCCGCGTCTCTTGTTGCAGGGTGCGCAGCACTGCGCGCTGTCCCCATTTCGACGCCGCGTAGGCACCCATCTGCGGGACGGTGACCGAGCCGAGCAATGAGTTGACCCCGATGAACGTGCCCGTGCGCTGTCTGCGCAGTACCGGGAGAACCGCGCGGCTCAAGTGGACAGTGCCGTGTACCGCGGTGTCGACGACGGCGGTGAACACATCCGCCGGCATCGCCTCGACAGTGCCGTAAGCCATCACCGTCGCGGTGTGCACGACGACGTCGATGCGGCCGTGCCGGTCCAGCGTCCGCGCGACGATCCGCTCGGCGGCGGCCGGATCGCCGATGTCTTCGACAACGGCGTCGACTTCACCGCTCCCCGCGTCCCGGCACGCCGTTTCCGCGGCTTTGAGCGCGTCGGCGCTGCGCGAGACCAGCACCAGGTCGTCATCGCGGGCGGCGAAGGCGATCGCGGCGGCCAGCCCGATCCCGCTGCTGGCACCGACGATGATCACGACCCGACCGGTCAAGGGTTGAGCACCACCTTGACGCAGCCGTCGAGCTTGTCCCGGAACATCTCGTAGCCGCGCGCGGCGTCAGCGAGGGGAAGGTGATGCGTGGTGAGGTCCAATGCGCCGAGCGGGTCGGCCGGGTCGAGCAGGAGCGGCAGGATCTCATCGGTCCACAGCCGCACGTGGGCCTGGCCCATGCGCAATTGAATGCCCCGGTCGAACATCTCCATCATCGGCATCGCGTCGACCTCGCCGCCATACACGCCGGAGATCGACGCCGTCCCACCCCGTCGCACCCCCTTCACGGCCGCGTGCAGAGCGTCGAGCCGGTCGACGGCCAGCTTGTCGGTCACCTTCTGGGCGAGCGCGTCCGGGAGGAGGCCCATGGCCTTCTGCGCGGCGGCGACGAGTCGTCCGCCGTGGGCTTCCATCCCGACGGCGTCGATGGTGGCGTCCGGACCGCGGCCGTCGACCAGGTCGATCAACGCGGCGGCGACGTCGTCGACGTGATCGAGGTTGACGGGTTCGGCCCCGTATCGCGCGGCGAGCGCGAGCCGTTCCGGTACCCGGTCGACCCCGATGATCCGGCCGGCCCCGAGGTGGGCGGCGATGCGGACGGCGAACTGCCCGACCGGGCCGAGGCCGAGGACCGCCACCGTGCCGCCGGGTGGCACGTCGGCGTAGCGGACGGCTTGCCACGCGGTCGGCAGGATGTCGGAGAGGAACAGGAACCGCTCGTCCGGCGTGCCCTCCGGGACGACGATCGGCCCGAACTGGGCTTGCGGCACGCGGAGGTACTCGGCCTGTCCGCCCGGCACGGAGCCGTAGAGGGAGGTGTACCCGAAGAGGCTCGCGCCTTTGCCCTGATCGCGGACCTGCGTCGTCTCGCACTGCGCGAACAGGCCGCGGCCGCACATCCAGCAGTGACCGCAAGAGATGTTGAACGGCACCACCACGCGGTCCCCCACCGACAGATGACCGGCGGCGTCGGAACCCACTTCTTCGACGATGCCCATCGCCTCGTGACCGAGGACGTCACCCGGCTTGAGGTACGGGCCCAGCACACCGTAGAGGTGCAGGTCCGAGCCACAGATCGCGGTCGAGGTGACCTTGATGATCGCGTCGGTCGGCTCCTCGATGCGGGGGTCCGGCACCTCGGTAACCTGAACCTTTTCGTTTCCTTGCCATGTCAATGCTTTGATGTCGACTCCCGGGTTCGTGCTTTCAGGCGACCGCGGACGAGGCCGACCACGGACGGCATACCCTCGCCCGTCGGCGGCAAACGGGCTGTCGCTTCCGCGATCAGGCGGTCGCCGCCGAACCGCCCCGACGGCTGAGGACCACTGCTCGTTCGGCGACCGTCAGGCCGCCCCAGACGCCGTAAGGCTCCCGTACTGCCAAGGCATAAGTGCGACACGACTGGATGACCGGGCAACGGAAACAGACCGCCTTGGCGCGATTGGCGCGGCCGCCGGCGGCCGCGCCGCGTTCGTATTCCGGATGAAAGAACATGTCGCTGTCCAGTTCGCGGCACGCGGCGTCGATCTGCCAATCCCCGAGCGTCGTGATCGGGCGGGGCAACCGGCTCACGTCGGCCATGACGGCCCTCGCGAAGACAAATGCATGTCGACCGGCCTCCTCGATGCATGGTTTTACCGGGCGGGTTCCGCCATGGACCGGGGCGGTGACGCGAGCCGGATCGGTCGCGCCGTCCACCGGCGCGCCGCGTGCCGAGATCGACAACTCGGTCTTTCATAGCGTTGCACAATCGATTCAACGCGGCAAGAGGTGCGATGTGTGAGATCACCGCCGAGGGGTATCCGCCCGTCAATCGATGCCAGACCGATGCAAACCCCCAGCAAGGACGGTACCCATGGGTGACTACCAGAAATCGATCACGGTCGACGTCACGCCGGCGCGTTTGTTCGCCTACCTCTCCGACGTACGCAATCTTCCGAAGTACATGCCTCGCTTGACCTCCGCCGAGCCCACCGACGGAAACAAGGTCGAGGTCACCGCTCAGATCTCCCCGGACGACGCTCCCGACCGGAAGGTGGAAGGAGAGGCCTGGGTCAACGTGATCGAAGACGGCAAGCGGCTGGAATGGGGCGCCACCGGTCCTCACGACTATCACGGTGAGTTGCACATCGGCCCCGGTGACACCGCGCAAAACGCCACTCTCGTCGTCGAGTTGCACACCGAACGCACCGAAGGAGACCAGGTCGATCGCGGACTGACCGAAACCCTTTCCGGTATCAAACAGGCTGCAGAACACGGCTGAACACCGTCGTCACAGCAAGGTCCGAACCACTCCACAGCAAGGAGAACCAAGATGGTCGAGGTCACCCGGAGTTTCACCGTCGACACGTCCCCGGATGCCGTCGTGGACTATCTGCGCGATTTCTCTCGTGCCGTCGAATGGGATCCGGGGACCGTAGCCTGCGAGCAGATCAGCCCCGGACCGATCGCCGCCGGCGCTCGATGGCACAACACGTCCAAGATCGGCGGCATCGAAACGGAACTGACCTACGAATTGACCCGGCTCGAGCCAGGCAGGGTCGTCTTCGTGGGAAAGAACGACACCGCGACGTCGACCGACGACATCACCGTCACCATCGGCGCGAAGAGCGGAACGGCGAAGCTGACCTACCACGCCACCATCGAATTCCATGGCGCGGCGAAACTGGCGGCCCCCATCGCCAAGGTCGTGTTCGAGAAGGTCGGCAAGGACACCGAGGACAGTCTCATCCGGATTTTCAGCGCCTCGGCGAAATAGGACAACGATCCTGAACCCGCCCCCACCGGTTCGAAATCCGACGACAGACGGGATCATTGATGTTCACGGTGACCGAGTCCGCCATCGAGGCGATCACCAAACTGGTGCAGGCGGAGAACGTGCAGTCCGACGGCGGCCTGCGCCTGACCCTGGACGGTCTCCCCGAAGACGGGGCGAAGCTGGATGTCGAAGTCGCCGCCCGGCCTGCCCAGGGTGACGACATTATCGCGACCGCGGGCACTCAGGTGTTCCTCGCCAGGGAGACCAGGGTCCGCCTTACCGACAAGGTCCTCGATGTCCGCAAAGACGTCAACGGGCACTACACGTTCCTCATCACGTCAGAACTCTGAGCCCGTCTACGGACTCGTCGGAGACCACGACTCCGACGCGGCATCCCACCCGCGCACTTCGGTGCCCAGCGAACCGTGGTCTCCGCCCATCGGCGCGGCGATCCGCGCCGATGGGCCAACTCCCCGGCAGTCGATCGACTGTACCGGTGCCGTGTCGTTCGTCAAGGGAATTTATCTTGCGGTGGCGGGAATTCAGAGGACTTCCGCCACGCGATGGGGGAAGTTCCTTCGTCTTGCCCAGCGCGGACTCCCCTGATCACGAACTCGGCCCGGGGTCGTAAACGGGGTGCTGCAGTGCCACTTCTCGTACCGCATCGGACAGCCGCGGATAGACCGGCACCCGTACATCGAGGGCGAACAGCCGCAAGATCCGCAGCACCGATGACGTGGCGGTGACCAGACCCATCCGGCGACGCTCGGCTCGAGTTCGGGCGCAGGCAGTCTCGAGCACGCCCAGCCCCGCGGCGCCGAGGAACGTCACCCCGGACAGGTCGATCACGGTGCAGGCGGGCAAAGGCTGGTTCAGCTTCCGTTGCAGCAGCGGCGAGGTGGTCACGTCCAATTCGCCGGACACAGCGAGGATCAGCAGGTCGGCGGAGTAAACGTGCCCGACAACTTGCGTCCGCCGGTACACGAAGGGCTGGGCGTAGAAACCAAGGCGGTCACCGGAGGCCGTGGCCTCGAGGACCGTAGCGGCATGGTCGTGATCGAGCCGCACCGATGACTGGAACGGAGAGGTCATGAGGATCTCCCGGAAAGCGGGACGACGAGCAACCTGCGAACGGGACCCTGCACAGCATGCGAAAGCCTCGCGGTAGCGCGTCGCCAGGCCGCACGTCGCAAAGCGTGGACAGTGCGGAGGCGGACATTGGCGTCAGTCACGCGAAGCTGGGTCCGGAGCCCACGCACCATCAGCATACTCCGTCGAGGGATTTTTAACAGTGCTCGCACCAGGGGTTTCCGAACCATGAATCGATCGTGCATCGTTTCGCGTGTGCGCTCTTTGCGCCGCCTCTCACCCGAACCGATACCTGGTCTGCCCAGAGTGGCGACGTGTTTGCCGACTGAGTGCCGGGGTAATCCAGTGGCACAAGGGCTGCCCCAGTCCCCGGCGGTGTGAGTCTTCCCGTCCACTTGGGAGCGGCCTGGTGACCGACACCGACAATCCAGCACTCTGCCGGAGACTGCTGCAGCGAGCAGGGCACGGCGATACCGCCGCCTTCGCCGAACTGTACGACCGCACCTCTCAAAGCGTCTTCAGGCTTGTTCGCAGCATCCTGACTGAAGCGGGCGCGGCCGAAGACGTCACCTGTGAGGTGTACCTGCACCTTTGGCGCACAGCGCCCCACTATGGACCCGGCGACGGCGACCCGTTCACTCTCTTGATGACCACGGCACGCAGGTACGCGCTCGACCAGATCGACAACACTCCGACCGGTGACGGGGCATCAGAACAACTACCGCGAACCGTGTCTTCCGAGTGCGTCGCCGGACTCGTCGAGCAGTGGGCGTGTACTCACCTGCTGGCCGCGGTTCCCCTCGAGTCCCGCGAGACCCTTGTCCTGGTTTACGTTCGCGGTCGGACGCCGTCGGAAGTCGCCGAGCAGATCGGAATCCCGGAGGCCACGGTGATCTCACGGCTACACGATGCCTTCTCGGCTTTGCGTCGGCAGGGCTGCGACCGCCCTGGCATTGCTTCACCCCAGGCCGCCGCGCCGAGTCAGTCCCGACCGCGGGAGGACGCACGATGACCGACGTCATGCCACAGTCATCGGTTTCCGCCGCGGCGGAGACCGTCTCTTTCCGTTCGGCCGACGCCGTGCTGCTGTTCAGCCGGCGCGCGCTGACCGCTATCCACCACGCCACCCACCACGGGCTGTTCACCCTGCACGAAGCCTCCGCCATGGCGGACCGTGTCCGTACTCTGACCGCCGAGACGCTCATGTCGCTGGCGGCAGCCACAAAAGACCAGGACGGCCTCGATCGGCAGGCGGTGCCGGGATCCACTTCGGATATCCGCGCTCGCACCTAGCGACGAATGATCGCGCGCTCGCACCCAACTGAGCCGCCGATGCCCGGACCGAGCGGGCTGGGCGACGTTGCCGCTTGCCGGTTCTGCGCGAGTGAGCCGCGCGCTACGGCTCGTTGCGGGGAGATCACCCGCAACGAGCCGTAGCCGCGATCCGTTGACCAGGCCCGTGGCTCTGCGGCGCCTTTCCCCCCAGTGACACCAGGCTGCACCGGCAACTCAGATACAGAAGGACTCCCGAGGTCACGTCTGGTAGCGCAGGTACCGCATACCGAGACCCACCGCGGCGCAGAACACCAGCCCGACAACGACCAGTACTCGGCGCACACCCTTCGGCTTCGGCTCTCGAGCCTCCATCGACAACCCGAAACCGAACAGCGCGCCGAACACCACCCCGATGACACCACCCAGCACCGGGTCCAACCAACTCACTTCGGCATCCGCGGTGGAGCCGTACCACACACCCAGCCCGCCAAAGACCACAGCCGGAACAACCGTCATCACTCCGGCGTGACCGGCAATCCAGCGCCTGCGCCGGTGTTGCCCCTCCGACACGGCAGCTTCCTCACCCAGTGAACTCGACATGATCGTGTGCTTCCCGAACCGGACACCCGCCAAACCCGAACGATGCTCAGATTACGCAGGGATCGGGACTGCCCCGACGCGTCGAGCACCTGAGGGGACGTGAACGATCACAGGCGCAGGTCAGGGTCCTCGGAGACGGAGCGAAGCGCGGTCACCGTCGGATAGCCGTCGGCGAGCAGGCGAGCGTCGCTGTCGGGTGCCAGGTCTCCGTCGACGGTCACAGCGGTGAGAGTGAACGTGCCGTCTTCGCCGTCCTGGATGTGGCTGCGCACCGCGCCGAACTCGGCCAGCCCGGCGGACTTGGGGGTGTCCGTCTCGGCGCGGTCGGGAACGTTGAGGTTGAGGACAGCGCCCGCCGGCAGCGCCGTGAGCCTGTCGAACAGCGTCGCGGCGACGGTGACCGCGGCGTCCCAGTGTGGTTCCGGACCTGGATCCAAACCGACGTCAAGGGAGACCGCGAGCGCCCGCGCGCCGTTGATCGACGCGGTCAGCGCCGCGCCCACGGTGCCGGAATGCAGGACCGCGCGGCCGACATTCGCCCCGCGGTTCACCCCGGACAGGACGATGTCCGGTGGCTCGCCGAACGCTCCCTGGGCGGCTGCCAGCACGATCAGACCGGGATGTGCGGTGACGGCGTGCGCCGGCACACCAGGTAAACCGGGTAGCTCTCGCCGTTCGGCTGTGACCCGCCCCTTCTCCCCGGCTCCGGTCAGGCCCGCGCTCGTACCGCTGGCCTCCGCGGCGGGCGCGGCGACCACAACGGTCCAGCCGTGCTCCACGGCACCGCGCACGAGGGCGGCGAGACCCGGTGACTCGATCCCGTCGTCGTTGGTGATCAGCGCACGCATCAGGAGCCCTCCCACGGCGTCAACCGCACACGTTCGGTCAGTTCCCGTACCGCTTCGTCATTACCCGAACCGAGGCCGTGCCGGGTCACGTTGACCGCTCCCGCGGCCGCCCCGAGCTTCAGCGCCTCCTCCAGTGAACGGCCCTGCGCGAGGCCGACGGCGAGCCCGGCGGTCATCGAGTCGCCGCCGCCGCGGGTGTCCACGGGCGTCAATTCGGGGGACTTCACCAGGACCAGCCGATCCTCGAGAAGGGCGAGCGTCTCCTCGGCCGCACGGGACACCACGACCACGCGAGCGCCACAGGACGCCAGCTTGCGGCATCCGGCCGCGAGGTCGTCCAGCGAGTCGGACTCGGCCAGGCCGTCGCCGACCATTTCTTCGTGGCTGATCTTGATCACCGCCGGGCCACCGTCGAGCGCCCTGGCAAGCCGTTCCCCGGACAGATCCACCACCACCTGCGTGCCCTGGGAACCGAGGTCACGGGTAAGCCGCTCGTATACCGAATGTGGCACCGGGACATCGTCTTCGGCGGGGCCGCTGAGGATGGCGACGTCCGCACGTAGCCCCTGGACCAGCATCAGTTCGTAGAGATCGTCCAGCTCGTGCCGGGTCAGCGCGTCGGCGGGCATCCGTACGACTTCGTCGCGGTGACCGTCCCGTCGATCGTGCACGTAGGCGCCGTTACGCGCGGCCACCTCGCGGACCTCGACGTCGACACCGATCAGGTGCCGCAGCACCTGACCGGTCTCACCGCCCAGCGCGCAGCACACCACCGCCCGCGCGCCCAGAGCGTCGATCATCCGCGACTGCCACACCCCCTGCCCGCCCGCGTGCACGTGGACATCGGGCACGCCCTCGATCTCTTCCACCGTCACCGTCAACTGCGGAGACGGCGCGAACACCGCTACTCGACCTTCAGCCATACTCGCTGTTACCCGTATTGTCTGATTTCATGCATTCGTGTGGTGTCAGATCAAGACACCTCGACGGAAACCGTGGGCGACGGCTTGGGCCCGGTCTTGCGCCCCGAGCTTCTTGAACAGCCGCTGCGCGTGGGTCTTCACCGTGTCTTCGGCCAGGTGCAGTTCACGACCGATCTCACCGTTGCGTTTGCCTTGGCTCATCCCGGTGAGGACCTGTAGTTCACGACCTGTCAGCTGGACGCCGAGAGACGACGGCTGACGCGGCGCGGGTACCGAAATGCTGCTGAGGGTGTCGGTGAGGGCGGCGACGACCGCCGGCCAGGCCGAGTCCCAGCGAACGTAACCCCGGGCGCCGCCGATGATCGCGCCCGCCACCACACGAGGATCGTTGGCGACCCCGAAGACCAGGACGTTGGCCCGGCCGTGCGCGGCGACGAGCCGTCGAACCGCCTCCACGCCGGTCGGCGCAGTGCGCTCCAGACCGACAAGGACCAGATCGGCAGGCCGTTGGGAATACCTGACCAGCAACTCCTCGGTCGTTGCCACGCAGTCGATCTGGCCGACGCCGGGAAGTGTGGACACGACCCGGCTGACCGCGTCCCGTACTTTGCCTCGGCTGTCACAGATCAAGATCGCTGTCACGGCGTTACCCTTACTCGCATGTGCGACCACAAAATGAGCACACAACCTCTTCGTATTTGACTTGCCGTAGCGACGCTGCGCGAATACTCGTAGACCGGGAAGTTCCGCGGCCTGACCCACGAGCGCCTGCCGGGGCCCGGCACACCCGGGCCCCGGCCACGATCGAACCTCGCCGCTACTTGCGCAGCAGGGTCCCCGCCGAGTCGGCGACTTGCCGCACCGCCGCCAAGACGGGCGCGTCCGTCAGCGAAGGCGCGACAAGGCCGGTCGAGGTCTGGCCGCTGTCGAGCAGGGGCACCTTTTGGGCCAGCGTGGCGAGCCCTCCGAGGTCGGGTGTCGAGACGCGGCTCAAGGCTTCGCGGGGGGTTGCGATGTCCGGAGTATCAGCGTGGAGAGTGGTAACGCGAGTCCCCGTACCGACGTCGAGCGAATCGGCGGAGACAGTCCCGTTCACCGGAAGCGAGTCCTGCGCGTGCTCCACGCGCGAGAGAACCGGCAGAACAGCGGGTTCGACGGCATCCAGCACGCTGGTCAGGTCCGGGTCCGGGTAGATCGGCCCGACCGGTGTCGTGGTCGGAGGCACCGCGGCCGGGACATCGGTCGTCACCGTCGCGATGGCGGGCCGCAGTGAATCCTGGTTCGCCGTGTCCAGCTGTTCCAGCGGCCGCGCTTGCCGCAGGGCCTCGGTCGATCCGCTCACCGCGGGGGTGACGATGTGCTGGTCCAGCGCGGAGGCAGGCAGATCGGGGTTGACGTTCTCGGTCGCCGAGGCGACACCCGTCCCCAGCATCAACAGGCCACCACTGGCCAGCGTGGTGCGCAGGAGGTACTTCACCCAATTTTGCATGACAAATACTCCTTGTTCTTGAACAGGAAACGTTCGTGGCGGCCCGTTGACAGGTGTAGTGGGCAAATCCACCACAGGGAAAGAGAACTGAAGATCGACCGCCGAACTCGTGGACGGTCAGCCAGGCGTGGCATCGGGCCGGATCACTGCGGCCTGTGCAGCCTCGTGCCCGAATTCGCCGTAGGCCAAAGAAATTCGAATGGTCCTTGCCGCGCAGCCGAGTACGACAGCGCAACTCCTGTGCTCACCGCCGCATGCCACGGCGAGACTTGGCGAGGTTCCACATGCCGACAACGGCGACCGCGGTGGATCCGGCTCCCCCGCCAGGTGACCGGTTTCGCGCGGGTGCGGCGCCGGAGGTGAATGATCATCGAGGACCTTGTGCCGACTCGACGACGGAAAAGCAATGGCGTCGCCTGCCCCACTCCAGGAGGCCAGGACTAAAAAGGTGCCGTCCGGATTCGATACCGGCAGAGCACGGGGAAAAGTCGCGACTTCGACGCGGCCGCGTCTGGCATCGATCGGCTGCCGCGAAGTGGATACGTCAAGCGACGCGGCCGCATGGCGAACTGTCCCGGCGTCGGCGGCGACCTCACTCGCTGCGGGACTCGCCGCGTCCTCAAGGTGTTTCGTCGAAGCGGCGGCGCGTCCGATGAGCGCTTCCGCGACCACGTGCGGGGTTCGGCTCGCTACCGCGAATACAGGATCAGGCAACCGAAAACGGGTCGCCGCGGCCGTCGGAGCGCTCGGCCCGTCGGCGATCGGGGTATCGGCCCCCGCGGTGACATCGCCTGCGATCCATGCCACGGCGGTAGCCGCGACCACACCGCCCACCAGGATGAGCGTCCGAGCCAGAACCCGACCGGCACGCACCGTGTCGATCGTCTGGCCACCCGCGTCCATCACAGCGTCTGACTCCGATTACTCGTCGATTCTGTTCGTCTCCGACATCAGCACTCCGATGTCGCGAGCGAATCATAATTACGACGCGTGGCCGCTATCCGGCACCCCTGGCCCGAAAATTCGCCGATGCCGACACGCCTCCGCTCCTGCGAACGCCGAGTCGAAGCTGACCAGCGACAATTCACTGAGTGCCACGAAAGCGGTGCAGTCAATAGGCGCGATACCAATTCACTCGAATCGGTGACCACGGCGTGGGTAAACGGCGTCTGGGCGTAACACGATCGCGGGTATTGCTCGCCTGGAGACCAGATGCTCGCGTAGCTCTTGAAGAACCTTCGTGAGCAGTCGGGGACGTTTTCATGGTCCGCTAAAGTGGTCTCAACCTCTCGGGAAGCCCGGGAACACCCGGAGGGCAGCGGTCAGTTCGGCAGGTGACAGGAGTACGCCAGAGATGTCAGCCGATTCCTCAGCCTTTGAACTGGCCCACGAGGTCTCCGCGGTATCGGCCCAGGCCGCCCGCCTAAGGAACGTGCTCGCCGAGTGGGCCCGTGCTCAAGGTCTGTCCGCCGAGCTGGCCGAGGACGTCAAGCTCACCGCGTATGAGGCCATGACGAACGTCATCCGGCATGCCTATGCGGGCGGAACCGACAACCTCATGACGGTCACCGCGGTGCGCGCGGCGGGCTGGATCACGATCACCGTCGCCGATACCGGCAGCTGGCGAGAAGGTCATCGTCCGGGCGGTGGCCGCGGAGTGCCGATCATCGCCACCTTCGCGCCGAAATCCTCGGTGACCACCACCTCGGCCGGCACCACCGTCAGCGTCTCCTGGCCGCTGGCCCACCACTGACAGCCGGCCCGGAAAAGGGGAATTCCTCTTTTCACGAGAAATCGATCACACTGCGAGGAATTCGCTTCGGAAAATTGACGCGACAAAACAGCCCTATGCCGCCGATGGGGCGCGGACGCGCCTTCTCGGCCGGAGCGCGGTTCACGTTAGTGCGTCAGGGAAACGGCTGATGGGGAGCACTGCGGCGTCTCGCTCGGCGGGATGCGGCTGGCTGCTCAACCGTTGCGGCATAGCCTAGTACAACTTCGCTATGCTCGGGAACGCCCGGGTCGTTCCTTCCCGCCCGTGCGCTTCAGCTGGTTAGTTGGTTCTTTTCCTCGACGCTACAAATGAAGAGACGTGGTGACGGATGGGCGGGTCGGCAGCTGCGACGATGAGTCGTGCCGGAGAAGAAGAGCTGCGCCAGCTCCTGGCCGGGCTGACTGCGGTCCGGGACGGGGACTTCGGCATCAGGTTGCCGGACGGTGCCGACGGTCTGCTGGGCGACATCGCCACCGTGTTCAACGGGATGGCGGACCAGTTGTCCCTGTTCACCTCGGAGGTCACCCGTGTCGCACGGGAGGTCGGCAGCGAGGGGCAACTCGGCGGCCAGGCGAAGGTTCCGGGGGTGTCCGGTACCTGGAAGGACCTCACCGACTCGGTGAACGCGATGGCGGGAAACCTCACCACCCAGGTGCGGGACATCGCCCAGGTGGCGACGGCGGTGGCACGGGGTGATCTGTCGCAGAAGATCGACGTCGACGCGCGCGGCGAGATCCTCGAACTCAAGGACACCGTGAACACCATGGTGGACCAGCTGTCCTCGTTCGCCGACGAGGTCACCCGCGTCGCCCGCGAGGTCGGCAGTGAGGGGCGGCTGGGCGGCCAGGCGGAGGTGCCGGGCGTCGGCGGTGTCTGGCGCGATCTCACCGACTCGGTGAACTTCATGGCGGGCAACCTCACCGACCAGGTCCGGAATGTGGCGCAGGTGACGACCGCGGTCGCCAAGGGCGATCTGTCGCAGAAGATCACGGTGGACGCGCGCGGGGAGATCCTCGAACTCAAGAACACCATCAACACGATGGTCGACCAGCTGTCCTCGTTCGCCGACGAGGTCACCCGCGTCGCCCGCGAAGTCGGCACCGAAGGACGACTCGGCGGCCAAGCCGACGTCAAGGGCGTCTCCGGCACCTGGCGAGACCTCACCGACTCCGTGAACTTCATGGCGGGCAACCTCACCGACCAGGTCCGCAACATCGCCCAGGTCGCCACCGCGGTCGCCAAGGGCGATCTGTCGCAGAAGATCAACGTGACGGCTCGTGGCGAGGTACTGGAACTCAAAGACACGCTGAACACCATGGTGGGCCAGCTATCCGCCTTCGCCGACGAAGTCACCCGCGTCGCCCGCGAAGTCGGCACCGAAGGACGACTCGGCGGCCAAGCCGACGTCAAGGGCGTCTCCGGCACCTGGCGAGACCTCACCGACTCCGTGAACTTCATGGCGGACAACCTGACGGCGCAGGTCCGCTCGATCGCCGAGGTCACCACCGCGGTGGCCCGCGGGGACCTGTCGCAGAAGATCCGGGTCGACGCGCGCGGCGAGATCCTGGAACTCAAGGACACCATCAACACGATGGTCGACCAGCTGTCCGCCTTCGCCGACGAGGTCACCCGCGTCGCCCGCGAGGTCGGCACCGAGGGAAACCTCGGCGGGCAGGCGACCGTCCGGGGTGTCTCGGGAACTTGGAAGGACCTGACCGACAACGTCAACGTGATGGCGTCCAACCTGACCGGTCAGGTGCGCTCGATCGCACAGGTCGCCACGGCGGTCGCGCGAGGTGACCTGTCCCGCAAGATCACCGTCGAGGCCAAGGGCGAGGTCGCGGCGCTGGCCGACGTCATCAACACGATGGTCGACACGCTCTCGGCCTTCGCGGACGAGGTCACCCGCGTGGCCCGCGAGGTCGGCACCGAGGGCATCCTCGGCGGACAGGCCCGCGTGCCGAACGTCGCGGGCACCTGGAAGGACCTCACCGACAACGTCAACTCGATGGCGAACAACCTCACCGGCCAGGTCCGCAACATCGCCCAGGTGACCACCGCCGTCGCACAGGGCGACCTGACCCGCAAGATCGACGTCGACGCGCGCGGCGAGATCCTCGAACTCAAGACCACCATCAACACGATGGTCGACCAGCTGTCCGCGTTCGCCGCCGAAGTCACCCGCGTCGCGCGCGAAGTCGGCAGTGAGGGACGGCTTGGTGGGCAGGCCGAAGTCGAAGGCGTTTCGGGCACCTGGAAACGCCTCACGGAGAACGTCAACGAACTCGCCGGGAACCTCACCCGGCAGGTCAGGGCGATCGCCAAGGTCACCAGCGCGGTCGCGGAAGGCGACCTCACCCGCTCGATCACCGTGGACGCCTCCGGCGAGGTCGCCGAACTCAAGGACAACATCAACTCGATGGTGGAGTCGCTGCGCGAGACCACGCGGGCGAACCAGGAGCAGGACTGGCTGAAGTCGAACCTGGCCACCATCACCGGCCTGATGCAGGGGCGCCGCGACCTCGCCGTGGTCGCGGCCGCGGTGATGGACGAGCTGGTCCCGTTGGTCGCCGCACAGTACGGCGCTTTCTATCTCGCCGACGAGACGACGGAAACGCCGGAACTGCGACTCGTCGGCGCCTACGGGCATCCCGACGCCGGCGAAGGCCCGGTGGTGCGCTTCCGGATCGGTCAATCACTGGTCGGACAGGCGGCACGCAGCCGTCGCCCGATCATGGTCGACGACGTCCCGGAGGACTATGTCGCCATCTCCTCCGGGCTGGGGAAGACAAGACCGGCGAACCTGATCGTTCTTCCGATCGTGGTGGAAGACCAGGTCCTCGGGGTGATCGAGCTGGCCTCGATCCACGGTTTCACCGCGGTGCACCGGGCCTTCCTCGAACTGCTGATGGAACAGATCGGCGTCAACGTCAACAGCATCGTCGCCAACGCGCGTACGGACGAACTGCTCGACGAATCGCAGCGACTGACCGCCGAACTCCAGACGCGTTCGGAGGAATTGCAGTCACAGCAAGAAGAACTGCAACGTTCCAACGCCGAGCTGGAAGAGAAGGCCGCGTTGCTGGCCACCCAGAACCGCGACATCGAGACGAAGAACCTCGAAATCGAGCAGGCCCGCCAAGAACTCGAGACCCGCGCCCACCAGCTGACGCTGGCGTCGAAGTACAAGTCGGAGTTCCTGGCCAACATGAGCCACGAACTCCGGACCCCGCTCAACAGCCTGTTGATCCTCGCGCAGCTCCTGGCCCAGAATCCGACCCGCAACCTCACCTCCAAGCAGGTGGAGTACGCGGGCATCATCCACTCGGCGGGTTCGGATCTGCTGCAGTTGATCAACGACATCCTCGACCTGTCCAAGGTCGAGGCGGGGAAGATGGACGTCACGCCGGAGCAGATCCCCTTGCGTCAACTGCTGGACTACGTCGAAGCGACCTTCCGGCCGATGACCTCGCAGCGTCATCTCGACTTCCGGATCGTCGTCGGCCAGGACTCCCCCGCCCAGGTGCTGACCGACGATTCCCGCCTCCGGCAAGTACTGCGGAATCTCCTCTCCAACGCCGTGAAGTTCACCAGCACGGGCGGGATCGAGCTGCACATCGCGCCGGTCGGGATCGAAGAGCTGCCTCCGTCCATGCGTACGAACGGGCCCGCGGTCGCCTTCCGGGTCGTCGACACGGGTATCGGGATCGCGGAACACCAGCTCGAATCGATCTTCGGCGCGTTCCAGCAGGCCGACGGCACCACCAGCCGCAAATACGGCGGAACCGGCCTCGGGTTGTCGATCAGCCGGGAGATCGCGCAGTTACTCGGTGGTCACCTCACCGCGGAGAGCACTCTCGGTGAGGGCAGTACGTTCACCTTCTATC
Organism: Amycolatopsis sp. cmx-11-51; assembly: GCF_047608665.1. Classification (NCBI taxonomy): domain Bacteria; kingdom Bacillati; phylum Actinomycetota; class Actinomycetes; order Pseudonocardiales; family Pseudonocardiaceae; genus Amycolatopsis; species Amycolatopsis sp. cmx-11-51. The sequence goes on along the minus strand of NZ_JADNQO010000003.1, from coordinate 302,022 downwards.
TCCCGGTCGCTCGACCGGACTTCGCGGTGCGGCCTGCCCTCGATTCGGAATCGGCCGCCAAGGCGGTCGTTCGAGAACCGCCGCCCCGGACGCACCGGCGGTTGCTCGTGGTCGAAGGACGTCAACGCGGCTTGCTGACCCTCGTCGCCGAAAGCGCCGCCGGCGATCTGGCCGACAGCAGGGACTTCGGGGTGGTGACCGCCGACGTCGAGGTCGTGACCGCGGCAGGCACGGAGGAAGCGGCGGCCGCGCTCGCCACCGACGCCTACCACTGTGTCGTTCTCGACCTCGATCTGCGGGAAGGGACCTCCTTCACCTTCCTCGACGCCATGCAGGGCGACAGCGCGCTGCGGACGGTGCCGATCCTGGTCCACAACAGCAGACGTCTCGAGCAGGAACAAGAACAGCTTCTGCAGGCAAGAGCCGAGACCCTCTCGCTCGAAGTACTTTCCGGCCTGGACGAACTGCGCGAACGGATCGCTCTGCACCTTTCGGCGGAGGAGCCGGGGGCGGTACTACCGCTGGTCCCCCCAGGTGAGAAACCGGCGGCGGTTCATTCTCAGGACGTCGACATCACCCTCCACGGCCGCACCGTGCTGATCGTCGACGACGACCCACGCAACGTCTACGCCCTGACCGGAATCCTGGAACTGCACGGTCTGCAGGTGCTGCACGCCGAAGACGGCCGCAAGGGTGTCGAGCGGGTGGCCACGCATCCGGGCATCGACCTGGTCCTGATGGACATCATGATGCCCGAAATGGACGGTTACACGGCGACCGCGACGATTCGGGCGATGCCCGAGCACGCCCGGCTGCCGATCGTCGCCGTCACGGCGAAGGCGATGCCGGGAGACCGCGAGAAGAGCATCGCCTCTGGCGCGAACGACTACGTCACCAAACCCGTGGACACGGACGAGCTGATCGCCGTCCTCAAACGGCACCTGACGGTCTGAGCGGGGAGCGAGAATGTCGGTCGACGAAACCGGTCCGGTGCGCCCTGCCGACCTCGCCCCGAACCTGGAACGGTTGGCCGCCACGGTTGGCCGCCTTCGCGAAGAGGTCGATCACGCCCAGGCGGTCGCCGACGGCCGCGCCCTGATCGAACTCGCCAAGGGCGTGCTGATGGAGCGACTGCGCTGCGGCCCCGGCGAAGCCGCGCGGCAGCTCACGACCCTCGCCGAACGCGCCGGGGTGACCCGGCTGGAATTCGCCGCCGACGTCGTCGGCGACGCCGCCAAGGACCGGCTGAGCGAGGTCGCGGCGGAATTCCTGGCTCGTACGGACAAATCCGGCGGTGACGACTCGGTCGCCGTCCGTCTGCGCACGGCGGAAAGCGGCGTGCTGGCGGCCGACGATACCCAGCGGGCCGCCGAGGCGATCCTCGAGCACGCCCTGCGCCCCCTCGGGGCGACCGCGGTCGCGGTCTGGCTCGCGGGTCCGGACGGATCTCTCACCTTGGCGGGCTCGGCCGGATTCTCCGCCGAGGAGGCCACCCGCTGGCGCTACGTCCCTCCCGGAGTGTCGACCCCCGCGCAGGCGGGTCTCGCCGAACGCGAGCCGGTGTGGTTTCCGACGCTGTCCTCGTCCGGCCTGCCTTCGATCGGGCAGCACACCATGGGCGCCGGCACGCGGATCGCCATTCCGACCGGTACCGGCGGGCGGATCATCGGTGTCGTCGAAATGTGCTGGCCGGCGCAGGTGAGTCTCGAAGCCGACCGGATGCGACGGCAACTGGAGGCGCTGGCGGAGCTGTGCGCACACACCCTGGACAACGCCGACGGAACCGTCGCGGCCGCGTCCGTCCCTCCCTCGACGGGAGTGCTCGGCGAGCTGGTCGATTTCGTGGACGGCTTGCCCGACCCCACTGTCCTGCTCTCCCCCTGGGTGGACGATGGAGACCGGCTCAGCGACTTTCGGATCCATCACGTCAATCCCCGTTTCGTCGACCCGGGCGGACGACCGCGCGCCCGGCTCATCGGAGCCCGGTTGCTCGAGATGTATCCGCTCGCGGCCGAGAAAAGCGGTCTGCTGGACACGATCCACCGGGTCTACGCGACGGGAGAGCCGTTCCGCGACCAGAACATGACGATCACCACCTCCGTTGACCAGGTGCCACTGCCGGTACTCGCCGACGTCAACATCAGCAGGCTCGCGGACACGGTCCTGCTCGGCCTGCGCCTGCAGGACGATGCCGCGAAGCTGGGCATGCTGTTGCAGCACGCCCAGCGGCTCGGCCGAATCGGTGGCTTCGAAGAGAACCCGGTGACCGGAGCCGTGCTTTGGAACTCGGAACTGTTCGCCCTCTACGGACTGCCTTCCACGGCGTCCCCGCTGCCACTGGCCCTGCTCGCCGACTACGCGCACCCTGATGATTCGGCCTCGATCGGGCGGTTCCTCCGCACCCTGCTGCACCACCGGCGATCCGCGTCGACCGCGTTCCGGCTCCAGCGCTCCGATGGCGTCTCCCGCTACATCCGGGTCGTCGCCGAGCCCGTCGTCGACAGCCGGGGAGACCTTCTCGGCATCCGCGGTGCCTATCAGGACGTCTCCGCCCAGCACTGGGCCGAAGTCGCCCTCGCAGCCACCCGCGACCGGCTGGCCGCCACCGAACAGCAAGCGATCGAACACAACCGCCTCACCCTGCAGCTGCAGCATGCGATCATGCCGCCCGCACGAGATCCGCTGGACGTCGCCGGAATACGGACGGCTGTCCGGTACCGGCCCGCCGAAAAGGAGAACCTCGTCGGTGGCGACTGGTACGACGCCGTCGCCTTGCCCGGCGGTGAGATCCTGCTCTGCGTCGGCGACATCGCCGGACACGGCATCGACGCGGCCACCGGCATGGTCAACCTGCGCAACGCCTTGCGCGGCCTCGCCGCCACCGGCGCCGGGCCCGCCCAGCTGCTCACCTGGCTCAATCTCGTCGCCTACAACCTCACCAACCACGTCACCGCCACCGCCGTCGCCGCCCTCTACAACCCCGCGACCAGGATCCTGCGCTGGGCACGCGCAGGCCATCTCCCGCCTATCCTCCGGCGCCAGGGACGGACCACGACGCTTCCGCTCATCAAGGGCGCCTTGCTCGGAGCCGTTCCCGAGGTGACCTATCAGGAAGAACAGCTACATCTCGACAATGGCGACGTCCTGCTCCTCTACACCGACGGCCTGATCGAACGCCGCGACCGGCCGGTGCAGGACTCGATCGCCCACCTGGTCGGCCTCGTGGACGAGCACAACGGCACCCTGGAGCAGCAGCTCGACGCTCTGCTCACCTACAGCACCGCCGACACCGACGACGACACCTGTGTCGTAGCGATCGAAGTCACCGAAGCGTCCTGATCCGTCGAGCCGGGGTCGCCCTTCCGGAGGCTCATCGCGTCGTCGTGACCCACGGATTGGGGCGGCAGACCGCTCCGTCCGGGCGGACCTTCGCCGCCGCCAGCGGCTCAGCGCGATTGAGATCCGCTACGTAGCTGTTGGACAGCCCGAAGGTCTGCTGCATCATCACCGGCGCCACCGCTCCGGCGGCGGGACAGCCGACATGCCCGTGCCCGAGGGCATGCCCCACCTCGTGGTTGATCGCGTACCGGTGATAGTCCAGAAGATCTCGCTCGAACGAATGGGCGCCACGAACCCAGCGAGCGAGGTTGACGACGACCCTGTGATCGCGGGTGAGGTAGCAAGACGAGTCGTAGGGAATTTCGAACCCGCAGAGGTCAGGGCGGCGACTCGTGGTGTGGCTGGTGAGACTGATCCGGAACGACGGGGAGGTGCCCGGATCATCGATCCGCCGGAGCGACACGTCGTCGAGCCCGATCCACCCCCGCGGGTCCGCGAGGATCGTCTCCACTTCCGGGGCGAACGAGGGGAACTCCACCCCGTCCTCGATCTCGACGGTGTAGGTCAGTTGCCGCGCCCCGGCGCCTGCCACCGGATCACTGACGCTGGGTAGCACCCGCCAAGTTCCCGCGCCGGCCGGTGTGAAGGGAGCGCCATCCGGCAACGCGGCGGACTCTGGCGGGTGGGCGGCCGGCTGCGTGGCTGTCGGCTGCGTGGCTGTCGGCTGAGGCGCCGTCGGCTGAGTGGCTGTCGGTTGTGGCGACGGCCACGGATCAGGGAGACCCGGGGCGACTCGAGTCTCCATGGCGAAGGGCGCCACGAAAAGCGCCAACGAAAGCACCAGTGCGAGGAGGATGGCGATCAACGGCCACCACGTCCGGTCAGCCTCCGAAGCCTTCCATGGCACGCGAGTCTTCTCCGGACAACTCGCGGTCGTCTCCTGGCTACGGGCGGGCAGCCGGTGTTTCGGAGGCGACGCCGGTTCGGGGCTCGCGGGAACCGGCGGCTTGTTCAGGGGAGCGCGGGGCTGTGGCAGCCAATCGACGAGGCCGCCGTCGCGTCGCACGTGTGGGGGCTCAGTAGGCAAGGCTCACGCTCGCGCACGCTGGTGCGGGGTCGACGCCGGATCGGGGATACGACACCGTCTCCGGGTCACCGTCCGAAGTGTACCGATGCCCGGCGGGTGAACCGAGCTCGTCGAGCCAATGAGCCGAACCGTATTCCGCTTCCTCGCCGGGTCCCTGAGAGCGGATCCGAGGGATCGCCGCGGGTTCGAACAGGGAGGAACACGGAGACGGCGCGGGCCCGGCACCCACGAGCAGCGCGCCGCGGTAGGTGTAGCCCGGCCCTTGGAGCGCCAGCTCTTCTCGCCGCGGCTGGGCACCGTACGGCAGCGCGAGCGTGCTGGGTGCGTAGCCGGGCACCGCGCGCCTGATCAGGACGTCTCCCTCGGCGATCGCCGCTGTCGCCGAGGCTTCGTCCGCGCGGCGCAGGTTCGTATGCCGCGCGGTGTGGTTGCCGATCTCGAAGTGATGGTCGGACAGCCACCGCAAAGCACGATCATCACCGCCGAAGGGTTGTTCGTTGACATACAGGCTGGCGACCGGCCGGAACCGGGGATGTTTGGCCGCGACGTCCAACAGGATCCGTACGGCGGTCCCCGGCGCCGGGGACCCTTCCGGCGTGAGGGCGAACACGCTCGGGTCGCCGTCGTCGAAGGTCAGCACGACCGGGTGCGCACCGGCGGGCAGATCGAGCCGCCTGCTCACCAGATCGGCCGTCGTGACCGGGACGTAGTCCTCGGCGGCCAGCCGTTCCAGCTCCGCCGCGAACTCGGCGGGAGTGCGGTCATAGACCGATCGGGGTTTGGCGACGAGCCGGTGGTACATCAGGATCGGTACCCGGCCGAGCTCGTCGGCGGCCACCTGACGCGCGAACGCCGCTGTGACGCGTGCCGGGGCGACGGCGGGAACGGTTCCCAGTTCCGGCGACGGGGAAGCCGCCGGCCCCGGGGCCCCGCATGCCGTCACGAGGACGGCGGCGATCCCTGCGCCGAGCCGGAGAAGGAAGGACATTCCGGAAGTGTCCTGCCAGAACCAGCCGCGGGCACACCGATCCACCGAGTCGGGTGAGTGCGAACTTTGGTGCCCTCGCGTGAAAAACAACGTATCCGCAGCTAGGGACGCCTGCCCGGAAATCGTCTCCGGCACGATGTGGTGATCGTCGGGAACCGCGTTTGCCCGAAGATCACCACGGGTATTTCATTGCACTGGTACCGAAAACATGAGCACCCGTCGTGCGCGCAGCCTTGAAGGAGACCGGATGCCCAACCACAGCCGCCGCTTCGTACTCACTGTCGGACTGGCGGGACTGGCGGCGAGCGCGTGCGGCACGCCCCCGCGAGACAGCGCCGCCGCCGCGCCGATGCCCGCCGCCCCGGTCGCGGCACCGGCGGTCGCCCCACCGCCCGCCGACCCACTCGCGACGAATCTGCTGGTCGGGTTCTGCGGGGCACCCGGCGCAAAGGCCCTCGGACGAATGACAGGTGACCTCACCGCCGCGAGTCGCGAGCTTCGGAAACAGATCGGGACCTTCCCGCCTGGGCGACCGGTCACGCCGGTCGTCGAGTTGATCGCCACCACTGTGCACCGGTCGCCCGGCACGGACGGCATGTACCGCAGCCGGTGCTCCGACGAGACCGTGCGGGAATACCTCGATGCGGCGCGGGCGCTGAACGGCCTGCTGCTGCTGGACATCCAGCCGGGCCGGGCGGACTTCCTGCCCGAGGTGCAAGCCTATGAGCACTGGTTGAAGGAGCCCGACGTCGGTGTCGCGCTCGATCCCGAGTGGGCTGTCGAGCCGGGTGTCATCCCCGGGAAGAAGTTCGGACGCACCACCGGTACCGAACTCGACGAGGTCGCCCGCTATCTCGGCGAGCTGGCACAGCGTCACCGACTGCCCGCCAAAGTCATGATCTACCACCAAGTGGCCTCTTCGGTGGTGCGCGACGAGGAACTCCTGAGCCCTCACCCGGGTGTCTCCGTAGTGAAGGTGGTGGACGGGATCGGCTCCGCCGCGGCGAAGAAGGCGACCTGGAGGACGCTCATGCCGAGCAAGCCCGGCCACGTGCGGTCCGGTTTCAAACTCTTCTTCGACGAGGACACCCGCCGAGGTGCAGCCTTGATGACCCCGGCCGAGGTCATCGCCCTGACACCGACCCCGGCTTACGTCCTTTACGAATAGCACGGCATTTTTGCCGTCCTATCTGTCGCGCTTCGCCCTTTCCGCGCAGATGGCTTCGTACCGTGCGGTGCAGCTTTGTCCTCCAGCCGCAGCCTAACTGTTCTCGACGCGAGATCTTCGCGCGGACAATTACTGAAAGTCATACTCGCACTCAGGCCTCTCACTCTTTCGTGGCTCATAGCGGCCAAATTCACCAAGAGCGACACATGACTCAACCCTCCGCACTTCACTTGTTCGTGTTGTTTACACCCTGGACTCAGCAGGTGACAATGAAAGTTGCCGCCTGTTTCGGCGGTCGGAAACACGGCCCCGCAGCATCAGCACACGGCAAGAGGTGCGACTGACATCGAACATGCGAACGTCCGACGCGAGTCGCGTCGGACGTTCGCCGAAGAAGACGAGAACCGGTCGATACCGGCCGTCGACGTGGTCAGACCCCCGGAGGTTGACGCCGCGGGTCGGCGGGCGGGTAGGTGTTGACGGGCGGAGCATCGGCGCCCGCGTCCGGATACCCGGTCATCGCTCCGGGTTTCGGGCCTCGCCGGGCGAGGCCGGCGAGGCCGAGCAGACCCACCAAGCCGAGCAGACCCCACAGCCCGTTGTCGCCTTCACCGGCATCGGTTCGTTCGTCGCGCGTGCTTTCGTTTCCGTCGTTGTCGACCTGTTGTGACACTGGTGCCGCAGGCCCCGGCGCACCTGTCGCCGTTGCCGGGACGGCGCCCGTCAGCAGGACGGCGGCGGACGCCGCGCAGGCGCAGGTCGCTACTTGTAATGCCCTTTTCATTTCTGTCCTCTTTCGAATCGGGGATGGATGACCGCTCGACCTTGGCATACCCGCACTGAACGAGTTCACACTCGACGTCACGTGAACGTGTCGGCATTACGCTCGCCTGCCCCGGATTTCGCTCCGACTTTCCTCTCACTAGTATGGCGATCGGTTCAAACAGGAGCCGTGGAAGTACGGGCCGTGTCCACAAGTCCTCCACTCGCCGTCCTTCCTTGTTCGCGCAGCTGCGCATCCTTCAGCGAGCAACATGGTCCGCATCTCGTGGGCTGGGGGGAAATTGAACAGTAGTCAAGTAGTCGCGCCCTTGGGCGCGGCTTTCACGTCGCGCCTGGTCTGCACCGCCGGAGACCGGCTCATCCATCCGGCGGACAGTCACAACGACCTCGCTCGCATCGTCGTGCGCTGGGCTCGCACCTGGGTTCCCGAGACCTGGCCCGCGCGTCGGTACTTCAGTTCGCTGGGCATCGGCGAAGACGAAAACCCTTGCTATACCGACAAGGACGTCGCCGGCTGGCTACTCATGCAGCCCCAGCCGGGCTCGCTCGCCTGGCGCGTGCGTTCGGGAGAGATCGACGTCGCCACGGCACTCACGGCAGAGGCGGAGGCCTGGCCCGGATAACGAACAAAGGAAACAAGCAGCCCGGCTTCGACCGCCTCCCGGCGAAGCCGGGCTACTTGTCGTTCCCGGGATCTTGTTGCCGAGACAGAACACCGTGCACACGCCGGACAAAGACTGACCCGCAACCCGATCGGACCACTGATCACGCGGTCAGCGGACTGCCGGAGCCACACGATGGTGGAACGGCGTGGAAGGGACGGACGATCGTCAGTACGTTTCCTCACACTGGACGGGAACACACCTTCACTGCCGTCCCGGACGACGTATTCGTCGATATCGAGGAGAATTTATGCTGAAGAAAATCGGTTTCGTCGTGGCCACCATGGCCGCCGGAGCGATCGTGAGTGGCGGCATCGCGTCCGCCGACACCCCGGACTGGGGCCACTACGGCGGCTACGACCACAGCGGCCAGGTGGGCTTGGTCAACGCGAACAACATCGACCTGCTGCACAACGTCAACGCCGTGGTGGGTGTGTGTGGCAACGATGTGAACGTGCTCGGCGTCCAGGTGCCGATCCGTGACTCGCTGAACGGCATTGGTGTGCCGATCCTTTCGCCGGGTGCGCACGAGGCCAGTGGCGAGTCCCCCTACAACTGCGCCGCCGGTGGCATCGTCGACGGTGGCACGTCGCAGGGCAACTAGTAGCTCCCTGCCGAAGCCGTCCGCCGTGGTGCGCGGACGGCTGAGGCAAGGGGTCCGGCGAGACGCATCGAGATCGTGAAGCGTGCGCGGAAGACGATGAAGAGATGCACACTCCGCTTCGTCTTCCGGGCACGTCGCGACGCGAAGCGACGCTGGCACGGGTGGGGCCGGTCATCCTGCCCAGGAGTTGACCGGCCCCACCCGGCGTGAACGCACCATGATCAACGTTCCCGGGCACGGCGAGCCGGAGTTCCTTCGCCCGGGCCTTTTTCTTCACCGGATCTGTGTCCGGCTGGGGTTTGTCTGAGGAGTTTTCTGTGATCAAGCAGCTTGGTTTCGTGGCTACCGCTGTGGCGGCTGGGATGGCGATCGTGGGTGGGTCCGCGTCGGCGGCGAATGTGTCGGTGGCGGGTCACCCGGTGGACCACAATGAGCAGATCGGTCTGGCGAACGTGCAGAACCTGGACGTGGTCCACAATCTCAATGTGGTCGGCGGGGTGTGTGACAACAACGTCAACGTGCTCGGTGTCCAGGTCCCGGTTCGTGACGTCGCCGAGGGTATCGCTATTCCGGTCTTGTCTCCTGGTGAGACCGAGGCCGAGGGTGCCACTCCGGACAACTGTGCCGGTGGCGGCATCGTCGACGGCGGGACCGTCCAAGAAAACTGATCGATCCCGTTAGCAGCCGCCGCGTGGAAGCCCCTCCACGCGGCGGCTTCTTTATGCGACAAAACTTGATGCCCCTTGAGGCACCGATACTCCGCCGTGCTCCGGTGCATGCCTTCGAACCGGGTGAAGTGGGCCAACCCGACGCCGGCTTCTGGGCGCCCGACATGACCCAGCTTCCGGACGGTACCTTTCTGCTCTACTTCTCCGCGGCCGTCGGTCACGGTGGAAATGGGCATCGGTACCGCATCGGCGGCCAAGGCCGAAGGCCCCTGCACCCCAGAGTTTCGTGACACCGACGGGACACGGTATCTGCTCTACAAATCCGTTGGCGCCGACACCTCGGCGGCAAGGTCGACGCACCCGGCGGTGCCGACGTCGTGGACGGCCACATCTTTTCCACGGCCGGCTCGGCGGCGGCCGCACGGCACGAGGTCTCTACGAACTTCCTCTCAGCTTCCCCAACGACGTTCCCCAGCTCGCGTGATCGACGAGACACCAGCGGACGACGAAGGCCCGGTGCGGGGGAAAGTCCCGCACCGGGCCTTCGCCGGGCGCCCCGTCCGGGGTCCGGTCGCTCTAAGCGACCGGGACGGTCAGCCCGCCAAGGAGATCGTTCACCAGCACCGACAAGCTGAGCAGCAGTCGCTGTAGCAGTGCGTTGAGCAAGCTTGCCACCGACGGCAGTCCCTGCCGGGACTCCAAGTCCGTCGCCAATTCGTCGACGCCCTGTTTCGCCGTCGTGTTGTCCTGCCGAGCCGTGGCGGCACCGTCCTTCGCCTCCGCCTGGATCATGTACCGCTCGCCCTGAGCGAGATCGGTGAGCACCGGGGCGAGCTTGGCGAGAGTGGCCTGCGTACCTGTCACATCGCCGTTGTCCGCGCGCGACACCAAGGCTTCGCGCATCGACTGCACTTCCGCCGCCACGCTGGTGGTGCTGGACGACCCACTACCACCGGGTCCACCGGCCGCGGCGACACCCGCACCTGTCAACGTCAAGGACGCCGCGGTGACGAATACGGCCAGCGCCCGCGTCAGTTGACTTCTCATGTCGCACTCCTCTGGATTCCCGCTGTCGACCGGATCATGGTGAACCTTCTACCCGAATAACGCGAACGCACGCCATCCGATCGGCCTCGACCTCAATTTCACACCGTGTACACCCGGGGCAGAACCGGCGAAACAAACGTGAAGTTCGGTTGAAACATTTCGGCACATCCGGACCTGGACGAACACTCTGGGTGCCCATGGCACCCGGTCGAGGCCGTAAGAGCAACACCTTGGCTGACTTTTCGCTTACCGCTCGGCACAAAGCGCAGTGCAAGCACTCCACCTGTCACACTTGACGTTCACTCATCGGCGCCGTTTGATCAACTCCGCACAGGGGTAATCAAATACTTTCGCCGCCGCCGAAAAGACACTCTTGAGAACGGCCTGGCTGCGAGAAAGTTCTTATGCCGACGACACATGGCCAATGTCGGAGATGGCTGAAAAGTCCGACCCCTCGGCGCTGGGACCTGACACAAGGCGGCCGGACGGAATTCAGCGGGGAGAGCATCCCGGCATGGGCGTGCCGGGACGCTCTTCCTCAAGCGCCGGCCACTGTGTCGCGAGGGCCATGACGGCGCGGCGCTTCTCCCTTTCGTGTCGACCGGCCCTCTTGCCGGAAGGCCAACAAGGAATTTTCCCTTCGCAGCACACTTCCAGGATTCGGTCGATGCACGACGTTTCCCACACCGGGACAACGAAAAGCGCTCCGACTCGTACCGCAGTTGGGTCACGCCACCCTGGAAAAGACACCTGACGAAGGTACCGAACGGGTGCGATGCCTCGTCCGATCTTTTCCTCATGTTAGATCCGGGTAATGTCCTTGAGCGGGCGGACTTCCTGCCCGGAGTCGATTCTCGTGACTCAATTCGTGTGAGGTATTACCAGCTCGGAAAGGATCACAACAATCATGACTGAATTGCGTCGGTTGGCGCTCGCGGCCGCGGCCGTCATCCCGCTTTCCCTCTTCTCCGCCGGCATCGCGTCTGCCGACCTCGGCGGTGGCCCCGGCACGGTCGGTATCACCAAGAGTTCCGCGACCTACGCGGGTATCGGTGGTGCCGGAACGATCGACAGCGCTTCGGCTGTCGATCACCACGGAAACTGGTGGACAAAGGAAAGCGCTGTTTTGGCCGGCCCCATGGGTGCCGCGGTGGTGCACAACGAGGAGTCCGAGTTCGACACGAACAACCACCACTGGGTTCATGACGACAAACCCGGCCGTCCGACTCACAGCCATGGAAAGCGACCCATCGCTCATACCCACAGCGACGGATACTCGTCCACACGTCGCCCCGTGAAGGTTCACCCTGTCCGGAACACCCACCACGACCACGTCGCCTACACCGAGTCCACCAAGACGGCGGACTCGACCGGCGCGACGTCGTCGCACGTCGTCAGCCACGCCAGCGACAATCACGCGGCCTACCAGGCCAGCGACCTCTCGGCAGGTCCTGACGGTGCCGCATCCGAGGGCGTCAAGGCTGTCGCGAAGCCCGAGGTCGCCGGCTATCACAAGTGGTACACCGCAGCCGGTGAGGACGGCGCCATCACGCACGAGGTGACCGCGGTCGCCGACGCGGACGAGTGGTACGACGACCACCACACGCTCGACCGTCGATGAGCAGCGTGGGCCGGGCCGCCATGGCGGTCCGGCCCACCTCGACGAGAGCGTCTTGTCAGCCGGGGATGTCGCGGGGATCGTTGCCGTAGGAGTGGCGTTCGCCGATCGTTTCCGTCCTGTTTGCGGACGAGGTGCTCCACCTGTCGCTCCCGGGCCATCTCACGCCCCTTGGCGACCCTGCACGTCGTGCTCCTTCCGGATCCCCTTCGCGTCGAGTTCATCACCCACGCCACCGGTGTGCCACCGAAGCCGAATCCGAACCTAGCCGAAGCTCGGCTGGCAGGCGGGCGCCGGTCAGGACACGAAATCCGGCAAGGTAATCCCGGTCTCGGCGAACATGCAGGCGGCGGTTCCACCGTCGGCCGCTCCGCCGGACAGAGTCCATTCGAGTCGCACGGCATAGTGCTCGGCCAGGAGCCGAGCGTCCTCCAGGACGTTCTCCACGAGGGAAGCGATGTCCTCGTCACTGCGCTCGATACCCAGGTTCGTGCCCCGAAGACTCCACTCGGCACTCCACAGAAGGCGTGCGCCCGCCTTGTTCGCGTCGCGACGCAACTCGATGTCGATGACACGCTCGAGTTTCGGCGTCGCACGGGGCACCGGCCGGTGCGCCGCTCGCAGAGCAGCGAGTTCGCGGGCGCGCTGCTGTTCTCGGGATTCGCTCACCCTTGCTCTATCGGCAGGTCGAACCCCTCGGAAAAGTCCTGTCAGTCGTTGGGGACCAAGATCGACCCGCAAGAGGCCGCTACCTGTCGCGCGCACGGCAATGTGCCCGGTACAGAGGGACAGTTCCCTCCGTACCGGGCACATCACACTGGTGAATCGTCGGTTCCCGTGCACCCAACGGGTACCTGGACTCAGTTGTGCTGGTTCGTCCCACCGTCGAGCACGCTGCCGGCGGCGCAGTTGTAGGGGGACTCGCCGCTGGCCTCGTGCGCACCCGGCGAAAGGATCGGCACACCGATGCCGTTGAGCGTGTCGCGGATCGGCACCTGGACGCCGAGCACGTTCACGTTGTTGTCGCACAAGCCGACCACGGCGTTGACGTTGTGCAGCACGTCGATGTTGTTCAGGTTGGCCAGGCCGACCTGCTCACTCACGTCGTGCGTGGGGTGACCGTGGCCTTCTTCGTCCGGGGTTCCGGCGGACGCGATGCCGCCCGTCAGGAACGCTCCGGCCGCCATCGCGGCGGTGACGAAGCCAATCTTCTTCAGCATGAGTACCTCTCGAATCGGAATAGTGACGGCGAGGCGTCAAATGAAAGTGCGCCTCTGTGCCGCGGGAGCAAACGTACAGGGGTGGGACGATCTGTTCGACGCCGTTCGCATCATCGTGTGGTGCTGCAAGGCGTCTGACCGAGGTTCTTGTAGTCCGAAAGGGTATTACCCGCGTTTGCCGACCTGGGCTTGTCCGGCTTGAAATCGACCGGAGTTCCAGTCCGCGGGGCCGGACGGTCACGGCCAGTATTTGACTGATGATCAACTATCGCCGCGACACCCTTTTGTGCCGTCGGCTCCACCGTCGATTATTTCCCTGCGTGACGAATCCGCCGATCTGTCCTTCGAACGTGGCCTTTCCGCTCCGCCTCTACGCTTTCGAAAAACCAGCGTGACGAGGTCGCTTGCCGGCCCGGTCCGCGTCGTGGGTCAGAGGAGCCGTTCGTGGTCGCTTACGGGATACTCATCGCTTCCGCCGCCCTGTATGCGATGGGGATCGTCGCTCAGAGTGTCGCCGCCCGGCGGGCCGGACACCGAAGCGGCGCGGGGCTGGGTCTGCTCGCCCGCCTGGCCTCGGATCCCTTGTACCTATTGGGATTCGGCGGCCAGGTCAGCGGTTTCGCACTCGCCTTCTTCGCCCGTGAGTCGCTGCCGCTGTACCTGGTCCAGACCGCGTCGTCCTCGGCGATCGGCCTGGCCACCGTGTTCGGGATCGTGGTCCTGCGGTGGCGGATACAGAACACCGAGGCGTCGATGCTGGTGCTGATGGCGATCGGGCTCGTCGCCCTCGCCGGTTCCTCGGAACCGTCGGTCGCCGCGGATCTTTCCCCCGCCACAGTCCTGATCCTGACGGGCACCCTGCTGGGGGTCGGGATCGCCATGACGCGGGTGCCCCGAACCACTACGTTTTCCCTCCCCGCCGTTCTTTCCGGGGTGGCGTTCGCCGTCGTGGCGATCACGAGCCGCACCCTTGCCCATCTGGATTTCGCTTCACTGCCTCGAAATCCGCTGACCTGGCTGATGCTGGCCGCCGCCGTGCTCGGCCAGGCCTCGATGGCGCTCGCCCTGCAGCGCGGCCTGGCCACCGCGGTGGTCGCCACCGCCGATGCGACGACGATCGTGTTGTCCTCCGTCACCGGCATCACGGTGCTCGGTGACCAGGTCGCCGACGGAACCGAACCTTGGGTCGCTTTCGGCCTCATCGCGGTCGTAATCGGAGTCCTGGTGCTCGGCTCCCGATCACGGACCACCACCTCGGTCGAAGCGGTGGAGAAAGTCGCATGAGGACGCGACCGCTGGCAAGCGTGTCGGTCGATCTCGACAACCTGTGGGCCTATCTCAAAACCCATGGTGATCCCGGCTGGCGCCGGTATCCCAGTTTCCTCCCCTCGGCCGTGCCCCGGCTGCTGGAAGTCCTCGGTGAGCAGCGACTGACGACCACGGTGTTCGCGGTCGGAGCCGATGTCGTCCGTGAAGACGGCGCCAAGGCGGTCAACGAGATCGCCGCGGCAGGGCACGAAGTCGGCAACCACTCCTTCGGCCACGAGCCCTGGCTGCACCGGTATTCCCGTGACCGCCTCGAGAACGAGCTACGCCGGACCGAGGACGCGATCGTCGAGGCAGGCGCGCCGACCCCCATCGGCTTTCGTGGTCCCGGTTTCAGCGTCACCCGCGAGCTCGTCGAAGTCCTGGCGGATCGGGGCTACGCCTACGATGCCAGCACACTGCCTACCTGGATCGGACCGCTGGCCCGGGCCTACCACAACCGCACCGCTCCCCCGGCGGCCCGCGACGACGGACGCGGTGAACTGTTCGGCGGCTTCTCGCGAGTGCTGGCACCGGTGCACGCCTACCGCTGGCGGACGACCGAGGGCAGCGCTCTCGTGGAACTGCCGGTGACGACGATGCCCTTGCTGCGCACGCCGATCCACGGGTCGTACCTCCTCCAACTCCACGGCGTCTCCCCGAGGCTGGCGCGCGCGTACTTCAAGACGGCACTTCGGCTTTGCCTCGCCCGCGGGGTCGCGCCATCGCTGCTGCTGCACCCCACCGACGTCCTCGGTGGCACCGAAGCCCCCGGCATGGAGTTCTTTCCTGGTATGGCCACGCCCGGGGCCGGGAAGGTCGCTTGGCTGGGCTGGGTGCTGGAAACGCTGCGCGAGCACTTCGACGTCGTCGGCACCGGTGAGTACGTCCGCCGGGCCGACCCGCGGCGGGAGCGCGCGGTGACGCGACTGGACGCCGGACGATGACACTGCGGGTTCTCGCGTACGCCACGGTGGGTCTGGCGCCGGTCGAGGGTTACCTGGCGGCCGTGAACCCCCACCTCGGCAAGGTCGCGCCCGCGCTGCTGATCGCCGTCTGGCTGGTGGTCCGTGTCCGGCAGCGACAGCTTCCCCGGCCGACGCCGCTGCACGCGGTGCTGGCACTTCTCGCCGTGATGGTGGCGGCGACCGCCGCGATCCATTCGCCCGGTGCGTTCACCGCCGAATACACCCTGCGCTGGTTGCCGTTCCTCGTGATCACCGCGGTACTCGCGGACGTCGCCTGCCGCGAGGTCCCGATCCGTGGACTGCTGCTGGCCATGGCCACGGGGGCCACCGCGGCCGGGATCGGCGCGCTGTACAGCCTGATCATCGGCGGAGAGGCGCGGGCCGGCGGCCCGCAGACCGATCCGAACGATCTGGCCTACTTTCTCGTCGCCGCGATTCCCTTGCTGTTTTTGGCGGGCAAGGCTTCACGTCAGCGCGTCGCCGCCGCCATCGGCGGCGCCGTACTGGTGGCGGGAGCGATGGCCACGTTCTCCCGTGGCGGTGCGCTGGGGCTGACCGCGGCGGTCGGCTGGCTGGCCGCGCGCCGGGTACTGCCGTGGCGCGCCCTCGCCGCCACCGCCTCGGTGGTCGCGTTGCTGGGACTCGCGACGCTGCAGTTCGCCGGGCCGCAGATCGAGCGAGCGGTACAGGAGAAGAGCTTCATCGCAGCATCCAATGTGGACACCCGGGAACTGCGCTGGCAGGCCGCGGCCAGGATGGTCGCCGAAGAGCCGGTCTGGGGCGTGGGACCCGGTGGTTTCCGCGAGGCGTACGCCGCCGAGTCGCACAACGCGGAGATCGACGAGCAGACGCCGGTGGCGCACAACATGTACCTCGAGGTGGCCGCGGAACTGGGCCTGCCGGGGTTCACGCTGTTCGCGTCGGTGATCGGTATCGCCGGGGTGGCGAGCGAACGGACGATCCGGCTGAGGGCCTTGTCGAGCCCCGGCCGGACCGAAGCCATCGCGATCCAGGCGTCGTTGCTGGCCGTGCTGGTCGCCTCGACGTTCCTGTCCGAGCAGTACTACCTGCCGTTGTGGTCGTTGGCCGCGCTCGCCGTCGCGGCCGAAATCCGAGCTCGCCGAGAAGATCGGGAGAGGAGTAGTGCCGATGCGTGTTCTGCACGTGATCAGTGAGATGGGCGCCGGCGGGGCCGAAACCCTCGTGGCGGGCATGGTGGCTCGCGGCGAGGAGTACGGCTGGACGTCCGCCGTCGCCAGCGGCGGTGGATTCCGCGCCGACATGTTGGCCGACGACGGCGTGCGGACCTTTCCCGTACCGCTCGCCCTCCGCAGCAGGATGGGCGCGCTGCGGGCCGCGTGGGCGGTGCGCCGGGCGATCGCCGACTTCCGCCCGGACGCCGTGCTGTCCCACAACGTCGGTGCGAGCCTGGTCGCCAGGCTCGCGCTGATGCCAGGACGAAGGCCGCCGTTGGTGACCGTCTTCCACGGTGTCGCCGACCACGACTTCCCCACGGCCGCGCGGATCGTGCGACGCACGTCCGACCACGTCATCGCCGTCTCCCCCGCCACCGCCGACCAGCTGATCGAGGCGGGTCTGAGCGACCTGACCGTGATCCGCAACGCGGTGTTCGCCCAGCGGCCGGTGTTCGGCCGCGCGAAGGTCCGCGCGGCGTTCGGGGTCGCGGACGACACACCGGTCGCGCTCTGCCTCGCCCGGCTGGAGCCCCAGAAGCGCCACGACGTACTCCTGGACGCCTGGGCCCGGCTCGAAGGCGAGGCTGTGTTGTGGCTGGCCGGCGACGGGAGCCTTCGCGCGGAACTCGAGGCGCGCAGCGAGTCGCTGAACGGACGGGTCCGGTTCCTCGGCACCCGCAAAGACGTGCCCGATCTACTCGCGGCGGCCGACGTGATGGTGCTGAGCAGCGATTGGGAAGGGCTCCCGCTGGCGGTGCTCGAAGCGATGGCGGCCGGATGCCCGGTCGTCGCGACCGACGTCGGCGGCGTCCGTGACGTGCTGTCCGGCGGGGCCGGACTGGTGGTGCCGCCCGGCGACCCGGCGGCCATCGCGAAAGCGTTGGACCTGCTGCTTGGCGACCGGTCCGCACGGGCCCACGTGGCCTCCGAGGGGCTGCGCACCGTCCAACGGGAGTACGACGCGCACACCGTGATGAAGGCCTACGACGAACTGCTTCGGACCATGATCGAAGGTGGCCGGTGAAGAACCCGGCGGCGCGGACCGCCGTCATCAGCTGCGCCGCGGCGGTCGTGATCGGCTTGCTCGTCCTGACCGTGGGTCTGACCCGGGGCGAGCAGTATCAGGGCCGGGTGAGCTTGCTGGCCGAACCCGCCACCCAGGCGGAGGGCACGGCCGCGCAGTACGGCGAGGTCGTCTCGCTGGCGTTGCCCGCGTTGGTCGAACTCGCCCGCAGCCCGTCGGTCTTGCAGACAGCGGCCCCGGTTTCCGGCTTCTCACCCGAAGAACTCGGGCGCCAGGTATCGGTGGAGCTGGTGCCGGCGTCCGGACTGGCGCGCCTGTCCGTGCGGACGTCGTCGGCGGAGCGTGCGGGGGCGACCGCGTCAGCGCTGGGCAAGGCGATGATCGACGCGAACCTGCTGGCCCCGGCGGGTCGGTTGCGGTTGCTGGACTCCCGGGCCGATGTGGCCGCGATCGCCCCGGACGTCCGTTTGGTGGCAGGGCTGTCCCTGATCGCCGCGGTGGCGGCCGGGCTCGCGACGGCGGCGATCCGACGGCTGACGCCGGGGAAACTCCGGGGTGAGGCGGGGTCGGTGCGCCGGTCGCTGGCCGCGGCGGGACTTCACCGCCCGGTGGCGGTGCTGCGCGGAGATGACCCGGAAACCACCGATCGGCTGGCCGTCCTCGGGCTCGCGGCCGGTTCTCCGCTGCGCGTGGTACCGGTCGCCCCGGAGTTCACCGAAGCGGCGGCCAAGCTGGCGGCCTCGCTTTCGGTCGGCGACGGAACCGGCACCGCGGTGGTGGCGGTGACCGGACGGCGGTTCGACGAGCTGGCCGAGGCCGCCGGTGTGCTGCCGTCCGACGCCGTTCTCGTGGCGGTGGTGCTGGCGTGAGCGCGAGACATCGCGTCGTCGTGTCCGTCGGCATCGTCGTCGGTTTGCTGAGTGCCTGGCACGCCCTCGCGCCGTCTTGGCAGGTACCGCTGCCCGACGAGGCGAACCTGGCCGAGGAACGGCTGCAGGACTTCCGCGACGCGCTGTATTTCCCGATCCGGGAGTTCCTCGCGGGCGGCAATCCCTACGACCCGGCCGCGATGTTCGCGCACTGGCCGGTGCGGCAGGACTTCAATCTCTATCAGCCGTATCACCTGCTGGTGCACCTGCCGTTCGCGCTGCCCGGCTACCGGGTGGGCGCGGTGGCCTTCACGGTGCTCGGCGCGCTGCTGCTGGTCGCGCTCGCGGCGATGGCCGCGCACGCGGTCCGGCGGATCGTGCCCGTCCCGGTCCTGGTCACCACCGTGGTGATCGCCGCGTTGCTGGTGACGAGCCAGGTCGGCAAGGCACAGCTCTACGTCGGCCAGGTCAACCCGCTGATCGCGCTCGGCGCGGCGGGGGCACTGCTCGCCCGGCGGGATCGGCCGGGCTGGGCCGCGGTGGCTCTCGCCCTCGCGTGGCTGAAACCGCAGTACGGCTTTCCACTGGCGATCCTGTTGTACGCCAGGGGGTCGCGGAGGGTAGCGCTGGCCGGAACCGCGGTGGCGGCGGCCGCGAGCCTGCCGGTCGTGGCGCTGCTGGTGATCCGGGGCGGCGGGATCAGCGCCTTCTTCGACGTCGTCGTCGCGAACCTCACCCACGCCCGTGGCACCGACTACGGCGCCGTCGATTCTCCGACGGCGCAGCGGGTCGACGTCGCGGCCGTCCTGTTCCGCGTCACCGGCTGGGTTCCGTCCGGTGTCGAACTGACCGTCCTGGCCGGTGTGCTCGTCACGAGCGTCCTGCTCGTACGGCGGCTGGACCGGGCGGGCTCCCTTCCCGTCGCGGATCTGCTCACTTGCCTCGCCGTCGTCGTCTGCGTGGTGCATCAGCCCGGTGACATCCTGCTCGCCGTGCCCGCGATGGCGGCGGTGGCCGCGCTGTGGTGGCGTAACCGGGCCGAGCCGGGATGGGGTGCGGCCGGATTCGCGGTTCTCGCCTTGGCGGTGCCCTTCGCGCATCTGTACATAGTGGACTCGACGGTGGTTTCGGTGCTCGGCGCGCGGGCGGCCGTCACGGTCGACGGCGTCGCCGTCGTCGCCGCGTGGTGCCTGCTCGTCTTCGCCGCCGTCCGGCTGACCGGAGTGCGCGTCGCCCGGCCGGTCGTGGCCGGGAGCGGCGGATGACCGGCGATCTCGGCACGCGGGCGGTACGGGGCTCGCTCTGGCTCGGCGCGGTCAACCTGGTCAGCAAGAGCAGCCAGATGCTGGTCACCCTGGTGCTGGCGGCGTTGCTGACCGAGGGCCAGCTCGGCGTGGTGGCGCTCGCGGTGTCGCTGGTCAACCTCGGCCAGGTGGTGCAGTCGGTCGGCGTCTACGACGTGATCGGCCGCACCGAACAGGACCCGCGCAGGATGGCGGGGACCGTGCTGACGATGAGCGTGGGCGCGGGGGTGGTCCTGGCCATCGTCCTCGCCGCCGCGGCGGAGCCGATCACCGCGCTGCTCGGCGCCCCGGACGCCGCCGGACTGGTTCGGCTGGCCGCACTCGGACTGCCGTTCTCGGCCGCGGGCGGAGTGCAGATGGGGTTGATGCACCGGGAGCTGGACTTCCGCCGCCGTCTGCTGCCCGACGGCGGCAGCGCGATCCTGGGCGCGGGGGTGACGGTCGTGCTCGCCGTCGGCGGCGTCGGCCCCGCCTCCCTGGTGATCGGTCTCGTCAGCACCGCGGTCGTCCAGCCGCTGCTCGGTGCGCTGGCAGGCGGTGGCGTGCGACCGCATTGGGACACCGCGGCCGCGGGTGAAGCCCTGCGCTGGGCCGCCGTCGTCGGGCCGGCCGCGGTCGTGGGAGCACTGCTGGTCAACCTCGACTACCTGGCGGTCGGGCACCGGCTCGGACCGGACGCGGTCGGCGTCTACTCGCTGGCCTACCGGCTGGCCTGGGTGCCGTACATCATGGTGGCGGTCGTCTTGGGCGCGGTGGCTTTTCCGGTGTTCACGCGATTGTGTCGTGAACACCGCACGCTGACGGAGACACTCACGCGCTTCACCCGCGCCGTGCTCGTGCTCACCGGCGGCCTGTACCTCGCGCTCGCCGTCCTGGCCGACCGTGTCGTGCTGCTGGGCGCGCGCTGGGCCGACGCGGCGGGTCCGCTGGCACTGCTGGCGGGATACGGCCTGGGGATCTGCCTGCTGCAGATCTGGTACCAGGCGGTGAAAGCGACCGGGCACGCGCGGCGGTACCTGGCCCTGGAATGCACTCATCTGCTGCTGCTAGCGGCGGGGCTGGTGCTGCTGACCCAGCTCGGGATCACCGCCGTCGCCGCCGTCCAGTTCGGTGCGGCCTTGCTGGTCGTGCCGATCGCCTGGCGCGTGCTGGCCGGCCTTGGCGTGGCACCACCGGCGCGTGAACTGGCCGGGATCTTCGCGCGGGTGCTGGGTGCGTGCGCCGTCGGTGCGCTACCCGCCGTTCTTCTGGCACACACAGGATTCTTCGGGCCTGCGGACTCGTTGTCGGGCGCTCTCTGCGAAGGCACCGTCCTCGTCGCCGGATACGCCGGTGCGACGCTCGTGCTGCACCGCGGCGAGCTGGCCGAACTGCGGCGAGGGGCCCTGCGGTGAAGATCGTGCACGTCTCGCAGCCGGTGTCGGCGGGAGTCGCCGTGGTCGTACTGGAACTCGCGGCGGCACAGCGGGACCGGGGCTGGTCGGTGACCGTGGTGTGCCCGCCTGCCGGCTGGCTGGCCACGACCGCCCGCCGCCTCGGGATCGAGGTGCGCGGCTGGCAAGCGACTCGCTCCCCCGGTCCCGGTGTGATCACGGAAACCGTGCGACTGCACCGGCTACTGGCCGACTTGCGGCCGGACGTCGTGCATCTGCACAGCTCGAAGGCAGGCCTGGCCGGGCGCTTGGCGCTGCGCGGTGGCCGTCCGACGGTGTTCCAGCCACACCTGTGGTCCTTCGAAACCGCACGCGGCCCGCTGCGGTGGGCGTCGGCCGCGTGGGAGCGGTTCGCGTCCCGGTGGACCGACCTCGTCGTATGCGTGAGTGACGACGAACTCGCCGTCGGTCGGGACGCGGGCATCACCGCCGACGCGGAAGTCGTCTGCAACGGCGTCGACACGACGAAGTTCGCCCCGGGAGACCGGACCGCGGCGCGTCGGCGGCTCGGCTTGCCCGAACACGCGCCGATCGCCGTCTGCCTCGGCAGGCTGGCCGAACTCAAAGGGCAGGACCAGCTCCTGTCCGCTTGGCCGGAGGTCCTGCGGCGCCTGCCGAACGCGAAGCTCGTTCTCGCCGGTGACGGGCCGATGGGCGACGTGTGGCGTGAACGTCATCCGGTCGCGGCGCACCTTTCGGTGCGATGGCCGGGCCATACCGACGACTCGGCCGCGTTCTACACGGCCGCCGACGTCGTGGTGCTCCCGTCGCGGGCCGAAGGCATGGCGCTCGTTCCCCTGGAGGCCATGGCGTGTGCCCGGTCGGTGGTCGCGTTCGACGTCGGCGGGATGCGGCAAAGCATCGCCGACGCGGGAGCCGTGCTGCCACCGGGTGATCTCGGCCTGCTCGCCGACGCGGTCGCGAACCGGCTCGCCGATCCCTGTCTGGCCCGGAGCGAAGGCGAACGGGGACGCCGTCGCGCGGAACTGTCCTTCGACCGGCGCCGGATGACCGACCAACTCGCCGTCCTCGTCGACAAACTCACCTCCACGGAGCGAATTCAGTGAAGCGCATCGCCTACCTGCTGACTCAGGACCGGGGCGGTCCGGTGGACGTCACCGTGCGTCTCGCCACGACCCTGCTCGACGAGGGGGTCGACGTCCGTGTCTTCGGTCCTGTCCCGGCACGAGGTGCCGAGCTGCTCAAGGACCGCCACGAGTACCTCCTCGTGGCGGGCAAACAGAGCCTCTCGGCCGCAGGCCGTGCGCGAGCGGTGATCCGGGACTGGCGGCCGGACGTCGTGCATGCCCAGGACCGGCGGGCGGGGCTGGTGATCGCGGGCCTTCGCGTCGGCCGCGGTGCGCGTCCCGCGCTCGTCCAGACCTACCACGGCGTCCCGGACGACGTGACCGAACCGTGGTTCCGTGACGCACCCGGCGCCGCCGGGCCGTCCGCGTACACACGGGCGGTTCTGGCGGGGGATGCCGTGGTCGCCCGGATGCTGGACACCACGATCGTGCCCGCCGAAGCGATGGGCCGGTTCCTGCGCCGACGGCTCCGGGCACCCGCAGGACGCCTGACGCACATCGACAACTGCGTTGGACTGGTGAAGCCGAGTCCGCCGGAAGGGCCGGTCCGTCACCTGGTCTTCGTAGGGCTCTTGGTGGAACGCAAAGGAATCCTCGACCTGCTCGCCGCGCTCGCGGCGCTCGGCGTCTTTCCTCGCGATGCCCGGCTGACCGTGGTGGGTGACGGCCCGCAACGGGCCGAAGCCGAACAGGCCGCGCAGGCCCCTCCCCTACGCGGGCGCGTGACCTTCTTGGGCTTCCGGCCGGATGTCCCCGCTCTGGTGGCGAGCGCGGACGCTCTGGTGCTGCCCTCCACGATGGAACAACAACCCCTGGTGGTGGCGGAGGCGATGGCCGCCGGAAAGCCCGTCATAGCCACCGATACCGGCGGTGTCTCCGACATGCTGGGACCGGGCCACCTGGTGCCGCCGGGCGACATCCGGGCACTGGCCGCACGTTTGCGCGCGCTGTTCGCCGATCCGGCTCCGGCCCGGACCGGGGTCCTGCTCGCCGCGCGAGCCCGGCGGCGGTTCGCCCCGGAGGTGTGCGCGCGGCGTCACCTCGACCTCTACGAGTCGCTACTGCCCTGAGTCGCTGGATCGTGTCATGCCATGCTGCCCACTACTTCGGTTTGACCATCACCACCGCGTCGGCCGCGGCCAGTTCGACGACGGCCGGCGGTGGCGGCGATGACGGCGGTGTGGACGACACCCACGAACTGACCGGAGCGGGCATGGAAGTCGTGGGGCGGATGGGCGGACTACCCGCGGGCACCAGTCCTTCGGGAGGCGTCACGGTCTGGGTCGCCGACGTCGGGTTCACCGCGACCCAGCCGCTGGTGAAGGTCCGGGTCCAGACGCCGTTCGGCTGGCGGCTCGCGGCGTCCACGGCTTCCCCGAGCCCGCTGCTCTGCAGTTTCGACCATTCGGGATCCCGGTAGTCGTCCGTGGTGGCCGGGGTCCAGCACGTCCGGGGCCCCGCCAGCAGTGCCGCGCTGGCATAGCCCGCCCGGTCCTGCTGAGCGGACCTTGTCCGGGTGACCAGCAGCAGCAACGATTCACCGAGCGCGGCTTGGGCACGCAACTCCTGGAACTCGTTGCCGCGGAAGGTGAGCAGGCCGCCTGCCCCACCGTTCTCGCGGAAACCGAAGTTCTCCTCCATGGCACCGCCGAACCGGGAGTGCGCCGTCCACCTCCCCGGCAGCAGGTGGGTCTCGGACACGTTCGGCACGAACAGCTTGCCCGCCTTCTGGAGCGCATCACCCACCAGTGACAGAAAGGCTTCGAGGCCGTCACGCAGCTTCCGGTCGGTTTCAGCCGCTGTCGCGGTGCCGGTGAGGATCGCCGACGAATAGTGACTCAACGAGTTGAAGTCGTTGTCGGCGAGGATGCCGTCCCAACCCTCTCGGATCACCTCTGCCACCACAGCGGACTTCCAAGCCTGCTGGTAAGCCGGGTCCCACACTGTCATCTGCCAGTGTTTCGGGTACCCCTGCCACTCGATGCGGCTGCCACGGGTGTCGGTCGCGAACCACTCGGGGTGCGCACGCTGCGCCGCGACATAGCCGATGCCGCTGGGCAGGAACTCCGCGTCCTCGCCACCGTTCACCGCGCCCGCGTAGTTGCGGGTACTCGACAAGTCCTTGTACACCAGGATCTTGATCCGAGGGTTGAGCTCCCGCAGCTTCCGCATCGCCGGGCCCTGGTCGGCGTTGAGCACCACGACTTCGTAACGCTGCGCGGCCAGTTTGAGGTCGCTGTCCGTCGGTGGCTGACCGATCCCGTACCACCACGCGCACGGCGCCAACGGTTTCGGCGGCGGTGCCGCCGAAACCTCGCCGGCTGAACTCGAGGTGCATCCGGCCACGCACCCCGCGGCCAGCACGAGCGCGGCGTACCCGGCGGAAAGCCTGGTCGCCATCGGGTGAGCACGCCTCAGCGCTGCCTTCGGCACCACAGTTCTCCCACCGTGAGGATGATGATCTTCAGGTCCAGCCAGAGTGACCAGTTGGCGATGTAATAGTTGTCGTAGCGTGCCCTGTCCGCGATAGACGTGTCCCCACGGAGGCCGTGCACCTGCGCGAGACCGGTCAGTCCGGTGGGCACCCGGTGCCGTGCCCAGTACAGATCGTGAACGGCGGAGAACTCCTCGACGAACACCGGCCGCTCCGGACGCGGGCCGACGAGCGCCATGTCCCCGCGTACGACGTTCCACAGCTGCGGTATTTCGTCCAAAGAGGTCCTTCGCAGGAAGCGGCCGACCGGACCGACCCGGTGATCCCCGGCCACCGACCAGCGCGTCTGTGAATCGTCCACAGTGTCCTGTCGCACGCTGCGAATCTTATAGAGCAAAAAGGTCTCACCGCCCACTCCGACCCGCACCTGGCGGAAGAGCACCGGAAACCCACTCTCCAGCACGACAGCCAGCGCGCACACCGCGATGACCGGCGCCAGGACGCCGAGCGCGGCGGCGGCCAGCACTGCTTCGAGCACCCGCTTGATCCGCCAACTGGGCCGGCGGGTCGGCGCGCCTGCCAACCACACCAAAGGATGACTGCGTAGCCGGTCGATCCCTGGTTTGTCCGGGCAGAGCGCGGACAAACGTGGCAAAACCAGTGTGACGCAACGGAGCCGGTGCGCCGTGACGGCGGCATCGACGATCGCGCTGTCGCTGTCCCTGGAATGAGCGAACACGACCGTGCCCGCGCCACACCGGACGATGGCTTCGGCCAGGCCGTCGCGAATCACCTGAACGGGAAGATCCTCGGTCCGCGCGTCCGAATCGGAAGGAACGAATCCGACCGGCAGCAGACCGAATTCGGGATGCCGCACCATGGTCCGGATCAGCTCACCGGCACTCTCCGCCCCTCCCACCACGATGGCGCGGTCACACCTGCGGAGCCGACGGCGTCCCCACCGGCCGATCGCGAAGACAGCCGGCCGAACGCCTTCGCTGAGCACGGCGAACACCAGCACGAGTTCTTGCGCGGCGGACATTTTCTGTCCGTGCGGGCCGGTCACCAGCGCCACGCAGGCGATCAGCGCGAACGCGACTCCGGAAGTGGCCACTGATCGCGGCAGGTCCTGCAGCCAGGAAAGCCACAGGCGACGTCGGTGAACCCGCCCGGCGAACCGCGCGCTCGCCAACGCCGCACCGGCGACGACCGCTTCCAGCGGGCCGGCGCCGGTCATCGCGGTCGCCACCAGCCATGCGCCGAAATCGACCGCCAGCAACAAGAACACGACGGCGTTGACTCGCATCAGCAAGGGACGCTTCCGTGCCGTGGAGGCGAGCCTTCGACGTCTTTGACTCGGCAACGCCCCGGCAGGGACCGACGTCCTCAATTCGGTCACCGGCCTCGGCCTTTCCGAAAAGAGCGGAACTGTCGCGTGTCGCACATCCCACATTTCATGGGTTCTTCCGCTACGGTCATTCCTCCACCTTCGGCAAAACTCATCCATTCGAGGTAAGCTCGGTTTCGCCGACGCATGCTTACTGTGCGTTTCAAGGCATAGGCACGATCGGGGAACATGGTGAACCCCTTTGAGCTACGCAGGTGAACGCCACGTAGTTGCACGCTTACCCCTCCTTTTGGGGGACCTCTGGCGGCCCTAAAGAAAGGGCACAACATAGCCGAATATGAGCTGACGGCCGAATTGAGGATGACGGCCGCGGATCGTATCGACTCGTCGAAGGGGACTCGTGGCAGTGGAGAAGACCGCTCTGGCCACCAGAGCGGAACCGGACCGGAAAGCGAAGACAGGTGGGCGCGCGCACGTGGTCCTGCCCGCCTTCAACGAAGAAGCGGCATTGCCCGCACTGCTCCGGCGGCTCGCCGAGGTGGCACTCACCGAACAGATCACCGTCTGGGTCGTCGACGACGGTTCGTCCGACCGCTCCGCGGCGGTGGCGGAATCCGGCTTCGGCGGGCTCGAGGTGCGCGTCGTGCGGCACGCGATCAACCTCGGGTTGGGCCGCGCCGTGCTGTCCGGGCTCCGCGCGGCGCTGGAAGACTCCGGCCCCGACGACATCGTCGTGGTCATGGACGCCGACGACACTCACGATCCCGGCCTGATCAGCCTGCTGCAGGCGGAAATCGCCGCCGGCTCGGATGTCGCCATCTGCTCACGTTTCGTCCAGGGCGGCGACGATCGGACCGCCCCGCTCGGCAGGCGACTCCTCTCCCGCGGGGCCGCGCAACTCTTTCAGCGCGCGCTCGCCGTCGAAGGGGTCCGCGATTTCACCAGTGGCTACCGCGCCTATCGCGCGACCTTGCTGACCAGGGCGTCCGACCACTGGGGCGAGCGGCTCATCGAAGAACAGGGGTTCGCCTGCATGGTGGAACTGCTGCTCAAACTCCGCCATTGCCGACCGGTGATCACGGAGATCCCGCTGGCCCTGCGCTACGACCGCAAACAGGGGCCGAGCAAGCTGAAGCTCCGGCGGACCATCCTGCAGTACGTGAGACTGCTCGCCCGCGACCGGCTCAGCCCGGCGCCCTTCCGAAAGCTGTGACCCCGGTGACGACCTCTCCCCCGCACGTCGCCGTGATCGGCGGCGGCATCTGCGGCCTGGCCGCGGCACACCGGCTCGCTCGCGACGGCGTCCGCGTGACCCTGCTGGAAGCCAGTGACCAGCTCGGCGGGCTCGGAAGTTTCTTCCCGTATCGGGACGGGTGGGTGGAGCGGTTCTACCACTGCGTCATGCCGACCGACGACGACCTTCTTCGGCTACTGGACGAATTGGGCCTGAAAGACTCGGTGCGGTGGCGCGAGACGACCATGGGCATGGTCGTCGACGGTAGGCGGCACCGGTTCAACTCAGCCCTCGACCTCCTGCGGTTCACGCCTCTCCGGTTTCACGACAGGGTGCGCTTCGGCGCGGTGTCGCTGTTGTTGCGGCAGCTGGGGCAGGGACGGGACCTCGACACGCTTCGCACCGAGGACTGGCTGCGCGGGCTCTACGGTCGCCGGGTGTGGGAGGAACTCCTCGCGCCGATGTTCGGCTCGAAGTTCGGTTCCTCCTTCGGTGATGTCCCCGCTCTGTACCTGTGGCAGCGGCTGGGGCGTGAACGGAACGTCTCGACTCGGGGATACCCCGACGGCGGCTACAAGGCGATCATCGACGCGTTGCGCGTGTCCATCGAGGACGCGGGTGGGACCGTCCGCACATCGACACCGGTCCATCGGTTGCACAGCGGGGCGGAAAGCAGCTCCCTCACGCTGGCCGACGGCGAGGTTCTCACCGTCGGGCAGGTGATCTCGACGGTGCCGCTGCCGATGTTGCGCGGACTCGCCGACGAAGAACTCGCCGCTCTCCTCCCGCGGACCGAACTCCCCTACCAAGGAGTGGTCACCGCCGCGTTCTTCCTTCGTCGTCCGTTGACCGGGCACTACTGGACACCGGTGCTGCGCTCGGGGACCGGGTTCGACGGAGTGGTCGAGATGTCCGCACTCACCGGCATTGAAGCCTACGGAGGCTCGCACCTCGTCTATGTCATGCGCTACACCGATCGCGCGTCAAGGCTCTACGCCCGCGACGCCGCCAAAACAGCCACACACTGGACGGCTCAGCTCATCGACCTCTTCCCCGAACTCACGCCGGACGATGTCGAGGAGGTGCGGGTGTTCAAGGCACCGTTCGTCGAACCGGTCTATCCACTGGGATATCTCGCGCTTCGCCCACCCACCACTGTGGACGGTACGAGCCTGCGGCTGGCGACCACCGCGCATGTCTACCCGGACGTGACCAGCTGGAACTCGAGCGTCAAGCTCGCGAACGACGTGACCGGCCGGATTCTCGACGGCACCGCGCTCATGCCCACGGGAACTTCGCCTCGATAGCGTCCACGATCCGGCGAGAAGCCGACCCGTCCCCGTACGGCGAAGGCAGTAGGCTGAGTCGCTCACGGTGGGCCGCGACGTCGGTCAGCCACGCCGCGGTCTCCACACCGATCAGAGGTCCAGGCGGAACCAGGACACCGAACAGACCGGAGATCTCGGGACGCTCGGTGCTCCGCCGCACCACGACCACCGGTCGTTTCAGCACGCTCACCTCTTCCTGGATACCACCGGAATCCGAGATGATCACCGCGGCTTCCGCGGCCAACGCGAGGAACGCCGGATAGGCCTGGGGTTCGAGTACCAGAAGCGGCTCCAAAAACCGGGTCAGGCCGAAGCGCTCGATACTCTTGCTCGTCCGGGGGTGCAACGGGAACACGACGGGGATCGGCAGCCCGCAGAGCTCGCGCAGGATCTCAGTCAGCTGCTCGGGATCGTCGACGTTCTCCGGTCGGTGGATGGTGGCGAGGACGTACTCGTCCCGGCGGAGTCCGCGAGCCGAGAGGACCGCGGCCCGGTCCCCCGCCGACGGGAGAGCTGCTTCCAGTGCCTCCACGACGGTGTTGCCCGTGACGGCGATACGCCCGGACGGGATGTTCTCGGCGAGGAGATTCAGCCGATTGAGGTCGGTCGGCGCGCAGCAGAGGTCGGCGACATGGTCGATCAGCACACGGTTGTGTTCCTCGGGCATGGCGCGATCGTGACTGCGCAACCCCGCTTCGACGTGCACCACCGGGAGTTCACGCGCGTTGGCCGCCAGCGCGCCGGCGAGCGCGGACGTCGTGTCACCCTGCACCAGCACCACCGGACGCGGGTACGTGGCCAGGACCTCGTCGACGGCGCTGATCGCCCGGCCGAGCTGCGCACCGCGGCCGGCAACGGTCACACCCAGCTCGTGAAAGCGCTTCGACGGTGGGAGATCCGCCCGGATACGTGAGTACAGCGAGTCGTCGTAGTGTTGTCCTGTGTAGACAGTCATGCAGTCGTCTCCCAAGTAGCGCATCAACGGCGACAACTTGATGAGTTCCGGCCGGGTCCCACAGACCAGAACGACACCACCGGCCGTCACGGCCCGGGAGGTACCACTGTGATCCGCCGCTGGTGCGCGGAGACCGGCGGAAATCGACATTCGGACATCCTTTCGGAGCGGGTTTGAACGCACGCTACGCACCGGACCCACGGCAATGGTGACAAGATCAATCCATGGTGTGATCCGGTTGTGCCTTCCACCAGAAAAGAGATTACTCGAATAGGGTTACCTCGTCGAAGATCTCAGCACAGAACGGGTCCCACCTCTTGCTCAAGAAATACCTCACCCTGGCCGCGGTAGTGCTCCTGACGGCCGCCACGACTTCCATCCCGACCTCTGACGCGTCACCACAACTCCTGTTGCCGGATCTCCGCCAGGCCCCACCGGGATGCGCCGGAGGGCATGCCGGCGACGCCCTGAAGTGCGTGGACTGGGACGTCTGCATGGTGATCGACCCGGCCGCCCCGAACGGCCGCTGCGTCCTCCCTGCCGCCGCGAAGGCCGTCCGGCTGCGATTCACCAGCTCGGAAGAAAACATCGGCGACGGGCCTCTGCTGCTTTACGGTCGACGCAGCGACACGACACAAGGGCGCATGACGGTCCGGCAGGCTCTTCGCAACGCCGCGGACGGTTCGATACCAGCCGATTACGACAAAGCACAGCGGCCCACGCGTACCTTCACCTACTACGAACCCGCCACGGATCACCAGCACTGGCACTTGATGAACTTCGAGCACTTCGCGCTGGTCTCGAAGCAGGGAAAGACCGTCGTCACCGATCGCAAGAACGGCTTCTGTCTCGGCGATCGCTTCCGGGTCGCGGACATCGGCGCGCTCGACCGGGTTCCGGGCGAATCCGGCCCTGACGCGGAACTCGCCCAGCGCCTGCGCGCGAACAAATGCCGCCACCACGAACCGGCCGCACTCGACGTGGTCGAAGGAATCTCCGTCGGAGCCGGTGACGACTACAAGTACGACGTCGACTTTCAGTGGCTGGACATCACCGACGTCCCGTCGGGGACCTACGACCTGGTCAACACCGTCAACGACGACCGGACTCTGGCGGAAACCGACTACGGCAACAACTCCTCGTCCATCGCCCTGTCCATCGAATGGCCGGACGGGAAACCGGGCCTGCACCAGGTTCTCCCCCGAGGTCCGGTCGTGAAGTTCCTCCGCAGTTGCCCTGGCCGGAAACGGTGCGGTTGACCGACTCGCAACTCAGGGAACGACGCCGTCCCGGATCGGATGACTCGAGTCGCGACGATGGCGACCTCTGGGCAAGCTTTCGATCAGTCGCTGTTCGGGGCGGCGAAAAGCGGTGAGGTCAGGCCGCCCGGACCGTGCCGGGAGCCTGACCTCACCCGCGTGACACCTCAAGGGGCATCATGTTTCGTCGCATAAAGAAGCCGCCGCGTGGAGGGGCTTCCACGCGGCGGCTGCTAACGGGATCGATCAGTTTTCTTGGACGGTCCCGCCGTCGACGATGCCGCCACCGGCACAGTTGTCCGGAGTGGCACCCTCGGCCTCGGTCTCACCAGGAGACAAGACCGGAATAGCGATACCCTCGGCGACGTCACGAACCGGGACCTGGACACCGAGCACGTTGACGTTGTTGTCACACACCCCGCCGACCACATTGAGATTGTGGACCACGTCCAGGTTCTGCACGTTCGCCAGACCGATCTGCTCATTGTGGTCCACCGGGTGACCCGCCACCGACACATTCGCCGCCGACGCGGACCCACCCACGATCGCCATCCCAGCCGCCACAGCGGTAGCCACGAAACCAAGCTGCTTGATCACAGAAAACTCCTCAGACAAACCCACCGGAATAACCAGTGAGGGAAATCCCGGCGGCGGAACTTCAGTTCGCAGCAGCCGGGGATATCGGTTATCGTGCATGTCACGCTGGATGGGGCCGGTCAACTCCTGGGCAGGACGAACCGGCCCCACCCGTGCCGGCGTCGCTTCGCGCCGTGACGTGCCCGGAACGTGGAACGGAGTATGCACTCTTTTCCACGTTCCGGGCACGCTTCACGACCTCGATGCGTCTCGCCGGACCCCTTGCCTCAGCCGACTTCCGTACACACAACGGGCGACCTCGGCAGGGAGCTACTAGTTGCCCTGCGACGTGCCACCGTCGACGATGCCACCGGCGGCGCAGTTGTAGGGGGACTCGCCACTGGCCTCGTGCGCACCCGGCGAAAGGATCGGCACACCAATGCCGTTCAGCGAGTCACGGATCGGCACCTGGACGCCGAGCACGTTCACATCGTTGCCACACACACCCACCACGGCGTTGACGTTGTGCAGCGCGTCGATGTTGTTCAGGTTGACCAGACCGACCTGCTCACTGATGTCGTGGCCGTCGTAGTCGTAGCGGTCGTCGGTGGTGTCGGCGGAAGCGACCCCACCACCGATGAAGGCACCGGCGGCCATGGCGGCCGCGACGAAGCCGATCTTCTTCAGCATGAATTCTCCTTGAGGACGTTTGCATCGAACAGGACGGCAGCGAGAGTGTGTTTTCGTCCCGTGTCACGGGAAACGTACTGATGCGAGCCGGTCTTTTCCACGCCGTTCCACCATCGTGTGGGTCCGGCGGCCCGTTGACCGCGTGATCAGTGGTCCGATCGAGTTACGCGCTTTTCGGCCGGCACATCGAACATTCCTGTGTCACAAGGACTCCGGATCCACGGTGACACCGGCCTCAGCGTGACCACGCATGCCGGACTGAGTCAGCGTTGCCGTTCCTTCGTTGGAACGCAAGAGATGTCGGGCGCGTAGGAAATGTGGACGCCGGGGCTCGCGCCGGGGACAGCACTGCTGGCGGCGTGATCGCACGGGAATCCGGCCGTCATCGCCTGACCGGTGACCTGGATTCGTAGCGCGCACTTTCTCGCCTCGATCCAGCCCCTGAACAGGACAGGCCGGCGCCTCGCGCGAACCGCCGACCTAGCACTCTGTTCCACCATCACCTGCGGTAGAACATCACTACCGGTATCGATCAGCCGTGGCGCTGACAGTCGCTCAGCTGCCCGAAGGCGCGTTGCTGAGGTCGACGACACAAAAGCGGTTGCCGTCCGGGTCGGCGAGAACGACGAAGTCAGGCTTGGGCGGATACCGGTCCCAACCGACGTCTGTGGCACCGAGTTCCTTCAGGCGTAAGACTTCTGCCGTTTGTTCGGCGGCGGTGTCGACGACGAGGTCGAGGTGGATCCGGGGGTACGGTTCGATCGGGGACTCGCTCGTCATCAACCCCAGCGCGCGCCCGGAGCCATCCGCGTGGACCAGGGTCCGCCAGCCGTCGCTCGCCCACTCGTCACTGGCCACCAGGTTCACCGCGGCAGTCCAGAACCTGACCGCCCGCGGTAGATCCGACACACCGATCACAGGAAAGCCGAGCCTGAGCATGCCTCCAGGCTATCCCCCGCCCCGGGTTCGCGGGAATCTCACTTGCCGGACTCACGCGTCTCGGCTGCGGCGACCTCGGCGGTCTCCTCGTCGTCCATCGCCTGGGTGTCGCGCGGCGGGAGGAACGGTTCGTCCTTGGCCGGACGGCCCGCCGCCCGTTCCTTGCCCCGGGTGAGCTCCGCGTTGAGTTCGGCACCGAGCAGGACGGCGATGTTCGAGATCCACAGCCAGACCAAGAATACGATCACTCCGGCCAGCGAGCCATAGATCTTGTTGTAAGAGGCGAAGTTGCTCACGTAGATGGCGAACCCGAGGGTGGCCGCGGCCCACAGCACGACGGCGACCAGGCCGCCAGGCGTCATCCAGCGGAACCGGGGTTGCCGCACATTGGGACTCGCCCAGTAGAGCACCGCGAACGCCAGGACAGCCAGTAGCGCGATCACGGGCCATTTCGCGATGTCCCAGACCATAACGCCGGTCGAGCCCAGCCCGACGAGATCGCCGAGTGACCGGGCGACGTCGCCCGTCGCGACGATCCCGATCGCGCAGAGGGCGAGGATGACGAGCAGCGCGAGGGTCAGGCCGAGCCGCAACGGCCAGGTCTTCCAGACCGGGCGGCCTTCGGGCATCGAGTAGATGACGTTGGAAGCACGCATGAACGCGCCGATATAGCCCGAAGACGACCAAAGAGCCGCCAGGACACCGAAGATCGCGGCGGCGCTGGCCAGTCCACTCGACCGGGACAGTTCCTCGATCGCGCCGACCAGGATCTCGCGGCCCTGGCCTGGCACGATCCGTCCGGCATTGTCGATCAGGGTCTGGGTGGCAGACGGCCCGAGAAGGCCGAGGATGGCGGTCAGTACGAGCAGGCCGGGAAACAGCGAAAGAACGCCGTAGTAGGTGAGCGCGGCCGCCCAATCCAACAGGTTGTCACGGTTGAATTGGACGACCGTCCGCTTGAGGACAGCCCACCAGGATCGCCGTGGCAGATCGGTCGGGCCGTCGGGTTCGGTGGAGTGCTTCGAGGCAGCCAAGGTGACCTCCTGGGTGGGGATCCCTTGGCATACCCCGGAACACCGCGGTGAAACAGTGAACGGTCAGGCGAGATCGAACCGGTCGAGCTCCATCACCTTGGTCCACGCCGAGACGAAGTCCGCGACGAACCTGTCACGAGCGCTCTGGCCGGAGTAGACCTCCGCGAGAGCCCGCAACTGGGAGTTGGAGCCGAAAACGAGGTCGACCGCGGTGGCGGTCCACTTCACCTCGTCGGTCGCCGAGTCGCGGATCTCGTAGACGTTCTCCTCGGACTCCGACACCTTCCACCGGGTCCCCGGCGAGAGCAGATTGGTGAAGAAGTCGTTGGTGAGCACGCCCGGCCGCTCGGTGAGAACGCCGTGACGGCTGTCCCCGGCGTTGGCACCGAGGGAACGCAGACCACCGACCAGGACGGTCATCTCGGGTGCGGTCAGGTTGAGCAGGTAGGCGCGGTCTACGAGCAGGACCTCGGGCTGGAGCTTCTCTTCGGCACGCAGATAGTTGCGGAACCCGTCGGCGCGCGGCTCGAGCACCTCGAACGATTCGACGTCGGTCTGCTCCTGGGTGGCGTCGGTGCGGCCGGGGTGGAACGGCACGGTCGTCTCGACACCGGCGTCGCGCGCCGCCTTCTCGACGGCGGCCGAACCGGCCAGCACGATCAGGTCCGCGAGCGAGATCTTCGCGCCACCCGCGTCGTTGAACTCGCGCTGGATGCCCTCGAGGACCTCCAAGACCGTCGCGAGCTGCTCCGGCTGGTTGACCTCCCAGCCTCGCTGGGGCTCGAGACGGATCCGGGCGCCGTTAGCCCCACCGCGCTTGTCGGTGGACCGGAAACTCGCCGCCGACGCCCAAGCCGCGGAAACCAGCTGGGCGACCGAGAGACCGGAGTCGAGCACCTTCGCCTTGAGCGTGGCGATGTCGGAGTCGTCCACGAGGTCGTGGTCGACGGCGGGCACCGGGTCCTGCCACAACTGCGGCTCGGGGACCCACGGTCCCAGGAAACGGCTGACCGGGCCCATGTCACGGTGCAGCAGCTTGTACCAGGCCTTGGCGAACGCCAGCGCGAACTCGTCGGGGTGCTCCAGGAACCGGCGCGAGATCTTCTCGTAAGTCGGGTCGAAGCGCAGCGACAGGTCGGTGGTGAGCATGGTCGGCCGGTACTTCTTGGCCGGGTCGTACGGATCCGGGATGATCTCCGGGGCGTCCTTGGCGACGTACTGCTTCGCGCCGCCAGGGCTCTGGGTGAGCTCCCATTCGTAGCCGAAGAGGATCTCGAAGAAGCGATTACTCCACTCGGTCGGCCGGTCGGTCCACGTCACCTCGAGACCGCTGGTGATCGTGTCGGCGCCCTTGCCGCTCCCGTGTGTGCTCAGCCAGCCCAGCCCCTGCGTCTCCAGCGGCGCGCCCTCGGGTTCCGGGCCGACGTGGTCGTCGGCGATGCCCGCACCGTGGGTCTTGCCGAAGGTGTGCCCACCGGCGATGAGGGCGACGGTCTCCTCGTCATTCATCGCCATCCGGCCGAAGGTCTCCCGGATGAAGTGGGCCGCCGCGCGGAAGTCCGCGCTGCCGCGGGGCCCCTCGGGGTTGACGTAGATGAGGCCCATCTCGGTCGCGCCGACGTCGGGCACCATCTCCGCGTCGCCGGCATAGCGCTCGTCGCCCAGCCAGGCGTCCTCCGGTCCCCAGAAGATTTCCTCGGGCTCCCAGGTGTCCTGACGCCCGAAGCCGAAACCGAAAGTCTTGAAACCCATCGACTCCAGGGCGACGTTGCCGGCGAGCACCAGCAGGTCGGCCCACGAGATCTGCTGACCGTACTTTTCCTTGACCGGCCACAGCAAACGGCGTGCCTTGTCGAGGTTGGCGTTGTCGGGCCAGCTGTTCAGCGGCGCGAAGCGCTGAGAACCGTCACCGGCCCCGCCACGGCCGTCATGGATGCGGTAGGTGCCTGCGGCGTGCCAGCTCATCCGGATCATCAGGCCGCCGTAGTGCCCGAAGTCGGCGGGCCACCAGTCCTGCGAGGTGGTGAGCACACCGGCGATGTCACTCTTGAGGGCTTCGACGTCGAGCTTGGCGAACTCTTTGGCGTAGCTGAAGTTCTCGCCGAGCGGGTTGGCCTTCGACGAATGGGCGTGCAGTATCGAAAGGTCGAGCTGGTTGGGCCACCAGTCCTGGTTCGTCCGCGGACGCCCGCCCGTCTTCGGGGTCGGCGAGTCGATCGCCGGGTTCTCGCTCTCGCTGCCGTGCGCGGTCACCGAATCGTGAGCCACCGGGCAGCCTTCAGCCGCTTTCCGGTCCACGCCCTGTGCGCTCGACGGGACCTTCTCCGGGGTGTCGCTCATTAACTTCCTTCCGAGGCGGATCATCACTGGACGGTTCGGCCGCAATCGGGGCAAAGACCCCAAAAGACGACCTCCGCCTCATCGACCACGAAGCCGTGGTCCGCCGAGGCGGTGAGACAGGGTGCATGGCCGACAGCACAATCGACGTCCGCGATCGCACCGCAAGAGCGGCACACGACGTGGTGGTGGTTGTCCCCCACCCTGGATTCGTATCGGGCGAGCGCTCCGGCGGGTTGGATACGCCTCAGCAGACGAGCGTCGGTGAGCGCCCGGAGCACGTCGTAGATCGCCTGATGCGACACCGAGGGAAGCTCGGCCCGCACCAGTGCGATCACCGCTTCGGTGTCGACATGGGGATGGTCACGGAGCGCGGCGAGCACAGCCAACCGAGGCCGGGTCACGCGCAACGAGGCCGCCCGCAGCTGCGCTGCGAATTCGGACATCACCAAGGATCCTAGAAGGTTTTCTGGAACGAGTCAAATCAAACTCGGCGTGCTGGTGTCGCGCTCGCCTCTTCCACGGTCCCGCCAGGTCAAGCCGCGGGCTGAAGGAGGATCTTCTGCGCACCGTCGAGCTTCTTCTGGAAGATTTCGTACGCCCGGGGTGCGTCAGCCAACGGCAGCTTGTGCGTGGCGAACCCTTCGACGCCGAGCGGGTCGTCGTCAGCGGTGAGGACCGGCATGATGTCGTCTATCCATCGACGGACGTTGGCCTGCCCCATCCGCAGCTGGATCTGCTTGTCGAACAGATCCATCATCGGGATCGGGTCGACCATCCCGCCGTACACTCCGGACAGCGAGATCGTGCCGCCGCGGCGGACGCTGTCGATCGCCGCGTACAGCACACTGAGCCTGTCGATGCCCGCTTTCTCCGTGAGCTTGGCCCCCAGCTGCTGCGGCAACAACCCGACCAGGTTCTGCGCCAGCCTGCCCACCGGCGCGCCATGCGCCTCCATACCCACCGCGTCGATCACCGAGTCGGCGCCGCGACCGCCGGTGAGCTGCCGGATGGCGTCGCCGATCTCCTTGTGGTCCCGGGTGTCGAGCGTGGTGGCACCGTGTTCGCGAGCGCGAGCCAGCCGCTCGGGCACCAGGTCGACACCGATGACCTCGCCGGCACCGCGGTGGCGGGCGACCCGGCAGGCCATCTGCCCGATCGGGCCCAAGCCGAACACCACGACAGTGCCATCGCGCGGGATGTTCGCGTAGTCGACGGCTTGCCAAGCGGTCGGGACGACATCGGACAGATAGACGAACCGCTCGTCCGGCGGGCCGTCCGGAACCTTGATCGGCCCGTAGTGCGCCTGCGGAACCCGCAGGTATTCGGCCTGTCCCCCGGGGACCTGTCCGTAGAGCTTGGTATAGCCCAGCAACGCCGCGCCCTTGCCCTGGTCGGTCACCTGGGTGGTCTCGCACTGTGACTGGAGGCCACGGGTGCACATGTAGCAATGGCCACAGGAGATATTGAACGGGACGACCACCCGGTCACCCGCTTTGAGCCCGCTGACCTCGGAGCCGACCTCCTCGACCACACCCATCGGCTCATGCCCCAGGATGTCGCCTTCGGTCATGAACGCTCCGAGCACCTCGTACAAATGCAGGTCGGAGCCGCAGATGCCGGTGGAGGTGATCCGCACGATCGCGTCCGTGGAAGCCTCGATCTTCGGGTCCGGCACCGTGTCGACGCGCACGTCGCGCTTGCCGTGCCAGGTGACTGCCTTCATGGTGCTCCCTCTTCCGCGTGCGTCCTGCCGAATGTCTACGGTTTCCCTTCCCCGCCGACGGCAAACCCACCGGAAGCGTGGTGCGTTTCGAGGACAGTCAGCCGGGTATCCGGCGGGCGGACAGAAAGTGGACCCGCCTCAGGAGGCGCTTGATGAGCACGATCACCAAGTCGGTAGATGTCGAGGCCCCGGTCAGCGACGTCTACAACCAGTGGACCCAGTTCGCCGAATTCCCCCGGTTCATGGAAGGCGTGGAACGGGTCGAGCAGCGCGACAACACCCACACGCATTGGACCATCACCGTCGCCGGTGTCTCCAAGGAATTCGACGCCACCATCACCGAGCAGCACCCGGACGAACGGGTCGCGTGGAAGTCCGATGACGGCCCGAACCACGCCGGTGTCGTCACCGTGCACCGCCTCGACGAGCACCACACCCGGGTCACCGTCCAGATGGACATCGACCCCGAGGGCTTCGTGGAGAACGTCGCCGACAAGCTCGGGATCCTTGACCGACGCGTCCAAGGCGATCTGGATCGGTTCAAGACCTTTCTCGAGAACCGCGACGGCGCCGAGACGGGCGCGTGGCGTGGCGACGTGTCTCGTCCCGGACAGTCCTGACCTCTTAAGACATCCTCACCAGAGCAGGTCGTTGCCCGACGGCAAAGGTGAGGTCGGCGGCCGATTCTCCCGACCCAGGCCGTTGCACAGATGTGGCCGGTTCCGTACGCCAGGAACCGGCCACATCTGTGCCACGCTCGCCCGACGGCGGCCAGTGGGCTGTTTGCTCAACCGACCGACCACCACTCGACCTGGGACCCGTTGACACGCGTTGTTACGCCCAGAGCCCTTGATGAAACCCGGAATGCTTCGACGGCATCGATGCCGTCGCTCGCCTGGGCGGCATAGGGGCCACCCGCCTCGATACACGGTGAGGGGTTCTTTCTCACGCTATCGCGAGAAAGAACCCCTCTGGCCGTCTTCTAGTTCTTGGCCTTCTTCTGCTTCACGGTAGCCTTGTTCTTGGCCGCCTTGGCTTTCCCCTTGATCGTTCCGACAGCGTCTTGCACCGGCGAGTAAGTCCCGTAGAGCGCGGGATCGGGTTTGGGAGCGGTGCCGGGGCCGCCGAGCGGCATGGGGTCGTTCAAGTATTCGATCTCTTCACCTTCGAAACTCCAGGCACCCTTGCTGCCGTCCGTTCCGTCGGACAGTCGCCACACGGTGTTGTTGTGCTCTTGGTTCTCCTCGTCGAACAACGCGTCCGGCACGATGGAACCCTCCAGCCCGTCCGCTTCGAGTTCTTCGATGGCCGCCAGCCACTGCTTCTGGTGCACCGTGTCGCGGGCGAGATTGAACTGCAGCATCGCCTTCACGCCGGGATCGTCGGTCATGTTGTACAACCGCGCCGTCTGCAGTCGGCCCTGGGCTTCGGCGGCGGCGTTCGCCCGGAAATCGGCCAGCAGGTTCCCGCTCGCCACGATGTAGCCACCATTCCACGGCACCCCCTGGCTGTTGCCCAGCATGGCGCCACCGCCCGCGACGATCGCCTGCTGCGGATCCATCCCGCCAAGGATCGCCGCCGTCACCGGGTCCTTGGCCGCCTCGGCGGTCGCTGTCGCGGGCGCGCCTTCCAGCAACCGGGCGACCATGGTGGCGAGCATTTCGACATGCCCGATCTCCTCGGTCGCCGTGTCCATGATCAGATCCTTGTACTTGCCTTCGATCCGGCAGTTCCAGCCCTGGAACAAGTACTGCATGGTCACGGTCATCTCACCGTAAGCGCCGCCGATCAGTTCCTGCAGCTTCCGGGCGTACACCGCGTCCGGCTTTTCGGGTTTGGCTTCGAACTGGAGTAATTTGGTATGACGGAACACAAGTAACCTCCGAAGAGAAAAAGTGGAATCAGCGGGAGTCTGCGATGGGCGCCTTGCCGCCGGACAGCGGTACGACTCCCAAGAGGATCATCAAGATGCCGAGCCCGAGGTGCAGCCAGTTGTCGGCACTGTTGACCGGCACGAAGTTGGCCGCCGACCCGTGGTCGATGAGCAGGCCGTACACCCACAGCACGAGATAGATCACCCCGCCGCCGACCAGAAAAGACTTCGCGCCATTGACCGTCCGTGCCAGCAGAATTCCCGCCAGCCCGAACGCGAGGTGGACGAGATTGTGCAGGATCGAAACCTGGAACACCCCCAGCAAGAGAGCGCCGGACTCGTGGCCGGCACCGCTCAACTGGTCGTAATTTGTCGTTACCCCGGGGATGAACCCTAAAATGCCGACAAGCAGAAATACCGTGCCTACAGTCATCGCGAAAAGCTGACGTGGGCTTCGCTGTACTTTGGTGGCCGATGCGGTCATGGTGCTCCTTCCGATACACGTGGAAACGGACGGGCCGGACACCCGAATGTCGTTCCGGGACGGCTTTCTCCAGCCCGGAACCGGGTGAACATGGTCTCGGGTACCCCGGACCGGGCCCCTCACACGGAACTGACGGGTGAGTTTGACCTGATCTTTCGAGTTGACGGCTCTACCGCCGACGAAGGGAGCCAGGGTGGATCGCGCTTGTTATGAATCACCAGGCACGGTTCTACTGTCAAGGCCTGAAAACGTGTTCACGTTATCCGGGCCTCGGGTCCGAGCCATCAAGGACCTAGAATCCCGGTGATCTCGTTCAGGGCCGGGCAGATCGTCCACGTGGATTCGACCAATAGTGGTCAGAACAGGTCGAGCGCCCGCACGATGAAGAAGCCGGCCACTCCCAGGACGAGGACCCCGATCACGACGATCGTGATGATCGACGGCAGCCGCGAGGGAATCGGTTGGGGGTGCGACAAACCCGACGTCTGACCCGCGTCCGGCGGGGTGTCCCCGGGTGTTACGGACCCACCTGGTTCCAAGCCGGGGACGTCCTTGGGTTCTGGTCCTGGTGTTGTCATGTCTCCTCCATGCGGAAAGGGTGGGTCTCAACTGACACCGCGCACCAAGGTCGCCGTCTTCGTCACTTTGCCGTGCGAAAAGGTGCGCTGACATCGCGTAGGTGCCGCAGGACGTGACCGTAGGTCGTCAGTAATCCGCACTGGGCGTAGTCGATCTCGTGTGCGACACAGAACTCGCGCACCAGTGGTTGCGCGCGGCGCAAGTTGCCCCGCGGCATGCTGGGGAACAGATGGTGCTCGATCTGGTAGTTCAGGCCGCCGAGTGCGAAGTCGACCCACGGGCCCCCGCGAACGTTGCGGCTGGTGAGGACCTGCTTGCGCAGGAAGTCCAGTTTGGTCTTGTCGGTGTAGGTCGGCATACCTTTGTGGCCGGGCGCGAACGAGCAACCCATATAGACACCCCACAACCCCTGATGCACGGCGATGAACGCGATCGCCACCGGCGGGGACATCACCAGGAATATCGCGCCGAGATAGCCACCGATGTGCGCGATCAGCAACACCGCTTCCAGGCGACGGGCTTTGACCTCGCCGCGCCACACGGCTCGGATGCCTGCCCAGTGCAGGCTGATGCCTTCCAGCAACAGGAGCGGGAAGAAGAGGCCGGCCTGATGCTTCGTGGTCCAGTGCACGAATCCGCTCTTGTCGCCCAGTTGCGCACGGGTGAAGGCGAGCAGAGGAATTTCGATATCGGGATCGTCGCCTTCGTGATTGGGGCTCGCGTGGTGCCGGGTGTGCTTACCCATCCACCAGCCGTAACTCATGCCGACGATCGCGGCGAAGCCGTATCCGAGCCGGTCGTTGGCCCGTCCGGTCCGAAGAATCTGGTTGTGCCCCGCGTCATGGCCGAGGAACGCGACCTGAGCGAACAGCACCGCGAAGAACGCCGCCATCGCGAGTTGCCACCAAGAGTCACCCAGTACTACGAACGCCACACAACCGCCGACCAGCGCGAGTGCGGTGAGACTGATCTTCGCCGCGTAGTAGCCGTAGCGGCGGTCGAGCAGACCTTGGCGCCGTACCAAACCCGCGAGGTCCCGAAAATCGTTACGAACCCCCGCACGAGAATCTGCTTCGGCGCTCGGCGGCGTCATTGACGATAGGGCCATGGACGTCCTTCCCCTTATCCTGCGGCGCCGGGGCTGGGGCGACCTGCCGTACCACCCCGGAGTTCCCTCACCGGACGTGAGCTAAACGAGTCGCGAAGTGCGCTCGGGCACTCTGAGCCCTCATCGCTGCACGGTCGTTCAACTCTGCCGAGCCGAGGGATGCGGCGAGTGACGGGAAGGTGCCCCAACTCGGTCACCTTGCCGAACATGCTTCGTCATCGCTTTCCTCCTGCCTCCTGAACGGGCCGTAAGACCGGATACCCGGCAACGATCAAGGCGAAACGATGCGAAACCGATTCAAAATGTGAAACTCCCTGCTCGGAGGGGCTGCGGAAACGTCCCGGTTGACGTACGGTCGAGAAGCGCGGGGTTCAACCTCAGCTTCGTGCGTCCGACGACCTGTCCGCCGCCGCATCAGCCGAATCGGTGTCGAGTGCGGCCCAACGACGCGCTCCCGCGAGTATTTCGTATAGCTCGCTTGTAGGCCCGTGTCGTCCCGCTTCCCGGGGAGACCACTCTTATGCCTTCCTCGTCCCAGCCATCCCTTGAGTTCGAAGACCGGCCAGCCACCCGCCTTCTCTCGGCAGCGAACACCGGCGATCGCCTCGGCTTCTACGCGCAGCCCACCCCTTCCCCACCGGCACGGGTGACCAACCACGTTCACACCGCCGACCTGGTCATCCTCAGCGTGACCGGCGAACTGGACACGGCCACCGCCCCACTTCTGCGGCGGAATCTGCATCAACCCTTGCCTGTCTGCACCTTGATCGATCTGTCTCGCGTGACGTTCCTGGGCGTGGCGGGGCTCCGGGTGCTGGAAGCAGCCGCGGCCCAGGCCCAGTCCGAACGCCGCCGGATCGGCCTGGTCACCGCCTCCCCCGGTGTCTTGCGGATCCTGCGACTGTTCGCCGTCGACGTGCGGGCGCCGGTCTACCCGCGACTGTCCGACGCGATGCGGGAGGTGGCACTGGGGCAACCCGCACGCGATCCAGGCCCGCTTTCCTGATCAGGTTGCGCGACGTGTGAAGCCATGTCCCGCGGGGTATCCGCGCTGCATCGATCCAAGAGCGATGCAGCTTCTGTTCGGAGTGAGTGTTCATGTGGTGACTACGATCACCGAAATCCATGGCGCGACAGAACTGCCTCACTCGGATATTCAGCACCAAAGAATGAACCTTGACGAAAGGGAGGTACTCCGATGAGCAAACCGGCGACACTGTCTTCTCTCCGTCTGGCGGTGCTGATCCTCGCGCTCGTGCATCTCACTGTCGGTGTGCTCGGTTTCTTCTTCATGCCTGAGAACAACCCGACCGGAGAGAACACGGTCTGGATCTTCAGCGCCACCGGGATGCTGGACCTCCTCCGTACCGCCACCGGGGTGGTCGGGCTCGTCGCGGTGTTCAGACCGGCTTTGATGCCCATTTACGGCTGGTTCGTCTTTGTGGCTTTCGCCGGGCTCACTTGCTTCGGAATCCTCTCCGCGGCCACGACATCGGCCGGAGACGAGGTCAACCTCAACTGGGCGGATAACATCCTTCACGCGCTGACCGCGCTAGTAGCGCTCGTCGTGGCGATCTTGGGGGTCCGGCAGCCGCGCCAGACCTCGGATGCGGTGCCCGAGTAGCCGATACGACAGGCACTCTGCCGGCGAGGGCCGTCGATTCTCGCTCGACACGGAAAGCCCTTTCGCTCCGGTGTGGAGGTCTCACCTTGCCCACCACCGCACGACTTTTCCCCACCCGAGTTCCGCGATCTCTTGCCACGGCGGTCGTCGTGCCGCACGGTGGCGGCGGCCTTCCTGCGGCGCGTTGGCCCAGGTCCTGGCCGGCGCGTCATCCGCGACCTCATGAACGTCCGGGGATCGATGGCTGCCCTGCCGCATTCACCCAGGAGGTGCCGGATGTCCTCACCTGACGAAGAACGCGACGCACTACGCCGGATCGAAAAGGGACTGAAGGCCGACGACCGCGCTTTCGCGGCCAAAATGAGCAGACGGAACGGAATGGACGATCCGCGGATTCGGATATTTTTGCTGTTCCTTTCCGATGCGACAGCGGTTCTCATGGTTTTGACAGGCGTACTGGCAGGGAGTCCGCTGTTGTTCTTCGTCGGCTTCGTCGCCACGTGCGGCCTCGTGTGGACGCATCGGTTCCTTCGCGACAAGTCCCGCGATAGCCATCACGTCAACGATCCTTTGTCACAGTAACGCTTCGCGCAAAGCGTGTGAGCCGACTGGTGCCGAGTCGAGCAGTATCGACGCGGTCGAGGTTGTCGTCGGCACGGCGTGCGGGGGCCGCCCCAGACCTGTCCAGCTGAAACCCGCTTGGCCGAGGGAAACGGGGTCGAGCAGGTTGCGGGTGTCGACAACAGAGGGAGCGCGGACCACGGCGGCGAGGCGTGGCCAGTCCAGTTCCCGGAACTCCGGCCATTCCGTGAGAACGACGATCGCGTCGGCCCCGCGCGCCGCGTCGTAGGCGTTGTCCGTCACGGCGAACGGAAGATCGGCGACCCGCTCGTCGCCGGGATTCACGGCGGGATCGAAAGCCACCAGTTCGGC
Organism: Amycolatopsis sp. cmx-11-51; assembly: GCF_047608665.1. Classification (NCBI taxonomy): domain Bacteria; kingdom Bacillati; phylum Actinomycetota; class Actinomycetes; order Pseudonocardiales; family Pseudonocardiaceae; genus Amycolatopsis; species Amycolatopsis sp. cmx-11-51. The sequence continues at coordinate 257,190 of NZ_JADNQO010000003.1, read as the reverse complement.
GCCGGCTTCACGCAGCAGGGCGGCCACGGCCAGCGCGGGTGAATCGCGCAGGTCGTTGGTTCCGGCCTTGAAGGTCAACCCCAGCAGCGCCAGCCGCACCTGACTCAGCGAGCCGAGGCGGGTTCCCGTGACGACGTCGCGGATTTTGTCCACCACCCGCTTGTGCTGGCGGATGTTGGTGTCGATGGCGGCGCGGACCAGACGGAACTCGAAATCCATGGAGTCCGCGAGTTGGAGCAGTGCCGAAGTGTCCTTCGGCAGGCAGGAGCCTCCCCAGCCCGGGCCCGGTGCCAGGAACTCCTGGCCGATTCGCCGGTCGTATCCCATACCTTCGGCGACGTCGACGACGTCGGCGCCGGCTCGGTCGCATAATTCGGCGATGGCATTGGCGTAGGACAGTTTCACGGCCAGGAAACAGTTGGCGGCATACTTGATCAGCTCGGCGGAAGCGGCGTCTGTCAGCACCGTCGGAGCACCCAGTGGCGCATAGAGAGCCGCGACCCTTCCGGCCGCTTCCCGGCAAGCCGAGCCGACCACGATCCGATCCGGGTGGAGAAAGTCCCGTACGGCGGTGCCTTCACGGAGGAACTCCGGATTGGACACCACGGCCACATCGTCGCGGCGCAGAATCCGCGTCAGCTGTGTCGCGGTGCCGACCGGCACGGTGGATTTGGTCACCACCGTGCAGTCCGGCGAAAGCACGCCGCTGATCTGCTTCACCACCGACTCGAGGATGCTGAGATCGGCGAGGCCACCCGCGCCCATGGGCGTCGGTACGCAAAGAAAAACCATCTCCGCCCGCTTCAGGAAGTGGGCGAACGCGGACTCGGTGGTGCTCACACATTTCAGGCGACCGTTCGCGGTACCCGCGGTGACCAGATCGGCCAGCCCAGGCTCGAGGATGTCGATCCGGCCGTCGGTCAACCGGTCGATCTTGCCCTGATCGGTGTCAGCGCACACCACCGTGTGGCCCAGTGATGCCAGACACGCGCCCGTGGTGAGCCCGACGTATCCGGTTCCGATGACGACGACGCGTGGTGAGGACATCTTGATCCTTTACGTGAAGTTGTGGAGTGCGAGTCGGTGCTCGAATCCGGGAAGTAGGCGGAGGACGTCCTGTCCGGGGTCGAAGCGAACGACCCCGGCACGGTCCAGCTCGATCAGCCAGCCGGTCATCGGCCAGCACCCGTGGCGCCGGTGGAACAGGTGGGCGTTCGTCACCAGTTCACGAACGTGCCGCGGCTCGTGTCTGCTGGGCGGGTGGTACTGGTGGAAGGCCGTGGCCCCACCGACCCAGGCCAGCCGGGCGCCGCGGCCGGCGGCTCGCAGGGCGAAATCGGTGTCTTCGGCGCCATACCCGGCGAACTCCTCGCAGAAACCGCCGAAACGACGCCAATCTTCCCGCGAAGTCGCGAAGGACAACGACCAGAAGAGTTCGAACCGGTCGTCCTCCAAGGTGATCTCGCCCGGCGGAGGCGCCGGCCTGCCCGGATGCGGCTCGGCCAGCCTGGCGAGCTCCCCCGCCGCGGGATATCCCCGAGGCGGCGGAGGCGGCAGGTAGGCCACCGGGCCGCAGAGCACCGTGTGCGGAGGTACCCGTCGAGCCGCGGCTTGGTAGCGCGCGAGCGAACCAGGGCCCAGGATGCAGTCGACGTCCAAGAACACCAGCAGTTCGATGTCGTGTTCGAGTGCCACCCGCGCCCCGGCGTTGCGAGCGGCGGCCAACGGAAGGCCCCGGTCTCCCGCCACCACGTGGGCCGACACGACCGGCGATGAGCCAGGGGCGCCCCGCAGATCCGGGGGCCCCGCCATGCCGACCACGACATGCAGGTCGGCCTCTTCTTCGGCCAGCGCCTCCCGCTGCCGCCGCAAATGGGCGTCGCGGCCGGCCGTGATGGTGACGACAGCGGTTCGCGGGCGGGCAGTCATCTCTCACCTGCCACTTCCCGCAGCATGGCCGCGGCCTGTGTCGCGCCGTTCCCACTCGACCATTTCCGCCAGTCGCCACCTCGGGCTTGTGCGCGGGCCAGGAGCGCGGACCAGCGGCGGGGCTCGGGCCAGGAAGGGACGACCACACCCAGCCGGGCGCGGATGAGCGCGGCGGCGGTGGCCTGCTGCTCACCGAAAGGTCGGGGCTGCGGGATGACGACCGCGGCACGCCTCGCCGCCGCCACTTCGGCCAGAGCGTTCTGCCCGGCGTGAGTGATCACGACGCCGGCGTCGCCCAGCAGCGGCCAGGGGTCGGCCACCCAGCCTTGGTGCCGTAGATTCGGCGCCCGGAAATCCGGGGTCTCACCCGGGCGGCTCGGACCGGCGACGTCCCACCGCCAGTCCGGGGTGGCCGCCGCGGCCGCTCGCAACTGGGCCGAAGACACCGCGAGTCCGCCCGTGCCCCACAGCACCAGGACATTCCGGTCCGCGGCGACCGGTGTCACCGGACGTCGGTCGAACCGCGAAAGCGCGCCGACGTGAACGGTTTTGTCGAGCCATGGTTGCGGCCAGTCCGGGGCGGGTCGCCGCGGCCACGGCGCGATGATCACTTCGGCGAGGTCGTAGGCGGTCCGGTGGGCCCGGTCGGTACGACGGCCCGGTTGTGCCACGACCGCTACTGGTACGCCGTGCAGGCGGGCCAGTAGCGCCACTTCGACCGACACATCGCTGACCAGGAGCCGGACGTCTTCGTCGCGCAACACCGAACTGATCAGTGCCATGCGATCACGCAGGCCTTCGTGATGCCGGGGCGCCCAGTGCAAGGTGGACCCCGCGGTCACCTCGTCGTGTCGCCGGTCGACCCCGTCCGCGTCGCCGGGCAGCACGGTCCAGTGACCAGGCCACTCGGCGGGCGCGGGAAGACTGGACAACCCGATGGCCTTCCCACCCAGGGCTTGGGCGATGGTGACAGCCCGATGGAGATGCCCGGAACCGTGGTGGTGGACGTAGAAGGCGATCATGACAGCAGTTCCCGGTACAGCTGCACGTACTCGTCCACCATTCGGTCCACCGAGCACGCCGTTTCCGCGCGCTGTCGTGCCGCCGCTCGGTCCAAAGTGGATGCGATGGCGATGGCGGTGGCCAGGCCGGTGACGTCGTCGGGGGTGGCCAGTGCGCCGCTGGAGGCGTCGAGGATTTCCGGGAGGGCTCCCCGCGCGAATCCGGCCACCGGGGTTCCGCAAGCCAGGGCTTCGGCGACCACCAGCCCGTAAGGTTCCTCCCAGCGCGGGGACACCACCGCGACACTGGCGGATCCGACGAGGTGGACGAGATCGTGATGGGCCAGATGCCCCAGGTACTCGATCTCCTTCCCCAGTAGTGGCTCGATCTGTTCGCGGAAGTAGTCGGTGTCCGGCAGCGGACCCGCCAGCCGGAGGCCGGTGCCGGCCTCGAGCGCTGCCCTGATGGCCAGTTCCGGGCCCTTCTCCGGCACGATCCGGCCGAACCACACCGGCACGCCGGATCCGGCGCCGGGCGTCCACCGGTCCAGGTCGACTCCGTTGCGCACCACCGTGATCCCGGGCACGAGCGAGGACCACTGGCGGGCGGTGTGCGCGCTGACCGCGGCGAAACTGGTATGGCGCGGAGAACGCAACCGGACCGCGGATTCCAGCCAGGGAGTCGGCGGGGTGTGCAGCGTGGTGAGCGTCGGTGTCCGCAGCGTCGAGGCCATGGCGATGGGCAGATAGTGCAGTGAGTTGTTGTGCACGAGGTCGCATCGCCCGGCGGCGCCGAGATCGAGCATCAACCCCAGATAGGCGTGGTGCTCGGCGATGAAGTAGTCGGCGGGCATGCTGACGTCCATCCGGGCCTGTGTGGAAAGAGCGGGCAGGACGGGCATCGTCTGGACCCGCAGATCGGGATCGGAATCCGTTCCCCCGAAGACGGTCACATCGTGTCCCCGCCGGCGCAAACCTGTCGCCAGTTGCCAGGTGTGCGCTTCCAGGCCACCGGCGAAAGGTTCACGGATGGGGTAGCGGGCGGACGCGACCAGGCCGATGGACAGTTTCGCGCCGTCGCGGCCGGCCGCCGGTGAGCGTGGCGCCACGCGACCGCCGCCATCGATCACAGGCCGAGCAGGGCCATCTGGTCGCGGTGCCGCGAGATACCGGCTTCGATCCACTGTGGATGTCGTTCGTACCATCGCGTGTGCTCCTTCCACAGTAGATGCTCGTCGACCGGTTCACCGGCCACCAGCCAGTCCGGCCGGGCTCGGGCCTGCAAGCCCAGCGTGGTTATCACCCGTTGGCTCAGTGGAGCGTGGATGTCGTTCAGCAGCGGCCGTCCCGGGTCTGTGGCGTCGGCGGGCAGGTCCAAGGCACCTTGCAGTCGCCACGCCAGACCGAGTAGGACGGCGTTACCCGGATGGTTCGGTGTGCGCATCGCGTCAGCCCCCGCGGACGTCAGCAGATCGGAAACGGCAACGTCTGCCGTCGAGCGCTCCCGTCGGCGCAACTCGGCCACTGACAGGGCGGCCACCGCGGTCACCGCTTCCGCGGCTGGTGCGCAGTGGACATCCACCTGGCGGCCGGCAAGCTGGGAAATCAGCCGCAGGTCGTGGTACGGCACGAGCGGAGGCACGGCCGACCGAGCGCTGGGATGCCGCACGATCGCCGTGTACGGGTGCAGCCCTCCATAACGGACGACAGGCCAGCGTACCGTCCGCGCCGACGACGGAAGCCGGGCCGACAGCTGGGTCGTCCCCACGGGAAGGCCGCGATAGTTCGTCCGCACCGGCTGAGTCAGCAGAATTTCCGTTCTCGTCAACAACGCTTCAAGTGGGTCCATGTCATTCGGGCTCAGTTCATGTATCGGTGGTACCCGCACCAGCACACACGGAAACGATTTCGACGACGCCAACATGATGCGCACCGACTCGGCCTGACAGTTCCCCATCACCAAGGCGATCGGCGCTGCCGACTTGGGGCCTTCGTAGAAGTCCCGGTAGTGCGCGAACCGGCCGTGATCCATGAGGTCCATCATGGACGAGTACCACTCGCGCCGCCGAGCGGAATTCCAGCCGGCTGAACTCACTCCCGACCGATGTTTGACCGCGGGAAAAACGGCTACTTTGCGGAGGTGCGTACTCCGCTGAACGTGGCCTCCGTGCCTGCTTGCCATTCTTATGTCCGGCACATCTCGGACAAGGCGACGGCACAGGACTTCCATGTTCTTCCCGATCCGCCGGTCCCCGGTGCCCCGGCCGGTCAGTGGTGGCCGCATCAGATGCTGCGGCCGTCTTGGTTGCGTACGCAGCACCACCGATTCGACCTGCTGCACCTGCATTTCGGGTATGAACACCGCACACCCGGAGACTTGCGAGCAATGGTGGAAGCGCTGCGTGCGCACGGAAAACCTCTGGTGCTGACCGTCCATGACCTGCGCAATCCACACCAAGCCGATCCCGGCCCGCATCGAGCAGCTCTGGACATCCTGGTGCCCTCGGCCGACGCGGTGATCACCCTGACCCAGGGCGCGGCCGCGCGAATCGCCACCACGTGGGGTCGTGAGGCGAAGGTCATCCCGCACCCGCACGTTGTCGATCCGGCGCGGATGCGTCGACGGGCCTCGCGCGGCGACAGAGAAGCGTTCGTGGTCGGCGTGCACGCGAAGAGCATGCGTGCCAACTGTGACGCCATCGCCGTCGCCGAGCAGCTCGCACGAACGGTGGCCTCATTACCCGACGCCCGGCTCTCCGTACTCGCCCACGACGACACCGGTGGCCGAAGGGCCGCCGACGAACTGCGGCGGTGCGGAGTGTCGGTCTCTCTGCGACCGCGATTCTCCGACGCCGAATTGTTCGACTATCTCGAAGGTCTCGACGTCTCCGTGCTGCCCCATCGGTTCGGCACCCATTCCGGCTGGCTGGAGGCCTGTTACGATCTGGGAACCACCGTCCTCGCCCCGGATTGCGGGTTCTACCAGGAACAAGCCCCTTGTTGGCTGTACCACCGCACCGAGACCGCTCTGGACCCGCACAGCCTGGACGCCGCGGTCCGCCGAGCCTACGCGGAACGGCCCCGATGGCGCGCGGATCCGGGGCGGCGGGAGACCGACAGGGTCGCCATCGCCCAGGCCCACCGCGCCCTCTATCGCACGGTGACCCGTCTTCCGGCACCGGCGACGGTGAGCGGCCGGTGAGATTCCAAATCTACGCGCCGGGACCGGCCGGACACGGAGTCGTCCGTCACGCACGATCGGTCACCAGCCTCTGTGAGGCCCACGGAGCGATCGGCACCGACGACGAACCGGATCTGACGCACGTCCACTTCACCGACGCGCTGTTCGGCGACACGATCGAAAAGGCCGTCGACGCGTACCGGGACTGGGCGGCATCCGCGCGCCGTCCCTTGGTGGTCACCGTGCACGACGTTCCGGACCCCTTCGGCCACACCTGGCGCGACCGGAACCGTTGCCGGGGTTACGCGGCCGTGCTGGAGGCAAGCGACGCGGTGATCGTCTCGGCCGAACACGAGGCCCGCAAAGTCACCGCGTTGACCCGGAAACCCGTGCATCACATCGACCTGCCCCTACCTCCGGAACCGGTATCGGCACCTAACGACACTCCGCTCCAACCAGCGTCGTCTCTCGTTCTGCTTGGCTACCTCTACCCGGGCAAGGGGCACCTCGAAGCCATCGACCTGGCCGCGGCGGTGGGCCAGGGCAACGCCGACGGCCCACCCGCGGTCATCGCCGCCGGAGCCGTGAGCGCGGGACACGGCGACCTGCTGGACCGAGTCCGCGAGCACGCCGTCCGGCGGCAGGTCCCGTTCCTGCTCACCGGCCATCTGAGCGACACGGAATTCACCGATCTGGCCCGCTCGGCGCGCGTACCGGTAGTACTCAATCGCAACGTCAGCGCCAGCGGTTCCCTGCTGTCCTGGTTGTCCTGCCGTCGCAGGCCGGTGACCTGGGCCGGGCGGTACAGCAGGGAGATCGACCGCCGGTATCCTGGCAATCTCCTGCTGGGCGAATCTGAGCGAGAGCTGACCCGTCACATCATCCGGGCCTTGGCCCACCCCGGAGTGACTCGATCGCCGACTCGTCCAGCGTGGTCCGACACAGGCGCGGAGCACCTCGCGGTATACCGGCGGGTGCTGGCCAACGTCGATCGTCGTCCGGTGGTGACGCCGTGCTGACCGATGTCCTGGTGCCCCGCAACCGCTGGGATCTGCTGAAACCCTACCCGCGGCCCGTGCCGACCATCACCGTCATCGTGACGCACTTCGAGCAACATCGGCACCTCACCCGCATGGCCGCGGCGCTGCGGTGCCAGACCTTACGTCCTTCGCAGGTGATCCTCGCCGACGACGGCTCGTCGACAACCCCGGCCTTCGAGATCAAAGGCGTCGATACCCTGGTGGTGAGCCAGCCGGACCAGGGTTTTCGCGCCGCGGCCATCCGGAACCACGCCGCGCGGCGCAGTACCGGTGAGGTCCTTGTCTTCCTTGACGCCGACACCGTTCCCGAACCCGGTTACCTCGCGGAGATGGTCCGACACGTCGCCCGGTGCCCCGATGTGCTGGCCACAGGACGACGGCGGCACACTTCGTTCGCGGATCTGGGAGACGGTGCCCGGCCCGAATCGACAGAGCTAGCGGAGCCCAGTTGGCTGAAGGACGCCTACACCGCCACAGCGGACCTCCTGCACGCCGACGGCCGTAGCTTCCGTTTCATGATCGGGGCGGTTTTGGCCTGCCGTCGAGAACTGTTCAACGACCTCGGAGGTTTCGACGAGCGCTTCGTGGGTTACGGCGGCGAGGACTGGGATCTCGCCTATCGGGCGTGGAACGCGGGTGCGGTCCTCGTGCACGAGCGTGACGCCGTCGCCTGGCACGACGGGCCGGACTGGGCCGGACGGGACGAGGACGGCGAAATCCTGGACCGCCAAAGCGCACGGCTGGCCGCCGTGATCCCCGAACCTTCGACGCGCGGCGCCCCGTTGCCCGGAACTATTTCCGACGTACTGGTCACGGTGCGCGCCGAAAGGACCTTCGGTCACGTGGTACGCACGGTGCACTCGCTGCTCCGGCAAACCCATCGCGACCTGAAAATCCGGCTGCCGACCCAAGACGAACGGCTGACGGAGACCTACGCGGGAGTCGTGCGCACCGACCCGTGGACCGAAGACCAGCTCAGGCGAGCGAGGGTGCGTGTCGAGGTTTACGAACCGCTGCCGGACTCGGCCATCCACAGGGCGGTGGAAGCGCTCACCGTGTCCGACCGCGGAAGGATCGACCTGATCCGGGGGGAGACACTGGCCGGCGTGGCGTGGTCGACCCGAGCAATCGGACGCGCGCGCCGCTGGTCGACCCGGCTCACCCAGAACGAGGTGCTGGAGCACGCTTTCGGGCAAGATCACCTGCTGCTCGATGCCGAGGATGATCGGACACGCACCTTGGACGGGTTCTTCGGCCAGTGGCGGTGATCCTCTCCGCATGCGCACCATCGGCACTTTGTTCCCACTGGGCGAGCTGAACCGGAGCTGTCATAACCGGGCCTGAGCCCGGTCATGATGCCTGAGATTTCGGCGCTGACTCGCACTCGCACGCTGCGGCCCGATGAGTTCCGCGGTCATCGCTCGGCTTCGCCTCGAATCGGACGATTCGGATACAGCACCGACTTCGATCGCCACGGAACTCCAGTACTTCACGATGAAGATCTCATCACCGCGTTGCGGCGACGGCTGGAAAGTCGGACAGCCGGTCTTCGCATCCTTTCTTTGTCGGCTGTGATGCCACCCCGCCAGCGCGATCACATCGGCGGGTCGTGCAGGCCTTCTTCCCCGCTCTCAGGGCCAGTGTCCCGGCAGAGTCGCAGAGCTGCTGGTCTGCGCTGCTGGTGGTAATCCGGGCTTGACATCGCTACTGCTTGCAAGGGCCGAGGGGACATGTCCCCGAATTTCTGTTAAGCAAGCTCCGCACCCGGTACGACCCCGCGACGATAAAGGATTTTTCGAGACCCGGACTCTCAAAGTAGGGAAGGAGGTCCTTCACTACCAGGAGAACGCGTTCGGTTGATCACATCACCGCTGTCGTTTTTTGAGGGGTAGGGCGAAGTCGGTCGAGACCGTGCTCCACGCGGCACGACACACCGCAGGAATGATGCCCCCAATGCGGCATCGAGGACAGCCCCCTCAGACACGCCACCTTCGTCCCGCCCCTCGAATAACCCTCTTCAGGACGGGCGGCACGAAAATGAACGCATGAAAGGTAAACCTGGACAGTGCCAAGGATCGGGCATTTCCGTTGACATCGTCTCCCGGCCCAGAGAACACCGGATTCGATTCACAAGTCCCCTGCCAGGGCACGTTACTCGCAGGAAATGACAGCCAGCAGCTTCGGCCGGCGACCAAGTCGGTCAGCTTTTGCTCCCGCGTGGCGACAATTCCCGATGGTGTTCGACGAACCATTCAGCGACCTGGTGCAGTTTTATATTGGTCGCCTGGGAGGACTCGATGAGTAGCCGGAAGGCTTCGACAGCGTCGATGCCGTGACGTTGCATCAAAATTCCCTTGGCCATGCCGATGACATCGCGATGTCCGAGCGCGATATTCAACCGCGCTTCGGTCTGCGCCCCGATAAGGGCGATCGCCGCGTGAGAGGCGAATATGCGACCAGCCTGTTCGGTCTGGTCGCTGAACGCTTCAACGCTGCGGGAATAGAGGTTGAGCGAGCCCAGGGTGTTCTCGCTGACGAACAGCCGGTAAGCCAGCATCGAGCGCATCCCGGTCGCGGCGGCCGCGGGGGTGAACTTCGGCCAGCGGGCCTCGGCGGCAAGGTCACCGGTACGGAAGACCTGATGCTCGGCGATCGCGTTCACACATGGGCCCTGCTTGGTGCGATACTGCACTTCGTCGATCGTGACCACCACTTCGTCCGTGGGCGCGACGGTGCGGATCCGACCATGCTCGACCAGGGAAATCCCGGCGTAATCGGCGCCGGCCACGTGGTCAACGGCGGCCTTCACGATGGCCGCGATGGTGGTGTCGACGTTGGGCTCGGCTTGCAGGCTGCGCGCGACGCTTCCCAGTACGGCACTGAGGCCTTCACCTGCAGAACTGTCAATGCTGGACATCTCCACCTCCTTCGTCGCCGTGGAAACGGCCTCGCTTCGCGAAGGCCTGACCGTTGCGAGTTTCATAGCGGTGTACTCCATCTGAGTACCTCACCCGACATGAACCTCAAACTCGCGCATTCGGCCGAACCCTCCCCCCTTCGCCGCACCGGGAGCTGGCCACTCCGACCCCACCTGCCATAGTCTTGCGGCTCTCTCAAGCTGGATCGAAACCGGGCCTTCGTCCCTGAATGGTCACCGTGGAGCTGACCGGCACCCGAGACAGCGGCATGCGAGGTGGAACAGGTGATCGCAGCGTTGTCACATCGCCTTGGGCATCCTCGAACCACCTTGATCACATCGTACGACCTCGGAACGACGACGAGACCCAGCCACGTCGGGGAGCAGGGTTACTTCGAGAGATCTCAGATAGATGGCGACGTGGCGGACGCCGGGGAGGTGCGAGGGTCGGCGCGCTGAGAGCGCTGCTCCGATCTGGAGAGATGTCGACGACGGCGGCCATCACGCGGCAGGCAACGGTGTACCGGCCGCGGCGTGACAGAGAAAGGCACCTCGGCGAACGGCGCCGGATCTCCATCAAAAGCACGAAATCCGCACTCCTGATCCGTGCGTATCCCCCAGTATCCGTTTGGCGTACACACAGCATCCAGCATCTCGTGCGACTCACCGAAAGAAATACCGGCTGTGCCTCAACCGACATGCACGAACCACGCCAGGACCGGTTCTCCAAAGTTCACAAGAACGCTCGATCGAACTATTTTCGGAAATCGCAGAGTGAGGCTTAGGCGCTAAAGCGTGGTCGAGATCAGCAGCATGACATCGAGGATCGCGATCACGATCGTCAACCGGAACGCCACTGGACTTCGGGGTGCGCGAATCGCGGCCATGGCGGTCGCGGCGGCCAGCGCGATCCCGGCCGCCGATACAGCCAACGCGAAGATGACTGACATGGTCGCGGGGGCGAAACCGAGGATGACCGACGCGGCGGCCAACGCGACAGCCATGACGATCACCCCCGCTCCGGGGCCGAGCCGGTGCGGAAGTCCGCGTACTCCGGTTTCCGCGTCCGACCGCAGGTCGGGCAGAACATTCGCGAAGTGCGCGCCGAATCCGAGCAGCGCCCCGACGACGGGTATCCACCAAGGGGGCCACGGCTGTCCGGGCAGCGCGACGTACGGTGCGACGGGCAGGGCTCCGAAGGCGAGCAGGTAGGTCGCGCCGGACCAGATCGTGGACTTGAGGCCGAGGTTGTAAGCCCACCCGGCCGCGACGCCGATCAGCAAGGCCGCCGCCGCGGACAATCCGAGCAGAATGGACAACACGATCGTCGCCGCCAGAGCGGTCGATGCGGCGACCGCGATCAACCCCACCGGGACGGTCCCCGCGGCGACCGGCTTGTCGGTGCGGCCGACGGCGCGGTCGCGGGCTGCGTCGATCCAGTCGTTGGACCAGCCGATCGACAACTGGCCGGTCAGCACCGCGGCACCGAGCAGCGCCACCCGGCCCACGTCGAGACCTGTGCCGGCGGCAAGCACCACGGCCACCACCGTCACCGCCAGCCCGGGAACGGGGTGGCATGCCCCGGCGAGACCTCGCAGCAACCCTCGCCGACGCGGTCTTGTCACCGTCTGGTGGGTCGCACCGTCCGGTGTGGTCGGAAAGCCGGTCATCTGCCAAGTGTAGGCGGAGGTCGTACCGTGAACGAGGTGACGACAATTTCAGCGGTCCACGGTGTGCTCCCGCCGCACCGTTATCCGCAGGCGCAACTGACCGAGTTGTTCGGGCGGCTGTGCCTGCCGGACAAGGCCGCGCGAGCGGTGGCGAACCGCTTCCACGCCAGTGCGCGGGTCGCCACCCGTCATCTGGCGCTACCCATCGAAAGCTATGACGCGATCGACGATTTCACGGCGGCGAACGACGCTTTCCTGTCGGCCGCGGTGGATCTCGGCTGCGAAGCCGCGCTCGCCGCCCTCGCCGACGCGGGACTCACACCGTCCGATGTGGACTTGGTGATGTCCACGACGGTGACCGGTATCGCGGTTCCGTCATTGGACGCGCGCATCGCCTCGCGGATCGGGATGCGCGCGAACGTCAAACGACTGCCGATCGTCGGTCTGGGCTGTCTGGCCGGGGCGGCGGGTATCGCGCGGCTGCACGACTTCCTGCGCGGCTGGCCGACGTCGGTGGCGATGCTGGTGTCGGTCGAGCTGTGCTCACTCACCGTCCAGCGCCAGGATGCCAGCGCTGCCAACATGATCGCGTCCGGACTGTTCGGCGACGGTGCAGCCGCGGTGATCGCGGTGGGTGAAGATCACGCCAAGGCGGCGGTGGGCCCCTATGTGGTGGACTCGGTCAGCCACCTGTACGAAAACACCGAACGCGCGATGGGCTGGGACATCGGGAGCACCGGATTGAAAGTCGTGCTGGGCGCGGAAGTTCCGGATCTCGTCCACGAATACCTCGCGGGAGATGTCGAGGAACTACTGTCCCCGCACGGCCTCAAGACCGGTGACATCGCCCGCTGGATCTGCCATCCAGGCGGGCCGAAGGTGATCGAAGCGATCCAGACGGAGCTGGGTCTGGACGAGGAGGACCTGGCGATGACCTGGCGTTCCCTCGACCGAATCGGGAACCTGTCGTCAGCCTCGGTCCTGCACGTGTTCGCCGATACGCTCGCCGAGCGGCCCGCGTCCGCGGGTGACTGGGGAGTGGTGATGGCGATGGGCCCGGGTTTCTGCGCTGAGCTGGTGTTGCTGCGATGGTGAGCCAGATCTGGTACACGGTCCTGGTCGGACTGGTCTCGATCGAACGAGTGGCCGAACTGGTCGTCGCGAAACGCAACCTGGCCTGGAGCCTGGCCCGGGGAGGACACGAAACCGGGTTCGGGCACTACCCCTTCATGGTGGTGCTGCACACTGGGCTCTTGGCCGGTTGCCTGCTCGAAGTGTGGCTCGCCGACCGCCCTTTCATCGCCGTACTGGGCTGGCCGATGCTGGCCATGGTGGTCGCGTCGCAAGCGCTGCGATGGTGGTGCATCCGTACCCTCGGCCGTCAGTGGAACACCCGCATCGTGGTCGTCCCGGGTCTCCCCCGCGTCACCGGCGGCCCGTATCGCTTGGTCCCGCACCCCAACTACGTCGCCGTCGTCGTCGAGGGTTTCGCCCTGCCGCTCGTCCACGGCGCGTGGCTGACCGCCACGGTGTTCACCGTGCTCAACGCCGGATTGCTGACCGTCCGGATCCGCGCGGAAAATCAAGCGCTGAAGTCGGCACATGACTGACGATCTACACGACGTGGTCGTGGTCGGTGGCGGCCCTGCCGGACTCGCCGTCGCGCTCGGGTGTGCGCGAGAAGGCCTGGACGTGGTGGTGTGCGAGAAACGTGCCGGAGTGATCGACAAGGCGTGCGGGGAAGGGTTGATGCCGGGTGCCGTGCGTGCACTGGCAGCGCTCGGGGTCGACCCGCCAGGTCATCCGATCCGCGGCATCACCTACCGGCAGGGCTCCACCATCGTGCGAGCCGCGTTCCGTGTCGGCGCCGGCAAAGGAGTGCGGCGGACCGCACTGCACAACGCCTTGCGTACGGAGGTGGACCGGCAGGGCGTGCCGATCCTCCCGATCGCGGTAGCGGAAGTGACGCAACACGACGACCACGTACGGGCCGGTGAACTGCGGGCGCGGTATCTGGTCGCGGCCGATGGGCTGCACTCGCCGCTCCGTGCTCTCACCGGTCTGGCCAAACCCGGCACCGCGAGTTCGACGGGCACGCCTCGCTGGGGACTGCGCCGCCACTACGCCCTGCCCCCTGGCACCGACACGGTCGAGGTGACCTGGGCGGCCCGGTCCGAGGCCTACGTGACGCCGGTCGGGCCGGACACGATCGGGGTCGCGGTCCTGTCCTCGGTCCGTGGCGGGTTCACTGAACAGCTCGCCGCGTTTCCCGAGCTCGCGGCGCGACTCGCCGGGGCGGAACCGGTGTCGTCGGTCCGGGGCGCGGGTCCGCTTCGGCAACGCACATCGAACCGGGTGGCAGGACGGGTCCTGCTCGTCGGGGACGCGGCCGGTTACGTCGACGCCCTCACCGGCGAAGGCCTCGCGGTCTCCCTGGCCACCGCGGCCGAACTCGTCCGCTGCCTGCGCGCGGATCGTCCCGCCGACTATGACCGCGCCTGGAAGCAGGCTTCGCGGCGGTCGCGCTGGCTGACCGAAACCTTGCTGTGGGCGCGAGGGCGGCCTGCGCTCGCGCCGTTGATCGTGCCTGCCGCCGCCAGAGCACCACGGTTGTTCGCCGCCGTCGTCGACCAGCTCGCGCACTGATGCGCGACACGAGCGATCGTTCCACTGGGCAGTGGACTGGCGAATTCCCGATCGAACAAGTCCTGAACTCGGTACGGGAAAGCCGATGCATTACCGCGGCCAACGGCTGAGGCATCCCGGCGGTCCTTGAAATGTACAACCGCGACGACGAGATCCGGGATCGAGCGGCTTGGTCGAGGAAAGCCGACATCGAATCGCTGTTGCAGTGACGGTCAGCTGGTTGCTCAACCAACCGCCACCATTTCAGGCTACCCGCCGGAATGCTTTCTCAACCAGATTCCGGCCGGAGAGGCGTGAAGGGCAGCGCGGTGATGTGGTCGTACTCGCGCAATTGCCCGAACGCCGTCATGCATACCGAGGCGCCGTACTCGGCGAGCGCACCCTTGGCCCGCGCGATGACAGTTCGTTGGCGAACTGTGGCTTCGGGCAGCTCGCCACGGGCGGCGGCACGGTGGTGCAGGACCGTCTGTATTTTCAGCCTCGGCAAAGCCACGGCCAATCCCAGAAGGCGGAAAGGCCTTCACCGAAGACCGGCTTTCATCGTCGTCAGTCAGGTGGCGGTCGGCGGGACGGTGACGGGCGAGAGGAGGGCGGCCAATAGCAGTGCGCCGAGGTCGTTGCTGTCGGCGAGGACTTCGCGGGTGCCGGTGCTGTGGAGGATGTCGAGGACTGGGCCGTGGGCGTGCAGGACCCGGTAGTTCGTGCCGTAGTCGATCGCGGTGGTGTAGCCGGTGAGCAGCGTATTCACACCGGCCAGGCTGAGCGCGGTGGTGCGACCGAGATTGATCACGAGCGTCTCCGGAACGTTCGACACGATCACCCCGATGATCAGTTTCTGCAGAGACACCGTCGCTGGGCCGAGCACGGGGCCGAGTACGTCCAACTGCAGGCTGGCGCGGCCGGAGGAATGGACGTTCGTCGAGTACAGCATCGCAGGTACCTCTCGCCGTTGACAGATGATGGCGGGGCCGGGCCACGAGTAGATCTCAGGGTAGTCCCCAGCGGCACCCCTCGGCGCGTTCGCCAGAAGCCCGGGACGCCGAGTGTGCACACATTGTCGAACCCGAGGACCGGGTCTTCCCGGCGATCTCCCACTGTCCGGCCTTTGTTGCCCGGTGGGGGCTGTCTTCGACCGGACGACGAGTTCGGGTTGGAAATCGACGCGACGACCACTCGACCGGGGGAAAAGTCATGGGGAAACGCTGGGCCGTGGTGTCGCCTGCCACGACGAAGGGACCACCGGCAGCGGGTGTTTGGCAATCCCGCAGGGCGGTGGCGGCGGGTTCCGGTGACGTTCGACGCCGATATCTGGGCTCCGGGATGGGAACGGCAGAATCATCGAGGTGACCGTGGTCGCCGTAGAAGGCCCGACACGGCCGGGAACACCACTTGGTGCCGGCAGCACTTCCCCGACCATGTGTAGACGAGTATCAACCCATCCGGGGTGAGCCGGGCAATGACGGCCCGGCTGTGCAGGCGACCTACTGGAGCACGATTGACTCCCGGCGGTGGGCCGCCGCGCTGGACCGAGAAGAGGCATTCGGCTCGGCGGTCTGCGATAGCGATTCACTCGATTTGCACGACAATTCGGTGCCTCGCCGCGTACGCGCCCGAAGCCGCCAGCGCATCGGAAAAAGACTTCGGAGAATCGTCGGCGCCGCACCCGTGGTCTCGGTCACGGCGGCGGTTCTCACGTTCGGTGAGGTCAAGGTTCGCGATTCGTGGTGTGCGTCGGTGGGTTATGTGCTTGGCGGAAGGAGTTGGGCGATTCCGTCGAGTAGGCGTTGAAGGCCGAACTCGAAGATGCTGGCGGGTTCGGACGCGGCGATGGCGTCCGTGTCGAATCGGGCGATCATCGAGAGGCCGTGGGGACCGAAGGTCTCCCGGATCCGGGCGCTGCGGGCGTCGAGCCATTCCCCGCGGGTGTCTTTCGAGTGTCGCTCGCGGGATAGCGGCAAAGCCGCGCTCTGTACGTGGGCGGAGATCGCGATGGCGGTGCGGACCATGGTGGGGAAGTCCAGGCCGAGGCCGTCGACGGCGCGGATCCGCCAGTCGGTGTAGGCCATCATGCGAGGTGCGAGCGGTGGCCGGGTGGTCAGCGCGAAGATCCGGGGAATCCACGGGTGCTGCAGATAGATGTCCCATTCGCGGTGGGCGGACAGTTCGAGTTTCGCGCGCCAGCCGCCGGGGCCGGGTTCAGGCAGGGGGCGGTCGCCGAAAACCGTGTCGATCATCAGTCCGCCGAGTTCCTCTTTGTCCGGGAGGTAGCGGTAGAGCGACATCGTGCCCACTCCGAGTTCCGCGGCGGTGCGGCGCATCGAGAGGCCGACGTCGCCTTCTCGGTCGGCCAGCGCGATCGCGGCCCGGACGATCCGCTCGACACTGAGGGTTGTGCTGACGGTTTCGGGCAGTGCGAAGTCGTGGCGTTGTTTGCGGGCGACCCGCTCGCGGTAGGCCCGGGCACGGCAGGCGCGCGAGCAGTACCGCGGCGGCCGACCTCGGCCGGGGTCGGGCAGCGGCCGTCCGCACACCAGGCACTCGGCCATCCGCCTCCTCCTTTTCGTCACGAAACTCTAGTTGTGACGAAATTATACGTGACGTACGAGGCACACGGCGAATACATGGGCACTTACCTGGCTATATGAACATTTTCGTACGTCCAAGTCGAGCTCGTGATGGCACCATGTACGGTGTATTTATGACTCGTACAACGTACTCAACAGGCTTGGCGGCCGAGCAGCTTGGGTCTCGGCCCAGCGTGGCCGTCCGCGATTTGGTCAAGACCTACGGAACTGGTCCCGCTGCCCGCAGGGTGCTGGAGGGCGTGACGGTGGCGTTCCCACGCGGGACGTTCACCGCGGTGATGGGCCCGTCCGGCTCCGGCAAGAGCACCCTGCTGCAGTGTGCCGCCGGGTTGGACCGGCCGACGTCCGGCTCGGTGACGATCGAGGGCACCGAGCTGACCGGGCTGGACGAAGCCGCGCTGACCCGCTTCCGCCGCGACCGTCTCGGTTTCGTGTTCCAGGCCTACAATTTGGTGTCGACGCTGACCGTCCGCCAGAACGTCACGCTGCCTGCGGAACTCGCCGGCCGCCGGGTCGCCGGGTCGGCCGTGCGCGACGTGCTCGCGCGGCTCGGGCTCACCGAACACGCGGACGCCCGGCCGGCCGCGATGTCTGGTGGGCAGCAGCAGCGGGTGGCCATCGCCCGCGCGCTGCTGAGCGAGCCCGCGGTGATCTTCGCCGATGAGCCGACCGGCGCGCTGGACAGCCGTTCCGCGGCGCAGGTGCTCGAGTTGCTGCGCGACGCGGTCAGCGGTGCCGGCCGCACGATCGTGATGGTGACCCACGACCCGGTCGCGGCGTCGGTCGCCGACGCCGTCGTGTTCTTCGCCGACGGCCGGGTGGTCGACACCGTGGTCCGGCCCCGCGCCGAGGCCGTGGCCGCCCGGATGGCGACGCTGGGCGCGCCGGTGGGAGCCGGGCGATGATCGGCAGGCTCGCCCTACGCACCGTGCGCACCCGGATACCGGCCTACCTCGCCTCGGGGAGCGCGATGTTCGCGGGCACCGCGTTGCTGACCGCGTTCGCGGCGCTCGCCGAAACCGGATACTCCTCCGCCTCGGAGGCACTGGGCATGTTGGCCGTCATCATGGGCGGCTGGACCGTCGTGGTGGTGGCGTTCGGCGTGGTGTCCACTGTGTCCCTGGTAATCCAGCAACGGGAACACGAACTCGCGCTGCTGCGCGCCGTCGGCACGACACCGGGCCAGGTCCGGCGCATGGTCGTGGTGGAGACCGTCGCGGTGGCGATACCCGCGGTGATCCTCGGTGTGCCGCCGGGCATCGGGCTCGGCTCGTTCCTGCTCGACCGGATGACCGGACTGGGGGTCGTCACCACCGGTGGGTTGGTGGCCACCTGGCGCACCGTGGTCGCCGGCGCAACGGTCGCTCTGCTGTCCGCCGCCCTCGCCTCGGTCTTCGCCGGGCGCCGGGCGGCGCGGGTCGCGCCGGTGCGGGCGTTGGCAGGCGCCGCGGACGCCCCGGACCATGCCACCGCGTTGTCGCGGACGAAGCTGTGGCTCGGCGGCGTCTTCGTCTTGGCCGGCATCGGGACCGGGATCGGGACACTGGCCATGCCGGACGGGCCACTGCTCGGTGCCGCGGCCGGGCCGGCCTGCATCGCGACGGCGATCGGGCTCGCGCTGCTCAGCCCGGCGGTGGTCGCCGCGGTCTGCCGGGCCGCCGACTGGCTGCCCGGTGGAGTAGGCCGGCTCGCGCTGCGCAACCTCGGTGCCCGCGCGCCGCGCGCGGGCACCATCATCGGCCCGCTCACACTGCTCGTCGGGATCGCGGTCGGCACGCTGTACATGCAGAGCACCGAAGACAGCACGGCCGCTACCCGCCCGCCCGACGACATCGGCCCGCAGTTCGCCGCGGCGAACTACCTCATCGTGGCCATGATCATCGCGTTCTGCGCGATCGCGGTGACGAACTCACTGATCGCCGCGACCTGGCACCGTCGGCGCGAGTTCGGCCTCCTGCGCCTGACCGCGTCGACCCGGCAACAGGTACTGGGCATGGTGGCGGTGGAAACCATCGTCTCGGCCGTCGTCGCGATCGTGCTCGGGTCGCTCGCGGCACTGACCACGACGATCCCCTACAGCCTGGTCAAAACCCGCTCACCGATACCAGGCGGTCCACTGTGGATGTACCTGGCCATCATCGCGGGCGCCGCCGCGATCACCGCCGCCGCCACCCTGCTGCCCACCCTCCGCGCGACTCGGCAACAGCCGATCACGGCACTGACCAATTGAGACCCACCAAAGCCGTGCCGCAACACCTGACTGATGATGGGAAATGGGGAGATGACCTTGATGACTCGTGCACTGCGTTCGCTTCTGATCGCGACCAGCCTGGTCGCGTCGCTCGGCAGCGCGGTACCTGCTGCCGCCGAGCCCGCCGGCGGCAGCCCGGATTCCGCGATCGTGCGGACCGGCTCCGGGGCGGTGCGGGGAGTGGTCGCCAAAGACCACCGGACGTTCCAGGGGATTCCGTACGCGGCACCGCCGGTCGGTCCGCTGCGATGGGCACCGCCCCAACCGGTGACACCCTGGAACACGCCCCGCGACGCCAGCAGACCCGGCAACACCTGCGCACAGAACGATGGGCTGCTCGGTGAGAAGCGCAGCGAAAGCGAGGATTGCCTGTACCTCAACGTGACCACCCCCCGGCGGACATCCGGACGCAAGCTCCCGGTGATGGTCTGGATCCACGGCAGCGGCTTCGCGCACGGCTCCGGCAGCATGTACCAGGCCAGGGATCTGGCGGTCGACGGTGCTGTTGTCGTGGTGACGATCAACTACCGACTCGGCCTGTTCGGTTTCTTGGCGCATCCGGCACTGGACACGGCGCGGCCATCGGGCAACTTCGGGCTGCAGGACCAGCAGGAGGCCATGCGCTGGGTGCGGCGCAACGCGGCGGCCTTCGGTGGCGATGGGAACAACGTCACGATCTTCGGCGAATCCGCCGGTGGCATCAGCACCTGCGCCCACCTGGTGTCCCCCGGATCGGCTGGTCTGTTCCACCGCACCATCATCCAGAGTGGACCATGCACCGGGACCTGGACGGACGCCTCGGGCAACTGGCTGCCGCGGTCCCGTCAGGAAGCCCGCCAGCACAGCGCCGCGGTTGCCGGGCAGCTCGGCTGCCCCGACCCCACCACGGCGGCGGCCTGCTTGCGTGGCAAGTCCACAAAGGAGCTATTGCCGCAGTCGAACTACGGGTGGGGTCCGGTGTACGGCGGAGGCGGCGAACTGCCGCTGTCCCCGCAACAAGCGTTGAGCACGGGCCGGTTCAACCACGTACCCGTGATGAACGGAATGACCCGCGACGAGCACCGCATGTTCGTGGCAGGCTCGGAACTCCTGGGTAGGCCACCCCTCACGGACGCGGCTTACCGCACCGAAATCGAAACGATCTTCGGCACCGACAAGGCACCCGGCATCCTGGCCCGCTACCCCAGCAACCACTACGCCTCACCCAGCCTCGCACTGTCCGCCGCAGTGACCGACGGCATCTGGGCACACTCAGCCGGACAGGTCAGCCGGCTGCTCGCCAGGCAGGTTCCGACCTACACCTACGAATTCGCCGACGAACACACCCCCTGGGTGACAACCCTGCCCCCACCCAGCTTCCCCACCGGCGCGTACCACGCGGCCGAACTGCAGTACCTTTTCGACGCCGACTACTTCGGCGGCCAACTGACCCGAAATCAGAAACACCTGTCCGCCACAATCATCCGATACTGGACGCAATTCGCACGCACCGGAAACCCGAACAGCCCGCACACACCCTACTGGCCACAGGACCACAACACCGGCGACGACGCCCAGTCACTCGCACCAGGACCCCGCGGCATCAAGCAAACCGCCTTCGACCGCGAACACCAAGCCGACTTCTGGCGATCACTCGACCAGCGATAGCACCAACGTCCACCCTCGGAACCGATAGGGGTTAGGCCCGTAAAATCATTTATTCGGACACAGGGACGTCGGTGGCGCCAAGAGCCGCCGACGTTTCTGGGGGACTGTAACGCGAACGGTGTTTCCGGCCGTGGTTGTCAGCAGGTCTCGACGCCCGGCCAGCGGTCACTGAAGGTGATCGAGAAAGCGTTCAGTCCGCGAGGCGTACCTCGGCCAGCCGGACCCGGTCGAGACCGGCTCGCAGAACCCCGTCGGTTACTGCGACCTGCCCGAGGAAACGTTGCAGGCAAGCGGATCCGGCTACGAATGCGGTGGCTGTCCCTGGTCAGCCGGCCCGCAGGACGAAGAAGAGGAAGCCCAGGAACCTCGTGCCGGTGATTTCCCGGAATTCCTCGGGAAACAGCTCGCGGGCTTCGGGCGCGGGCGGTGGCTCGCTGATGACGTTGATGCGGAACCCGGCCGCGGTGAAGGCATCGGTCATCGCGTGCAGCGGGCGGTCCCACAAGGTCAACCGGGTGGACTGGCCGCCCAGTGTCCATTCTTCAGTCCGGTAGCGGGTCTGGAAATAGCGGGGTTTGTCCCCGGCCTCGCGCTGCATCAGGGTGATTGCGAAAGGATGGTCGACCGAGACGATGAGCCGCCCGCCGGGTGTCAGGACGCGTCGCAGTTCGGTCAGCGTCGGCCCCCAGTCCTGCAGGTAGTGCAGCACCAGGGACCCGACGACGTCGTCGAACTCACCGTCGGAGAAGGGCAGCGGATCAGCCAGATCGGCGACCCGCAGGTCGGCACCCGCGCCCAGCCGTCGCCGAGCCAGCTCCACCATGCCTGCGCTCGCGTCGACACCGGTCACGACCGCACCTCGATCGCGCAGCGCGGCGAACAGGGGCCCCGAGCCGCAACCCGCGTCGAGGATCCGCCGACCGGTCACGTCGCCGACGAGCGCCAGCATCGCGGGCCGCTCGTAGTACGCGTTCATCAAGCTGGTCTCGGTCTCGGCCGAATATCCCTCGGCGATACCATCATAGCCGTTTTCCCGGGCAGGATCAGCAGAAGCCACACCGCTCTCCGGAGTCGAAGTCATGCTGACAGGACGCCTGAGCGGTGCCGAAGTTGCCAGCAGGGGTCGCTTGTAATATCCGGGAAAAGCCTGGCGGATATCGCCGACCAGCGGTAATAGCCACGGTTGCCGAGCACGTTGCCGTCGGACGTGTTCAGCGTGAAGTCGGTGGCGCCTCGGGTGGCCCGCCGAGGAGTCGCGCGAATAAATCCGACAGGCCGTCCACCTGCAGCGGTCTTAAGAATCCGACCGCGCATGAGGGATACGCCCGCCACGCGAACGTGGCGGGCGCTGTCGTTCACCGGCTCTGAGCTCCAGTCCCAGCCGAAGCGACTCCTCGTCAGGCCCGCAGGTGAAGGGCCTGCACTGGCGGCTGAGTCAGGACGTGTCGGCGCAGGGGGTTGCTATCGAGGCGGCTGCACGCGGCGCTCGCGTTACAGGGCAAGGCCCGCCCTACCGCCCCGCAAGATCAAGTATTGGCGGCTTTTGGGCTTACCTCGGCGCTACCCCGTACGGGCGGCGGTGGCCGAACCGGGCCAACTCGTCCCGGTCGACCTCCGGGAACTCCCGCAGACGCTTCAAATTCCTCGTCCGTGAACACCTGCGTCGCCACGCACGACTCCCCGCCCGGGAACCTCAGGCCAGAACCTAGTGATCGACGTACGCCCCACCGTCAGCGTCTACTGGGGGGCACAGCGGACGGCTGTTCCGCTACTTGTCAGTGACCAGCTCAAATTCCCCAGGGATGGCCAGCTTAGTTTCACCGCCTGTAATCGGCGCGAGCGCCGCGGCGCGGGCTAATTGAGTTGCTGGGACATACGAATTTGGTGGAAGGTCAAGATCGTGGGCAAGATCTTGGACACTGGCGGCAGCGTGCTCCTGCGGCCCTGGCGGCGCGCGGACGCGCCGGTCGTGCTCGCGGCGGCGCGGGAGCCGTTGATGGCCCGCCAGTTTGATAAGCCGGTGGACACGGTAGCGGCTGCGGAGGGGTGGATAGCCGACGGGGACCTTGCCCGGTCCGCTGGCACGGCCTTCGCTTTCGCCGTCCTGGACGCACAGGGCTCACCGGTCGGCAACGTGGCGGTGTCGAACGTGGACCGTCGTCACCTGACCGGTTGGATGTCCTATTGGGTCCGCGAACGGGCGCAGGGCCAAGGCCTGGCCTCGCGGGCCTGCCGGGTCGCCGCTCGGTGGGCGTTTGCAGAGCTGACGCTCTTCCGCCTGGAACTGGGTCACCGGGTCGACAACCCTGCCTCCTGCAAGGTCGCGCTGGCTGCCGGGTTCACACCCGAGGGGGTGGAGCGGGCCAAACTGCTGTACAACGGCACGCGCTTCGACGTGGAACGCCACGCCCGCCTGGCAACAGATCCAGGACCCGCCTGAACCACCACCGTCCGACCCGCCTTCGTATCAACTGGTCTACTGAAGCCTGGCCGAACGGATTGTCCAGCCACAGCCAGCCGATCGATGCGTCGTTGCCCGCGGCCTTCACTCGTGCCATCGTCGCGTATAGCAGCACACCGGCGGTCACCCGTTGCCCGCCTGAGAAGTTCTTCAGCTCGGCGACGTCGACCCGGTCGAGGACGAGGTCGGTGTGGGGCTTGAGCAGGCGGACGCGGAACGGCGCGTCGACCAGGACGCGTGCGGCGGCGAACAACATCACCTGGGCGTCCGAGCGGCCGGCGCCGGGAGCCAGCAGCGCGTGGACCACCCGTGCCACGCGGTCGACCGCGACGGACTCGTTGGCCGTTCGGACGCGTTCGTCGTGCTGGTCAAGATCGTCGCGCAAAGTCGCCACCCGTTGCTCGAACTGGCTCGCGATCCGCTCTGCGTCGGCAGCGAGGCTCCGGTCCGCCCGCAACCGCACGATGAGATCCGCGAGCCGAGGGGCTTCGCGGTCCGCGACGGATCTTGCGTCCTTGCCGTTGGCATGAGTGCGCACCTTGTCGACGAGACCGTTCATCACGGCTGCGTCGTCACTCACAGCCTTCTCTGCCTGTCGCAGGTCCTCCACGGCTTTGGCGAGCCGTGTGGTCAGCTCGTTGACGTCGTCGAACCCGGTCGCGCAGCCCGCCGGGCGGCCGCTGCGTCGCACCGGCCTTCTCTCCGCGCGGCGGAACGCCTGCGGGGCACGGTCCGGGGCGGGAAATCTGCCGGCAGGGCCCGCCACCCGATGCCGTTGTCCAACCACGGAGAGAGGGCTCCGAAATTGTTGGCGGTGAGGCCGGTGGCGTTGATGGTGTCGACACCGCCCCGCCCCTAGCAGTTGTCCCTCGTTGCCGAACAGGACAGCGTCGACGGTGATTGGGCCGACTACCTCGCCGCGCGAACCGCCGAACGCGTCGGGCGGATACGGGACGAATAGTTCCCGATCAGCGGCATGACAGCGCGTTCCGCACGCGACCGGAAAATGGTCGGCCGTACAAACCACCACACGATCCGCCAGGGCCGAGCCCAAAGCCGGCTCGGCCGCCGAGCAACGTACCGACTCATTCACTTGCTACCGGTGTCATGGAAATACTCCAGAAATCGGCGTAGCGGCCGCCGCGGCGCAGTAGCTCGTCGTGGCTGCCTTCCTCCACGATCCGACCGCCGTCCAGAAAGACGACTCGATCGGCGCGTCGGACGGTCCGCATCCGATGCGCCACCATCACCACCGTCCGGCCCGCCATCAGGCGCTCGATTCCCTCGTGGACGGCCGCCTCGTTCACCGGGTCCAATGCGGAGGTCACCTCGTCCAGCAGCACGACGGGCGCATTCTTCAGCAGCGCTCGCGCGATCGAGACACGCAGGCGCTCACCACCCGACAGCAGTGCGCCGCCCTCGCCGACTTGAGTCGCCAACCCATCAGGCAGTCGCTCGATCACCTCGTCCAACCGCGCAGCGGTCGCTACTGCCCGCACCTCGGCAACGCCCGCTTCGGGACGGCCGAGACGCACGTTCTCCTCGATCGTGCCTTCGAAGAGATAGACGTCCTGGAAGACGATGGCGATCTGCGCCATCAACACCTCAGTGCTGATCCCGCGCACGTCCACGCCTCCCACGCGCACAGCACCCGCGTCCACGTCGTAGAACCGCGCGAGCAACTGCAGCAATGTGCTCTTACCCGCACCAGACGGGCCGACGACGGCGAGCCGCTGTCCCTGCGGAACGGACAACGACACGTCGTCGAACACAATGCGGTCGCCGTGCCGGAAGGTGACGGACTCGAACTCCAGGTCATAACTTACCGGCTGGACCGGTTCGGGAGGCTCGGTCAGCGGCTCGGTGCGCAATACCGTGTCGAGTCTCGCCAACTCGAAACGTGCGCCGCGCAGTTTGCCACCGAACTCCGCCAGCGACTGCAGCGGATCCGCGCAGCGGGCGGCCAGCACCAGGATTGCCAGAATCTCTGCCGCACCGATGTTCCCGCCGAGCGCGAGGAAGGCGCCCAGTACCAACAACACGGTGAACATCGCCTGCACTGTGAGCGTCAAGCCTAATGCGCCGGGCAGGGCTGACAGCGTGGAACGGCGGGACGCGCGCTGGACTTCACGCAGCGAGTCGTCGAGCAACTGGAAACGTTCGCCGGTTCGGCCGCCGGCTCGCAGCACCGGCTGAGCCTGGAGAAATTCGATGACGCGTGCGGTGGCCTCGTGGTCGCGTTCGTGGCGCTCCGCATCGGTGGCGGCCATCGAGCGTCCCGTCCGGACCTGGATCGCTGCCACGACTGGTACGGCGACCAGGGCGGCCAGCCCCATCCGCCAGTCGACGGCGAGCATCACGACGACGATCGTCAGCGGAGTCACGCAGGCGGAGATGAACGGTGCCAGCAAATGCGCGATCACGCTCATCGCCGCCAGGAGGCCGCGGCTGGCCAGTACGGACACCTCCCCGACCCGGCCCGCGCCGTACCAGCCGATGGGCAATCGGGCTAGATGATCACCGAGCCGGTGATACATCCCGCGCAACAGCGTGGTCCCGGCGCGGAAACCGGACAGATCGCTGATGTAGCGCAGCACCGCGTAGACCGCGACCGCGGCCCCGAACGCGATCAGCCAGGGCCGCACATCTGCGGGGGTGTTGCCGAACAGTGCCCGCAGCACAGGAACCAGCAGTGCGCAGGACAGCCCCTCGAGCACTGCGGTCGCCGTCATCAGTGCCACGGTGCGACGCACCGGCTGGGCGTACTCGTGTCCCAGCACGCGCAGCAGCATTCGAATCATAGAAGTTCGGCTCCTTGCTCATCGGCGATCGCCGATCGGTGGGATTGCCAGAACGCGGCGAACTTTCCGTGCTGTGCCAGCAGCTCGGCGGGCTTGCCGCGCTCGACGATCGACCCGCGCTCCAGCAGCACGACGGTGTCAGCGTCGGCGACCGTCTCCAGGCGGTGGGCGATGACCAGAATCGTCCGATCGCCTTCCAGCGTCGCGAGGGCCTGGCGCATTGCCTGTTCGGTCTGCGGGTCGGCGAAGGCGGTCGCCTCGTCGAGCACCAGAACGGGCGTGTCGGCGAGCAGTGCGCGTGCGATCGAGATCCGCTGTGCCTCACCGCCCGACAGTTTGACGTCGTCACCGAGCACCGTTTCGTATCCGCGCGGCAGCTCGAGAATTCGGTCATGAATGTTCGCCAGCCGGGCGGCGCGAACCACGTCATCGAGGTCAGCGTGCGGTACCGCCAGCGCGATATTGTTTGCGACCGACGCGCGCAGCAGGCGAACATCCTGGAAGACGAAGGAGACCGTCCGGTAGAGTTCCCGGCTGCCGAGCTCGCGCAGATCGACACCGCCGAGGACGACCGAACCGTGGGTCGGGTCGAAGAACCGAGGCAACAGCTGAACCAGCGTGGACTTCCCGCTTCCCGACGGCCCGACGACCGCGGTGACCGTCCCCGGCTCGAGCACCAGGTCGATCCCGCGCAGCACCTCGTGATCGGCCTTGTAGCCGAATCGAACGTCACGCAGTTCCACCCGGTGTCCCTGTGGTGCGACCGGGTTCGCGGGCTCCGGTAGCGACTGCACCTTGAGCACGTCCCGGATCCGGCCGACCGCGCGACCGGCGGCCTGCATATCGTCGAAACCGTGGCCCAGCGCCGCCACCGGAGCGGTCAGGCCCAGTCCGAGCAACAGGAAGGGCATTAGGTCGGCCGGTGCCATGCCACCGGTCGTGATCATCCCCGCACCGCCGATCACCACGACCAGCAGCACGAACGGCGGCGCCAGCGCCAGCTGCATCCCCGCGGCGATTCCGGAGAGACCGCGCACCATCCGGTAGAAGGCGTCGACGAAATCGTCTACGGCCGTGCGGAACTTACGATGGGCGCGCTCGCCTCCACCGAACGCCTTGACCACCGAGATGCCCTGTACGAACTCGACAGCCGAACTCGCGATCCGCCCCATTCCCCCGTCGAACTCCTTCTGCTCGCGCAGCCGGGTCGGGGTCATCATCAGGGGGACCAGCGCCACTGCCAGCACCACCGGAATCAGCGTGATCAGCGTGAGCCGCCAGTCGATGGTGAACAGGTAGATCAGCGACACCAGCGGCACCACGAACGCGGAGACGAGCTCGCCGGGGGTGTGGGCGATGAACGGATGGACGGCACTCACGTCCTCGCCCACCACCTTTGCCAGCTCGCCGGTTCGGCGCCGGGAGAACCAGCCGATCGGTACGCGCCCCAGCCGCGCGGCCAGAGCTCGTCGGAACGACAGTTGTACCTGGCCGTCGAGGATGTGCCCGATTCCGGACGACGCGCCCGTGCACAGCAGCCGGACGAACAAGCCGACCACACCCGCGATCACGACGAACCAGACATGATCACGATCGATTGGGCCTGGCGACAACAGGGTGCGACCCAATTCGACCACCGCAAGCAGGGGCGCCAACCCCGCGATAGCGCCGATGATCTGCAGGATCGCAACGGCCGCGAAACTCCCGAGATAAGGGCGCAGCAGCCGTGCCGTGCTCTCTTCCGCCGCGGAGTCTGATGTGGACTGCTCGCTCGCCTCGGCGAGGTCGGTGGTGGTCATCGGGCGTTTCCGTCGCCACACAGTGCTTGCCGCTGGAAGGTCGACAGCGCGTCGTCGATGGGGTGGTGCGGTGGCTCGCCCGAGGAGTTCGGTTTGTTCCACCGTGCGAGGTTCATCGCGACGGACAGCCGCCGCTTGCCGTCGGCGCGGATCCAAGACATCGTCAAGGCTCCCCAGACCGTGCCGTCGCTGCCCCAGAAGGTGCCGCAGTCCGGGATCGTAAGCTTGTGCAGACCGAGGCCGTAGTCGATCTTCTTCCCGTCCAGCGCGATGACCGGGACCGTGCGCTGCATCTGTGCCAGCGATGACGGCTTGACGATCTTGCCGTCGAGCAGCTTGCCGTAGAAGCGGTTGAGATCCTTGACAGTCGATACCAGCGAGGCCGCAGGCCCCACCCAGGACATGTCGTAGACGCTGTAGTCCCGCGGCGGGTCGATCAAGCCGAACAGCGCCTCGTACAGCCGCGAGTGCGGCCCCTCGATCTGTGGCCCGTCCGGAAACTCGGTGTGCTGGAGCCCAGCGCGCTCGATGACGTTGCGGGTGATGTACTTCTCGGCCGTGGTGCCGGTCACCCGCTCCAGGAGTTGGCCGAGGAGCAGGTAATTCGTGTTGGAGTACACCCCGGGCGTGCTTCCCGGCTCGCCTGCGGCAGGCGCCGTCACTCCCATCTCGATCAGCTCGGCCGGGCGAAACCGCCTGAACCGGTTGTCGTCCAGGCTCTTGGGCGATGGTGGGACCTCTTGCAGAGACGGGAACGCATAGGGGAGGTAGTCGGGGAAGCCGCTGGTGTGGTTGAGCAGCATCCGGACCGTGATCTTGTTGCCGCGTTCTCCCGGCACCAGCAGCGGCAGCCAGCGGCCGATCGGCGCGTCGAGCTGGAGCCGACCCTTCTCGACCTGCTGCAGGATTGCGGCGGCGGTGAAGGTCTTGGTGATGCTGCCGACGCGCTGCCGCATGTCGGGCCGGATGGGACGGCCGGTCCGGAGATCGGCGACCCCGGAGGCGCCGCGCCACACCTGTCCGGCGTCGCGCACCTCGGCGTACACACCCGGCATCCCCGCGCGGTGCACACTGTCCATAGTGGACTTCAGCTCGGTCGGATCGAGGACGGTCGACGGGCTCGTGGTGTCAGCCAGCACGGCCTCTTCTCCTTTGGGGGCGGGTATTGCCGTCACCGTGCCGGCACTGACACTCAGCGCGGCGACGCTGGCACATGCGGCCAGACCGATCTTCAGGACACCTCGTGCTCTGGACATCGATGGCTCACGTCGCCAGTGCACGGCGCAGGACCGCGCCGACTTCGGCGAACTGCCGCTGGGACACCTCGGCGGACTGGATCGCCAGCGATCCGTGGAAGGTGCCGGGCCACTGGTGCAGCTCGACCGAGACGCCCGCCCGCAGCAGGCGCAGCGCGTAGGCGATGTCTTCGTCGCGGTTCGGGCAGAACTCCGCGCTGGCGATGTAGGCGGGCGGAAGGCCGGTCAGGTCGGCGGCCCGTGCCGGAGCGGCGTACCCAGTGGCGGGTGCGGCGCCGAGGTAGTGCCCCCACCATGCGGCGACCCGGTCGCGATTGGCCCATGGCGTGTCCGTGAAGTTGCGCGCCGACCACGTCTCCTGCCGGTCGTCGAGCGCCGGCTCGTTCAGCACCTGCAAGCGGATCGGTGGTCCCTGCGCATCACGCGCTCGCAAGGCCACCGCGGCCGCGAGCGACCCGCCGGCGCTGTGGCCCGCGACCGCGATACGAGCGGGGTCGACGCCGAGTTCGGCCGCGTGCTCGGCCGTCCAGACCAGCACGGCGTAGGCGTCGTCCAGTGCGGCCGGGAACCGGTGCTCGGGGGCCAGGCGATAGCCCACCGAGATCACCACCGCGCCGGAACTGTCGGCGATCCGCGTGGCCCACTTGTGCTCGGTGTCCAGGGTGCCCATGGTCCATCCGCCGCCGTGCAGCCAGACGACGGCGCCCTGTGCCTGGTGCGGGCGATAGATCCGCACCGGCACGTCCGGATCGGCGGGGACCGTGCGGTCCTCGATCTCCATCCCCGTGGTGTCCGGTGCCGGCACCGCGGCCGCGTATTCGGCGAAGATCTCGCGCGCGGCGACCGGGTCGGTCGGGTCGAGAGTGGGCAACAACGGGACGAACGCTTCCAATTCGGGGTCCATGGCGGCAATCCTCTCGGCCATCACCACCGAGATCATGCGCCAACCGTTGCGCGTTTCACCTCGAACACGCACCGATCGGCGCTACCCTCCGATTGTGGAGGCATTGGCCCAGCGGCTGTCGCACCTGGATTCGCACGTCGAAGGCGCGCTCCGCGTCGTCATGTTCTACGACACGTTGATGCGCCGCCGGGTGGATCTCCCGGCGCTCACCAGGGCCTCGGCGGGCCTGGCCGGGTGCAGGGCAGGGATCCGGCTCCACGGCATGGGCCGGGAGATCCGCGTATCGCAGGACGGCAGGGAAACGTTCGCCCCGCCACTACCCGCGTCCACCACGGCACCGATCATCCTGGACGGGGAGGAAATCGGCACGGTGTGGCTGGAACGCCCCGACCGGCCCGACCCGCTCGACGAGGTGCTGCTTGACCGGCTCGCCATCGCCGCCGCGGGGGTCGTCGAGAGGTATGGCCCGGCCCGCACCACCATGGCCGACCCCGCCCTCGTCGAACTGGTGATCAGCTCCGAAAGCGACCAGGTGGCCAGAGCCCGGGCACTACGGCTCCTGGGTTTCGCCGCCGACCTGCCGGTCCGCGTCGTCGCCGTACGCTCGCAGCTTCCGCTCGACCAGGTCAGCGGCCTGGTCTGCGCTGCCCGCCTGGTGAAGGCGGCACCGCTCGCCGACGTGGGCGTCATCCTGGCCACCGCCGTGGACCCGGCCCGGTTCCCGGCAGGCGTACGCGCGGGCATCGGCGCCGCCGAAAGTCCCGATCAATCCTGGCGGAAAGCCCGCACCGCCCTCCGCTTCACCACCGCCAACCAGCCAGTCGTCCACTACGACGAACTGGGGGCGTTAGCGCTGCTCGCACAGATACCCCAGGACGCCGTGCGAGACAACGCCGACGTGGCCGCGATCGCCGGAATGGCAGGCAGCCCAGTAGATCTGGATACTCTGGACGCCTACTGCACCACCGGCTCCCAACGCCGGGCCGCTGATCTTCTCCACCTGCACCACAGCAGCGTCGCCCGCCGACTCGAACAGCTCGGAAAGACCCTGGGCATCGAACTCACCGAGCCCACCGGACTACTACGGGCCAGACTCGCCCTCACCGCATGGCGGCTACTCAACGACTAAGGGAGACCCGCCGCGCCACCGCAGCGGGACAACACCAGTAGTCAAGCACCTCCGCCGCAGCTGCCTGACCACGACCCTCACGGCTACCCCGGACGCTACGTCGCCTGTGTCCACAACGCGAGCAAAGCCTTGTGTCACAACGGGAACGGCACCACTCCCACCCTCGGAGACTGTCGACCGCCGGCCTGCCGCAACGTCGCCCTCGCCCCTGCCAACATTACTGTCTGGCGCGAACATCTATCCGAAGTGGACACCGAGTTCGAAGCTGCGGACGCGCTCGCGCCCTACGTCGGCCAACGACTGCGTTCCCGGCGTGACCAGATCAGCCGACTTCTCGACACGACGAACGGGAAGCAGGGTCACGAGTGAAACGACCCGCCCCGACGGATCACGATGTGCAAGCGGCGGTCGACGCTGTCCTCGCCGACGCTCACGCCCGTGGCGTCCGCGCAACGGTCACCGCTCTGGCCGAACGAGCAGGCGCCACGCCAGCACCCGACCGACTCGTCGGCCGGCGGCACGCACGGCAGGCTCAAGGTGAGCATCGGGAAGGATCCGCGCGATCGGATTCTCGCGCGGCTTCACGGCCGAGCCTCAATCCCCATCACCTGATGCAGGCGTTTGCGCAACGCCTGGTCACCGGAGCCGGCGAGAGCGTTCAGCGCGTCGCAGGCTGGAAACCCGACACCTCGAGAAACCTTCGAAGCTCTTCGTACAACTGCCTGTCGACCAAGGTCGACGCGAAGCGCGGATCTCGTGACGGCGACACAGCCAACAAGCGTCCGCTTACCGCTCGCACCCATCTCTTCCGGAGCCGGATCACCTGTGGATGCGGTCGTCGGATGTACGGATGCGTCCGCAACAAGGCCGCGTAGATGCTGAATGTGCCCCCGGTGAGATTCGAACTCACACTGGACGGGTTTTGAATCCGGCCAGGAACTAGCTCGCCACCTGCGGAGACGCCAATAGGTCGTCCGCTTTTGGGGGTGAGGCGGGGGTAGCGCCCTCGCGATCAGCCCTGCGACCCCTTGACCCCAGGCACTAGACAGGCGCAAAACGCCTGGTAGGTGACGTCTGCTGCCTGACTGGCATTGTTCGCTGACGTCCGCTGACGTCCGGGCACATCCAGGTCGATCGTCAGGCAGTTCGTCAGGCAAGCGATCTTCGTCAGGACGCCGTAGGCGTCCCCGCGCTCGATCTCTGCTAGGTCGAGCGCGTTAGGGAGCGAACTCCAGGGCCCCCGATCGGGAAGTCCGTCTAGACCGCCCCGTATCGGCTTGGGTGACTCGATCGCGTGTACACACGGGGCTTCACCAGCGAACTCGGCAAGAGTCCTCAACGACTTGGCGGACCGTTGTCCGCACCCTACCGACTCGCACGAGCAGAACGATACGATCGCACCATGCCTGGCGAGAAGCTGACGCAGCGTACTGGAAGCTCGGGTAGCCGCGTGCTGTATCAAATGTTGCGTAGTTTCGGGCGAGATGCAGAAGCGACCAGTACCGCACCCCATACAAGTCGGACCTGACGTGTCGCCGACAGGTTGAGGCCGGTTCCAGAAGAGGTATGAAAATGTCAAATGCGCGAGAGTTCGCCAACCTGGCCGACAGTTTCGAAGGTTACTTGACACCCACAGATCAAAACTATAAGGACATCTTGAATTCAGGCGTCGTCGTACTTGACGCCAACGTATTGTTAAATTTGTACAGATATGCGCCAGCGACTCGCGAAGACCTCCTTGCAGTACTTGAAAAGCTTGGCGAACGCCTGTGGATACCCCATCAAGTTGCGCATGAGTTCTGGAAGAACCGAGAGAATGCGCTAGGTGACCTAAAGAAAGTCACCAAGGAAGCGGTCACCACTTTAAATGATCTTTCCTCTCAGGCTTCAGAGGCGCTTGCAAGCTGGGCAAATCGAATTTCCTTGAACGAAGAAAGGCGAGACAGAGTATCCGCCCCAATAAAAGAAGGGTTTGAATCGGCGGTCAAATCAATCAACGATCTGGGCGACCTAGAGGGCAAAAATGGGCACTGGGACACGAACAAGGATCAGCTACTTGCAAGCGTCGAGGCCCTTCTGACCGGAAAGGTAGGAAATCGACTGACAGAAATCGAGGAGGCATCAGCACGCAAGGAGGCGGAGCGACGCATCGCAGCTAACGAGCCTCCCGGATTCAAAGACGCCAAGAAAGATGACCCCTGCGGGGACTATCTCTTCTGGCTGCAAACGCTTCAAGAAGCGCGTCGCCGTGAAGTGGACCTCTTAATCGTGACCGACGACTCTCGCAGTGACGATTGGTATCGGCGACAAGGTGGAAAAACGCGAGGCCCACGTCTCGAATTGATTCACGAGATGCGCGAATTTTCCAATTCCAGGCTATACATGATGCGAACACAGTCGCTCCTTTATCACGCAGGGCGAGCATTGCAAGTTGACGTAAGGCCTTCATCGGTAGAAGAGGCTGCACAGTTAAGTGAACAGTCCAGCTTGACTTCGAAGGAAGCTACTCTGAGCTCAACTGAAGCTGCGGAACGTTTACGCAAACTGGACGACGAAATGCGGGAGGAAATTCTCCAAAATCAAAAATCGGCTGAGCGCAGAAATAGACTTCTCGATAAGACGTACGAGGTGCAAGAAAAGTACGAAGAGCACCTGGAAAACATGGGCTTCTATCTGTCTAAACCCGAACCATCCGCATGGACAACGCTGGCTCACAGGAGCGATACTGTTCTCCGGTTCTGCTTCCTGAACGAGGACTACGGCACCCGCGCGACCCTAATGAAAATAAGACTACCTGCCCTGCTTGAAGATCTTACTAAGCATCACTCAAATGATGGTGTCGTATTTCCTGTCACACCGAGTGAGGAAGTTCTAGAAATTTTTCATCATTATGGATTCGGGGTCGTTTGGCCAATGTTTGACGAGTGGAAAGGGAACACTGAGGCAATAAAAGCGGGCATGGTGCTCTGATGTTATCCGCACACCTCACCTACTCGTCGCCCGATCCCGGAGGACTGAGCCGCCTCCCGCGCCTACGGGTCCCGTGACCTGCGAATATGCTGACATTGGAACATTCGTCGGGCGAGTTTGGGAACGCGTTGGGAACTTGCGCGCATCCGGCGGTCAGTCGGTACGCGGTTTCAGCGCGTCCGACAGGATCCACTGGCGATGCCACGTGCCACCCTCGGCTGGGACGCCAAGGGGGTATGTGACCCATCCGACCCAGTGCCCGGTGACGGTGGCGGCCCACTTGCCCAGAGTCCCGGGCACGATCCCAGTGACGTCGAGCCCGTCCGGAAGCGTTCCCCGCGGGGCATCGATCGGAAAGACGTGGCGCAGCTCGACCCACACCGGCCTGGGCGGATCGAGTACGTGCACATACGGCACATCATCGGTAGACCTTGCCGAATCGGACATGTGTTCGATTATGCATCCCAGCTGCGCGATCGCCTGAAGATGGTTGCGTCCTGGTGGCGTCTGACTGCCGGACGACTCTTCTGCGGAATCGGATCCTTCGAAACTCTGCTTACCTCGGCGTGGTAGCCCACGTCATCAGCTGCGGTAGAACGATGCCGGTCGAGGGGTCGTCCCACATGTCGCCGGCCGGACATAGCTCAGGCATGCGGGTAAGGCCTTGCCAGACTGCGCAGGCTGAGTGAGCGGCATCGAGACCGGCGATGACCACGTCAATCCGGTCTGCCACCGACTGCCAACCGGAGGTGCCGACGGTCAGCAGCCACGTCCGGAACTGGTCATCATCGACAACTGCGACACCAGTTGTGGTCGCAGCGGCAAACCGGGAGACTGCCTCCCCTTCGGCAGCGAGTACCGCGGGGCCCACGCCAAACTCCAGCTCACGAAGCACGATCGGCGACACTATGGCGTGGACTACCCGGCCCCGTTCGTGCCGAGTCGGACATGTGTTCGATTATGCATCCTTCGGTTCATCCTGGGATGCCACCTCCTCACAAGCGGCTGGCAGGATAGTGGTGCCGCCCATCTCTACAGAGCGTGACCGATCCGAGTGTCGAGGCGATCAGCGGATTAGCGTTCGCGAAGGGCTCCTAAGAGACCCGGGGAATCAAACCCGTAAACCCGTAAACCCGGAAACCCGGAAAACATCCTCTGAGCTGGAAATATAAGCTACGGGTTTCATCTGGGGCCGGGTGTTGCAAACCCGTAAACCCGTAAACCTACAGGCGTAGAATTACGGGAGTTTTCGCAGCTCGGTGGCTGATTCTGGTGCTTCTAGGTGCCGAAGGAGGCGGTTCGATCATTGGCCATAGCCGTCCACCACCACCTGCCAGCCTGTTTGGTCACCCACTACGAAACGTAACCTCGACAGGCTCCGGACCCGTTATTCGCCGCCTGTCGATTCGCGCGACCGGAAGGATACGATCGCACCATGCCTGACGAGGAGCTAGCGCAGCGCGTGGCACGTCTCGAACGCCAGGTCGCCGACCTAACCGAACGCTCCGCCGACGCGGCGGCGGCGCGCGTGCTCGCGGCCGGCGCAGACAGGGACGTCGCCGAAGTCCGCGCAGAACTGCGCGCCCACACGGGAACCCTCAACGCGCTACGCGAGGACCAGATCGACCTTCGCGACGAGATGCGCCGCGGCTTCGCAACCGTCAACACGTCGTTGCAGCAGATCGTAACCCTGCTTGAGGTGGCTGGCCGGGGAGAGGGCGGCGCGTAGTCCTGCCGCAGGGGAATGCTGCAAGGGAGTCGATCTCATGCTGGGAACCGTTGATCCCGCTTGGGGTGCGACAAGTTGAGGAGTCGTATGCACTACGCGAAAATTGCCCTAGGGGCGCAAATTCATTCAAGCCATGACTTTCTCGACGAAGTATACGCAACGAAGATTGCTGAAGTTGTCTACGAGATCGTGCCTCCTAAGGGGAATCTTGAAGATCGGACTCTTTATGCGCCCGAAGATTCTTGGAGAGACGAACGCCCCTGGGGGCTTCATTTCGAAAAAAATTCTATTGTGGACTGCCTCGGACTGAGGGCTTCTGATCGAGATCTCAATACTGGCCAACTTTCCAGGGTTGCAAGAGCGCTTCCCTTATGGGTTGAGATATTAACCAGCTGGCTAACCGTTTTGTCGGATGATGTCGGTTCTTTCGCTTCTTCGTTTACGCCGACGATCGCCAGGACGGGCGACTCGGTGAATGGAATTCCGACGTACACAGAGTCGGGAACAAACATCTATTCCCCTAAAATTGTGACCGCTGACGATTGGAGGTACGCACTACGGAAAGCTGGAGACCTTGAAGAGCCGCCGATGGCAAGAGTCTTGCTGATTGCTTCAAGGCGTGCGCTGTACGAGCGCGAGTGGAGGACGGTCGTGGTCGACTGTGCGACCGCCACGGAGGTTGCTCTAACTCACGCAGTCGCAGATGCAGTTAACAGCATGGCGGACCAGCGGGTGGCTAGCCTGCTGCTGGGAAAAGTATGACATTGGGTGGCCTTTTTTCTCTAGCCGAGAAACTGGACATTGCGATTCCTGTCAATTGGAACAAGAAAATCGTCCAGGTAAGAAATCAAGTTATACACACAGGTCGGCGTGTTTCCGAAGCGGAAGCTGAGGCCGCACTGGAGATCGCCACTTCCGTGGTTGATACCCACAGCCCTCGGCCGAAAATCTAGAATCTTCAGTCAGGAGGTGCCCCGCCATGGGGCTAATAGAGGAATCGCAGCAGCTCGCCGAACGACTCGTCGAACCTCTGGGGCGACGCTGGAAGCATGTACAAGCGGTTGCCCTGCGGGCGTCAGAGATTGCCGATGCCGTAGCACCTTCAGAGCAGGCAACCTTGGTTGCAGCCGCGTGGCTTCACGATATCGGCTACTCGCCTGACATCGGCCACACGCGATTTCATCCTCTCGACGGTGCTAGGTACTTGAAGCAGGAAGGCTGGGCGGTGCCTGTAGTAAACCTGGTGGCCCATCATTCTGGAGCACGTTTTGAGGCTGTCGAAAGGGGCATGTCCACCGAACTGGATGAGTTTCCCTTCGAGGACTCTCCACTCTTGGACGCGCTAGTCACTGCCGATTTAACAACAGGCCCTGGAGGCGAATCGCTCACGTACGACGAGCGAATCTCTGAGATCTTGAGTCGCTATCCGGTTGATAACCCGGTGCATAGGACATGGATTAAGGCGGCGCCCATACTTCGCAAATCAATTGAACGGACCGAGGCTCGTCTTTCGGCTTAGCCGAGATAAGGTTCAGTTCGGTGATCATCCAGGGCGTGCTCGATTCGCAGTCGCATTGAGGGGTGGATATTCAGGTCGGCCAACTCGCCTGCCGAAACCCATCGAACAGCCTTGGTTTCAGTTCCATCTTCACGTGCCTCTCCGCCCGTCCAACACCCTTCAAAACATAAAGAGAATTGCTGTCGCACTTCGCCATCGTCGTATGCCATTACGTGGCGCGGATCGGTGTAGGTTCCAATAAGACGCCGCACTTCGATATCTAGGCCTGTTTCTTCTTTCACTTCACGGATGGCCGTTTCCGTAATGCTCTCGCCTGCGTCGTGTCCGCCTCCTGGGAGTGCCCACAAGTCGTTATCCACCTTGTGGATAACGAGAATTCGACCTTTGTTGTCTCGAATTGCTACTGTCACAGACGGCACTACATTGTTTGCTTTCGGTGCCTCAGGGTCGTCGAAATAATCGATACGCGCCACAGTTTCAACCTCTCTTGGTTCCAGTCTCCGGAATACCCACCGACCAGACCTGCTCAAACGATCGCATGTAGTGCTGCCAGATCGATCCGCCGTCAGTGCGCCTATAGTGCATCACTGGGCTCTGTCCAGCCAATGCGCCATGTGCATGGCCGTTGACTAGCAGGTTGTCGTCAAACCGATAGATTGAGTTATAGAGAATCGTTCCATGTGTTCGAACCTCCACCCCCTCCAGGTTCCACACGTCGCTCAAGTACCGACGCATGAGCTGTACTCGCCCCTCAAGCCCGCCCGGTGTTCCTTCATCCTTTGCTCGCTGTATCACAGCAGGCGTCGTCTCGTCTCCTACGAGCAATCGGAACCTGACGCCGCGCTCCGCCTTCTTCTGGATAAGGGGAACAAGGTTGTACTGCTCAACCAGGAAGGCCCCTGAGAAGACCAAGACGTCCATTTCGTGTTCAACCGCGGTCAGTAGCGACTCCCACACGGCACCCGTCATCGCAGATCGCGACGGGTACAGGTGGACCAACTCTGACTCAGTCGGAGCCGGCCGGGCGTCACCTGCGACCTGAGGCCACAGATCCACCTCGCGCACCCCAAGGATGCGGGTAATTGCGTGCCGCGTGACCCGATGAGGCGTTCTCTCCTTGCTGATCCACCGCTCAGCCGTCTTGACATCTTTGCCCACCCTTGGGCAGGCGGCCGTACGACCTCCGGCACGCCTGCGTTTCCACGTGGCTGGCGGGCGGCGTCCCGTCCACCCAGTGCGCCGAATGGGCTGGGCACTCTGTGGCGGTGCTGCATCAGATCTACGCCAAGGTGATCGCTGGCCTGGAATCCGCCGCCCACCAACGGATCGAACAAGCCCTGGGCTGGACGGAGGGCATGGACGAGGACCAGTGACGCCGCCTGATGCCGCGTACCGCGAAATTTGGGGGCGTATTGGGGGTGACCACCCGTAGGACACCGGTTTTAGCCGGTCACAGCCGGACAGCACGACACCGGACCCTCACCTGATTTTGCCTGGTGAGGGCCGGTTTTCGCTGGTCGTTCTGCGTGCCCCCGGTGAGATTCGAACTCACACTGGACGGGTTTTGAATCCGTTGCCTCTGCCAGTTGGGCTACGGGGGCGGTGCCGGATGAACTTTACGGGATCACGGCCACGCGTCCTTCGCCGGGCCCGGGAGTGTGACGACCGCCTGGACGTGGTGAACGCCATCTAGCCGTCTGGATCGTTCCCGGTAGGCTTCAGGTTCGCGGACAGCCCGCGAATCGAACTGCCCGACGACCCTCAGGAGGACCCCGGTGACCGAGCAGGCTGCCGAGGCCGACGGTGCCGTCGCCGCACCCCAGCGGCGGGTGCTCGTGGCCGAAGACGAGGCCCTCATCCGGCTGGATCTCGTCGAGATGCTCCGCGAAGAGGGCTACGAGGTCGTCGGTGAGGCCGGGGATGGCGAGCAGGCCATCAACCTGGCTACCGAATTGAAGCCCGACCTGGTGATCCTCGACGTCAAGATGCCCAAGCTCGACGGTATCGAGGCCGCGTCCAAGATCACCGGCGACCGGATCGCGCCGGTCGTCATCCTGACCGCGTTCAGTCAGCGTGACCTCGTCGAGCGGGCCAGGGACGCCGGCACGATGGCGTACCTGGTTAAGCCGTTCGCCAAACGCGACCTGGTGCCCGCCATCGAGTTGGCCGTGAGCCGGTTTTCCGAGCTCCAGGCACTTGAGGCCGAGGTTGCGGGCCTCACCGACCGGTTGGAGACCCGCAAGGTCATCGACCGGGCCAAGGGCCTTTTGATGAGCCGTCAGGGGCTCACCGAGCCGGACGCGTTCCGCTGGATACAGCGCACCGCGATGGACCGCCGGACCACGATGAAGGCGGTGGCCGAGGCCGTCGTCGAGAGCATCGGCTGACGCTCCCGGACAATGCCGTGAAGGCCTCCTTCCTTACTCCATCAGAGTGGGGAAGGAGGCCTTCACGGCGTTCGGGCCTTACAGACGGCCGGCGGCTCGCATCACCCGATAGACGTCGGTGTTCTCGACGGTGCCACCCAACCGATCGGAGCCGGGGCCTTCGGCGGTCACCGGGGTATCGGCGCCGGTGTGGTCGTGCGTCGTCCAGTCCACAGTGAACTTGAGCTTCGAGCCCGGTACGTCGAAGGGGCCGTCCTGGTCGGGGTCGGTATCGGAATCGTCGTAGTTCTCGATGCTCAGCCCGCCGGTCTCGTGGTCCCCGCCGATGATCACGAGCGTGTCGGGGTGCGTGCGGACGAACCGCATGACCTCGGCGATCGTGCCGTCGAGGGCTCGGCCCGCGTCGATGACGCCGTGCGCGTTGTTCTCGTGCGACATCCCGTCGGTGCCCTCTTCCTCCAGGAACAGGAAGAAGCCGCGCTGGTTCTTCGACAGCGTGTCCAGCGCCTTGCGTGCCATCTGCTGGAGCGGTACCCGCGGCGCGTATTTGCCGACGCCGTCCTGGCCGTAGTCGACCATGTCCTCGTTCGCGAACAGGCCGAGGATCCGGTTCGCCCGCGTGTTCCGCAGTTCGTCGCCGTCACGCACATAGGTGTAGCCCGTCCGTTGCGCGCGTTCGACCAGGTTGCCGTAGGGGCTGCGGCTCTCCTCCCCCGGCTTGTCCGGCCAGAGACCGGGGTTCCCCTTCGGATACCACCAGTCCTCGCCGCCGCCGAGCAGGACGTCCGGACGGCTGTTCTCGATGTACTGCTTCGCGATGTCACTCTGCGAATCCCGGCTGGGCACGTGCGCCGCGAACGCCGCCGGCGAAGCGCCCGTCACCTGCGCGGTGGTGACCAGCCCGGTCGACTTCCCGGCCCGTTTCGCCTGCTCCAGGATCGTTTCCAGCGGACGCCCATGGACGTCCACGCCGACCGCCCCGTTGCGCGTCTTGTGCCCGGTGGCCAGGGCGGTGGCCGCCGCGGCCGAGTCGGTGACGATCTCGTCGGGGTCGTCCGACGACGTCCGCACGAGACCGGTGACCGCGAGGCCGTCCATCGCCAGTTCACCACGTTTGCCCTTCAGCGCCAGCCGGAGCAGGTCGCGCTGGCCGAGGCCGAGGCCGTCGCCCTGGATGTAGATGATGTTGCGCGCCACCCGCGCCCCGGACCCCGCCGTCGTCGTCTCCGCGACGGCGGCCGAGCCGCCGCACAGGACCACCAGAACCGTCGCCGCCGCCAGACCTCGTCCGCGCACATCGCCTCCCGTTAGTTAGGAACCTTTCCTAACAGAGAATTCGCGGGAAGGCGAGAGCCTGCGGCGAAGGACTCCCCTGACCGGTATACCCACGATCGGCGAGATCCAGACCACACGATCGGGACGTGACGATCTTGTCGCGGCTGGGTCCATGGAGTGTGGGAGCGAACCGGGAAACCCGCGAACTTCCGTCACAGGCAAGGGAATCCGAACCGAGGAGATAACGATGACGAACACCGTCACCACCGCCAGGCCGAACTCGAACTCCGCCGCCCCCGCCGAGAACAGCGCACTCGTCTCCACCCAGGGCGTGACCACGATCGCCGACACCGTCGTGCAGAAGGTCGCGGGCCTCGCGACCAGCGAGATCACCGGTGTCCACGCGCTCGGCGGCGGTGCCGCGCGGGCGTTCAACGCGCTGCGTGAGCGCATCCCGGGCGCCACCGCGTCCGCCGGGCAGGGTGTCTCGGTCGAGGTCGGCGAGCGCCAGGCCGCGGTCGACCTGCAGATCGTCGTCGAATACGGCGTCGCGATCGCGGATCTCGCCAAGTCCATCCGCCGCAACGTGATCGGCGCGGTCGAGCAGATGACCGGGCTCGAGGTCGTCGAGGTCAACATCAACGTGGCCGACGTGTACATCCCGGGCGACGACGACACCGACGAGACCACCGAATCCCGCCGCGTCCAGTGATCACCGGCGCCGGCCCGCGCCCGACCGCGAGGAGAACGTTCATGAACGCCACTCATCTCGGCCTGTTGACCGGTCTCGTACTCGGCGTGGCAGGCGCGTTCGGCGGCTTCGGCGCCTTCCTCGTCGTACTCGTCCTCGGCGCGCTGGGCCTGCTGGTCGGCCGGTTCCTCGACGGCAAACTCGACCTTTCGGCCCTGGCCGGCCGCGACGGGGGCTGACCACCATGACGACATGACCGCCGCCGCGCCGGACATTCCCGTATTCACTGAGGTTCCGAAGCTGGGTCAGCTCCGGCGGGATGTACAGCCGGCCGCTGCGCACCGACGACCTCCACCAAACGGATGCAGGTGGGGCTCGCCGAACTCTGGGCGAACGAGGCGGACGGCTCCGGAGTCACCGCGCACAGCGCCCACCCAGGCTGGGCCGACACTCCCGGGGCACGACCGCGTCCAGCGGCCGACGCACTACTTCGTCAAGACCCGGGAAACCGCCGTGCAGCGACAGCAACGCTGGCAGGCCTGCGGGCGGCTGACCGATCCGCGGGCCGTGCCCTAGGCCAGGGCGATCATCGCGACGGCCGGAGTGGACGGGGTCCGCGAACCCCCGGCCGGTTCGGCGGTGATGCCGACCCGGTCGATCCCTCCCGGCAGGTCCGCGAGGACCGGATGAGTCCGATGTGGACCGTCCGAAACGAGTAGTCCCGCCGAATGCACGCCGCTCGCCCCGATGAGCCAGACTTGATACGCCTTGCCGGGCGCCAACGGCGGAAGATCACCCGCCAGTACGACGACCTTGCCCTGGCTCCGCGAAGTCACCACCGTGGTCGTGCCGCGTTCCGGTCCCTTCACAGTCGAGGCGTCGGGGGCGGTGAGCACCGAATTCACCGAGGCGAGTGGCTGTTGCGCGGGGCCGGTCCCCGGCCCGGCGTTCGTGGTGACCAGGCCGAACACCAGCGCCCCGGCGGCGGCCGCTGCGGCACCCCACAGCGCGATCCGGACGGGCGGCTTCTTCGCGGGCTGGGTCCGCCGCGCGGCCGCGACCAGCGGAGGCCACTGGCGGGTCTGGGCGACCTGCGTGAGCGTCTCTTCCCGCAGCCTCGGCGGTGGCACGGCGGCGAGCACCGCCCCCAGCCGCGCCGCGGTCTCCCGCAGTTCCCGGACCTCCTGGCCGCAAGCGGGACAGCCCCGCAGGTGCCGCCTGAACGCCGCGGCCTCCTCCTCCGGGACGGCGTCCACGGCGTAAGCCCCGGTCAGTGTGTGCAGTTCCGCCGTCATTGCCCCACCCCCAAACAGTCGCGCAACCTGATCAGGCCGTCGCGGATCCGGGTCTTCACCGTGCCGGGCGCGGTCTTGAGCACTTCCGCGACCTCCGGGTAGGTGTACCCGTTGTAATAGGCCAGCACGACCGATTCGCGTTGCAGATCGGTCAGCGCGGACAGGCATTGGCGCACCCGCTGCTGCTCCAGATTGCTGATCGTGGACTCGGCGACCTCGTCGAACGGGCGCCGGAAGTCGAGTCTGCCCGCGCGGTCGTCCCGATCGAGC
This sequence comes from Amycolatopsis sp. cmx-11-51, assembly GCF_047608665.1. NCBI lineage: Bacteria > Bacillati > Actinomycetota > Actinomycetes > Pseudonocardiales > Pseudonocardiaceae > Amycolatopsis > Amycolatopsis sp. cmx-11-51. The sequence continues at coordinate 213,837 of NZ_JADNQO010000003.1, read as the reverse complement.
GCGGCCTGGTGCGAGCGCACCCGGTCCACGGCCCGCCGGTGCGCGATGGTGAGCACCCAGGCCAGCGTGGTCCCCTTGCCCGGTTTGAACCGCGCCGCCGTCCGCCACACCTCCACCAGGACCTCCTGGGTGACCTCCTCGGCGAACGTGCCGTTGCGGACGACCCTGTTCACCACTCCCCACACCGGTCCCGCCACGGCGTCGTACAGGTCGGCGAACGCTTGTTCGTCGCCGGTCGCGACCCGTTCCATCAGGCTCGCTCCGGCGGGCTCCGCTCCGGTGCCGCCGTTTTCACGCAGACTCGTCCGCACACCCTCGACCATCAAGCTGCCTCCACCTCGCCCGACGCCCGGCTACGCGGTTTCCATGGCGTCTGGGAGGGATTCGGTGCCGGAGGCGACGCGGACTGGTCAGGTGGGTGAGAACACTCGAACGGAGCGGGAGCCCCTACCCCTGCTCCTCGAGCACCTTGTCCATTGTGGACCGTAGATTCCGCAGAAAGGCCTCGAACCGTTCGATCTCCTCCGCCGGATACTCCGCCACCAGCGCCGCGAGCCCCGCGCTGAACGGGCCGAAGAACTCGCGCGCGGGTCCCTGGATGTCGGGGCCGCTGCGCAGGGTCACCATCCGCCGGTCGGTGCTTTCCCTCGTCCGCACCACATAACCGAGGTTTTCCAGGCGGTTCAGCAGGTTCGTGGTCGCTCCCGAGGTCAGCGAGATCCGTTCACCGAGCCGGGCCGGGGAGAGCGGCGAGCCCGTGTCCTCGGCGTAGAGGATCTCCACCAGCGCGACGGCGTCGGTCGAGTGCAGGCCGAGCCAGCTCGCGAAGCGCCGGGTGAACTCGGTGTAGTTCGCGCCGAAGCTCCGGAGGCCGTCCAGCAACGACGTGACCCGATCCTCCACTGAACCTCCTCGAGTAAGTGCTTTGACAACCTACCGGTCACCAATATACCTTCATCGTGAAGCTACTTTCTTGTGAAGGAGTTCCTTTGCTCCCCGACCCGTTCACCGCCACGACCCGCGGCATCACCGAGCCCGACCCCGTCCGTCCCGCGTTGCGCGCCGCCGGTCCCCTCGTCGAAGTGGCCGCGCCGTCGGGCGGCAAAGCGTGGATCGTGACCGACGAGAAGCTGGCCCGCGAGGTCCTGTCAGACCCGCGGATCGCCAAGGATCCCGCGCTGGCCCCCGAGAACTGGACCGGCCTCGAACAAACCGCCGCCGAACAGCCGTCCCTCACCACACTGGACGGCCCGGATCACACCGAATTGCGGCGAGCACACGCTCCGCTGCTGAGCGCCAAACGGATCCAGGCGCAGTCGGACCGGATCCACAAGATCGCGCGCGTCCTGCTGACGGACCTCGGTGGCGGAACCGTCGACCTCATGGACGGCTTCTCCACCCGGTTCCCGCTCACCGTGCTGCTCGATCTGCTCGGTATCCCGCTCCACCTGCTCGACGTCGCCGTCGACGCCTGCCGCCGCATGTCCGACCCCGAGCCGGGCGCCCAGGGCAAGGCCATCGCCGCGATCGCCAACCTCGCCGCCGCGGGATTGACGCCGGACCGGAACGGGCTCGCGGCGGAATTACGCGACAACCTCCCGCCCGGGACGTCCGAGGACGACCTGCGGTATCACCTGTTCGCGTTGATCTTCGCCGGACAGTTGACCACTGACGCGTCGATAGGCTTCCTGATCGCACGGCTCCTCGACGGCGACACCACCCCCGAGGGGCACCTGGTCCGCGAAACCCTCCGGGTATGTCCGCCCGCGCCGTTCACCCTCTGGCGGTTCACCACCACGGAGCTCGACCTCGCCGGGGTCCGGCTCCCCGCCAGGGCCCCGGTACTCGTCGACATCCAGGGCACCAACACCGACCCGGCCAGGAAACCGGGCCCGGACCTGACCTTCGGCGCGGGACCGCACTTCTGCGTCGGCGCCCAGCTCGCGCAGCTCGAACTGCGGGCGGTGGCGACGGTCCTGCGCACGGACTTCCCCCAAGCCCGGCTCGCCGTGCCGTACGCCGAACTCCGGCAGACGTTCCTCGGCGGCATCCAGGGCACACGGCTCACCGGCCTGCCGGTCGTCTTGCACAGCTGAAGAGACGGGCCGGGGCGCGGAATCCGCTGCCCCGGCCCGGAAGGAACCGCTACTTCTTGAAGGTGTCGCGGAGCTTGTCCGCCGCGTCACCGACAGCGTCCTTCACGTTCTCGACGGCGCCCTTGAGACCGGCCTTCGCCTGGTCTGTCTGGCCTTCCGCGCGCAGTTCTTCGTTGCCGGTGGCGTCGCCGGCGGTCTCCTTGGCCTTGCCACCGAACTCTTCGGCCTTGTTGCCGATCTTGTCGCCCAACGACATCGGGTCCTCCTCACGTCCGTGGCGCCCGGATCGTGCGCCGTACTCAGGAAGGACAAATCAAGATCCGGATTCGTCATGCGCACGGACGGGTGATCACGCTCACGCGACGCGCCAGGGCATGTGCTGGAGCGTCCAGGTGTTGCCGTCCGGGTCACTGAAGGCCGCGTAGAAGACGCCGCCCATGTCCTCGACCGGGCCGACCTCGGTCCCCCTGGCGATGAGCGCGGCACGGGACTCCTCGATGTCGGCGACCACCAGATGGAGCCCGCGCAGCGTCCCGACCGGCATGTCGAGCGACGCGATCCCCGTGGCCAAGGTGATCGAGCAGGCCGAACCGGGCCGGGGTGAGCTGGACGATCCGGACCCCGTCGGCGGGCCGCACGTCGACGTCGAGGTGGAAACCGAGCCGTTCCGTGTAGAACTCCTTCGCCCGGTCGATGTCGCTGACCGGCACCGGGACGAGTTCGAGCAGGAACGTCCCTGGCGGGACCGGAGGTGCGGGCTGGGGGTCGGTCACGGACGTTCCTTTCGCCGGACGAGCAGGGAAGCGACCGCGGCGGCGAACGCTTCCGGGGCCTCCTGGGGAACGTTGTGACCCACCCCAGGCAGAACGCGGTGGTCGTACGCCCCCGTGAAGTACTCGCGGTCCTCTTCCGCGCTGGGCCCGCCGATGCCGTCGTCCCCGCCTTCCAGCACGACCGTCGGTACCGTGATGGCCGGTTCTTCCGCGATCAGGTCTTCGAGCGCCTGGTAACGCGGATCCCCTTCCGCCAGGCCGAAACGGTGCCGGTAGGAGTGGATGACGACGTCGACGAAGTCGGGGTTGTGGAGGCTGGGAGCGCTGGCCGGGAAGGCGGCGTCGGCGCCGGTCCAGGTCGGCGACCAGGTGCGCCACAACAGGGCGCACAGCTCCTCGCGGTTCGCCGCCAGTCCGCGACGGCCGCGCTCGGAATGGAAGTAATATTGGTACCAGTAGGTGCTTTCCCACTCCGGCGGCGCCGGTTTCCCGGCGGAGGCGAGGTTCTGGACGTTGTAGCCGTCCACCGAGACCAGCCCGCGCACGCGCTCCGGCCTGAGCGCGGCCGCGATGCAAGCCGCGCGGCCGCCCCAGTCGTACCCGGCGACGACGGCGCTTTCGAGCCCCAGCGCGTCCATGAAGTCGAGCAGATCCTGCGCGAGCGCGGCCTGCTGCCCGGAGCGGGGCGTGGCGCCGTCGAGGAACCGCGTCCCGCCGAAGCCCCGGAGATACGGGGTGTACACCGAGGCACCGCCGTCCGCGAGGATCGGGGCGACCTCGGCGTAGGCCCGCACGTCGTACGGGAACCCGTGGAGCAGGATCACCGCCGGCGCGCCGGCCTCACCGGCTTGCTCGTACTCGATCTCCAGAACCGGTGTGGTGACGCGTTTCGAGCCCATCCGCGGATCCTTTCACGAGGATCAGCCGGACCAGCCACTCAGCCGCGACAAAAGTCGTTCCAGGACTTCGGGATCGGCGCCGACGGGCTCACCGGAGACGGGTTCGTCCACCAGCGTCCTGCGGTCCCCCCGCCGCGGCAGCCGCACCTGTCCGGCGGACAGGCCGCCGGGCAGCGGCAGCTCGCACCAGGTGGTCACACCGCCGGTCTCGCACGGCACCACCCCGGTCCGCTCGCCAGGCGCGGGTGTCGGCGCGGGCAGACCGCCCAGCTCGTGGTCGACCTCGATGACCAGGACGTCCGACCGCAGCCGCAATCTCAGCGTCAGGAACGGCGGCGCCTTCGGATCGGCGGCGTCGACGAGTGCGCCCACGAGTCTGGCGGCGGCGGTCTTCGCCTGGTCGAGCAACGGCCGCAAGGACCAATCCGACAAGATGAGACGGACGAAGAGCTCAGAGCACAACAGGGCATTCGGTTGTGCCACCAGCCGGAGGTCGTCCACCTGGGAGGTGCGCGCGCTCAAAACAAGGCCTTCCTCGTCGACGTGCGAGCGTGCATCATGCCACTACATCCGGTGACGCCCCCAGGCCGCCTCACGCAGGCCTTTGGTCCAGTGGAGCAGCACGGCTTTGGTTCTGTTCATCAGACCAAAAAGCGCGCAAAGTGAGCGGCGTGAGCATCGCCTTCCTGATCACCACCCTGGTCGTGGTCGCCACGCCCGGCACCGGCGTGGTCTACACGTTGTCCGCCGGGCTGGCCCGTGGGAGACGCGCGAGCGTCCTCGCCGCGACAGCCTGCACGCTCGGCATCATCCCGCACATGGTCGCCGCGATCACCGGCCTCGCGGCGCTGCTGTACGCGAGCGCGGTGGCCTTCGAAATCATCAAATACCTTGGCGTCGCTTACCTTCTGTACATGGCGTTCGCGACGTTGAGGGATCGGGACGCGATCGTCGTGGAAGGCGATCCCGAACCGAAGCCGGCGCTGCGGACGATCACCTCCGGCGTGCTGATCAACGTCCTGAACCCGAAGCTGACGCTGTTCTTCTTCGCGTTCCTGCCCCAGTTCGTCCCGGCGGGCGAGCCCGGTTCGCTGCCTCGGATGCTCCTGCTGAGCGGGGTGTTCATGCTGGCGACGTTCGTCGTGTTCAGCGTGTACGGCGTCCTCGCCGCCGGCGTGCGCCGCCACGTCATCTCCCGGCCACGCGTGCTCGCCTGGATGCGGCGGATCTTCGCCGGTTCCTTCGCCGCGCTCGGCGCCAAACTCGCGTTCACCACCCAATAGACAGGTCTCGTATGCGACTCCAGCACCACCCCGAAGTCCGCGCCGATCACCCCGGCCTCGCCGTCGGCACCCTCCAAGCCACCGGCATCACCCCCGAACTGCCTGTCGACCTCGAAAGATTCGTCGCGCGGGCGGCGCGACGGCTCGCGGACGGCCCGGAATCGGAATTCCCCGAGATCCAGGCCTGGCGCCGGGCGTTCGCCAAGATGGGCCTGAAGCCGACGCAGTACCGCTGCGCGTCGGAATCGCTGCTTCGCCGGCTGCGGAAGGAGGGCACACTCCCCCGGATCCATCCGGTGATCGACCTCTGCAACGCGGTGTCGGTCGCCTACGCCATCCCTGTCGCGGTGCTCGACGTCGCGAAGATCGGCGGCTCACTCGAGGTCCGCCACGCGCGAGGCGACGAGAAATACGTGACCTTCGCGGGCACGGTCGAGAACCCGAACCCGGGCGAAGTGATCTTCGCCGACGAAGACGGCCAAGCTCACGCGCGCCGGTGGACGAACCGGCAGAGCGGGCATTCCGCGGTCTCCGCCACGACGTCCGACGTCCTGATCGTTTCGGAAGGGCTGCACACGACGGCCGCGGAGGACGTCCGGCTGCTGATCGAGGCCATCGCGGGCGAACTGGCGACCGCGGGCGTCGTCACGAAGCCTTGAGCGCCTTCTCCAGCCCGGCCCGCGTCATCTTCGACCGTCCCTTGATGTCCCGCTCCCGCGCCAGCTTTTCCAGGTCCGCCTTCGACAGCGAGGACAAGTCCTTCTTCTTCGGAGCCTTCGGAGCCTTCGGGGCCTTTGGGGTCTTGGCGCCGGAAGCCTTCTTCTTGGGTTTCCCGCTCTCGACGCTCTTCGCGAGGGCCTCGAACAAGTCGACGACCTTCGTCGGCTCACCGGGTTCGGTGGCTGGCGTGATGGTCTCGCCCTTCTTCTTGGCCTTGATCAGCTTCCGCACGCGATCGGTGTAGGTGTCGCGGTACTCCTCGGGCCGCCAATCGTCGCTCATCGCGTCGATGAGGTTGACGGCCATGTCGAGTTCCTTGCCGCGCGCCCTGGCCTTGCCCGGCAGGTCCGGCAGCTGCTCGGCGGGGTCGCGCAGATCGGCGGCGAAATGCAGGGTATTGAGCACCATGACGCCGTCCCCCGAACGGGCCAGCGCCAGGTACTCGCGGCCGCGCATGACGAACTTCGCGATCCCTGCCCTGCCCGACGACCGCATCGCTTCGAGCAGCAGCGCGTACGGACGCTCGAATTCCTCTTTCGCGGGCGCGAGCCAGTACGTCTTGTCGAAGAACATGGGATCGATGGCGTCCAGCTCGACGAAGCTCTCGATGTCGAGCGACTTCGACCGGCCGGGAGCGATCTCGTCGAGTTCCTCGGGTTCCACCACCACGTACTCGCCGCTGTCGAGCTCGTAACCCTTGACGATGTCGTCGAGGTCGACTTCCTTACCGGTGCGCTCGTTCACCCTCCGGTACCGGATGCGGTCCTCGGTCCCGCGCTGGAATTGGCGGAAGTGCACCGTGTGATTCTCGACCGCGCTGTACAACCGGACCGGCACCGTCACCAGACCGAGTGAAAGCGAACCGCTCCAGACCGGACGCATGGGCACACTCCTCTCCGTCACCGCCCTGGTACCCGGAATCGCGGTGGATCACACCTGGTCAGAGGCTGAACGCGACGGACCGCAGGAGGGCGACCGCGAGAAACACGAGGGTGAAGGCGAGGTCGAACGCCACCCCACCGGCCCGCACCGGACGGACCACGCGGCGGACCGGCGCCAGTACGGGCTCGGTCAGCCGATGGCTGATGCCGCGGGCCCGGAACGACCAGGAAGGCGGCCGGGCGGCGAGGTTGACGGTCCAGTCCAGCACCATCCGGACGACGAGCACGATCAGGAAAAGGGTGAGCAGGACGCCCAGCAGATCGCCAGCCGGAAAAGGGGCTACCAGGGCGGTTGGCCACCCCCAGTTCGAAGGCCAACCGCCGCGGAGCCCCTACCTGCGGTTCGGCACGCTGCCCCGTCGCGCCGAACCCGCCCAGCTGACATCTTCAGCTTTCCAAGGCCTTGCATCGGAATTACATCGGCTCTCCACCGGCGGGCATCCGCGCAGCTCAGGGTCCGCCAGGCGTAGAATCGGACCGGTTCCAAGGCAGGCGCGCACCCGCCCGTTAGGCCGAATGCCACACGGCGTACCCCCACGTCGATCTGGCTGGAGGGCGAAGCGGTGGGTTAAGGTGCCGGTCACCGGGCGAGCAGACGACTGGGAGGTAGTGCTGAGCACTCTCACGGTCTCGGACGACATAGTCGCATATGACCGCCGACCGTTCACCTGAATCGGCAGGATCGCCCCGCACCACCGGCGATCCGAAGCTCACCGGCCAGCCCTCGCAGCTCAGCTTTTCCGTCCTCGGCCCGCTCGAAGCCGAGGTCGACGGCGTCCCCGTCCGGCTCGGCGGACGCCGTGAACAGCGCCTCCTCGCCTCTCTGCTGATCAACGCGGGCAGGCTGGTCCCGGCGTCCTACCTGATCAGCACGATGTGGCCGGACAGGCCGCCGAAGACGGCGGTCCGCCAGGTCAGCAACGCGATCGCGCGGCTGCGGCACGATCTCGGCGCGGCGCGGTCCGCCGTGGTCACCACCGGCTCCGCGTACCGCGTCGTCATCAGCAGCGCTTCGCTCGACTCGGCCCGCTTCGAAGCCGACTACAACCAGGGCGCCGAACTCCTGGCCGCCGGGCTGATCTCGCAGGCCGCGGGCAAGCTCGCCGAGGCGCTCGCGCTCTGGCGCGGCCCGGCCTTCGACGGTCTCGAAGGTGACGCCATCGAACAGACGGCGCGACGACTCGACGAAGAACGCCTCGCCGCTTGCGAACTCCTGATCGGCGCCAGGCTCCGGCTCGGCGAGACCGACGTGGCGGCCCGCGAGGCCTTCGACCTCGCCGCCTGGAATCCCACCCGTGAGACGCTGCAGTGCCTCACCATGCTGGCGCTCTACCGGGCGGGCCGTGGCGCCGACGCGCTCCGGACGTTCGAGAGGACCAGGAACGCGCTCGCCGAGGAACTCGGTGTCGACCCGAGTGCCGAACTGAGCGCGCTCCACCAGCAGATCCTGCGCACCGACGCCGAACTGCTGGAGGACGGCGCCCTCGTCCGCTACGGCGTCGGCGGGCTCCGTGCCGGGATGGACACCGGCGGGCGCCGCGAGGACGCGGACGCGCAGAAGGCGCTCTTCCCCCGCCCCGCGCAGCTTCCCGCAGATCTCCCAGCGTTCGGCGGGCGCGCCGCGGAACTGCGTACGGTCCTCGAAATCGGCCAGGACGAGTCCACGGCGGGGCCGCGGCTGATCGCGATCGACGGCATGCCCGGTGTCGGCAAGACCGCGCTGGCCGTCCACGCCGCGCACCGGCTCGCCCCGCGGTTCACCGACGGACAGCTTTTCGTGAACCTCGAGGGCTTCTCGCCGGCGGGCGATCCGGTCGACCCGGCCTCGGCGCTCGAGGCGTTGTTGCGGTCGCTCGGCATCCAGGGCTCGGACATTCCCGCCGGGACCGGGCAGCGCGCGGCGTTGTTCCGCAGTTGCCTCGCCGGCAAACGCGTGCTCCTGGTGCTGGACAACGCCATCGGGGCAGCCCAGGTGAGCCCGCTGCTGCCAGGGTCGGCGAGTTGCTGTGTGCTGATCACCAGCCGGACCCGGCTCGTGGACCTCGACGGCGCCGAACTGCTCTCCCTGGAACCGTTCAGCCGGGCGGACGCGGTGGACCTCCTCGGCCGGATCGTCGGGCCGTCCCGGCTGAAGAAGGAATCCCCCGACGCGGCCGACCAGGTCGCGAGCCTGTGCGGTGACCTCCCACTCGCGCTGGCCGTCACGGCGAGCCGGCTGCGGGCTCGGGCGTCCTGGACACTCGACTTCGTCGCCAGGCAGTTACGCGACGAACGGAACCGATTCGGCGAACTCACCGCCGGGGAACGCGACGTCGCGGGCGCGTTCCGGGTGTCCTATCTGAACTTGGCCGAAGCCGAACGCCGGGTGTTCCGGCGGTTGAGCCATCATCCCGGCGCCGCGTTCGACCTCCATTCGACGGCGGCTTTGGCCGAAGTGGACCTCGGCGAGGCCCGCCGCCTGGCCGAGCGCCTCGTCGACGTGAACCTCCTGCGCCAGCCGTCGATGGGCCGCTACGAGATGCACGACCTCCTCCGCAGCTACGGCCGCGAACTCCTGCTCGCGGAGGAGCCCGAACACCAGCGTGAAGCGATGATGCGGCGGCTGTTCGACTACTACCGCTGCACCGTCGCCGCCGCGATGGAGTTCATCGACCCGGATTCCGAAGAGGAGCCGGGCGGCCTTGAGGTTCCGAAGAGCGAGTTCGGACAGTCCTTCGCCGACTACGACCAGGCCGCGCACTGGATGGACGCCCACTGGCAGAACGTCTTGCCGGTGGCCGTCGCGATGAACAACCACCAGCAGTACTCGGATCTCGTGCCGTTCTGCTCGTCGGTCTGGCGCTACTTCGACAACCGCGGCTACTACCGCCAGGCCAGGGAGCTGGAGACGCTCGCCCTGTCCGCCGCACGGGTCACGGGGAACGTGGTCCTCGAGTACCAAGCCCTGCACATGTACGCGCTGACCCTGTGGCGGCTCAACGAGTTCACCGAGGCGAACCGGTTGTTCAACGAGGTGTTCGAACTGGCCGCGACCACCGGCGACGTGCGGATGCAGTGCCGGGCGAGGGGGAATTCCGGCGTCACCCACTGGCTCAGGGGCGAGTCCGACGAGGCGATCGAGCACCTCGGCTGGGTGCGCGAGACCGCCCATGCCCATGGCAGCGTGCTCATCGAGGCCCGCGCCAGGCATCGGATCGGGCTGATCCACACCGAGAACAGGCGGCATCCCGAAGCCGCCGAGGAACTCGACCAGGCACTGCGACTGGCCCACGAGAACGAATCACCCGATCTCGAGGCGGAATGCTTTCTGGCCCTCGGCATGAATTCGCGGGAAACCGGCGATGCCGTACTCGCGATCACCCAGTTCACCACCGCACTGGAAGTGCTGGAATCGACCGGGAATCGCAGCATGCTGCCCATCGCCCACAAGGAGATGGCGATCGCGTTCGACATTCTCGGTGAGCAACCGAAAGCGGACAGTCATCGTCGCTTCGCTTTGCGCTTATACACCGCCTTGGGCGTTTCGGACTCCACCGAGGTTCGCGAACTCAAACAGCGCCTAGGCGATTACTCGGCGTAATTTGTCGTTCTCCTTCGGTACTCTGTTGGCGTAGGTATATTCGCTTGACCGGAGTAACCGCTCACGGAGAGGATCGGCGACATGCACGATGATGACGACGACGAGTTCTTGCTGGAGCTCGAAGCGGAGTACAAGGCGCAGAGCACCTGGGGTGGGTTCGAGCCGCCGCCGAACGGCGGACCTCCTTTCCGCTCGCACCGCTGAATGACCTGGGATATTCGGAAAGAATTACTGGGGACTGGGGCGCAAGACATTCGATGCTGGTAAGGGTTTCCTCTTGCGGAACGCTCTATTGGTCCGATGGTGACGTCGTCTGGGACGACCACCTCGGGCATCGCCAGCTCAAACTCGCCGAAGGAACCGAACGCGTCCTGCGATGGTTCAGTTCTTGGCGAGAACCGGAATCCGTCCGTGAAGCGGACGACAATCCCGAGACAGGGGAAAGACTCGTCCGTATCGCGCGAGCGATGATCCGGTACGACGTGCTGGTGGTCAAAGGTTCCTCCCGTCAGCGGCGGGAAGAAGAGATCCTTCGGGATTGGGGTCCTTGGGGAACGTCCGCGCGGGCGTTTCACTTCAGCACCCGATCCTTACGTGAGACCGAGTTCACGACCAGCGAAATGACGGCGAAAACCTTGCTGGAGAAGGCGAAGGCCAGTCCTCCGCCTTCTCCAGTGAGGCCTTCGGCCGAGTACGACGTGTTACCGCTGCCCGAACCGTCGCCGGAACCGCTGAACGCGATCGGGCTCGGTGACGCGCTGAACCAGCGCAGAAGCACCCGCGAGTTCGGCGAAGAACCCGTACGGCTACGTGATTTGAGCGCACTTCTCACGGCAGCCCGGCCGACGAGACCGGAGACGCATTCGGACATCCCGGCCACCGGGAACGTCTTCAAGACGAGCCCGTCGGGCGGGGCTCGGCACCCGACAGAGGTGTACGTCTACGCGAGGAACGTCGAGGAGCTGGATCGCGGGATCTACCGCTACGACGGATTCCGGCACGGGCTCACCCCGCTGGACGGCAAGATCGACGACGACGAACTGGTCGCGCTCGCCGGTGATCAGCACTGGGCCGGGAACGCCGGCGCGCTGCTGATCTACACCAGCGTCATCGAGCGGAACCAGTGGAAGTATCCGGTGAGCCGGACGTACCGGGTGCTGCTGATGGACGTAGGGCATCTCAGCCAGACCGTCTACCTGCTGGCGACGGCGCTCGGGCTGAACGTCACGTTCACCGCGGCGCTCCGCGACGAACTGGTCGAGGACCTCCTCGGCTGTGACCCGGCGAACGAACTGGTGCTCGGCATGTCGGTGCTCGGCACCCGCGTGTGAACAGCCCCTAGTCTTCGATGCCCAGAGATCGTCGAGCGCCTGGACCGGTTGAACTCGGTGATCCGCTGCCACGCCCCGCGCCAATCGGTGCCCATCTCGCTCGGCACCCCGGCCAGCTGCTCGACCCCTTCGGCGCCCCCCAACCGGCGAGCGCCTAATGCCGAGACCGCGTGGCAGCACGCCGCCACTCCACGAGGTAGTACATCGACTTCCGCAGATGATCGGCCGCGGCGGCGACCCGGCCGTGCGCGGTCAGGGATCCTCCAGATCCACGTCCGACCGGCGGGTGCGTCGTCTTCGCCGACCGGACGATGAAGCCATAAGTCGGCTCGGCGTCGTCACAGCGCCGCATCTCGGCCGAAACGAGCGACCAAAAAGCGGCTCGCCGGTCGCGAAGGTACTTCGACAGGTTTTCCCGGAGCACCACCCGTCTTCCTCGACGCCGTCCGACAGCCGCGTCAGCGCTTCCGCCACTTCGTCGATGTCGGGGGCGGCGGAGAGGAACGTCTTCTGAGAGGCCTTGGCTGGTCAGGGCAGTACGAGTACCCATAACACCGCTTGAAATGTCGAGCAGTGCCGGGAGATTTGGCGATTCGTGATGACGGGCCGCGATGTCAGAGCGCTTGCCGTTGCCGGTTTTCGGTGACGGGCTGGTGCGGCGGCGGTTGGTCAGCGGGTCTCGACGGTGCGAAGTCGTCGGTCGTGGCCGCTGGGGTGGGAACGGCAGGCGTGGCCATCTTTCGGTAATGGACTGGTGCGGTGGCGGTAGGTCGACGAAGTCGAGCGTTGGGTGGTTGATGTTTCGAGGCCGCTCGGGCTGGAGAAGCAGGTGTGGCCGATTTCCGGTAACGGGCTCACGCGACGGCGTTAGGCCAGCGAAGTCGCGGATAGACACCGAACATCACATCACCGGCGTGGCGATGTGGTCCGCCGTTGCCGTTTTCCGGCGATGGCATCAGAACGGTGGCGGCGTATCGGTCAGGGGCTCTGTCGTGCGGGGTTCGGTAGGGGCGGTGGTGCGCTGTCGTAGCTGTGTCCGGTGGGGGTGGTGACGGTGAGGGTGCCGTCGGTTGTGAGCTGGTAGGTCCAGCCGGGTTGGTCTTTGAGCCGGTGGTCTCGTCGGCAGAAGCTGACGAGGTCGGCGGCATCGGTGCTGCCACCGAACTGCCACGGCACCGAATGGTCGAGATCACGGGCCTGCGCGGGACGGTGCCAACCGGATCTTCGGCATTCGCGGTCACGAACCCGGACGAACTCGTCAAGGCCCGCGGTGGGCCGGTATCGGCTCCGGCCGAGGTCGGTGACCTGTCCCGACAGTGGGTCGGTGATGATGCGGCGCAGCACGGTGTTCGGTCCGGTCGCGATGTGCCTGCCAGCGACGCCGGAATGTGACCGTGCCCAGCCATCTCCGCCGGATCGTCATTCAGGCCGAGGTAAGTGAACAGATCCATATAGAGGAACACTTCCGTCCGTTCACTCGTCCCGCCTTGTCCTCCCAAGAGGAGGTCGAGTGCGACGTCGGCGCGGAGCGGGTCGAGGGTGCGGGGTTCGTCGCCGGTTTTGAGGGCGCGTGCCTCGCGGTCGATCCGGCGGTAGGCGGCGGTGACTTTCTCGGTGGGACCGTCTTCGATCTCGATCGACGCCACCCCTGTCTCGCCCTGCCTCACCGCCAGCCGTCGGCCTTCGCGATGGTGCTCGCAGCGTTTGTCCGCGCCCTCGCGGTCGACGGTTGTCGCCACATGGCTCGCCGCCCGCCGGATCTGCTCGGGGTTCTTCTCTGGCAGCCGCCTTTCCTGCAGAGCATCAGCGGCGAGGGCGTTCTCGTTCGACAGCCAGGCAGTGGCGGCGGCGACCTTCATCGCCCCGAAACCACTCACCAGTCCCCGGTCCATCAGATCCAGCGTGCGGGGCAGGCGGGTGGTCAACGCCTCGGCGGCGGCGACCATCGCACCCGCGTGAATGTCCATAAAGGACAAAGCGAAAGCGACCTCCGGCACGACACCGGCCGCACCGTCACGATGACGGTTCAGCTGGGCCACAGCGCGGAACCGGATCGCTTCCAGCCGGGCGATGCCCTCGGACGCGGTCTGCGCGACAGCGACGGATTCGTGGTCGTCCAGGAAACCCACGGAAACGTTGATATACTCCAAAGAGTTCGGGTCGGTCAAGTTCTTGAGAAGCGCCACGGTGGCGTTGTGAGTGTCCACGAGAAGAACCGTACAACCGACCACCGACAGTTTCCGGCTCCTGCGACGCCGCGCGCTTTACCGATTTTCGGCAACACCACGTCAAACCACCCCGGAAGCCAAGAACTGCGGCACAGCAACACAATCCCCGCGCTCCACCTGCTCAGCCATCCAAACCTCCCCCTCCTCAAAGGAAACCGCCCCAATCCGAACAGCCACGTCCGACAACTCGCGAACAAACGGCTCCCCACCGAGGAACCCGACAACTCCCGCCACCGAAACCTCGCGAAACCCAGCCTCGGCGAGCAGCCCGCCGATACCCGCCCGAGGCCCGAGGCGCGGCGATCACCGAAGCCCTGGCGCGCACGATCTCCCGCGTCAGGGCCGGATAGGAGGAATCGATCACCAGCGCCTCCCAATCGTGCCCGGACAACACGATCCGTCCGCCCGCGACCAGAACGCGCCGCGCCTCGGCCAGGGCGAGTGCCGGTTCCGCCAGTTCGTGGAACACCTTGTCCGCCCGGTACCCCGCGAACCCGCCGTCCACTGGCAGCGCGGAGGCGTCTCCGACCAGGAACTCCGTTTCAGGTGATCGTCGTCGGGCCTCTTCGACCATCGCAGGAGAGAGATCGACGCCGACAGCGCGGATTCCCCGAGACGACAACTCGCACACGGCCAGTCCGGCACCGCAACCGACGTCGAGCACGGCGGAAGCGGGCTCGATCCGGAGCAGTTCGTAGGTTCGGGCCCGCAGTTCGGCTGCTCCGGGCAGGGCATCGGCGGCGTCGAGCCGCTGCAACATGGACATACCGGGGATTGTCCGACTTGATGGTGACATGAAGTCAAGCTCCTTGAGCGTCGGCGAGGTCGCGAGGCGCTTCGGCCTGGCGACGCATGTCTTGCGCCATTGGGAATCCGTCGGACTCCTCAAGCCGGCGCGGGCGGGCGACCGTCGGCGGTACGACGACAAGGACCTGTACCGGATAGCGGTCATCGTGCGTTCCAAGGAAGCGGGACTCAGCCTCGACGGCATTCGTGAGATGTTCCAAAACCCGGCGCACGGGACAAGGTTCTCAGGCGTCACAAGGAAGAACTCACGCGACGCATCGCGGCCGCACAGACCTCGCTCGCGCTGATCGACTGCGCTCTCGGGTGCGAGCAAGACGACTTCACCCAGTGCTCGCACTTCCGAGAGGCGGTCGCGCGGGCGGGCTGAATCCTGGCTCGCGCGATCTTCCCGACTCAGCCCCAGCGCCACCACGCACAACAACGCCACCGCAAGGCGACCGGGTACGAGGACCGGGGCACGGCTCCACCGTGGCCGCGCACGCCCATGAGATCGTGTACGGGTGACGCTGTCCGAAAACGACATCCGCGCGGTCCGCGCCCGAGCACAACTACTCGGCGCCCCGGCCGAGGACGTGCTCGCCGTGGCCAGGACCGTCGCCGCGATCCAGGCGCAGTCGAGCCCCGCCGCCAGGCTCGCGGTCCGGGCCCGCAGCCGGGGTTTGACCGCATCGGACGTCGACGCGTCCCGTGCGGTGGCCCGCACCTGGCTGATGCGCAAGACGCTCCATCTCGTCCCCACGGCGGATCTCCGCTGGCTGAACCGCCTGTTCGGACCGCGCAACGCCCAGGCGGGCCAAGGACGCCGCTGGCAACTCGATCTCACCGACGAACTCTGCGAACAGGCGTTGAAGCACCTCCTGGACCTCTTGCCGGGCAGGGCACTCACGCGGCAGGAGATCGTGGACGGCCTGGCAGGCAACGGGATCGCACTCGACGCGAGGTCTCAGGCACCGGCCCACCTCTTGGCGTACGCGGCCAACCGCGGGCTGCTCTGCCGGGGCCAGGACGACGGAGCGGAGCCGACGTACGTTCTCCTCGACGAGTGGATCACCGAGGATGACACCCCGGACGACCCGCACGCGGAACTCGCCCGCCGCTACCTGACCGCGTACGGCGTCGCGACGGCCGAGGACTTCAGCGCCTGGTCAGGCCTCCCGCTCGGCCTCTGCCGCAAGGCCTTCGACGCCGTAGATCTCATACCGACGAGCAACGGCTTCGCCCTCGGGGAAACCGATCTGTCCGCCCCCGCCTGCCCGCCTCGTCTGCTCGGCGCCTTCGATCCCTGTCTGCTGGGCTATCGCGATCGCGATCTGCTCCTCGACC
Organism: Amycolatopsis sp. cmx-11-51; assembly: GCF_047608665.1. Classification (NCBI taxonomy): domain Bacteria; kingdom Bacillati; phylum Actinomycetota; class Actinomycetes; order Pseudonocardiales; family Pseudonocardiaceae; genus Amycolatopsis; species Amycolatopsis sp. cmx-11-51. The sequence continues at coordinate 197,856 of NZ_JADNQO010000003.1, read as the reverse complement.
CCGCCGAGGCGAAGCGCGTCAACTCGGGTGGCGGGATGATCGCACCCACTCTGCTGGTGGACGGCCGGATCGCGGGCACCTGGCACAGCAAGCGGACCGCGAAGCAGACGAAGGTCGTCGTCGAACCCTTCGCCGCGCTTTCGCGGTCCGCCATCACCGGACTGGAGTCCGAAGTGGACGATTACGGCCGCTTCCTCGGGGAAGCGGCCGTCCTCGTCATTTGAGGGACCGGAAGAACTCCCGCACGTCCGCGATCAGGATCTCGGGCTCCTCCAACGCCGCGAAGTGTCCGCCGCGATCCACGTCGGTCCACCGCACGATCGTGTGCGCGTCCTCCGAGTACCGCCGGATCCCGACATCGTGCGCGAAGATCAGCGCAGCCGTCGGCACCCCGGAGTTCTTCTCCACGGCGCCCCAGGTTTCCGCCTGCGCGTAGCCGACGTACGCCGACGATGCCGCCGTACCGGTGAGCCAGGTGAACATGACGTTGGTGAGCAGGGTGTCGCGGTCGATGATCTCGTCCGGGAGCGTCTGGCGCGGATGCGTCCACTCGCGGAACTTGTCCATGATCCAGGCCAGCTGTGCGACCGGCGAGTCCACCAGCCCGTAGCCGAGTGTCTGCGGCCGTGTCGACTGGATCGAGATGTACCCGAACTCCTCCTGCATGAACGCACCGATCCGCTCGAGGCGATCGCGTTCGATGTCGGTGAGCGAGGCGAGTTCCTCCTCCGGCAACTCCATCGGGGGCATCGGGCTGAGTCCACCGTTGACGTGCACACCGATGACGTTGTCCGGCGCGACCCTGCCGACCTCCGGCGACACCGACGCCCCGAGGTCGCCGCCCTGCACGCCGTAGCGTTCGTAGCCGAGACGACGCATCAGCTCGGCCCAGGCACGGCCGATCCGCGGCATGGTCCAGCCGGAATCCGAGACCGGGCCCGAGAAACCGAAGCCGGGCAGCGACGGGATCACGACATGGAACGCGTCGGCCGGGTCTCCACCGTGCGCCTTCGGGTCGGTCAGCGGACCGATGACGTCCAGGAACTCCACCACCGACCCCGGCCAGCCGTGTGTGAGCACCAGCGGGGTCGCGTCGGCTTCGGCCGAACGGATGTGCAGGAAATGAATCCGTTGTCCATCGATGACCGTGGTGAACTGCGGGAAGCGGTTGATCCTGGCTTCGACGGCGCGCCAGTCGTAGCCGTCACGCCAGTACTCGGCGAGCCCGCGCAGCCACGCCACCGGCACTCCGGTGTCCCAACCATCGCCAGGAAGCGGAGCAGGCCAGCGCGTGCTGTCGAGCTTCGCGTGCAGTTCGTCGAGCTGCTCCTGGGGAATGTCGAGGCGGAAGGGGCGGATCTCGGTGTTTTCCATAATACGTACGCTACGAGCAATTGCGGACAGGTTCGGTCCTCGATAGGAAAGCTTCTCCGGCTACGGGAAGATGCGCTGGTGACGGACAAGAACTTGGCCTACGGCAGGCTCATCCGCGACGGGAAGATCCTGTTCATCCGGCGGCGGCCGGGCTCCTTCCTCGGCGGTCACTGGGAACTGCCGGGCGGGACCGTCGAGCCGGGTGAGGCGACCGCGGAGACCGTGGTCCGCGAGTTCGCCGAAGAGACCGGGCTGACCGTGCGGGTCACCGGTGAACGCGGCACCCACAGCTGGGACGACGTCGAGGGCAGGCCGATGCGGATCCACGCCACGGTGTACGCGCTCGCCGAAGACGAACCGGGCGAAGTCGTGCTCGATCCCGAGGAACACGACGCCTTCACCTGGTACACCCGGGAAGAAGCCGCCGGACTCGACCTAGCCGATCACTTCCGCCAGGCACTCGAGGGCTGAGCCCGGGCCACGGCGTCTGCGAGGTGAGTGCGCCGGTCGGTGCGAAGGTGGCGCTCCCCGAGCAGACCAAAGTCGAGTTCGTGACCGTGCTGTCCGTCGACGCCGGCACCGTCGTACTGATCGCCAGGGGCATCGGGAGCCGTCAGGGCGGAACCTGTGCCGGCAGATGCGAGGCGTCGGGCACGGGCAAAGATTTCCAAGCCAAGCTATGGGCGGGCAGCGGCCTGAGCTACGACGACCTTCCGGTCGAGCTGCTCGGTGTGGGAGGCGGTGCCGCCGTCCTCAAGATCAAACCGCTGTGACCTGGTCCGCTCGGCCCAGCGAACGGCGGGCGCGGTGAGCGTGCCCGCCAGCAGGAACAGTCCGCCAAGCACCATCCAGCCCACCACGCCGCCCACCAGGATCAGGCTGGTCAGCAGTACCGGGCCGAGCATGCGGGCGATGGCCGTCCCGGCACCGAAGAGTCCTTGGTACTGGCCCTGTTTGCCCTCAGGGGCCAGACCGAAACCGATTTCCCACGAGCCCGCCGCCTGCGCCATCTCCCCCAGCACCTGCAACGCGGCTCCCGCGAGCAGGGCCAGCGCCGCGAGCCACGCGGAACTGCTCATCGCGGAGAACGAGAAGATCAAGCAGGAGACGAAAAGCAGCATCCCCGCGTGCCGGGCACAGCGGGACGCGCCGCGCAGGCCGGTCACGCCACGCGCCACCCGCACCTGGAAGACCACGACGCTCGCCGTGTTGAGCACCAGCATCGCCGAAACCAGCCAGCTCGGGGCCGCGGTGCGGGTCGAGATCCACAGCGGCAGGACCAGGCTGAACAGCGGCATATAGAGCAGCATGATCATGTTGAGCAGCGCCAGCAGCGCGTACGGGCGATCGCGGAGAACGGCCACGGGCGGCTCGCCGGTTCTCACCGTCACTGGCGCCACCGAGGGCACCTTGCGGAGGACGAGAGCCGCGGCGACGAAACTCAGCGCGTCGATGACGAAGACGGTCAAGAAGGCCTCTCGCGTCCCGAGCGCCAACGCGATCCCGCCGAGCGCCGCGCCGATCGCGATCCCCGCGTTGGCCATCGCCTGCAGCCGGGCGCGGAACGTCGTGCGCTCGGCCGGGCCGATCAGGCCGGCGAGCAGCGCCTGCCTCGCCGCGCCGAGACCGCATTGGAAGCAGGCGTAGACACCGGCGGCGATCACGAACGCGACGACCGAGCTGACGAAGAGAAACGCCGTGACCGACGCGGCCGTCCCGAGTCCCAGCAGGACGGCCGTTCCTTTCGGGCCGCGACGGTCGGCCAGGTGTCCCAGCGCGACTCCGGCCACCGAGCCGACCGCCCAGCCCACGGTGAGACCGAGGCCCACCTGCGCGGGCGAAAGCCCGACGATCAGCGTGAAGTAGAGAGCCGAGCTGACGTAGTAGGCGCCGTCGCCGACGGAGCTGATCAGCTGTGCCGCGGTCAGTCTCTTCGTGGACTCCATGGACTCAAATTAGGCGCCGGATTGGCCACGTCACAGTTCCAATCTCCGGCAGTTTGATTGGGCCAATATAAGCTCGGAGGGTGTCGTTCCACATCAGCCTCGACGGTCACTCCGACCTGGCCGCGCGGATCTATCGCCAGCTCCGCGACGGCATCCTCGACGGACGCCTGCGCTCCGGGGAACGCCTGCCGCCGACCAGGGAGCTGGCCAGGGAACTCGACGTCTCGCGCAACACCGTCGCGGTCGCCTACGAACGGCTCACCGCGGAGGGCTTCCTCAGCGGCCACGTCGGCCGCGGGACGTTCGTCAGCGCCGATCCCGTGGCGCGGGCGGATCGCGCGGCACCGACGGGCGCCAGTGTGCGACCGGTCGCACACTGGCGTTCGCTTCCGGCCCCGCTGGGCGCCGACCGGTCCGCGCCCGCCTTCGACTTCCGCGTCGGCGTCCCGGACCCCGCCCTGTTCCCGCTGCGGACCTGGCGACGGCTGGTCAGCCAGGCATTGCGGCCCTCGCTGCTGCCGCCGTCGGGATACGCCGACCCGGCCGGGCTCGAAGCACTGCGGGTGGCGATCGCCCGGCACGTCGGTGCCGCCCGGTCGGTGCGGGCAGGCGGCGAGGACGTCCTGGTCACCCAGGGGGCACAACAGGCCCTCGACCTGATCGGCCGGGTCCTGATCGAACCGGGCACACGTGTCGCCGTCGAAGACCCCGGCTATCCCCCGGCAGAGCGGCTTTTCTCCGCTCTCGGCGCCCGGGTCGAGAAGGTGCCTGTGGACGCCGAAGGCCTCGACGTCACCGCACTCGCCAGGGGCACCCGGTTGATCTATACGACGCCGTCACACCAGTTCCCGCTCGGCACGCCGATGTCACTCGCCAGGAGGACGGCGTTGCTGGCCTGGGCGGAGCGGAACGACGCGGTGATCGTCGAAGACGACTACGACAGCGAGTACCGGTTCTCGGATCGGCCGCTCGAACCACTCCAAAGCTTGGACCACAACGGCAGGGTGATTTACGTCGGTTCGTTCTCGAAGACCTTGCTTCCCTTGCTGCGTATCGGTTTCCTCGTCGCACCGGCTTCGCTGCGCCCGGCGTTGCGGCAGGCGAAGCAACTGATGGACTGGCACGGTGACCTCGTCACCCAATCGGCGTTGGCGAGCTTCATCGACGAAGGCCTGCTCGCCCGCCACGTACGTAAGGCCACCCGGGAGTATTCGGTGCGGCGGGATCGGATCCAGGCCTTCGTACGCGACGAACTGCAGGGCGTACTGGAGCTCGTTCCTTCGAGCGCGGGGCTTCACCTGTGCGCGGCGGTCACTCCACATGCGACGGTCACTGTGGACGATGCCGTCTCGAACGCGGCCCTGGCCGGGGTAGCCGTGGAAAGCCTGTCCACGTACGGGGGAACGCGCGGCGGGCTGGTGATCGGTTACGGGCTGGTCGGTTCCGATCGGATCGATGAAGGGCTCTCTCTGCTCGGGGAGTGCTTTTCGGCCGCCAAGATGTCACGAAAGGGGCTTTCAAGACACTTTCCGTCTTGAAAGCCCCTTTCATGACATCCGAGCGCCACGGACCGGCCGAAACTGTCGTACCCCGGTGGTCTCCTCTTCCCAGGCGACAGCGGGCCCGGTCGGGACCCGCGCGCGGAAGCGAGGAGGAAAGTCCCATGGCCGGAGAAACGGTGCTCACGGTGATCGGCAACCTGACGACCGATCCGGAACTGCGGTTCACCCCGTCGGGGGCGGCGGTCGCGAACTTCACGGTCGCGTCGACGCCGCGCGTGCTGGACCGCGCGAGCGGGGAATGGCGCGACGGCGACCCGCTGTTCCTGCGCTGCTCGCTCTGGAAGCAGGCGGCGGAGAACCTGACCGAATCACTGATCCGGGGCACCCGGGTGATCGTGCAGGGCAGGTTGAAGCAGCGATCGTTCGAAACGAAGGAAGGCGAGAAACGGACGGTGGTGGAACTCGACGTCGACGAGATCGGCCCGTCCTTGCGGTATGCCACGGCGAAGGTGAACAAGGCGGGCCGCAGTTCCGGCGGTGCCCCTTCGGACGGGGCCTGGGAGCGAACGCCGGTGGCCGCCGGTAGCCCGGAGCCGCCCTTCTGATCCGGAGTTTTCCTCCTGGGAGGGAGCGATTTCCCTCTCCCGCGCCATGCGAGGCCGCATCAGCACCCGTCCCGCGAAACGTTCGTCATCGTCCGCGACAGGGCCAGGTTCACCATCGGGCCGACGAACGCGAGGGCGGGGCGGGGGACGTCTCGGTCGTGCCCGCGGACACCCCGCACAAGTTCGCCGTGATCGGTCCGGAAACCTACGAAGCCGTCCACATCCACGAAAGCGACCACTTCGTCACCGAGTGGCTCGAATGAATTCTGTCGGAGGTAAGAAAACCCTTTCCGGGGTTAGAATCCCGACGACGTGCTCGTGGTCGGCGGGCACCGAGGCGACGGGAACCGGGAACTGTGACCGACGTAGCGGACCGCAGCGGTGACGAGACCCACCGGGTGGACAGATTCGAGCAACGACGTGCGCAGCTGGCGAGGTCGGCTCTGCTCACCTTGTCCGAACTGGGCTATGCACGCACGAGCCTGCGGGAGATCGCGCAGAACTCCGAGTTCTCCCATGGGGTCCTGCACTACTACTTCCGGAACAAGGCCGAGCTGATCACCTACTGCGTCAAGCAGTACAAGACCGAATGCGTCACCCGGTACGACCAGCTGGTCGAGATCGCGGAAACGGCCGAAGCACTGAAAGGGGCCTTCGGCGCCGCGATGGCGACCACGCTGCGCGAAGACGCCCGGCTGCATCGGCTCTGGTACGACCTGCGCAACCAGAGCCTGTTCGAGAAGGTGTTCCGGTCCGACGTCCTCGCCATCGACGAGACACTCGAACTGATGATCTGGCGGATCGTCGCCCGCTACGCGGAACTGCTGGGCAAGCCGCTGGATCTCGCACCGTCGACGACGTATGCGCTTTTCGACGGCCTGTTCCAGCAGGGCCTGCTGAGGTACCTCGCCGGCCGGGAGGACGCGGCGAGGTGCCTTCAGAATTCGGTCGAACAAGTACTGGCCCGGATCTTCACCACGTGATGATCGGGTACCAGATGACGCCGGTCCGGCCGAGCACGCGCAGGTCCCAGTACAGCAGTGTGAACGTGCCGGCGACCAGCAACGCGGCACCGGTCACCACGGCGATCCTGGTGGGCTTCGCGAGCATCCACCGCTGCGGCCGTCCGCCCGTGCCGTGCGTCAGCAGGAGGAACAACAACGCCATCACCAGGATGTTGCCGACCGATTGCAGGGAGAACGCGGCCGCGCCGTAGAAGACGTTGTGGCTTTCGGCCGCGCTGCGGAACATCATCCGGAACAGCGGGAACGGACGGCCGATCAGGAAGCCGCCGATGAGCACGCCCATCAGGACGAGCGGCGCGGGCGGGAACCGGCGGGTCAGGCCGGCGATCGGGTTGCGGACGATCCCGACGGAAGCCAGGCCCAGCACGATGAACACGATCCCGATCACGCCGTAGACGATCATCGACTGGATGTTCCGCGGCGTGAGCCCGCCCGGCGACGAAGCCGTCGAGAACTGCGGCATCCGCGTGCCGACGAGCGCGACGATGACGCCGTACACCACGGAAACGGTCAGCATTCCCGCCGCGATCCAGCCCAGTGGCTTCAAGGTGTCGACGAACTTCGGCCGTCCGGTGGTCTCACCGCCGACAAGCGGGGCGACGGCTCCGAAGGCGGCGATGTTGCACGCGGTGAACGTTCCGGCGAGCCCCGAGACGAACGCAAAGAACGTCCCCGCGACCACACCGCCGATCGGGGTCTCTTTGGCGTTGTGACCCAGCAGGGTGTTCGCCACGCTGTCGCCGATCACACTGTCCACGAACGGCGCCGACCAGATCACCGTCAGCGCGAAACCGGCGAGAACGGACCAGAGAACCACTCGCCACCGGTGTTCCGGATACGGTCCGGAGCCGAGGAAGTTCGGTCGAGGGGAAACGGGAGCGCGTTCGGTGACGGACATTCGTGCCTCCAGCGGCAGATGGCGAGATCCCCGGTGCTCATCGTTGTTCCAACAGTGGGGGCACGCCACCTCCAAAGTGCCGATCCGTCCTTGGTCCGACCGGCTCCCGGCAAACGCGGATTCACCGGTCCGGCGGGTGCCACCGAACGAGCGAATACGCTACGACGGCCGCGTTGCGGACCCCGAAAAAGATGAAAACCCCGGAGTCTCGTGGGATCGTGGTCGGACGAGAACCTCGAGCGAGACCTGGCTACTGACCCTGCGGAGGACGATGGACTTCGACGAGGTCGCGGACGAGCTCTACGCCGGCGATCCGGCCGAGTTCGTCTCGGTGCGCAACCAGCGGGCGAAAGAGGCCAAAGCGGCGGGTGACGCCGCACTGGCCGAACGCATCCGCGCGCTCCGGAAGCCCACCCTCGCGGCCACGATCCTCAACCGCCGGGCCGGTTCCCGCGAGCTGGAGGACCTGGCCAGGCTGGGCGAGGATCTGCGGAAGGCGCATTCGGCGCTGGCGGGCGCGGACCTGCGCAAGCTCACCCGGCGACGGCAGGAGCTGGTGAACCGGATCCTGCAGGACGAACGCTCGATGAGCGAGCCGGTCGCCCGCGAGGTCGAAGCGACCCTCGAAGCCGTAGTCGCCGATCCCGAGGTGGCGGCGCTCGCGCTGGCCGGGCGCCTGAGCACCGGCGCGGACAGCGCCGCCGATCAGTGGCTGACCAGCGGATTCGCCCCGCGACCGACCCGGGGACCCGCCCCGGAGCGCGAAAAGCCCGCCACCGTGTCGCATTTGGACGACCGGCGGAAGGCGAAACGGAAGGCCGAGCAGGAGCGGACGGCCAAGGCTCGCGAAGAGGCCGAGCGCGAAGAGAAACGGGTGGCGGAGTTCAACCGGCTCCGGCGCGAGGCGACCGATCTCGCGAAGGCCCGCAAGCAGGCCGAGATCGATCTCTCCCGCGCCGAACGCCGGGCCGAGAAGACCACGGCGAAGGCGAACGATCTCCGTCAGCGGCTCGCCGACGCCGAATTCGAGGAAGAGGCGGCGAACGGCGAGACCGCCGCCGCCCAGGCCACCTTGGACGATCTGACCACCGAAGCCGAGCGGATCGACGAAGCGCTCGAGCAGTTCTAGGCGGTTTGGCGTTCGCGGACCCGAGCCGCCATCACCCGGCGTCCGTAAGCCGTCTTCCCGCCCGGCTTGTACACCGACAGCACGGTCATGGTCACGTACATCGCCGTGGACACGATGATCGGGTAGAACCCGTCCACGCGACGGCCCATTTCGACGAATACACCGTCCATAGTGGACTCAGCGGCCGCTGCCAGCTCCCTGGTCCCCGGCAGCAGTGAGAACAACGTCAGCGCGACCGCGATCAGGGTCAGCACCAGTTTGATCGCGACCCACCTGTACCGGACCAGACCCCATTTCGTGCCGACGCTGAGCACGATCCCGCTGACCAGGGCGGTCAGGCTGACCGGCAGCAGCAGGTATCCGCCGACCTGGTCCATCATCAGGATGGCCGCGTGCTGGCGCAGGGGATCGTCGGTGAACACGGAGGTGAAGGTCAGGACCGTGTTCACCATGGTGATCCCGAGCCAGCCGAGGGACGAGACGACATGGACGACGATGGCGAGTTTCCGCCACCGCGGGGTGAGCGTCATCGGCGGTCGCCGCACTGTGGAAGTACTCATGCGCCCAGTGTTTCCGCGGGCGGCGCTCCTGTCGTCCGGCGTGGAGCGGCACCTCGCCTACGTATCGCGGAGTACGAGCCCCCGGAGGTAGGCGGCCTGCCCGGCGTGCTGGAGATCGTCGGACAGCACGCTGACCAGGCGTACCCCGAGGGTCACGGGCGGATCCCACGCGTCGTCGACGATACGGTCGAGGGCGGCTTCGTCGAGATCGGCGGCCCAAGCCGTCGTCGCCTCGTGCACCGCGTCGTAGTACCCGGTCAGCAGGTCGGCGGAATCGACCCGGACCACGTCGACGTCTTCGGGGCGATGTCCGTACCCGATGTCGGCCGCCGGGAACGGCAGCGCGAACCGGTCCAGCCAGCCCTGTGCGGTCCAGATCTGCTCGGTGCCCATGAGGTCGGCGATGTGGTCGTCCTGCACCCTGGCCAGATGCCAGACCAGCCAGGCGATCGTGTTCGCGCCCGGCGCCGGGCGCGCGGCCAGCTGTTCGACGCTGAGGCCTTCGACCGCCTCGTGCACGACCTCCTGGATGCGGCCGAACCCGTCGGCCACCACCTCGGCCAGTTTCATCGCATCCCCTTCCGAAGCCTCGTCTCCCGCCCACGATGCCACCACGAGGTGACCCCGACCTTGCAACCTTGACTTATATAAGCCCAGGCCGTGATAGTTGCCGGATGCACGCGTTCGACGTCCTGGGGGATCCGGTGCGCCGCCGGATCCTGGAACTGCTGGCGGACGGGGAACTGAGTTCCGGCGACGTGACCACGGTGGTCCGCGGCGAATTCGGGATCTCGCAGCCCGCGGTCTCCCAGCATCTGCGCGTTCTCCGCGAAAACGGCTTCACCACCGTCCGCGCCGAGGGCGCGCGACGCCTGTATTCGGTGGATCCGGGTCCGCTCAAGGACATCGACGGCTGGCTGGAACAGTACCGCCGGTTCTGGACGGGGCCGCTCGACGCGCTCGCCACCGAGATCGCGCGCGGCCGCCGGGAACGCCGGAAGGCCGCCGAAGAGGGCGGTTAGTCTCTGACCGTGCGCAAGAATTGGGGGCGCGCGGCGGTGATCGCCGTCGCGAGCATCGTCATCGTGCTCGGGCTCGTCTTCGCGGTCACGGTGCGCAGCGGGAAACCCGGCGGCGCTCAGTGGCTCTCCGCCGAGCAGCCCCTGCGGACGACGCCGAGGACGCCGTCCTATTCCACCGCCGCACCCACCCTCACGACACGGCCGACCTTGACCGTCGACAGCGGCTGCCGTCCCGGGCAGGGCCCGGCCGCGCTCGACCCGGTCTCCGACGCCACCACCCGCCGCGTCGGCGCCGCGTGGGACCGCGTCGAGCGGTGGCTCAAGGCCAACGCGCCGACGACGGCCGCGTCCCTGCGGCCTCCCGCGACGACCGCGCGGATCACCGAGGCGCAACGGCGGATCGGGGTCGCCTTGCCCGCCGAACTCATCGCCTCCCTTCGGCGGCACGACGGCGTTTCGGGAATCGGCGAGAGTTTCGCTCTTCCCCCGTTCCATCACCTGGCGTCCACAGAGACCGTCGCGAGGGAGGCGAAGGTCCTGTGCGAAGTGCTGATCTCGAACGGATCGGACGACAGCATCGGCTCCTGGTGGCACGGGCGGTTCGTGCCCATCGCCGTCAACGGCGGTGGCGACGGGCTGTTCCTCGACCAGCGCACCGGGACCGGAAGGCTCGGCGAATGGGACCACGAGGGATCGGTGGACTTCGACCGCCTGCCCACCACCCTGACCGAGCTGCTGGAGCAGACCGCCACAGCGCTCGAAACCGGCGGGGCGGTCCTCGGCGGCTACCGGCCGGTCGTCACCGAGAACCGGGCGCTGGACTGGGACTTCCCGCGCTGAGGTGCGCGGGCGCGGTCGCTGTCGGACCCCGCCCCTAGAATCGTCCGGGTGGCAGCCCCCGACATCGGTACCTCGGAAGCCCTCCAGACGCTGAACCGCGTTTTCGGCTACGACAACTTCCGCGGCGACCAGCAAGCCATCGTCGAACACGTCATCTCAGGCGGTGACGCGCTCGTTCTCATGCCCACCGGCGGCGGCAAGTCGCTGTGTTACCAGATCCCGGCGCTGGTACGGCCGGGTGTCGGTGTGGTGATCTCACCGCTGATCGCGTTGATGCAGGACCAGGTCGACGCGCTGCGGAACCTCGGCGTGCGCGCCGGCTTCCTGAACTCGACGCAGGACTACGCCGAGCGCAACCGGGTCGAGGCCGACTTCCTCTCCGGCGAGCTGGACCTGCTGTACCTGGCGCCGGAACGGCTTTCCGTCGAAGCGACCGTGCGGCTGCTCGACCGCGGCAAGGTCTCGCTGTTCGCGATCGACGAGGCGCACTGTGTCTCCCAGTGGGGCCACGACTTCCGGCCCGACTACCTGATGCTGTCCGCGGTGCACGAGCGCTGGCCGGACGTGCCGAGGATCGCGCTCACCGCCACCGCCACCAAGACGACACACGCCGAGATCGCGTCCCGGCTCAACCTCGAGGACGCGCGACACTTCGTCGCGAGCTTCGACCGGCCGAACATCCAGTACCGGATCATCGGCAAGAACTCGCCGCAGCGCCAGTTGCTGGAACTGCTGCGCACCGAGCACAAGGGCGACGCGGGGATCGTCTACTGCCTGTCGAGGAACTCGGTGGAGAAGACCGCGGACTTCCTGGTGGAGAACGGGATTCCGGCGGTGCCCTATCACGCCGGGCTGGACGCGCGGACGCGCGCGAAGCACCAGTCCCGGTTCCTGCGCGAGGACGGGCTGACCGTCGTCGCGACGATCGCGTTCGGCATGGGCATCGACAAACCGGACGTGCGGTTCGTCGCGCATCTGGACCTGCCGAAGTCCGTCGAGGGCTACTACCAGGAGACCGGCCGCGCGGGTCGGGACGGGCTGCCTTCGACGGCGTGGCTGGCGTACGGCCTCCAAGACGTCGTGCAGCAGCGCAAGATGATCGACATGTCGGAGGGATCCGAGGCGCACAAGCGGTCGCAGAGCGCCCATCTCAACGCGATGCTGGCGCTGTGCGAGACGGTCGAATGCCGTCGTGTGCAGGTGCTGACCTACTTCGGGCAGAAGAGTGAGCCGTGCGGCAACTGCGACACCTGCCTGGCGCCCCCGGAGACCTGGGACGGCACGATCCCGGCGCAGAAACTCCTCTCCACCATCGTCCGGCTGCAGAACGAACGGCGGCAGAAGTTCGGCGCGGGTCAGATCATCGACATCCTGCTCGGCAAAGCGACGCCGAAGGTGACCCAGCACCGGCACGATTCGCTGAAGGTCTTCGGGATCGGCACGGAACTGAAAGAGCCCGAGTGGCGGGCGGTGGTCCGGCAACTGCTGGCGCAGGGGCTCGCCGCGGTCGAGGGCGACTACGGCTCACTCGTGCTGACCGGGGGCAGCGCCGAGGTGCTCGGCGGGCAGCGGAAGGTCCAACTGCGGCGTGAGCCGGAACGGGCGGCCAAGGCGGCGGCCAGGTCCGGCGCGAAGAAGGCGGCGGCCGCCGACATGCCTGCCGAAGCGGCGCCGGTGTTCGAACTGCTGCGTTCGTGGCGAGCCGCGGCGGCGAAGGAGCAAGGGGTGCCCGCGTACGTGATCTTCCACGACGCGACCCTGCGCCAGATCGCCACCAAACGGCCCGCCACGCTGCAGGAGCTGGGTACGGTCAGCGGCGTCGGCGAGAACAAGCTCGCGAAGTACGGCGAGCAGATCCTCGAGACGCTCTCAGCCGAGAGCTAGCGGCTCAGTACTCATTGGGGCGACGCGGGGGCCGTCCGGTCATCCCGTCGACCTTGCGGACAGCACCGTCGATCCGGTGGTGGTACTTGCCCTTGGTCTTGTGGTCGACGAAGGTCGCGGCCTTGTTCACGGCCTTGGAGACCTTCTCGGGATTTTTCCGCACGTAGGCGCGCACGGCCCCGGCGGTGCCGGCCAGGGCGGTCAACTTCCGCAGTAGAGCCACGATGGGTCCCTTTCCTTGGGGTCGTCTGATTGTCTGCTCAACGACCGGTGGTGCCCATCGGGTTCCCCGTAGCGCGCCAAATCACTCATTTCGGATATCCTCGCTGCTCAGACCCCTTAAAACCAGGCGCGTGACGCGGCGCCCGCCGCTAAGTTCGGGCTCATGCGTGATCTTTCGCGGCTGCCCAAGGCTCATCTGCACGTCCACCTCGAAAGCACCATCCGGCCGGACACGCTCCGTGATCTCGGCGAGGCGAACGGTATCGCCGTACCCGCCGAGCAACCGGTGTTCGACGGATTCCGCGCGTTCGGTGACTACAACGGGCTGCTGCGGTCCTGTCTACGGCGACCGGAGGACTTCGAACGGGTGGCGCGGGAGTTCTGCGAGGACCAGGTCGCGGACGGCGTCCGCTACGCCGAAGTCACCTTCACGGCGGGGTCGCACGGCGAACGGCTCGGCGAGCCGGACATGCCGCTGGCGTCCGTCCTCAAAGGACTCTCGGTCGGTGCGGCCGAACACGGGCTCACCACCAGGGTGATCCTGGACCACTCCCGCCGCCGGTCGGTCGAACGCGCCCGGCTCACCCTCGACCTCGCCCGCCGCTATGCCCGGGACGGGGTGTTCGCGATCGGGCTCGCCGGGGAGGAGAAGTACCCGCTCGCGCCGTTCGCGGGGATCTGCGACGAGGCCGAGGAGGCCGGTCTGCACCTGATCCACCACGCCGGGGAGGACGCCGGCCCGGACAGCATCCGCGAGGCACTCGACCTCGGGCACAGCGAACGGATCGGCCACGGCATCCGGATCCTGGAGGACGTCGCGCTGGTCGCCGAAGTGCGGGAACGCGGCATCGCGCTGGAGGTCTGCCCATCGTCGAACGTGACGCTCGGGCTCGTGCCGTCCTTCGAAGAGCACCCACTCCCCCGGCTGGCCGACGCCGGTCTCGTGGTCACCCTCAGCACCGACGTCCCCTCGGTCACCGGGACCACGCTGACCGACGAGTTCCTGCGCGCCCGGGAGGCGTTCGCCTACGACGACCTCACGCTCGCCGGTCTCGCCAGGGCGTCTGTCGACGCCTCCTTCGCGCCCGCCGAGCTCAAGCGTGCGATCCAGGTGGAGATCGACGCCTGGCTCGGCTGACGGGTGGCCCGGCTCACCCGGGGGGCGGGCTCCACGACTTCTCCACATCCGTCACGTACCGTGGAACCGGTGACCGCTTCATCCCCTTCGACCCTGGACCTGATGGGCCAATGGCAAACCCCGCCCAAGAGGCGCGGCCCGCGCGGCTGCGTAATGCTCACCCTGCTGGTCGTGGGCGCCCTGGTGGCCGGTGCGGTGTGGGTGGCGGTCAGCCTCGGCGACCGCGAGCGGGTGCCGGTCAAACCGGTGTTCGCCGTTCCCGCGCTCAAGCCCGAGCCGCGTTCGGGGATTCCTGGCGACCCCGGGCCGCTGCCCGCGGCGCCCGCGAAGGACGCCTGGATCGCGAAGGTGTCGGAGAACACAGACATCCCTTCGCGCACGCTGCGTGCTTACGTGAACGCGGCCGAAAAAGCCCCTGCTCGCTGTGACATCACCTGGGCGACCGTCGCCGGGATCGGCCGCACCGAGTCCCAGCACGCCCGGCACGACGGTTCCCGTGCCGGCGAGGACGGCGTCGTGACGCCGCCGATCATCGGCATCCCGCTCGACGGCTCCCCCGGCGTGATGGCGGTCGTCGACACCGACAAGGGCGCCCTCGACGGCGACCCGAAGTGGGATCGCGCGGTCGGGCCGATGCAGTTCCTGCCGGCCACCTGGAAGCGGTACGGCGTCCGCGCGAGCGGCGACGGCGCCACGCCGGATCCGCAGCACATCGACGACGCCGCGATGACGGCAGCGCGGTACCTGTGCGCGCGGGGCGGCGACCTCGGCAAGCCGGCCGGCTGGTGGACCGCGGTGCTGACCTACAACAACTCCACCGCGTACGGGCAGGAAGTGTTCAGCAACGCCGACGCGTACGGCAAGGCGGCGCTCGGAAAGTGACAGCCAGGCGCAGCCTGCCCGTTGAGGGTGGCGGTGGGGCGGGGTCCGGGCTAGGCGGGCAGCAACCGGGTGACCAACCTGGTCAGCTGGTGCACGTTCCGGCATTCGTACATCTCGACGACCTCAGCGTAGGCGTGCGCCTCGGAGTCACCGGTGGACCACAGCGCGGTCCGCTCGGGATTGAGCCAGTACGTATGCCTCGCCTTGGAGGCGATCGCGCGTACCGCGGCCAGGTTCGGGTCGCCGCCGTTGGTCCTGGCGTCACCGAGGATGAGCATGGACGTCCTTGGCCCCACGGCGTCCGCGTAGCGCTCGGCGAATTCGCCTAGCGCGTTCCCGTAATCGCTGTGGCCGTCCCACCGGGTGAGTTCGGCGTCGGCGAGGATGCGGGCGCCGAGGTCTTCGGGGTCGGCCGCGCCCGTGTCGACGAGGTGGGTGATCTCGTCGCAGGCGTCGATGAACGCGAACACCCGCACCTTGCCGAACTGGTCGCGCAAGGCCTGCACCAGGAGCATGGTGAAGTTCGCGAATCCGGCCACCGACCCCGACATGTCGCACAGCAGCACGATTTCCGGCCGCCCCGGCCGGTGCCGCCGGTACGACGGCCGCATCGGGACGCCGCCGGTGGACAGCGAACGCCGCAACGTCCGGCGCAGGTCGATCTGCCCGCGCGCGTGCCGCCGGCGCCGGGCGGCCAGCCGGGTGGCGAGCTTGCGCGACAACGGTTGCACGACCCGGCGGAGTTCTGCCAGCTGCGCGCGGCTGGCGAGCAGGAAGTCGACACGGTCGGCGGCCGCCGGGACGGCGTGCCGCGAAACCCGTTCCCTGCCACGGACCTCCGCCACCCTGCGGCGCGCTTCGGTCCGCACCAGCCCACGGAATCCTTCGACACGGCGGCGGACGTCATCGCGATCCAGTCTGTCAGTGAAATCGTTCAAGGCGCCCGTACGGATCGCTTCGAGCACGCGCACCACGAGCGTCTGCGGCTGAAGCCGTTCCAGTGTCTGGTGGGCCGACCAGCCACCCGCGCCCGCCGTGCCGCCGTACTCCCCCAGCATGGCGACGGCGAGCCCGGCGAGTTGCGTCAGTTCCGTCTGGTCGTCGGCCGCGAGCGCCGAGGCGAGCCGATCGCGCAGTGCCGCCAGGTCATCGACGGGCTCCTGCGACGGCGCGCCGATCCCGAGCGGGAAGTAGATGTCGAACGTCGCGTCGAACACCGCGCGCTGGCCGCCGCGCCGGACGAGTGCCGCCGCGAGGCCTTCCCGCATCTGCTCGCGTGAGGCGAGACCGAGCACCTCCAGTGCCGCGGCGGCGTCGACCGTCTCACTCGGACCCGCCGGGATCCCGTGTTCCCGCAACGCTTGCACGAATTCGACGAGCCTGCCCGGCACGCCGCTCACGAGTCGAGGACCTTGCCGAGTTCCAGTCGCGCGTCCGCCTTCACGATGTCGTCCCGGTGTTTGAGGATGACGCCGAGACTCGCGCGGACGACGTCCTCGCCGAGGCTGTCGGCGCCGAGCGCCAGCAAGGTGCGGGCCCAGTCGATGGTTTCGGCGACCGACGGGGCCTTCCGCAGTTCCATCGCCCGCAGCGCGGTGATCACCTTGACCACGGACGCGGCCAGCGCGTCGTCGACGCCCGGCACCTTGAGCCGCACGATGCGCTGTTCCAGTGCCGCGTCGGGGAAATCGATGTGCAGGAACAGACAGCGCCGTCGCAGCGCCTCGGACAGTTCCCGGGTCGCGTTCGAAGTCAGCACCACGAACGGTGTGCGCCCGGCGGTGATCGTGCCGAGTTCCGGGACGGTGATCTGGAAGTCACCGAGGACCTCCAGCAGCAGGCCTTCGATCTCGACGTCGGCCTTGTCGGTCTCGTCGATGAGCAGAACGGTCGGCTCGTCGCCCTTGATCGCCGTCAGCAGCGGCCGGGCCAGCAGGAACTCTTCACCGAAGATGTCGTTGCGGGCTTCGTCCCACGTCTCGTCTTTGCCGGCGGTGATCCGGAGAAGCTGCTTCGCGTGGTTCCACTCGTACAGCGCGCGGGACTCGTCGACACCTTCGTAGCACTGAAGCCGCACGAGCCGAGACCCGCTGGCCTCGGCGACCGCCTTGGCGAGTTCGGTCTTGCCGACCCCCGCGGGGCCCTCGATCAGCAACGGCTTGCCGAGGGCGTCCGCGAGGAACACCGTGGTGGCGACGGCCGCGGAGGCCAGGTAGCCGGTGTCGGCGAGCTTCGCCGTCACGTCTTCGACGGATGTGAAGTATCCGGTCCCAGCCACGCGGCCTCCCAGCTCGATCGCTTACCCGGCCGACTCTACGTCGCGGATCTGCTTAAGCAGCAGGAACCCGACCGCGAAGGTGAGCATCACCATCACCGCGACCACCCAGAACGTCCGCTGGGCCGCGTCGGCGGTCCCGGCGTCGAGTCGGGTCCCCAGGTCATCGCGGCCGGCCTGACGGTGATCGCGCAGGCCAGCCTGGACGACGAGCGGCTGAAGTTCGACTACGCGGCCCGCGGCGGCGAGGAGTCCGGACGGCTGGTCGAACCGCATCGGCTCGGCTCACCCGGCCGACGGTGGTACCTGGTGGCGTGGGACTTCGTCGAGGCCCAGATCAAGGCCAGGCCGAACCCGCCGCCTGACGATGAACGTCGACACCTTCGATTGGCCCGTGCTGATCCTCGCCGCCATCGGCGCACCCTTCGAGGTCGAGCGGCCTTCGGCGTTCAAAAATCACCTCGGCGCCGTCGCCACCCTCTTCTCCCGGGCTTCCGGCGGCTAGCATCGGGCCCGTGAGCACCTATGTCGCGGCCGAGGGCCGATACGAGAGCATCCCCTACCGCCGCACCGGGCGCAGCGGGCTGAAGCTGCCCGCGATCTCGCTGGGCCTGTGGCACAACTTCGGGCACGACAAGCCGCTGGGCACGCAGCGGGACATCGCGCGGCGGGCGTTCGACCTGGGTATCACCCATTTCGACCTCGCCAACAACTACGGCCCGCCCTACGGCTCGGCGGAGGAGAACTTCGGCAGGCTGCTGGCCTCGGACTTCAAGCCGTACCGCGACGAACTGGTCATCTCGACCAAGGCGGGCTACGACATGTGGCCGGGCCCTTACGGTGAGTGGGGCTCGCGCAAATACCTGCTGTCCTCTTTGGACCAGTCGCTCGGCCGGATGGGCCTGGACCACGTCGACATCTTCTACTCGCACCGCTTCGATCCCGACACGCCGCTCGAGGAGACCGTCGGCGCGCTCGACACCGCCGTCCGCTCCGGGCGCGCGCTGTACGTCGGTATTTCGTCGTACTCGTCGGAGAAGACCGCCGAAGCCGCGCGGCTCCTGCGGGAACTGGGCACGCCGCTGCTGATCCACCAGCCGTCGTACTCGATGTTCAACCGCTGGCTCGAAGGCGACAAGCTGCTCGACACCCTCGAAACCGAAGGCGCGGGCTGCATCGCGTTCTCGCCGCTGGCGCAGGGCATGCTGACGAGCCGCTACCTCGACGGCATCCCGGAGAACTCCCGTGCCGCGCAAGGAAAGTCCCTGAACCCGGACACCATCACCGAGAGCACCCTCGGCAAGATCCGGGCACTGAACGAGATCGCGCGGCGTCGCGGGCAGACGCTGGCCCAGCTCGCGCTGGCGTGGGGTCTGCGCGACCCGCGGATGACGTCGGTGCTGATCGGCGCGAGCAGCGTCGCCCAGCTGGAGGACAACGTCGGCGCGCTGAAGAACCTGCACTTCACCAACGAAGAGCTGGCCGAGATCGACCGCTACGCCACCGAGGCCGACATCAACCTGTGGAAGCGGTCTACCGACGGAGCTTGATCGCTCGCGCGACGAGAACGCCGGCGTAGAGCGCGGAAAGGATGAATCCGAACACGTAGGAGAGTGTCGGGTTCTCGAAAAACATCCCGAGGATGACACCGAGGATCAAGGTGCCGACGATCAGGATGAGCGCCGTACCGACCACCCAGCCGAGCACACTCGCCGGTGTCCACACGAGCTCGGGTTCGGTGTCTCGGTTCATCCGCCCAGTGTGACCGCCACGTTCGGGGACAGGTCCCGAAAACGCGTTGCCCCAGCGGGCGGAGGGACCGAGACTGCGGACATGACGTTCGATGATCTACTCGCCGAAGGAGAGGCCGTCCCGGTCGAAGGCTGGGACTTCTCGTGGTTCGAAGGCCGGGCCACGGAGGAACGGCCGCCATGGGGTTACTCGCGGCTGCTCGGCCAGCGGATGGCGACGGCGGGGGCCGGGCTGGACCTGCAGACCGGCGGCGGCGAGGTGCTCGCGGGCATCCCGAAACCGCCGCCGGTCCTCGCCGCGACGGAAGGCTGGCCGCCGAACGTCGCGGTCGCCCGGAAAACCCTCGCGCCGCTCGGCGGCGATGTGGTCGAAGCGGAATACGACGCGCCTCTGCCCTTCCCCGACGAGTCCTTCGACGTGGTGAGCAGTCGCCATCCGATCGACAACCCGTGGCGGGAGATCGCACGCGTCCTGCGGCCCGGCGGAATTTTCCTGTCGCAACAGATCGTTGCCGGGACCGTCCGGGAACTGAAGGAGTTCTTCCTCGGCCCGCAGGACTACGGCGGCTGGACCCCCGAGGTGCTGCGCACCGAGGCGGAAGCCGTCGGACTCCGCGTGGAGCGGCTGGAACCGGCGAAACTACGGATGGAGTTCTTCGATCTCGCCGCGGTGGTGCACTTCCTGCGGAAGGTGATCTGGATCGTCCCGGGCTTCACCGTGAACGGCCATCGCGACAAGCTCGCGGAACTCCATCGGATGATCGAGACCGACGGGAAGTTCGTCGCGCACTCGCGGCGGGTGCTCGTCGAGGCCGTCAAGCCTGGCCACACCTTCGAGTGATCGGCGGCCGCGCACCGCGGTAGGTACCTAAACCCTGACCCGTCCTTATCACTCACGAGCCCAAGCGCTCCAGGTGCTCAGCCGTCAACTCGACCTTCGCGGCGGCGAAGTTCTCTTCCAGGTGCGCGATCTTCGCTGTCCCCGGGATCGGCAGGATCACCGGTGACCGCGCGAGCAGCCACGCGAGCCCGACCTGCGCCGTCGTCACCCCGAGTTCTTGCGCGACGGAGGCGATCTCGGCGGTGGCGTTCGACGCGGCGCCCAGCACCGGACGCCAAGGCAGGAAAGCGACCCCGGCCGCCTCACACGCGTTCAGTACCGCTTCGTACTCCCGGTCCACGAGGCTGTAGCGGTTCTGCACGCTGGCGATTTCGACGATCTCGCGGGCACGGGTGAGTTCGTCCACGGTGACCTCGGACAACCCGACCCGGCCGATTTTGCCCTCGTCACGCAGCTCCCGCAGCGCGCCGAGCTGATCGGCCAGTGGGGTCTCCGGATCGAGGCGGTGCAACTGAAGCAATTCGATCCGTCCGACCCGGAGACGGCGCAGCCCCTCGTCGACCTGCACCCGCAGCGATTCCGGCCGGGCGTCGTACTTCCAGTCGTCCCCGGTCCGCACGACGCCGACCTTGGTGGTGACCACGAGGTCGTCCGGGTACGGGTACAGCGCTTCGGCGAGCAGCTCCTCGTTGGCTCCTCCGCCGTACAGGTGCGCGGTGTCGATCAGCGTGATGCCGATTTCGACGGCCCTTCGCACCAAGGCGATGGACGCCTCGCGCCCGGGTCCGGGCTCGGTCGGCAGCCGCATCGCGCCGAAGCCGAGACGGTGTACGGGCAGGTCTCCGCCGATGGCGAACGTGTTCATGGGGGAAACCTAGCGCAGCGGATCCCGCGGCGAAGGCAGATGTGAGGTGTCCGGGAACATGTGGAGCGCGCGCAGGGCGGCGCCGAGTTCGGCGATGTCGGCCGGGTCGGTCAGCGAACGGCCGAGTTCCTCGGTGATCCGCTTCAGGCGGTGCCGGATCGTGTTGGGGTGGCAGAACATCCGTTCCGACGTCAGTTTCGTGGAACCCTGGCATTCGAACCACGCCCGCAGCGTCAGCAGCAGCACGTTCCGGTCGTCGCCGGGCAGGTCCAGGATCGGCCGCAGCACGTGGTGCGCGAGCTGGACCGACGCCTCGGGCGCGCTGGCGACGAGACCGGCGAGCGGGGATTCGTTGAACTGCACCATTCCCGTCGTCCCCGCCGTCATGCTCGAGAGCGCGACCCGCGCCAGGTGCAGCGCGCGGGAGGTGTTCCCGAGACCGGTGAACACCGGGCTGACGCCGATGCGGCCGATCGAGTTCTCCCGCAGCAGCTCGATGATCACCTGCGACGCCAACGGATCCCGCATCGACACGACGCCGACCTGGAGGTCCGGAGTGAGCCGCCACGCGGACGCGTGATGCCGGTCGCGAAGCCGGCTTTCTATCTGTGGCAGAGGTTCGTGCCCGACGCGCGGGGTCTCCGCCGCGACGACCACATAGGTCCCGTCGAGTGAGAGTTCCAGCACACGCGCGATGTCCCACAGCGTGCCCTCGGTCGCGGCGCCACCGGCGAAGAGCGCCTCGACCAACGCGGAGCGTCGGCTTTGGTGCGCCAGCATGACTTCGGCGGTGGTGTCGCGGTAGGTCGTCGTCAAGGCCTCGGCGTAGTCGTCGATCAGCGCCCAGATCGCCGACGTCGCGGCGACGAGGCCGCGGAGGTCATGGTGCTCGCCCGAAGCGGTCAGTTCGACGAACCGGTTCCACACCTCGGTGAGCCCGATCCGGTACGCCCGCAGGAGTTCCGGCAGCGGCGCGCCCTGCAGGGCCCGTGCGCGCCCGGTCGCCCGTGCCTGCGCGAGGTCGGGTTCCTCCGTGCCGCGCAGGGTCCGCATGACGTACTCGAGATTGTTCCGCACCGAGGTCCGCAGTTCGGCGAGGGACACGAACCGCGCGTCGTGGTACACCGGCATCTCGGCGCGGATCTGTTCGACCGTGGTCTCGATCAATCCGGGCAGCTGCCGTTCGACCTCGACGGCGAGTTCGGCGACCACGGCCGCCGAACCTTCGCGGAGCACAGTTCGATAGTGCATGGACGCCCTCCGAGGCAAGGACTGCGCGTCGAGCCCCTGGGAACGTCATCTAACACGACATCTTCGAAAGTGGCCGGTCGAAACCAAAAGGCGCCGCCGGTACGGCGAAAAATGGGGATTTTCACCGCACCGGCGGAATTCTCACATCTTCGCTGCCGCGCTCTTGATAGCCTCGCGGATCCGGAAGTAGGTGCCGCACCGGCAGACGTTCTGGATCGCGTCGATCTCGGCGTCCGTCGGGTTCTTCGTCTTCTTCAGCAGCGCCACCGCGGCCATGATCTGCCCCGGCTGACAGTAGCCGCACTGCGCGACGTCCTGCTCCAGCCAGGCCTCCTGCACCGGATGCAGGTCTTCGCCGTCGGCGAGGCCTTCGATCGTGGTGACGTCCTTGCCCGAGCAATCGGACACCGGCGTCACGCACGGGTTGAACGCCTCGCCGTCGAGGTGACTGGTGCAGGCCTTGCAGACGTTGATCCCGCAGCCGTACTTCGGGCCGCGGACACCGAGCTTGTCCCGCAGGGCCCACAGCATGGGCAGATCCGCGGGCGCGTCGACGGTGACGGTCTTCCCGTTCACCGTGAAGGTGTAGTTGGGCATCGCAACTCCTTGGCAGGGCGAGAAATTCAGCGGGGGAACGGCTCGAAGTCGACCGGGAAGTTGATCGGGAAGCTGCGCGGTTTGATGCCGGTGGCCCGCGCGTAGGCGTTTCCGATCGCGCCGACCGGAGCGGGCACGCCCAGTTCGCCCGCGCCACCGATCTCACCCGTCTCGGGCATGACGAACACCTCGACGTCCGTCGGCGAGTTCTTCTGCCGCGCGTAGTGGAATTGCGAGTAGCTGCCCTCCAGCGGCAGGCCCTTGTCGATGTGCAGGCCGGCGGTCAGCGTCGTGGAGATGCCGTCGGTCAGGCCGCCGAGCATCTGTGCCTCGATCCCGCGCGGGTTGATCGGCTTGCCGACGTCGACCGCGATCGTCGCCTTGGTGACGCGCGGGTTCTTCGGGTCGCGGCCGTCGAGTTCGACGAGGCAAGCGGTGTACGACTTGTACTCGCCGTGCACGGCGACACCCTGCGCGAAGCCCTCGGGCATCTTCTTGCCCCACTCGCCGAGTTCGGCGACCTTGTCCAGCACGGCGCGCTGCCGCTCGTTCTTGATGAACTCCCGCCGGAACGCGACGGGGTCCTTGCCGAGCTTCGCGGCGATCTCGTCGACCATGATCTCTTCCGCGCCGCGGGTGCTCGCCGAGTACACCGACCGCCAGGCGCCGGTGTGGAAGGCATGCGGGACCTCGTTGAGCAGCTGTGTGGTGACGCCGAAGTTGTACGGCGACTTCACCGTCAGCAGGAACACCGTCTGCGCGAAGCTCAGGTTCCCGGCGACCGGCAGCTGGGCGGCGAAGGCGGTGAGAACCTCGCCGAGCCCGTGACCCCAGTCGGTCTCCACACTGGCGACGCGGTGTTCGAAGGTGAGCACCTGGCCGAGCGCGAAGGTGGCGCGGATCTTGTGGTGGCTCGCGGCGCGGGCGCGGCCGTGGCGCATGTCGTCGATGCGGCTCCACATCAACCGCACCGGCCGCTTCATCGCCTTCGAGATCCGCGCGGCTTCGATCGCGCCGTCGGAGAACAGCCTTCGGCCGAACGAACCGCCGGCCTGCTGGACGTGCACGGTGACCTTGTTCACCGGCAACCCGAGTTCCTGCGCGATGTTCTGCTTCGCGAGGATCGGGACCTTCATGCCGGACCAGATGGTCGCGCTGTCCTCACGGACGTCGGCGACCGCCGAGTTGGTCTCCAGCGGCGCGTGGCTCGCGAAGGCGAAGTCGAATTCACCGTCGACGTACTGCGTCAGCAGCGGCGGCACGACGAACGGCAGTGCCGCGGCCCGCAGCTTCTTCTTGATCGTCGCGTTGTTCTCGCCGTCGACGGTGCCGCCGTTCCAGGTGACCTCGAGCGCGTTCTTACCGTCGAGCGCCTGGCCGAAGGTCTCCGCCATCACCGCGACACCGGTCTTGATGACGGCGATGTCGAGGATGCCGGGCATCGCGCGGACGGCGGCCTCGTTGTCGACCTTCTTGACCGTGCCGTTGATCGAGGGCGGACGGCGGACCATGACCGGTTTCGCGTCCGGGATGTCCAGGTCGAGCGTGTACTTCAGCTGTCCGGTGACCATCGCGCGGGCGTCCTTGCGCGACTGCGGCGTGCCGACCAGTTTGTGTGTGGACTCGGCCTTCGGGGTCGCCACGAGCTTTCCCAGATCGGCGCGGGCGGCGGGTTGGGACAGCGCGCCGTAGCCGAGGCGGCGGCCGTCCGGCGCGATCACCGAACCGTCCCTTGTGGACAGTCGATCGGCATTGGCACCCCACTGTCGCGCGGCGGTCGTGACCAGCCGGGCGCGGGCGGTGGCGGCCGCTGTCCGCACGGGGGTGTACAACGAGCGCATCGTGTTGGAGCCGCCGGTCAGCTGGTTGAACAGCAGTTCCGGACGGGCGTCGGAAAGCACGACGTCGACACGGTCGAGCGGAAGGTCCATCTCTTCGGCGACCAGCATCGCGTTCGCCGTGGTGATGCCCTGGCCGACCTCGGACCGAGGCAGTTCCAGCCGCACGCGGCCGTCTTCGCGGACTTCGAGTACGAGCAGGCCGGCGGTGGGGGCGTTCGAAAGGATCAGGACGTCGCCGAGGTCGAGGATCTCGGCCGGGCCGGGCAGGGTCGGGATGACGGCTTCGGCCTCTTCGGGCGCGACGGCGTCGATACCGATCTTCGTGGCGATCGTGAGAGTGGGCGCCGCGACGAGGAAGGTCAGAAACCGGCGACGGCCGAGGCCACCGGGGTCCTGGCCCTCGGTTGTGGTGGGACTGGCCATCGGGAAGATCCCTTCGAGAGCGCGCGGAGAAGGTGGGGACCTCGCGCGGCCTGGGGTGGATGGCGACACGCTAGGCAGCGGCATTCGGCCTAGTCAACGCGGAGTAGTCGGGTCAGCCCATCTGTGTGACGAGGTGACAGCGAACGCCCCCAAATGTGTGCCGCGCCACAGCGCACCCCCGCAATTAGTCCTCTAGTTGCGGTAGTTGCACGCGCTAAGGACCGCAACTAGAGGACTAATTGCGGCGGGGAGGTCAGATGGAGTCGCGCTCCCGGCCCGCTTCGAGCAGGTCTTCGCGGGCACGCGCGATACGGGAGCGGACGGTGCCGACCGGACAGCCGCAGATCTCGGCGGCCTCGGCGTACGAAAGCCCCAGCACCTGGGTGAGGACGAGGACCTCGCGTCGTTCCGGGTCGAGCCCGTCGAGCAGCATCCGCAGCTCCACCAGGTCCTCGAACCCCGCGACACCCTCCGCTTGACGAGCGCCGCGACGCTCGGCGGTGGCTTCCCAGTCGACGTCGGCGAGCTTCGGACGCGCGGACGCCGCCCGGATGCGGTCGACGACCACGCGCCGGGCGATCGACAGGAGCCAGGTCCGCGAGGAGGACCGGCCGGCGAACCGGCGCAGGCTGCCGAACGCGCGCAGGTACGTCTCCTGGGTGAGATCGTCGGCGGCACTGACGTCGGCGAGGTGCGCGACGAAGCGCCAGACGTCGGCCTGGGTGGCCCGCACCCAGTCCTCGAGCGCCCGCCGGTCACCACGCGCCGCGTCGAGTGCGAGCGCGGTCACCCGCTCGTCGTCGTGGTTGCGCGGCCCGGCCATACGGGAAACGTAGCAGCGTCTTGGGAACCGGGGCAGGCCCGCGCCCGACAAGTGAGACGTGAAGTGCGAGACCTGCCGCGAGGCCCTGTCGGCCCGGCTCGACGGCGAAACCGAACCCGCCCCGCCCGAGGTGGCCGACCGGCACGTGGCCGGCTGCGCCGCCTGCCGGTCGTGGCTCGCCCGCGCCGAGCGGCTGCACCGGACGATGCTGCTCCGGCCCGCTCCCCCGGTCCCGGACCTCACCGCGGTCATCCTGGAGCGCACCCCCGCCCCGCCGAGCGAGGGCTGGCCCGCCAGGATCGCGCTCGCCCTGGTCGCCGTCGCGCAGCTCGCCCTCGCTTTCGCCCAACTGCTGGGTGTCGACGGCCACGCCGCCGGACACGACACGGAGTCCCTGGTCGGGCACCTTTCGCACGAGAGCAGCGCGTGGAACCTCGCCGTCGGTGTCGGACTCGGCTGGGCGGCCGCCCGCACGAAGGCGGCGTCCGGGCAACTGCCGGCGTTGACCGGCTTCGTCGCGCTACTGCTGGCGTTGTCGGCGGGCGACCTCGTCACGGGACAGGTCACCGCCGGGCGCGTGCTCACCCACGGACTGGTCGTCCTCGGCCTGGTGCTGCTGTTCGTGGTGAACCGCCAGCATCGCCTCCGCAACCGTCCCAGCCCGGCGACGGCGGCCGACACGCCGGATTCCTACTCCACGGAATCGGACTACGAAACCGGTGAGACCCCCGAACGATCCCGCCAGCACAGGGGATTCCGGCGTCCGGCGAGCCGCCATGTCGCTTGACCCGATTGGTCTAGACCATTGCCCGTCACTGGGAGCACCCATCCGGATACCGGGTGAATCACCGGATTTCGCGCGCGGCGTGCGCGGTTCGCGGCCCGGACACGTTTATCGTCGCCAAGAACCACCGAATGTAAACCTTCTTGCCCTTTTCGGGCCGGACCCGGATAACTTTGGTGGGAACACCTTGGTTCGACAGGAGGCGAAGCTCGTGGTTGGCGCAGAAAGTCCGCCCGTCGGCACCCCCGCCGGGATGCGGAAGATCAATCAGCGCGCCGTGCTGGACCTCCTGCGCCGCAGCGGCCCCGCCACGCGGCCGCAAGTCGCCAAGGACACCGGCCTTTCGAAACCCACGGTGAGCCAAGCGTTACTGGCCCTCGAAGCGGCCGGTCTCGCCAGGGCGACCGGGCACACCTCGACCGGCACCGGCCGGTCCGCCGTCCTCTACGAAGCGGATCCCACGGCCGGGTACGTCCTCGGTGTCGACATCGGACGCGAGCATCTCCGTGTCGCCGTCTCGGATCTCGGCCACACCGTGGTCGCCCGCCGTGACGAGCGGAACACCTCGCGTTCGGGCACCGCGCTCGTCAGCGCCGTCGGCGCCCTCGCGACGGCGACGGTGCGCGAAGCGGGACTGAGCCAGGCCGACATCGTCGTGCGAGTCCTCGGTTCGCCGGGCGTCGCGGACCCGGCCAAGCGCTGCTTCCGGCACGCGCCGAACCTGCCCGGCTGGGGCAAGGCCGGTCTGCTCGACGAACTCGAAGGCGTTCTCGGCCCGGATCTCATGGTCGAGAACGACGCGAATCTCACCGCCGTCGGCGAATGGGAACGCGGTGCCGCGCGTGGCGCGTCCGTGTTCGGCTGCATCACCATCGGCACCGGCGTCGGCATGGGCGTGATGGTCAACGGCGAGGTCTTCCGCGGCGCGACGGGCGCGGCGGGCGAAATCGGCTACCTGCCCTACGGCCAATCGCACGCGGCGAACGACGGCGAAGACGCGCCGCCGGTCCGCGGCCACCTCGAAGAGGCCACAGCGGCGCAGTCCGTGGTCCGCGGCGCACGCGAACTCGGCCTCGGCACGGCGAAATCGGCGCGCGAGGTCTTCCGCCTCGCCCGCGACGGCGACGAACTCGCCCTGCGCGCCGTCGAGGAGGAGGCGGACAGGCTCGCCTACACCGTGGCCTCGGTGGCCGCGGTGATCGACCCCGAACTGATCGTGCTCGGCGGCGGCATCGGCACCGCGGCCGATCTGCTGCTCGACCCGATCGACCGCGCGCTGCGCTCGTTCACCCCCCTCGTCCCGTCGGTCGTACAGGGCGAATTGGGCGACGACGGCGTGCTGACCGGCGCGATCAGCGTCGGCCTGCGGGCGGCCGAGGGCCTGGTCTTCGAACGGAAGGTCGGCGCGGCCTGAACCGCATTACCTCAGCGGTAATCGACGGCGGAGCGCTCTCGCGAAACATCCCGGAAGCTGAGCGAGCACCGGCGGGCACGGGTAGCGTGCGGAGGCATGATCGGTCTGCCCCACACCATCACGGCCTGCCTCTTCGACCTCGACGGCGTGCTGACCGGAACCGCGGCCCAGCACCGCGCAGCATGGAAACGCACGTTCGACGACTTCCTGCGCACCCGCGACAGTGACGCGTTCTCCCCCTTCACCGACGCCGACTACGCGGCCTACGTCGACGGAAGGCCGAGGGCGGACGGCGTCCGCACCTTCCTCACCTCGCGCGGGATCGAACTGCCAGAGGGAAAGCCGGACGACGCCATCGACGCCGCCACCGTCAACGGCGTCGGGAACCGCAAGAACCAGCTCGTCCTGAAGATCATCGACGAGGAGGGCGTCACCCCGTACCCGGGTTCCGTGCGGTATCTGGAGGCGGCGAAGGCGGCCGGACTACGCATCGGCGTCGTCACCTCGTCGGCCAATGGCGCGAAGGTGCTCGACGCCGCCGACCTGACCAAGTTCGTCGAAACGCGGATCGACGGGATCGTGCTCGCCGAAAAGGGCCTGCGCGGCAAACCCGCTCCCGACTCGTTCCTCGCCGGCGCCGAGGCATTCGGTGTCGCACCGGAGAACGCCGCCGTCTTCGAGGACGCGCTCGCGGGCGTCCAGGCCGGGAAAGACGGCGGATTCGGTTACGTGGTCGGGGTGAACCGCGCGCACCAGGCGGGCGAACTGCTCGAACACGGCGCGAACGTCGTGGTGGACGATCTCGCCGAACTCCTGGAGGACCGCAAGTGACCGACTCGCTTTTCCACGGCTACGAGGTCGCACCCTGGGAGCTGCGGTGGCGCGGCATGGACGTCGACGCCCTGCAGCGCACCGAATCGGCGTTCGCGTTGTCCAACGGGCACATCGGCCTGCGCGGCACGCTGGAGGAAGCCGAGCCCCGCGGCCTGCCTGGCACCTACCTGAACGGTTTCTACGAGCAGCACGACCTTCCGTACGCGGAAACCGGTTACGGCTACCCGGAGGAGGGACAGACCGTCGTCAACGTGACCGACGGCAAGATCATCCGGCTGCTGGTCGAGGACGAGCCGCTCGACATGCGGTACGGCCAGGCGACCGACCACGACCGCGTCCTCGACTTCCGGAAGGGCACGCTCGCGCGCAGCACCGTGTGGTCCTCGCCGACCGGGCGCCGGGTCCGGGTGAAGACCGAACGCCTGGTCTCCTTCACCCAGCGGGCCGTCGCCGCGATCCGGTACGAGGTCGAACCGCTCGACGACGAACTCCAGCTGGTGGTGCAGTCGGATCTGCTGGCCAACGAGCCGATCGAGTCCGACACGCGTGACCCGCGGGTCGCGGCGGCGCTGGAGTCGCCACTGGTCTCGGAGTTCCACCATTCCGAGGCCTATCACGCCGTGCTGGTGCACCAGACCCGCAAATCCGGGCTGCGGATGGCCGCGGCGATGGACCACAAGATCGACGTCACCGACGGCGTCCGCACGCAGATCCAGGCCGAAGACGACATGGCACGGCTCACCATCGCCGTCGACGTGCCGAAGGGCGGACGCCTGCGGATCACCAAGTTCCTCGCCTACGGCTGGTCCGCGAAACGTTCGGTACCCGCCGTGCGCGCGCAGGTCGACGCCGCCCTGGCCGGGGCGCGGCAGACCGGCTGGAAAGGACTG
This sequence comes from Amycolatopsis sp. cmx-11-51, assembly GCF_047608665.1. NCBI lineage: Bacteria > Bacillati > Actinomycetota > Actinomycetes > Pseudonocardiales > Pseudonocardiaceae > Amycolatopsis > Amycolatopsis sp. cmx-11-51. The sequence continues at coordinate 168,240 of NZ_JADNQO010000003.1, read as the reverse complement.
CTCGCCGAGCAGAAGGAGTTCCTCGACGACTTCTGGGAGACGTCGGACATCGAGATCGACGGCGATCCGGAACTTCAGCAGGCGGTGCGGTTCGCGCTCTTCCATCTCCTGCAGGCCGGGGCCCGCGGCGAGACGAGGGCCTTGGCGGGCAAGGGCTTGACCGGTCCCGGCTACGACGGGCACGCGTTCTGGGACACGGAGACCTTCGTCCTGCCCGCACTCACCTACAGTATACCGGACGCCGCCCGCGACGCCCTGCGCTGGCGTCACTCCACTTTGGACAAAGCAAGGGAAAGGGCGACACAGCTGGGTTTACGCGGTGCGGCGTTCCCCTGGCGATCCATCAACGGCGCGGAATGCTCAGCGTACTGGCCGGCGGGCACGGCGGCGTTCCACGTCAGCGCGGACATCTCGGACGCCGTCGTGCGCTACCTCAACGCCACCGGCGACAGCGAGTTCATGCGGACCTGCGGCGCGGAATTGCTCCTCGAAACCGCGCGGATGTGGTTGTCGCTTGGCCATTTCGATCGCCATGGCCGGTTCCGGATCGACGGTGTCACCGGGCCGGACGAGTACTCCGCGGTGGCGGACAACAACGTCTACACGAACCTGATGGCACGCCGGAACCTGTTCTACGCCGCCGAAATCTGCGGACAGCACGAGGATGTCGCGACCGCTTTCGACGTCGGCGCGGACGAGGTCGAGTCTTGGCGCGAGGCGGCCGACGCGATGCTGGTGCCCTACGACGAAGACCTCGGCGTCCACCCGCAGTCCGAAGGGTTCCTGGAGCACGACGAATGGGATTTCGAGGCCACGGAACCTGATTTCTACCCGCTGCTGCTGCACTTCCCCTACTTCGACCTGTACCGCAAGCAGGTGGTCAAGCAGGCGGATCTGGTGCTCGCGCTGCACCTGTGCGGGGATTCCTTCACCCCGGAGGAAAAGGCGCGCGACTTCGCCTACTACGAGGCGCGGACGGTGCGGGACTCCTCCCTGTCGGCGGGAACGCAGGCCGTGGTGGCGGCCGAGGTCGGGCATCTCGAACTGGCCTACGACTATCTCGCCGAGGCCGCGCTGACCGACCTGCACGACGTACACAACAACGTCCGCAACGGCCTGCACATGGCTTCGCTGGCAGGCGCGTGGCAAGGCACCGTCGCCGGGTTCGGCGGACTGCGCGACTACGGCGGCCGGCTGACCTTCGCGCCGCGACTGCCTCCGCAGTTGCAGCGCATCGCGTTCCGGCTGACCTTCCGCGGCACCCGGTTCCAGGTCGAGATCGACGGCGAGGGTGCGACGTATCACGTGATCACCGGGGAGCCGCTCGAGCTGGCGCACCACGGGGAGACGTTCACCGTGAGTTCGGAGCCGGTGCGGCTGCCGATCCCGGCGCTCGACCCGGGTCCGGCGCCGGTGCAGCCTCAGGGCCGGGCTCCGGTGCGGCGGCGACCGAAGGGCGCGTGACCGGGCCTCCCATCGGACCCGAGCGTGTGATGAACGGGACTTTCATGGCAAATTTGCCATGAAAGTCCCGTTCATAAAGCTTTCTCGTCCTGTTGCGGAGGAAGTGACCGACACAGTCTCACCACCCGAAGGACGCCTTCCCCTCATGCCATGCGAGGAAAGTCTCCTTCAGCCCTCACACAGGACAAAGGGCTCGCCGCACGCGACCGGCTCGATCAAGCGGCGGGTGTCCGGTCACCTCAGTCCGGGGGTTCGATCGGCACTTCGCCGCTGCCCGGCACGTCGTCGATCTCCTCGGTGCCGTGCGGGCCGATGTCACGGTTGGGCGCGCTCGGCACGTCGGTTTTCGGCTGGGTCTTGCGGAGGTCTCCGAGGTCTTCGTCGTCGTCCTGTCCGAAGCTCTTCTTGCTTTCCCTCATGTGTCCGGGGTACCCGCTCTCGACCGGATACGCCAGTTTTCAGGCGGCTTTCGCCGGTTTGCCGTCGAGCGTGACCAGCCCGTCGAGCAGGCCGAGCAGCAGTCCGTCCCTGGTGGACCACGGGCAGATGGCGACCTGGCCGCCGGAAAGCGTCAGCAGCGCCTCGGCGACGATCGCGCCCGCGAGCGCCTGGTGGGAACGCTGCCGCGAGATGCCCGGCAGTTCGGCGCGGCGTTTCGCCGGCAGTTTCGCCAGCCGCGGGATCCACGCGCGGAGGTCTTCGAGGTGCAGCTCCCGTGCGCGGGACGGCCTGTCGCCGGCGAGCCGGGCGAGTTGCCGCAGCACCTTGGAGCAGCCGACGGCGCGGTGATCGCGGATCTCCGGCAGCACGTCCTGCATCGCGTCGCGGACCTCGTCGAGGACGTGGTCCCGCATGGCCCACACGACCTTGGGCGACGGGCATTCGGTGGCGAACCAGTTCCGTGTGAGCGACCGGGCGCCGAGCGGCAACGAGTGCGCGAACTCGGCTTCCTCGGCGTTGCCCGCGGCGAGCTCGACGGTCCCGCCGCCGATGTCGAGCACCAGCAGCGCGCCGGCGGAAGCGCCGTACCACCGGCGCGCGCCGACGTAGGCCAGTTCCGCCTCACGGCGGCCGGTGAGAAACCGCAGGGTGACGCCGGTGGCCTTCGAGACGGCACAAACGACGTCCTTCACGTTGGCCGCGTCGCGGATCGAGGAGGTCGCGAGCGGATACACATTCTCGACGCCGTGCTTGGCCGCTGTCGTCATTCCGGCCTCGACCGCGCAGGAGACCGCGTCGATGCCGCGACGGCTCAGGTTCCCGGCTTCGTCGAGTTCCCGGTCCAGCCGCAGGCGCGTCTGGTGGCTCAGCACGGGATCGAGCGGTGAACCGCCCTTGGCCAGAACGACCAGCCGCGCACTGAACGACCCGACGTCCAGGACCGCGGCGGACGGCTCCTCGATCTGCTTGCGCACGCGAGGCACCTCACCTTCGTCGCGAACGTATTCCCCGAGATTTCCGTTTCACTCCTGATAATGGCCGATTTTCTTGCCGTTCAGGCGTGCTTAACGTTCTCTTTCCACCGAAACGCCGCTTTTCGACTACATCGGTGCAGGTGGAGGATACCGTAACGATACAGGTGAGAGGTTCGACGCCGCAGAGTGCCGTGACCTTCGGACGGACTACTCGACCAGTTCGCGCAACTTCGACACCTGCGCGACCCGGGCTTCGCGCCCCGGGAGCAGCGGGTTGACCACCAGTGTGGTGGCCCCGGCTTCGCGGAACGCGGCCAGCCGCTCCTTGATGTAGCCCGCGGGTCCGATCAGCGAGATCGCCTTGATCAGCTCCTTCGGCACCGCCGCGGCGGCCTCGTCCTTCTTGCCGTCCAGGTACAGGTCCTGGATGAGCTTGGCTTCGGCCTCGTAGCCGTAGCGCTGCGCGAGACTGTTGTAGAAGTTCTTGCCGCGGGCGCCCATCCCGCCGATGTACAGCGCGAGGTAGCCGCGCAGGTGGTCCAGCAGCTCGTCGACGTCGTCACCGATCGCCAGCGCGGTCCCCACGAAGGTGTCCAGCTCGCCCAGCGACGGGTCGCGCTTCGCCTTGCCCTCGGCCAGTGACGCACCCCAGACCTCGGCGGCCTTCTCGGGATGGAAGAAGATCGGCTCCCAGCCCTCGGCGAGTTCGGCGGTGAGCGCGACGTTCTTCGGGCCGATCGAGGCCAGCAGGATCGGAATTCGCTCGCGCACCGGGTGATTGATCAGCTTCAGCGGCTTGCCGAGGCCCGTGCCCTGCTCCGGCGGCAGCGGGATCGTGTAGTGCGTTCCGGAGTGCACGACCTTCTCCCGCCGCCACACCTGACGGCAGATGTCGATGATCTCCCGGGTCCTGCCCAGCGGCGCGTCGTACTTCACGCCGTGGAAACCCTCGATGACCTGCGGACCGGACGCGCCGATGCCGAGGGTGAACCGGCCGTCGGAGACGAAGTCGAGCCCGGCGGCGGTCATCGCGGTCAGCGTCGGCGTCCGCGTGTAGATCTGAAAGATGCCGGAGGCGATCTGGACCCGCTCGGTCTTCGCCGCGACGTAGCCGAGCTGGCTGACCGCGTCGAACGAGTAGGCCTCGGGGACGAAGACGATGTCCAACCCGGCCTTCTCCAGCTCGACGATGTCCGCCACGCTCTCGGCGAAGCCGCCGGCGTAGTTGATCGCGGTCCCGATCCTCATCCGCATCTCCTTACAAGTTACTGAGCGTTCGCTTAGCGATAGTATGCCCGGTGCGGGGCCGCCGCGAACTCGAGGAACCGGCGACGGAACTCCTCACCGCGCTCGGGCGGACACCCACTCCTTGACGACGTCGTCCAGCACTCGCAGCGGCAGGATCCCGTTGCTCAGCACGACCTCGTGGAAGTCCTTGATGTCGAACCGGTCGCCGAGCGCGGCCTCGGCCTCGGCGCGGATCCGCTCGATCTCCAGCCGCCCCACCATGTACGACAGCGCCTGCGCCGGATACGCGGCGTACCGGTCGATCTCGGCCTCGATCTCCACACGCGCCATCGGCGTGTGCTCGACCAGGTAGTCCACCGCCTGCTGACGGCTCCAGCCGAGCGCGTGCATCCCGGTGTCGACGACCAGGCGGCCTGCCCGCATCGAGTCCTGCGTGAGCATGCCGAACCTGGTCAGATCGCTGGAATACAAGCCCATCTCGTCGGCGAGGCGCTCCGAGTAGAGCCCCCAGCCTTCGACATAGGCGTTGACGTCGGCGTGGCTCCGCAGCATCGGCAACCCCTTGAGGTGGTGCGCGATGCAGATCTGGAAGTGGTGCCCCGGAACGGCTTCGTGGAAGGCGATCGCCTCACTCGTGTGCTTCGGGCGCTGCTCGGCCTCGTAGGTGTTCGCGTAGTACGTGCCCGGACGGGAGCCGTCGAGCGCGGCCTCCAGGTAGTACGCGAGCGTGCCGCCTGGCGCTTCCGCGGGCGGGACCGGCTCGACCTGGCACCGCTCCTCGGGAATGGTCGAGAACCATTGCGGGGCGACGACTTCGGCGCGGGCGATGGCGTCACGCGCGGCTTCGAGCAGTTCGTCGCCGTCTCGCCAGCGCAAGGCCGGGTCGGTGCGGAGCCGTTCGAAGATCTCGCCGAGATCTTCGATGCCGAAGACCTTCTCACCCAGCTCGCGATACTGGTCGGCCAATTTCGCGATCATGTCGAGCCCGGTGTCGTGCAGGTCCTGCGCGGTGCGGTCGGTGGAGGTATGCGCCCGGATCAGCGCGGCGTACTTCTCCTGCCCGCCCGGCAGCGCGCACAGCCCGGGCTTCTCCTCGGCCTTCGCGAGGGGACGCAGTTCGCCGTCGAGGAAGTCGCGGTACCGCCGGTACGCGGGCCGGACCACCTCGGCGAGCAGCCGGTCCCGTTCGGCTTCGTAGCCCTCCACGGCAACGGACGCGGTGAGCGCCAGCGGGTCACCCGCCTCGTCACCGAGATACCGCTCCACATAAGCGACACCGCCGTCCACGAGGAAGCCGGGTGGCACCAGTCCTTCGGCCGCCGCCGCACGCTGGCGCACGATCAACGCGTCCAAATAGGAGCCGAGTCCTTCCAGTCGTTCGAGGTAACCCCGGACCCGTTCCTCGTCGGACAGCGTCAGCATCGCGAGGTCGTTGAGGATGTACAACGCGGGCGAGGCCAGCCCGTCGCTGACCGAGATGTCGGCGAAACAGGAGTCGACCACGTCGATCATCGCCTTCGCCTGCTGGATCACGACCTCACGGGTGACCGCCTCGGCCGGGGAAAGTCCTTCGACGGCAAGGGCTTCGGCCCGCTCGGCGATAGCGACCGCCGACGCGCGCTGGGCGGCCGCGGCCGACGCGCTCGGGTCCGGCATCGCGCCGTGGTCACCGGGAAGCCCGAGCAGGGACCGCCACAGCGGGAATTCGTCGAATTTGAGTGACATCAGCTCGTCGGCGAGGCTGTTCGGCGTGTCGCCGTGGCCGGCGACCCAGTCGCGGACGACGCCGTCCAGCACCGAAAGCGGCAGCGATCCCCCGCAGAGCACGACGTCATGGAAAGCCTTGATGTCGAACCGGCTGCCCAGTGTCGACTCGGCTTCCTCGCGGATGCGCTGGATCTCCAGGCGTCCCACCATGTACGACAGCGCCTGACCGGGGAAGGCGATGTAACGGTCCACTTCGGACTCGATCTCGACCACCGCCATCGGCGTGTTCTCGGTGAGGAAGTCGATGGCCTGGCCACGGCTCCAGCCCAGCGCGTGCAGGCCGGTGTCGACGACCAGGCGTCCGGCGCGCATCGAGTCCATGGTCAGCATGCCGAGTTTCGCGACGTCGTCGGAGTACAGCCCCATTTCGTCGGCGAGACGCTCGGTGTAGAGACCCCAGCCCTCGGCGTACGCGGTGAAGTCGCCGACACGGCGCAGAAGCGGGAGCTCGGTGAGGCCCTGCGCGAGGCTCAGCTGGAAGTGGTGACCGGGGATGGCCTCGTGGAACGCCGTCGCCTCGGCCGCGTGCCGGAACCGCTCCTCCGCCTTGTGGGTGTTGGCGAAGTAGATCCCCGGCCGGGATCCGTCGACCGCGGGCCACATGTAGTACGCGGCGGGAGCACCGGGCGCGGATTCGGCGGGGACCGGCTCGACCTTCCACGGCTGCGGCGGGATCCGGCCGAACCACTTCGGCGCCTCGGCTTCGGCCCTGGTGATGGCCGCGCGGGCGGAGTCGAGCATTTCGTCGGCGCTGGACCAGCGCAGGGCCGGGTCGGTGCGGAGCTTGGCGAAGATCTCGGCGAGGTCGGTGATGCCGAACACGCGGGAGCCGTACTCGCGGTACTCGGCGGCGAGGTTCGCGATCACGTCGAGCCCGGTCTGGTGCAGCTCACGCGGGGTGCGAACGGTCGTGGTGTGCATCTCGGCGAGCAGGGCGTAGACGCGCTCGCCGTCGGGCAGCCAGCAGACGCCGGGCTTGTCCTCGGGACGGCCGTGCGGCGCGATCTCCTTCGCGAGCACCTCGCGGTACTCGGCGATCGCAGGCCGGACGGCGTCGTTCAGCAGGGCGGCGCGGCGGGTCTCGAAGTCGTCGTCGGGCGCGGGCTGGCGCAGCAGCGGGTCGGCCGACGGGTCGGCGAGATGCCGGTCGAGGTACGCGACGGTGGCGTCGACCAGGTAAGCGACCGGGACCAGGCCGCGGGCGACACCGTCACGATGGCGCTGGGCGGCCTGCCGCAGGTACTCGGGGATGGCGGCGATCCGCCCGAGATGCGCCTCCGCCTGCGCGTCCGTCCCGACCGACATCATCGGCAGCACGGTGAGCACCTCGGCGGCGGGCGAGATGAACAGGTCGCTGACGGTGAACTCGACGAACCGCGAGTCCAGCAGCGCGATCTTCGCCCGAGCTACCGCGATCAGGACGTCACGGGTGGTCTTCTCCTCCGCGCTCAATCCGTCGGTGCCGATGGCCTCGGCCCGCTCCACGAAACCGGACAGTTTCGCGCGGAAGGCGTCTCCCGCGGCCTCGCTGAGATCGGTGAGTCCGGACGATTCCGGACGAAAGCCCTGCAAAGCGGGCGTGACCGGCTCGGCGTCGAAGAGGGCTTCGACGAACTCGTCGGCGAGGGCGGAGACTTCGCTCATGTTTCTTCCCCAGTGATCGGTGGAGGCGGTATCCCCGACCCTAATGGAGACCACGTCCTACCGAAGCCGGGTTTTGCGGCACCCGGACGGCCTCTCCCGCGGTGCCGGGGCCGAGGCGGTAGCGTTCCCGGACGTGGCCGTGACCGATCCCGTGGATACCCGCCTGCTCGCCGCCCTCGCGGAGCTGGGCAAGGCGGCCGTGCACGAACTCGCGGCGAAGGTCGGCATGGACCCGCGTGAGGTCGCATACCGCCTGGTCGCCCTCTCGGGAAGCGGGTTGCCGCTGCTCGTGGGCGTGGAAAGTGACCCGAACGGGCTACGCGCCGCCATCGCCGCCTCTCCGCCTTCCTGGGCACAGCAGCAGCCCCAGCAGCGTCCGCCTGCTCAGGGGTCCGTCCAGGGCACCCCATCAGGGCCGTACAACGTCCAGGGGACGCCTTCGGGTCCGTACAACGTGCACGGAACGCCTTCGGGCCGCTACCCCGGCCCGCCGTCCGCCCCGGTGCGCCAGCCGATGGCACCGATGGCGCCGCCCCAGCAGCGTCCGCCCGCCCCGCCGCAGCAGTTCGCGCCCCCGATGGCGCCCGCCGACCCGGTGATGAGCACGTGGGGCGTCCCGCAGACCGCGTCCTGGGCTCGCGGCGACGAACAGCAAGTCACGCCGCGGCAGGTGCCGGAGGGCAAGAAGGGCCGGACCGGCGACGTCATGGAGACCCACGGCCTGGAGGGCGAGCAGCTCGCCGTCCAGCTGCTCGAGGTCCAGGACCCGGCGGACTACCTGTTCAGCGCGGCAGGCTACTCGCTGGAGGCCGGGGAACGGTCGGTCGTGGTGCACACCGAGATCACCAACCGCGGGAACACCCCGTTCGTCTCACTGCCGGACAACTACCTCGAACTGCTCACCGCGGACGGCAAGCCGATCACGAAGGCACCGGTCTCCCTGACCTCGCGGCCGCCGCACAAGATCGGCGTCCGGCCGGGCGAGACCCTCGGCGGTCACACCGTCTACGTGCTGCCGGACGCCACCCGGGTGGTCGCCGTGCGCTGGTCGCCCCGGCCGGAACCCGACGAGCGCACGCTGACCTGGTCGATCGACGACTAGTTCTCGTCCTGCAGGATGCGCAGCGCGTTGGCCAGGTCGTCCGGGTACTCCGACTCGAACTCGACCCAGCGCCCGTCGGACGGATGCGCGAAGCCGAGCGTCTTCGCGTGCAGCCACTGCCGGGAAAGCCCGAGTTTGCGCGCCAGCACCGGGTCCGCGCCGTAGGTCAGGTCGCCGACACACGGGTGCTTGAGCGCCGAGAAGTGCACGCGGATCTGGTGCGTGCGGCCGGTCTCCAGTTTGATCTGGGCCAGCGAAGCGGCGCGGAAGGCCTCGACGACCTCGTAGTGCGTGACGCTGGGCCGTCCGCCCTGTACGACGGCGAACTTGTAGTCGTGCCGGGGGTGCCGGTCGATCGGCGCGTCGATGGTGCCGCGCGTCGGATCCGGGTGACCCTGGACGATGGCGTGGTAGCCCTTGTCGACGGTGCGTTCCTTGAACGCCCGCTTCAGCACGGTGTACGCGTGCTCGCTCTTGGCCACGACCATCACGCCGGTGGTGCCTGCGTCCAGCCGGTGCACGACACCCTGGCGTTCGGCCGCGCCCGAGGTCGCGATCCGCAGTCCGGTGGCGGCGAGCCCGCCGACGACGGTCGGCCCGGTCCAGCCGGGGCTCGGATGCACGGCGACGCCGACCGGCTTCGAGATCACCACGATGTCATCGTCGTCGTGCAGGATCTTCATGCCGTCGACGTGTTCCGCGACGACCTCGATGGGCGAAGCCGGATCGGGAAGGGTCACTTCGAGCAGTCCACCGGCGGCCAGCCGGTCCGACTTCCCGGCGGGCCTGCCGTCGAGCAGGATCTCGCCGGATTCGGCCAGTTCCGCCACGACCGTGCGGGAAAGTCCCAGTAGTTTCGCCAGACCCGCGTCGACACGCATTCCGTCGAGCCCGTCGGGAACGGGCAGCATACGCGCGCTCATTCGGTTGCCGCTTTCTTCTTGTCCTTTGTAGACGATCCGTCGTAGTCCTTGCCTAGCAAGGAAAGAGTCACGATGAGCACTCCGCCGACGCAGATCGCGGAGTCGGCGACGTTGAAGATCGCCCAGCCCTGCCCGTTCGGCGCGAACGCGGAGATCATGTCGACCACGTGGCCCTGCAGCGGGCCCGGCGCGCGGAAGATCCGGTCGGTCAGGTTGCCGAGCGCGCCCGCCAGCACGAGGCCGAGGCCGATCGCCCAGCCGACCGAGCGCAGCCGCCGCGCCAGCCAGCTGATGGCGACCACGACCGCGGCCGCGACCAGCGCGAGCACCCAGGTCAGCCCGGTCGCCATCGAGAAGGCGGCGCCGGGGTTGCGCACGAGCTGGAAGTACACCAGCCCGCCGAGGAACTCGACCGGCTGCTTGCCCTCCAGCGTGGACACGGCGATCTGCTTGGTGAGGAGGTCGATCCCCCACAGCACCGCGGCGACGACGAACACCACGGCGACGCGCTTCTTGGGCAGCGGCGGCGACGGTGGCGCGGTTTCGGGCTCAGTACTCACTCACCCATTGTCCACTGAGCGTGCTCAGGTCTCCTCGGCGGCCGTCTTCGGCCTGCTCAGCAGCGCCGTGAACGCCCCGGCCAGCGCGACCAGCGACGACAGCACCAACGCGAGCTGTCCTTGGGCGAGCACCACCGCGCAGAGCACGAACGCCGCGGCCACGACCAGCACCAGCACGCTGCGGTCCAGCCAGGCGAGCAGGATCAGCCCCAGTGTCAGCAGGACCGCGCTCCGCGCGTCGCCGTCCATGTCGAGTTCCCAGTAGCCGACCAGATCCGCCAGCACGATGGCGACCAGGCCGCCGAGGGCGATCGCGAGGATCCTCCACCACCGCACGGGCTTCGTCCGCCAGGCATAGAACAGCACCGTGCCGAGGTAGACCGCGAGCACGGCGAACAGCCAGTTGTCCAGCCGGCTCATGCCGACGACCGAGACGGCGGACGCGGCCTCCCGGCTCATCTCCACGCCGTACAGGTTCTGGTAGTAACCCTGTTCGCCGCGGGGCGGGTAGCCCATCCAGCCCCCGGAGCGGCGCGGATCCCCGGCCAGCGCCACCACGATCAGCTGTGCGAATCCCAGCAACGCCAGCGGAAACCAGTAACGCGGTCGCTCGTTCCCCATGCGGGGTGAGGGTAGTGGGTCAGGCGCAGAACGGGGGCAGCTCCCGCGGATCGTTCTCCGGCACCCAGCGGCCCTCCGGCTTCTCGTACTGCCAGCGGGCGCCGCGGGCGACGATCTGACGCAGCGCCAGGACGACCCGGTCCACATGTTCGGTGGTGCTGCCGAGGCCAAGGCTGACCCGGACGGCCTGCTGGCCGGTCGAACCGGCGGCGGAGATCAGCCGCTTGGTGGCGACGTGCGCGCAGAACGCGCCGTCCCGCACGCCGATGCCGTACTCCGCGGACAGGACCGCGGCGAGCCAGCCCGGTTCGAAGCCGTCGACGACGAAGCTGAGCGTGCCGACCCGGTCGACCGGTGCGTCGAACAGCCGCAGTTCGGCGAAACCGGGGATGGCGGCGAGCCCACGCCGCAGCCGCGTCAGCAGTTCGTCTTCGTGGGCGACGATCGCGTCCCAGTTCCCGGAAAGCGTCTCGCAGGCGACACCGAGCGCGTAGACGCCGACGGTGTTGGGGGAACCGGCTTCGTGCCGCTCGGCGCCGGCGTTCCAGACCACGCCGAAGTCTTCGGAGTCGCGGGTGACGAGCTTCGTCGCGCCGCCACCGGCGAGGTACGGCTGGGCGGCACGCAGCCAGTCGGCGCGGCCGATCAGCGCACCGGCACCGAAAGGCGCGTACAGCTTGTGGCCAGACAGCGCGATGTAGTCGACGTCCAGTTTGCGCACGGAGATCTTGCGGTGCGGCGCGAGCTGCGCGGCGTCGAGCGCGATCCGGGCGCCATGCCGTCGCGCGACGGCGGCGATCTCCTTGACCGGCAACAGTTCCCCGGTCACGTTGGACGCGCCGGTGATGACGACCAGCCGCGGGCCCTGCGGGCAGTCGGCGAGCGCTTCGTCCACCGCGGACACCGCGGCGAGGCGGGTGCGGGGCGTCTCGATCCGGCGGACGTTCGGACCCTTCCACGGCAGCAGCGCGGCGTGGTGGTCGGTGTCGAACACGACGACCGACGTGTGCTTCGGCAGGCTGCGCGCGAGAAGGTTGAAGGAATCGGTGGTGTTGCGGGTGAACACGACGGTGTCGGTCGACCGCGCGTCGACGAAGTTCCGCAGGATTCCCCGCGTGCGCTCGTAAAGCTTGGTGGAGACCTGCGACGCGAATCCGGCGCCGCGGTGGACGCTGGCGTACCAGGGCAGGAATTCGTCGACCGCGTCACGCACCTTGTCCAGACAGGGAGCGCTCGCCGCGTGATCGAGGTTGGCGTACCCGATGTCGCCCCCGGTGACCAGCGGGACCCGCAGATCGGCGCACGCGACCGTCGGGATTTCGTGTGTGACAACGGTTTCCGCGACAGTGGCGGGGGTGCTGGTGCGTTCGAGAGCGAGTGTCATCGTCATCCTCCGGGCCAGGGGATCCCGACGAGGATCCCGCGCTTGCCCGTCGCACCACGCGACGAGCCAGGTCCTCACCCGGGGCACCCCACCGCGGAAGGAGGGTTGCCGGCCAGCTAGCCGGGGCTTGACGCTGACACTCGTGACCTACGAACGAAGTTAGCCGATGCACCGGCGATCAAGCCACCCCTTGCCCGCATGGTGAGACGCCGGTCACGCATTCCGCAACCGAGGAGAACCCCCGCAATTAGTCCTCTAGTTGCGGTAGTTGCGCGCGCAATTACCGCAACTAGAGGACTGATTGCGGGAGGTCAGACGCGGAATCGGCCGGGCAGGGGAATGGTCGAACGGGACGAGACCTCGGTCGCCGTACCCGAGTACTGATCGGTGCCCGCGGTGAACTGCCAGCCGCCGAAGATCTTGCGGTCGACGGCCTCGCCGTGGGCGTCGGCGACCTTGGTCGAGAGCTCGTCGTAGGACACGCCGTTCCAGTTGCCAGCGCCGACACCGAAGTCGCGCGAGTCGCCACCCTTGACGGTGGCTGTGGGCAGGGTCCACAGGGTGAAGTGCACGTGGGCGCCGGTACTGCGGCCACCACAGGGCAGCGCGTTTCCGGTCAGGCCGAGGGCGTCGCCCGGGACGACCCGCTGGCCGTCGGTGACCGAAATGTCCTCCATGTGGTAGTACCCGGTCCGCCAGCCACTCGCGTGGTCGATGGTCACCCAGTCGCCCCCGTCGCAGTGCTGAACTCGGACGGTGCCCGCCAGCGGCGCACGCACGGTCTTGTTCCCAGGACTGAAGTCGATGGCGTTTTTCACGCCGGAGGTGCCGTTGTCCGAGTGAATTCCCGCCGAGTAGACCGACTGACCCGTGTCGAACGGCAATCCGAACGCGGGAAACGCGCCGGCCGCGGAGGCTACCGGAGCGGAGAGAACCACCCCGACGAGTGCAGCCGCAGCCCCCAGAACGGCGAACCGTGCAGGAAGTTTCGTCACCTTGCGTACTCCTTAACCCGTGACACTCACCCATTCGATGGAGTCAATTGCGGGAAAGGTAGTCCAAAGGGGGACGAAGAGGAAGAAGTTTCTGAGATCAACCGACGAACAGCTGGTGCCGGTTCGTGACCTATTGGCCGGATTCGCCCTTCCACCTGGCGAGGCGACCGGCCCGGTCGACGGCACGGAGCCGTCGTTCGGCCGCGTCACGCGCGTCGGAGGTGGTCACGACGAGTAACTGATCGCGTTCCTGGAGCCGGGTGTTCTTGTTCGGCGTGAAGCCGGTGCCGTCCCGGACGAGCAGGCTGATCGTCGCCCCGACCGGAAGCCGCAGTTCGGCCAGGTAGACGCCGTGCATCTTCGACCCGGAGTTGATCCGGACCTGCAGGAGTTCGGCACCCATCTCATCGAGTGGCGCGGAGTCGACGTCGATTTCGTGCGCTTCGGTGTGCTGAGCCAGCCCGAGCACTCTCGCGAGCGGGGTCAGCGTCGCCCCCTGAAGCAGGGTCAGCACGATGACCAGCACGAACACCGCGTCGACCAGCTCCTGCGCGCCGGGCACGCCGGACGACAGCGGGATCAGTGCGAGCACGATCGGGACCGCCCCGCGTAACCCCGCCCAGGACAGGAACACCTGTTCTCGCCACGGGATCTTGAACGGCAGTGCCGACAGCACCACTGACAGCGGCCGGGCGAGCAACAGCACGACCGCGCCCGCGACCAGGCCCTGGACCAGGCTCTCGAAGATCCTGCTCGGCGATGCGAACAGGCCGAGCAGCACGAACAGCCCGATCTGCGCGAGCCAGCCGAGCCCTTCGGCGAAGGACAGTGTGTCCGACCGGTGCGGCAGCTTCGAATTCCCCAGCACCAGGGCGGCGACGTAGGTGGCGAGCAGGCCCGACGCGTGAGCCAGCTGCCCACTCGAGTACGCCACGACGCAGACCGCGACCGTGGCCAGCGGATACAGACCGGTGGCGGGAAGCGCCGCCCGGCGCAGCGCGAACGCCCCGCCCCAGCCGAAGGCCAAGCCGATCACCAGCCCGGCGCCGAGTTCGTAGACGACCAGCAGCGGCAGCGACCAGTCAACGGTCGTGCCCTCGGCGAGGACGACGACGGCGATGTAGGCCGGGGCGTCGTTGATCCCCGACTCGATCTCCAGCGCACCGACGAGCCGCTTCCCGATCCCCGCCGATCTCAGCACCGAGAAGACCGCGGCGGCGTCGGTCGACGCGAGCACCGCGCCCCACAGCAACGCCATCCGCCAATCCAGGCCCAGCAACCAATGCAGGGCCGCGCCGGTGACCGCGATACTCACCACGACGGCCACTGTGGACAGTGCGATTCCAATGCCCAGCGAGGGTTTCACGGCCGTCCACCGGGTGGTGAGACCACCTTCGGACAGGATCATCACCAGTGCGGCGAGGCCGAGCGACTGGGTGAGTTCAGGGTTGTCGTACTGGATGCCGAACCCGGCTTCGCCGAGCAGGACCCCCATCCCCAGGTAGAGCAGCAGCGAGGGAAGGCCGACCTTGATCGACACCCGGACGGCGATCACGGCGACGAGGAGAACCGCGCCACCGGTACCCAAGATGAACGGGAGCTGTTCCATGTCGCCTCCCGTCCGGCCGCCGTGAGGCCTCCAGAATAGTGAGGCGGTGATCGTCACACCTTCGTGCACCGCTCGACGGCGAGCCGAACGGACTGTGTTACAGACTGTCCTTTACGGACTCCGCAGGGCCATCAGGTCGACACCTAGTTCCGCGAAGGGTTTCGCCGCCGCGGGCAGGACCTTCACCGCTCGGTTGCCCTCACGCGACAACCAGCCGGCACTCACTCCGTGGGACAGTAACGCCGCGGGGACCCGGCCCGCCAAATGATCACGGCGGACTGTCCAATCCAGACAGTCGCGGAGCATCGGACGGCGGCTATCGGCGATCTCCACCCCGAGTGTGCCGAGCACGTCGCGCCCGCGACCGGTCAACGTCAGGCCGTCGGCCTCGTCGATCAGCCCGGCGGCGAGCATCCCGTCCCGCAGCGCGACCCCGACCGTCCCGGCGAGGTGGTCGTAGCAGGTCCGGGCGAACTCGAGCCGCTTCACCCGGACCGACGACCGCAGCCCCTTCACCGGGCGGTGTTCGGCGTGCTGCGCCAAATGCTCGATCAGCTCCGCCACCCGGGGATCGGCGATCCGGACGTAGCTGTGCCGCCCCTGTTTGACCCGGACGACGAACCCGGCCTCGGTCAGCTTCGTCACGTGCTCGCTCGCCGTCGACGCGGCCACTTCGGCCGCTCCGGCCAGCTCGGTCACCGTCCAGGCACGCCCGTCGAGCAGCGCGAGGCACATCGACGCGCGGCTCGGATCGGCGAGCACGGCCGCGACCTCGGCCAAGGCGATCGTTTCCATGCGCTCACCGTAGAAGACCCACAGTTCGGCACGGACCGAAATATCAGCCCGCCAGGAACCTCGCCGCCAGCTGGACCGCGGGTTCGGAGTCGTTGGCGCCTTCGAGCATGACGGCGAACGCGACGTCTCCCCGGTAGCCGACGAACCAGCCGTTGGCGTCGGCACCCGAGCCGAACTGCGCGGTCCCGGTCTTGCCGAAGACGTTTCCGCTGCCCTTCAACGCCTTCGCGGTCCCCGTCGTGCAGACCTCGCGCATCATCGCCCGGACCTGGTTCAGCACCCCGGCAGGCGGGGCCTGGTAGCCGGCGTTGACGTTGGTCTCCAATCCCTGCCACAGCTTCGGCACCACCGGTTTCCCCGTCGCGACCGTGGCGGCCATGAGCGCCGCGCCCAACGGGCTGACCTGCACCTTTCCCTGTCCGATCCCGGCCTCGACTTGCTCGTCGGCGCTACTCGACGGTTCGACCTTCCCGGTTTCGGTGGCCAGTCCCGGGATCTCGAAGTCGGCGTTGAGGCCTAGCTGGCTCGCGGCCTTCGCGAGGCCGTCGGCAGGCAGTTGCCCGGCGAGCCGCCCGAAGGTCGTGTTGCACGATGCGGCGAACGCCGTCTTCAGCGAAACAGTCCCCAGGTCGAAACCGTTTTCGTTCATGAGTGTGCGGGTCCGGATCTGCTCACTCCCAGGGCAGGCCATCGGCGAGTCGGCGGAGACCCCGCCCTGCTGCAGCGCCGCGGTCGCCGTGGCGATCTTGAACGCCGAACCCGGTGCGTACAGGCCGCTGAGCGCTTTCGGCTGGTTGCCCGCCGCCGCGTTCTGAGCGACCGCCAGCAGGTCACCGCTGGTTTTCATCGCGACGATGATCGCCGAACCTTGAAGGCCGTCGACAGCCTTCTGCGCGGCACTCTGGGACGCCACGCTCAAGGTCGAGACCAGCGGCTGGCCGGCTTCTTCGGCCTGGCCGAAGAGTGTTTCGACCGGTTTGCCGGAAGCGTCGACGCGCGACACGGTGACGGTGGCCGGGGTCCCGGTTCCGCCGTTCTGCTCGGACGCGACCTTGGACAGCGCCCCCTGCAGGATCGGCGCGACACCCGCCGCGTCACCGCCGACGAGAGCCTTGCCCTCCCTGTCGGCCACGACCGGCTTGGCCGAAACGGGCGCGACGGAGAGCCACTGACCGGCTTCGAGTTTCGGGTGGATCACCGACATCGCCCAGCGAACCACCCATTTCCCGGCGTTGCGGACCAGGTCCAGCTTGCCCTCGTACTTCCAGACGCTGTTGCCCGTGAAGGTCCAGGAGGCGTGGAAGGTGGCCGACGTGCTGGTCGCCTCCCCCGGCGTCGTCGGGACCTCGCCGAGGGCCGCTTCGACCGCCGTCGGGGTGAGCGCGCCGCGCGCCGCGGACAGCGCCGCGGTGGCCGCCGGCGGGTCATCGACCGGGGCGGTGTTCAGGTCGCCGGCCTCGAACTGCCGCAGGAACCGGGCGGCGACCCGCGCCGGGCTCTCCTGCGCTGTCCCGGTGGGCTCCCCCGGGCCACCGGTGGCGGCGGGCGCCTGATCCTCCTTGACCAACAGCACCACCGCGGCCACCACGATGGCGACGACCGCCAGCGCGGCGCCGATCAGGATCCCTCTTTTCCGGCCAGGACTCATGGACTCGTTCTCCCCCAGTGCGGCACGTCCTTCACGCGCTCCGGGTCAGCCTGCCGATTTCCTCCGCGCAAGGCCGTTTCCCAGCGAGAAAGCGACGGTTCCGAATCCGTTTCGTGATCCCGGTGGTCCAGACCGCGTTCTGGATGAGATGAACGGGACTTTCATGGCAAATTTGCCATGAAAGTCCCGTTCATCTCACTCTCGGAGTCAGGCTTTGGCGACCGCCACGGTCACCTTGGTTCCCTCCCCGACCGTCCCGGCCGAGCCGTCGGCGACGGTACCGTAGGCCACCGAAGTCGCCAGGGTCTCCGAAGCGATGAACTCCTCGTGCGTGGTCGCGGCCGTGACCACGTCCTCCGGCGCGTCGACGGTGAGCGCGATCCGGTCGGCGACGTCGAGACCCGCGTCCCGGCGGGCCTGCTGGACGACCCGGACCAGGTCGCGGGCCAGGCCCTCGGCCGCCAGTTCGTCGGTGACCTCGGTGTCGATCAGCACCAGACCCGCTCCGCCCGGCAGTTCCGCGGCCGCACCGCCGCCCTTGGCGACCAGGCGCCGCTCGTACTCACCTTCGATGAGTTCGATGCCGGCGGCCACGACGGCTCCGCTCTCCGACGTCGTCCATTCGCCCGCCTTGACGGCCTTGATCACCGTCTGGACGTCCTTGCCCAGCCGCGGCCCGGCGGCGCGGGCGTTGACCGCGACCTCGAACCCGCCGTGCGTGGCGACCTCCGTGGTCAGTTCGACGGACTTGACGTTGACCTCGTCGCGCAGGATGTCGGTGAACTCGCGCAGCGAATCCGCCTCGTCCGCGGCGACGACCAGTTTGGCCAGAGGCAACCGGACCCGCAGCTTGTTCGACTTCCGCAGCGAAAGCGCCGAAGAGGCCACCTGACGCACCCGGTCCATCGCCGTCACCAGCGCCGCGTCGGCGGGCAGGTCGAGCGAGTTCGGCCAGTCGGTCAAGTGGACCGAACGGCCACCGGTCAGCCCACGCCAGACGACCTCCGCTGTCAGCGGCAGCAACGGCGCCACCACCCGCGACGTCACCTCCAGCACGGTGTGCAGGGTGTCGATCGCGTCCTGCTCACCCGCCCAGAACCGGTCGCGCGACCTGCGCACGTACCAGTTCGTCAGCACCTCGAGGAAGTCACGGACGGTCGAGCAGGCACCGGCGACGTCATAGGTGTCGAGCGCGTGCTCGACGTCGGTCACCAGTTCGTGCGTCTTCGCCAGCGCGTACCGGTCGAGGACGTGCTTGGAATCCGTGCGCCACTGGCCTTCGACGCCCTCGGCGTTCGCGTAGAGCGCGAGGAAGTAGTACGAGTTCCACAGCGGCAGCACGGCCTGGCGGACAGCGTCGCGGATGCCCTTGTCGGTGACGATCAGGTTCCCGCCGCGCAGGATCGGGCTCGCCATCAGGTACCAGCGCATCGCGTCGGAACCGTCTCGGTCGAAGACCTCGTTGACATCCGGGTAGTTGCGCAGCGACTTGGACATCTTCTGGCCGTCCGAGCCCAGCACGATCCCGTGCGAGATGCAGGTGCGGAACGCCGGCCGGTCGAACAGCGCGGTCGCCAGCACGTGCAGCAGGTAGAACCAGCCGCGCGTCTGCCCCATGTACTCGACGATGAAGTCGCCCGGGTAGTGGTGCTCGAACCACTCGGTGTTCTCGAACGGGTAGTGCACCTGGGCGTAGGGCATCGAGCCCGAGTCGAACCAGACGTCGAACACGTCCTCGATCCGGCGCATGGTGGACTTCCCGGTCGGGTCGTCCGGGTTGGGCCGGGTCAGCTCGTCGATGAACGGCCGGTGCAGATCCTCCAGCCGCACGCCGAAGTCACGCTCGAGTTCTTCGAGCGAGCCGTAGACGTCCGTGCGCGGGTACGCCGGGTCGTCCGACTGCCACACCGGGATCGGCGTGCCCCAGTAGCGGTTCCGGGAGATCGACCAGTCGCGGGCGTTCTCCAGCCACTTGCCGAACTGGCCGTCCTTGACGTTCTCCGGGTACCAGGTGATCTGCTGGTTCAGCTCGATCATCCGGTCCTTGAACTCGGTCACCGCGACGAACCACGACGAGACGGCGCGGTAGATCAGCGGGTTCCGGCAGCGCCAGCAGTGCGGGTACGGGTGTTCGTAGGTCTCGTGGCGCAGCAGCACCGCGCCCTGGCGACCGGCGGAACCGGTGCCGTTCTTGAGATCCTTGATGATGTTCGGATTCGCGTCGAACACCTGCTGGCCCGCGTAGTCCGGCACGGTGGCGTCGAACTTGCCCTGCGCGTCGACCGGCGTGACCGGGGCGATCCCGACGGCGTCGGTGACGGCCTTGTCCTCTTCACCGTAGGCGGGCGCGATGTGCACGACACCGGTGCCGTCTTCGGTGGTGACGTAGTCCGCGGACAGCACACGGTGGGCGTTCTCGTGCCCGGCGAAGTACGGGAACGGTGGGGCGTAACGGGTTCCGAGCAGCTCGGTGCCGGTGTAGTGCCCGACGACTGTCGGCTCCTCGCCGAGCTCGCGGGCGTACGACGCGACGCGTGCTTCGGCGAGCAGGAACCGCTTGCCGTCCTGTTCCGCCGACTCCACCACGACGTACCGGACATCCGGGTGCACCGCGGTCGCAAGGTTGGACGGCAGCGTCCACGGCGTCGTCGTCCAGATCAGCAGATAGGTGCCGTCGAGCTCGTTGTCGTTGCCCTCCAAGCGGAACCCGACCGTGACGGCCGGGTCCTGGCGGCTGGCGTAGACCTCGTCGTCCATGCGCAGCTCGTGGTTGGACAGCGGGGTCTCGTCGCGCCAGCAGTAGGGCAGGACGCGGTAGCCCTCGTAGACGAGGCCCTTGTCCCACAGCTGCTTGAACGCCCAGAGCACCGACTCCATGTACGTGACATCGAGCGTCTTGTAGTCGTTGTCGAAGTCGACCCAGCGGGCCTGGCGGGTGACGTAGTCCTGCCATTCGCCGGTGTAGCGCAGCACGGACTCGCGGCACGCGTCGTTGAAGACGTTGATGCCCATGGCGTCGATCTCGGACTTCTCGGTGATCCCGAGCTGGCGCATGGCTTCGAGTTCGGCGGGCAGACCGTGCGTGTCCCAGCCGAAGCGGCGCTCGACGCGCTTGCCCTTCATGGTCTGGTAACGCGGCACCAAGTCCTTCACGTACCCGGTGAGAAGGTGACCGTAGTGCGGAAGACCGTTGGCGAACGGCGGGCCGTCGTAGAAGACGTACTCGTTCGAGCCATTGCTCCCGGCTTCGCGGGCATCGATCGAGGCCTGGAAAGTCCGATCGGACTCCCAGTACGCGAGGACGCGCTTTTCCGACTCGGGGAACGAAGGCTGGGACGGGACGCCGGTCTCGCCGTCCATCTGTGCCTTGGGATACATCTTCGGTGCTCCTCGCGGTTCGTCTCTCTCGTACGGGCTCGCACCCACACGGGGACGAGACGGCCGTTTCCGGCGCGTTCCGCGGTACCACCCCGCTTGCCCGGCCGGTGGTGTTCCGGCTGGGCCGCTCATTCGACGGCTGTGACGGGCCGTACCCGTCCGGTTCTACTGGGGGCGCGGACGCCCTGTTCTTCCGGAGGCTCCCCGGTGATGACCGGATCGGTGCCAGTTGACTCAAGGGTAGCGCGCGGGGGCAACCGGGTTGTCGGGGTGGGGTCGGGAGACGCAACGCCCTTCCCCGGTCTCGCTCCGGCGAGTCCACTGGCGACGGGTTCGCCTCTCGGAAATGAGCTGGACCGGGCCGACCCACGCGGAGTCGCCGTCCGTGCGGACGGCCCGTATCTGGAACCGCCCCTTCTCGATCGCGATCTCGGCCTGCTCCGGCGTCCCGCCGGCCGGATACTCGCCGAGCAGGTCCGCCTCGGAATCCGCAGCAGGCCAGCGGAGGAAGGTGTGCTGCTCCGGGAGATAGCAGGTAGTGACCGGGGTCGTCGCCGAGAACCAGACCCAGCGCTTCGCCGATAGGGACAGTGGCCGCGAGCGCGTTCACCGCACAGGCACGGTCGTAGTCGTCTTGGCCTTCGCTTTCTTCCGCATTCCCCTTCCAGTCCGGCAAGGCCGAGACGGGGACGATGATGAGCGGGCCGCCGAAGGATTTCGACCCAGGTTGTCTTCGTCGGCGCTGAGTTCACGACTGGATGTGCCCCCGGGAACCGACAGTTTCGCGCGGCGTCGCGACATACTTCCGTCATGACGGATTGGGTGACCGGGCAGTCACGGGGGTTCACGACGTTGCTCGGCGCGCGCATCGAGGAGTGGGCCGGTGTCGAAATCGCCTTGCGGGAAGACGTGGCGGGAACCGGTCCTCCTGGCCGAGGTTCACTTGCGGATCGACGGACGGCCGCTGCTCCTGCTCGCGGGCGAACTGGAAGAAACGCACACGTGCGCTCGTCCATCAACGGCTCGACGAGTCGATCCTTGCATTCGTTGATCTCGCGGCGCCGATCGAATACGCTGACGTGTAGGACGTTATACACAATCGGCCTATACTCGTAGGTGCATGGTGTTGCGTCTCGGTTCCCCGCTTGGGTCGAGGTAGGTGGGTGCGATGAATTCCGGTAGCCCGTCTTGGGTGATCTGGACTTTCCATTCGCTTTTGTGGATCAGCCGATGGTGTCTCGTGCAGAGGAGCACGAGGTTGTCGGTTTTCGTTTCGCCGCGGTGCCGCCAGAAAACCAGATGATGCGCCGTGCACCGTTGGACCGGTATGGCGCAACCTGGACACGCGCAGCCGCCGTCCCGGATTTTCAGCGCGTGTTTCTGCCGGGGTGGTGGCGGAACGGCTGGAGTGTCCCACGTCCAGCGGTTGCCCAGCACCGGAGAGAACGACCGGGCGGATGCGGGCGTCGCAGGCGAGGATCCGGACATCGGTGGCGGAGATCGGGCCGACCGGATCGAGGACGCCGTCGCCGACCTCATTCATCAGGTCGTCGTAGGCCATGGTGATCAGGATCTGCGTCGACTCCCCGGCCTGGCCGGGAAGATCGGGGCTGGCGGTCTTGAGTCGTACGTAGTCGGCGAACGCGTCCCCGTAGCGTTCATCCTGACTGCGGGTGTCGCGGACACCGTCGACGGCCTTGTGCGGTTTGGCCAGCGGATCGAGATCGGACTTCAACCGGGCGTAGGTTTCCAGATCCAAGGTTCCCGCGAACCCGAGCGTGCCATCACGGTGTTTGACGAACCGCAACTCCGGACGCGTGTCCTGGGGGTCTGACTGTTTTCGCTGGCCACAGAATCAACAATACCCCTGTTCGAACACCTGTGCTAGCACGATTTGCGTAGCGATCCCGAGTAAAGCGAAGGGCGCGAAGCACCTTTAAGACGCGAAGGAAACCCCGAAACCTGCAAAGTGATGTTCAACCGCCCCGCCAGCCCCACGCCGGGGCAGCGGTCCCCGGCAACGCCCACGGCAACCCGCTAAAAGCCGGCAGCGACTCCCCGCCGAAAAGAAGACCCGTAGGCATCAAGAACGGCTTCCCACCCCAGATCGCCCAGCAAGAAATGAAACGAAAGCACCGACGGGCCACATCGGTACCTGAACACATGCCGGGTCAAATTGACGCAAAACGAACAACCAGCCGCAATTAGTCCTCTAGTTGCGGTCCGCCGGGGCCCGGTCACGACAAGGGCTCGAGTTGCCGTTCACGCCATCGCCTCTAGGTTGACGGTATGTCGATCTGCGGGGCCCGATGAAGGGGCCCGGATTCCTCGTCGTCCTGTTGGTGGTCCTCGGCGGCGTCAGCGGGCTCGGGTTCCTGCTGGGACTGGGCAACGCGGCCGTTCTCGCCGCGCTCACCGCGCTCTTCTGTCTCATCGCGGCGGTCGGCGGTCCACTCTGGGCGGATCTGCGGCTGCTGGCCTGGTTCGCGCCCGCGGTGATCCTCGCGGTCGGCGTACCGCGGCTACTGGGCGAGGTTTCGCAGTGGGCCGCGATCAGCCTGCTGGTGGTGATCGTGGTCGTCGCCGGACTGCTGCCCGTGCTCGGCCCGCGGTTCGTCACGGTCGGGCTGGGGCTCGGGATGGCGTCCTTGTTCGGTTACGGCTTCCAGTTGACGGGGACGGCGTCGGCCGGGCAGATCCTGGGCGCGCCCGCGCTCGCGGTGGGGGTCGTTCTGCTGCTGCGGGTGCTGATCGGTGCCAAGGACCCGGCAAAGCCGACCCGTGAGGCGCTGGCGGAAGCGCTCGCCGCGGGGACGTCCGACACACAGGAACGCGCGGCGCGGCTCTGGCTCGCGGATCGGCCGCAGCGCTGGACGGCCGGGGTCCTCGGCGGCACGTTCCGGCACCGCGCGGCGGCCGGGTTGCTCGAGATCCGCCGGAAACGACTGGACAGCGAGGAAATCGGTGTAACCCTCGACGCCGCCAAGGAAGAAGCCGTCAGACTGGCCGATGCCGTCCGGAACCCGGCGGCGCCGGACGAAGTCGAACCGGTGCGCCGCAAGGAACCCGCCGAGTTGCCCGGCGCCACGGCCGGGCTCGTCACCGCGCTCTGGGACTCCCTCGAGACCATTCGGACCGCGGCCACCGAGCGCGATAAGTCGCGTGTGGACGTTCCGAAAGGACTCCGTAAGGAACTACGCCGGATCGAGTTGAGCGGCGCGTTCTCCTGGCGGTCAGCGCAGTTCCGGCACGCGCTGCGGTGCGGTCTCGGGGTGGCGCTGGCCCTCGTCGTGGCGAGTTTCCGGCCCGGCGACCCGCTCACCGTGTCCTTCCTGCTCGGCACTTTCGCCATCATGCAGCCGGAATGGCATGACAGCCTCGGCAAGGCCTGGCAGCGCATCGGCGGCTCCCTCGGCGGCGCGGTCGTGCTCGCGCTCGTTCTTTGGCTGTTGCCGCAGGGGTTTCTGCTGCCGGTCGGGCTCGTCGCCCTGCTCGGCGGGTTCTCCGTCATGCGGACGCGGCCCACGATCTTCAACGGCTGCATGGTGCTCATGTCCGTCGGCGTGAACGCGACGACCAAACACCTCGACCCGCGGTACGTGCTCGTCGAATACCTGCTCCTGATGGTCCTCGCCGGCGCCATCGCGCTGCTGTTCGGTTTCGCCGCGATCCCTGGCGTACCGAAACCCGGCGCGGCGGAACGCTTCGACACGGCGGTCGACGCCACCCGCACCCTGCTCGGCTCTGTCGGGCGGAAACTACGCGGCGACGACGTCGATCCGCGGACGCTCGGCCGTGAGTTCCGTGGCGCCACCGTCGCGCAGCATGGTCTGCTCGCCGCGGAACCCGGCACGAAGGAACCCGCGCCCGGACAACGCGGCGCGCTGGAGAAGACGGCGGAAGCCTTGCGTGGCCTGTCCGTCACGGCCTCGTCACTCTTGCTGCGCCCAGGATCGACCGGGGTCGCGGACGCCGTCGACGAAGCCGCCCGCGCGCTCGGGACCGAAGAAGCGACGGAAATTCCGGTGCCGTCGGACGCCGACGAGGAACAACGCCTGGTGCTCGACACGATCGTCGCCGAAGTGGTCGCGGTCGGCGAAGTGGCTCAGACGTTCAAGTGCGGCTAGCTGTCCGCTTTGGTCTCGTCGCGGTGCTGCCCGGCGATCTCGGCGTCGGGCGCGCACAGCGCGCACGGGGTGAACCCGAGCTGCCGGGCCTCTCCGATACCGAGCGGGATCGTGTCCCGGGTTTCGAGCCAAGCGCACGTGGTCACGTGATAGCGCGGGTATTCGTCGACGACGACGACCTCGGTCTCGAGTTCGGAGACGACCGCCACATCCGCGGGGTCGCTCTTCTCCTCACCCGGGTCGCCGTTGTGCTGCTTCTCCGAAGACGCGACCTCGGCTTCGTCCTCATCACCCAGCTCACCGGCGGCGGGCATCAGGACGGTCTGCTCGGCGTCCTCGGGTTTGACATCGGCTTCGTCAGGCTCATCGGCCTCGGACGCCTCGTCGTCCGCCGTGTCCTCGGCGGGAGTGGCGGCCTCGGCGGACCGCTTCTTCCGACGGCGTAGCCAGTCGAAGACGAGCAACAACCCGGCGACGACGGAGAGACCGATGGAGATCCAGGCCCACAGGGAGTTCGCGGTGATGAGCGCCGCGACGAGCAGCCCCAGAGCCGCCAGTACCAGTACTAGGACGATGTAAAGCACGGTGAATTACAACACGAGAGGCAAGCGAAACGGCCCCGACCCTCCGGAGAGTGCCGAGGCCGTTCCACTGGGTAGAAATAGCCTGGGGTAGAAGTAGCCCAGGGTAGACAAGTCCGGGTAGGAAATCAGCCCGCTTCGGCCCGAGGACCGAACGAGTAACCCTGTCCGCCACCCGAGGACGACGCCGACTGCCCCGAGTTCGACGAAGACGCCGAAGCGGGAGCGGCCGAACCGCGGTCGTCGAGCTCGCGCAGCTGGGACTCGAGGAACCCGCGCAGCCTCGTGCGGTACTCCCGCTCGATCGTGCGCAGCTCTTCGATCTTCTTGCCCAGCGAGCCCTTCTCCGCGTTCATGTTGTTCATGGTCTCGGTGTACTTGCGCTGAGCCTCGCGCTCCATGGTCGTCGCCTTGTCGCGCGCCTGGCGCTCCAAGGTCTCGGCACGGGTCCGCGCGTCGTTCAGCATGGTCTCGGCGCGGGTGCGCGCCTCGTTCACCATCGAATCCGACTTCGACCGTGCGTCCGAGAGCAACTGCTCGGACTTGGTCCTCGCCTCGGCGAGCATGCCGTCCGACTCGGTCTTGGCCTCGGCGGTGAGCCGGTCGGCCATTTCCTGCGCCAGCCCGAGCACCTTGGCGGCCTGGACGTTGGGCTCCCCGTTGTCCGGCACCATCGAGTGGGCCTGGGTCTGCTCCATCGCCGACTGCGGCGGCGGAACCGGGGCCAGGCGACGCGACGGTTCGTCGCGCACCTGTGGTGGCGGGCCGACAGGTCCCGCCTTCGCATTCTCGAGCTCTCCACGGGTGGTCTCGAGCTCGTTGTCGAGCTGTTCGACCTGCTGCCGCAGCTCGTTGTTGTCCTCGATCAACCGGGCAAGCTCGGTCTCCACCAGGTCGAGGAACGCGTCCACCTCGTCCTCGTTGTAGCCCCTTTTGCCAATGGGCGGCTTGCTGAACGCGACGTTGTGCACGTCAGCGGGGGTCAACGACATCAGATCACCTCACGCACTCCATGGCCTGCAGGTCCACCCGGGCTTCCCCGAAAATCACCCTGGCGTTGTCAGCTGCATCGCGAAGAACACAACCAACAGCAGCACCATAATCGATAAGTCCAGTCCGACGCCGCCGATTCGTACGGTCGGGATGATTCGTCTGAACAGACGAACCGGTGGGTCGGTCACTGTGTAGATGGTCTCGAGCGTTACCGCAACCCCTCCGGCAGGACGCCACTCGCGAGCGAAAGCACGCACGAGTTCAACGACGATCCGTGCCGTCAGCAGGAGCCAGAAAGCGAACAGCACGTACCAGACGACCAGCAACACAGCATTCACGTAACCACTCTGCCATGTCTCGCGTCAAAAGACGCAGTTGACGGGCACGAGATGCCGATGAGTCGACAAAATCACATCCGGCTGCGCTCAGCGGTCACCAGGTGATCAGCCGCGCAGGAATAATCCGCCTTCGGCAATCCGCCGACGGTCTTCCGCGGTGACGTCCACATCGGGCGGTGAGAGAAGGAACACCTTGTTGGTGACCTTGTCCATCGACCCACGCAGCGCGAAGGCGAGCCCCGCGGCGAAGTCGACGAGACGCTTCGCGTCCGCGTTCTCCATCTCGGTGAGGTTCATGATCACCGGGATGCCCTCGCGGTAGTGCTCACCGATCGCCCGCGCCTCGGCGTAGCTCGTCGGGTGCAACGTCGTGATCCGGCTCAGCGGGTCACGGACGGCCGGACGGACCGGCTCCGTGACCGGACGCAGCCGGGCGACCGGTTCCGGCTGGCGATCGATCGCCAGTGCCCCGTGGACCGCCGGCTCGGCGGCGATCACAGAACGTGACCGAGTCCGCGAGACGGGCTCGTCATACGTGTCTTCGACGTCCCGGTAACGTCCACCCCGCGACCGGGCTGGTGGCTCGTCGTCGTAGTCGTACTCGTCGTCGGCGTATTCCTTTGGGGCATAGCCTCGCCGGTAGTTCTCTTCGACGTCATAGCCGTCTTCGTCCGCGGGCACCATCCCGAAGTAGGCCTTCAGCTTCTGCAGCGCGCTCATGCCTCTCCCTAGCCTTAGCCGCGTCCCGCACCATGCTCCCCCGCCCTCGCCACCACTCCCCGTAACGACGAGACGGTATTCCCTAGGGCGAGGCTAAACCGCGCCCACCGAGCAACGCGGTTCCGACACGCACACACGTCGAGCCGTGCGCGATCGCCTGCTCGAGATCGTTGCTCATTCCGGCGGAGAGTTCACGGGCTTTTGGGTGTTCTTCCCGTAGACGCTCCGACGCACGAGCGAGCTTCTCGAACGCCTCTGCGGGATCAATACCCAGCGGAGCCACCGCCATAAGCCCAAGGAGGCGAATATCACCCACATGGGCTATCCGCTCCGCCAACTGGCCTAACTCGCTCACCCGGACGCCCCCGCGCTTCGGATCGTCATCGAGACTTACTTGAATGAGGACGTCCAACGGGTGATCACGTTGCCCGGAATCGAGCGCTGATCTGGTCGCCTTCGCGAGTGCGTCGGCGAGGCGTTCGGAGTCGACGGACTGGACCTCGTCGGCCCAGCGCACGACCGAGCGGGCCTTGTTCCGCTGGAGACTGCCGACCATGTGCCAGCGGATCCGGGCGTCCGGACGCAAACCGGCGACCTCTTCGGCTTTCGAGCCCGCCTCCTGATCACGGTTCTCGGCGAGGTCGAGCGCGCCGAGGTCGGCGAGCAGCGCCGCGTCGAGCGCCGGGAAGGTCTTGGTGACCGTGAGCAGCCGGACCTCGTCGCGCTGTCGGCCGGCGGCCTTGCACGCCGCCGCGATCCGGTCTTCCACTTCGGCGAGGTTGGCGGCGAGTTCCCCCTTGCGGGCGTCACTCACGAGGCGTCCAGCCACGTGATGCCCGCGATCCGGCCGGTGGTGCCGTCGCGGCGGAAGCTGAACAGCGTCTTTTCTTCGTTGGTACAGCGTGGATCGACGCCGATCTTCCCGACGCCGAGGTCGGCCAGTTGTCGCCAGAGCCCGGCGCGCAGGTCGAGTCCCGGCGTGCCTTTGCGGGTTTTGCAGGCGCTGCCCGGCACGTGCTTCTCGACGTCGGCGGCCATGTCGGCGGGGACTTCGTAGCAGTCGCCGCAGATCGCCGGACCGAGCAGCGCTTCGGTCCGGCCCGGTTCGGCACCGAGCGAGCGCATCGCCTCGACGGCGGCGGGGACGACACCGACCCTGGCGCCGACGCGGCCCGCGTGAACGGCGGCGACGACACCGGCTTCGACGTCGGCGAGCATGACGGGAACGCAGTCGGCGACGAGCACGACGAGCGCGAGACCGGGCTCGGCCGTCACGAGAGCGTCGGTCGCTTCGGCGGCGGAGGTCTCGGAGCCGTCGACGACGGTGGCGGTGCGGCCGTGGACCTGCTCCATCCACGCCAGCCTGTCCTCGGCGAGGCCGAGTTCGGCGGCGAGGCGTTTGCGGTTGGCGAAGACGTCGCCCGCGTCATCACCGACGTGATCACCGAGGTTGAAGGTGTCGTAAGGCGGCCGGGAAGCCCCGCCGGCCCTTGTCGTGACAACCCGCCGTACCCGCAAGACTTGCCTCCTTGGTGACTTTGCCCGCATCTCACGCAGTGAAGGGGACTTTGCCCACATGACATGCGGGCAAAGTCCCCTTCAGCTCACCGTGAAATCTTACCGCCGCATGAACGGAGGCACGTCGACCTCGTCGTCCGACGGGTCGTCGTGCACCGGGGTGGCGCGGCCGGGCAGGCTGCCGTGGGTCGAGTTCGACCCGATCGGCGAGTAGCCGCGCGAACCGCCGCCGGGCTGGGGGAGCCCGCCGGTCAGCGAGCCGTTGCCCTCGTTACGGGAGGACGGCATCGGCGAGTGCGTGCGCGGCGGCGCCACCGGGTAGCCGTTGGAACCGGTCGACGGCGGTACCGGAGTCGCCCCGGAGGGCTGGCTCTGCACCGGCGTCGCTCCGCCGCCGTTGACCTGGCCCGCCTGTGCGGACGCGGTCGAGTTCGACCGGGAGCCGAACGTCGACGGGTCGAGCTTCTTGTGGGTCGGCGTGCCCGCGTCGAAACCGGCCGCGATCACGGTGACCCGGACCTCGTCGCCGAGCGAGTCGTCGATGATCGTCCCGAAGATGATGTTCGCGTCGGGGTGCGCGGATTCCTGCACCAGCGACGCGGCCTCGTTGATCTCGAACAGGCCGAGGTCCGACCCGCCCGCGATCGACAGCAGCGCGCCGTGCGCCCCGTCCATGGAAGCTTCCAGCAGCGGCGAGTTGATCGCCTTCTCCGCCGCCTGGATCGCCCGGCCCTCGCCGCGCGCCGAGCCGATGCCCATCAGCGCGGAGCCCGCGCCGGACATGACGCTCTTGACGTCGGCGAAGTCCAGGTTGATCAGACCCGGCGTGGTGATCAGGTCGGTGATGCCCTGGACACCCGAAAGCAGGACCTCGTCCGCCGAGCGGAAGGCGTCCATCAGCGAAACCCCGATGTCGCCCAGCTGCAGCAGCCGGTCGTTCGGGATGACGATCAGGGTGTCGCATTCGTTGCGCAGCTGCTGGATGCCGTCTTCGGCCTGCTTGCTGCGGCGTTTGCCCTCGAACGTGAACGGGCGGGTGACGACGCCGATGGTCAGCGCGCCGAGTTTGCGGGCGATCTGGGCGACGACGGGCGCGCCACCGGTGCCGGTGCCACCACCCTCACCCGCGGTCACGAACACCATGTCGGCGCCCTTGATGACCTCTTCGATCTCTTCGCGGTGGTCCTCGGCGGCCTTCTGCCCCACCTCGGGGGCGGCGCCGGCACCGAGGCCGCGGGTCAGTTCCCGGCCGATGTCGAGTTTGACGTCGGCGTCGGACATGAGCAGTGCCTGAGCATCGGTGTTCACCGCGATGAACTCGACACCCTTGAGGCCGACCTCGATCATGCGGTTCACGGCGTTAACTCCGCCGCCGCCGATACCGACGACCTTGATCACCGCAAGGTAGTTGTGCGGGGGCGTCATCGGGTCCGCCTTCCTGATCGTGTGTGCCCGTGCTGCCGGCCGGTCGCTGAGCTTGTATCTGAACCCTCGAGCTGAAGTTCAGAGTGAGAGTTATGTCAACTGCCGACGTTGAAGCAGGACGGTATGCACCAGGCAGGCTCGAATCCAGTAGCCACGCCGTGTGTCGCAAAGGTGTTTTGCCACAACATGTTCCCGGGCGCAAGAGCGAGGCCCCGCCGCAGCGCCGAACGGCGGCCTGGTAGGAGCCGAGATCAGGTGGGCATGGACATGACCATGACGACGTCCTTCGACGGCGATCCGGTCGGTGATCCACCCGCCTGCTCGACGCTGAGCGCGAACTTCTCGGCCCCGCCGAGTCCGTCGGCGACCAGCAGCTCACTGTCCTGACCACCCGAAATGAGCCCGGCGGGCTTGGGCGCGCCGCCCGGGTACATGAACCACGCCTGGTAGGTCCGGCCCGGTTCGTTCTTCGGCAGCTGAGCCGCCATGAAGACGAGCCGGTCCTTGGCGCGCGACATCATCACGGTCCCGCCGCCCCCGGCGGAGGCCTCGGCGTGACCGGTCCGGAGATCGGCGGCCGAAAGGATGTCCGCGACCGGCGCGTACCGATCCGCGTACCGCGCCGCCTGTTCCCGCGCGGCGGTCAGCTGCGAATGGGTGTCGTAGGCGATGCCGCCGAACACGGCGGTGCCCGCCAGCCCGACGATCGCCGCCGCGGCCGCGGCGATCGCCCAGCGTGGGGCGCGACGGCGGTCCTCGACGCGTCCCCCGGTTTCGAACCGCGTCTTCGGCGGCTCCTGCCGGGTCGCCATCGCCTGCGTGAGCACGCGGCGCTTGAGTTCGGGCGGCGGGTCTTCGGCCAGCGCGGCGCCGAGCCGGGTCGCGGTCATCTGCAGTTCGAGGACCTCTTGAGCGCACGAAGCGCACTCGCCGAGGTGCCGCTGGAGCTGGGCACGCTCCAATTCGGACAGTGCGTCGACGGCGTAGGCGCCGGTGAGCGTGTGCATTTCGGGCATCGTCATGCCGTCACCCCCAAACAGTCCCGGAGCCTGATCAGGCCGTCCCGGAGTCGAGTCTTGATGGTCCCGTGCGGAGTCTGCAGCACCTCGGCGACCTCGCGATAGGTGTAGCCCTGGTAGTAGGCGAGCAGCACGGATTCCCGTTGCAGCTCGGTCAGGCTGGTCAGGCAGCGGCGCACCTGCGAACGCTCCCAGCGGGCCGCGACGGCCTCGGCCACCTCGTCGAAGGGGCGGGCGCGGGCGGCCTCGAAGGTCGCCTTGACCTCGCGGTCCGAGCTGGCCCGTGCCGACCGGACGCGGTCGACGGCACGGCGGTGCGCGAGCGTCATGGCCCAGTTCAGCGCGCTCCCCCGATCCGGGGAGTAGCGCGTGGCCGTGCGCCACAGCTCGACCATGACCTCCTGAGTGACCTCTTCGGCCTGGGCGACGTCACGGAGGATCCGCCGCACCAGGCCGAGGACGGGGCCTGCGAGCCGGTCGTACAGCGCTTCGAAGGCCCGCTCGTCCCCTTTCGCCACCCGGACGAGCAGTTCCTCGGCCGTCGGACCCGCCGGTTCGCCGTCCGTTGCGGGAACGGGCGCCATCCGGCGCGGGCGTGCCGATTCATCCATCAAGCCTGCCTCCGGCCGTCTGCGGCGTCCGCGGGGTCAGCGGCGCCTTCTTCACCCACAGTTTGACCCCGTGCCGCCGGATCAGCGCGGAGACCCGGTGCGGCATGAGCGGACGGGTGACCAGCATGTGCACCAGCCACCTGGCGGTGGCGGGCCGTCGCACGCCGCTCAGCGACGCGGTCAGCGGTGTCTGCCCACCCTGCCGGAGCGCGATCTGGACCGAAAGCAGCGACTCCGGCCGCGGCACCGCCATCCGGTACTCGCCGTCCATCGACTGGAAGGGCGAGACGTAGAACTCTTTGTCCGCGCGGGCGATCCCGTCGGCGTCGGGGCGCAGGAGATACGCGTGCCTGCCCCGGTAGGTGTTGTGGACCTCGGCGACGACGCATTCGAGTTCGCCGTCGGGCCGGTGGCACCAGTAGAGGGTGATCGGGTTGAAGTTGTGCCCGAGCAACCGCGCGCCCGCGAGCATCAGCACCCGGCCGCCTTGAAGGTCGACACCACGCGCCGCGAGCCAGCGGTCCAATTTGGACCGGATGCTGGAGGTGTCTTCGGGGGCGAAGTGGTCTCTCGAGTCGAAGCGGGCGAAAGGCCGAAGCCACCGCGGCAGCTTCGGCGGCGCGTCGAGGTCGATGAGCCAGAGATAGACGCGGTGGGCGAACGAGATCGGCGGATCGTTGCGCCGGACATGCGCCACCGTGGAGTCGTAGAGCACGGCTATGACGGTCACCATCGCACCCCGAAGTTCTCGGCCGCGCGGACACCGGACGCGCAGCCGTCCTCGTGGAACCCCCAGCCGTGGTACGCGCCGGCGAACGCGACCGTGTCGTCGTCGAGTTCGGGCAGACGACGCTGGGCGGCGACGGAGTCCGGCGTGTAGACGGGGTGTTCGTAGGTCATCTTGGCCAGCACCGAACCGTCGTCGGGGGCGGTGCCGGGGTTGAGCGTGACGACGTACCCGGTCGGCTCGTCGAGCCGCATCAGGCGGTTCATGTCGTAGGACACCTGGACGGCGCCCGCGTTCGCGCCGCAGGCGGGCGTGGCGTAGTTCCAGCCGGCCCGCGCCGATCCCGCGGTCGGGAGCACGCCGGTGTCGGTGTGCAGCCACGCCTCGTTGCTGGAGTACCGGAACGAGCCGAGGACGTCACGTTCGGCTTCGGTCGGCGACGCGAGCAGGTTCAACGCCTGGTCCGCGTGCGTGGCCAGGACGACCTTGTCGAGCCGGTGCCGGGTGTCGGCGTCGTCGCGGACCTCGATCCCCCGCGCGGTGCGCCTGACCGAGCGGACCGGCGTCGACAGGTGCACGGCGGTCAGTTGCTTGGCGGCCAGGTCGACGTACTCACGGGACCCGCCGACGACGGTGCGCCAGCTCGGGGACCCGCCGACCGACAGCATCCCGTGGTTGCGCAGGAATTCGAACAGGTAGCGCGCGGGGTATTCGAGCGTGTCGTTCCGGTCGGCCGACCAGACGGTGGAGACGACCGGGAGCAGGAAGTGGTCGACGAAATACTTCGTGTACCCACCGATGGCGAGGAACGCGCCGAGGGTGACGTCGCCCGCTTCGGGCGCTTCAAGGACGCGCGTCGCGTGCTGGTGGAAGCGTTTGACGTCGGCGAGCATCCGCAGGTAGCGCCCGCGTGTGGCGTTGCGCGGCTGGGCGAAGAGGCCCTTCAAGCCCTTCGCGCCGGCGTACTGGAGGCCGCAGCCGTCGCAGCGGATGCTCATCGACATCTCGGTGTCGCGGGTGGCCACACCCAGTTCGGCGAACAGCCGGAGCAGGTTCGGGTAGGTGCGCTCGTTGTGCACGATGAACCCGGAGTCGATGCCGACGGTGCCGCCGTGCGCGCTCGGGACGTCATGGGTGTGCGCGTGCCCGCCCAGCCTGTCTTCGGCTTCGAACAGCAGCACTTCGTAGCGGCGTTGCAGCAGGTACGCGGCCGTGAGGCCGGCGACGCCGCTGCCGATGACTCCGATGCGTTGACCCGTGGTGTGCACGTGAGGCATTCGAAGCCGGATCGCGAGCGGATTGGATCGCGTGACCGGCGCATCATCCGACCCATCCCTTTCCGGTCCGGGAGCGAATGACGACTATGCCGAACAGTCCCGCGTCCCGTCTGGTCCCGTTCGTCGAGCGGCTCCTCGGTGGTTCCCTCCCGGTCGGTCTCCGCACCTGGGACGGCGTCCGCGCCGGTCCGCCGGACGCCCCGACCGTGGTCCTCCGCAACCGCCGCGCGCTGCGCCGTCTCCTGTACGCCCCTGGCGAATTGGGGCTGGCGAGGGCCTACGTCTCCGGCGATCTCGACGTCGAAGGCGACCTCGCCGACGGATTCCGCCGGATCTGGGCGCTGACCCGGTCGGGCGCCGTGCGCGGCGCCGAGCTCCGCCCTCGCGAATGGGCCGAGGCAGTCCGGCTCGCGGTGAGCCTCGGCGTCGTCGGGCCGCCGCCCGAACCGCCCGCCGAGGAGGCCCGGCTGTCGGGGAAACTGCACAGCCTGCTCCGCGACAAGTCCGCGATCTCGCACCATTACGACCTCGGCAACGCCTTCTACCAGCTGCTGATGGACGAATCGATGGCCTACTCGTCGGCGTACTGGACGTCCGAGGAAGACGGCTACGACCTCGAACAAGCCCAGCGGGACAAGCTCGAACTGATCTGCCGCAAGCTCGGCCTGCGGCCGGGGATGCGGCTGCTCGACGTCGGTTGCGGCTGGGGCTCGCTGCTGGTGCACGCGGCGAAGCACCACGGCGTGCACGCCGTCGGCATCACGCTTTCGGCGGAACAGCTGCAGCACATCCGCGGCCGCCTCGCCCAGCACGACCTGGAGGATCGCGTCGAAGTCCGTCGTCAGGACTATCGCGAGCTGACAGATGAGCCGTTCGACGCGGTCGCGACCATCGAGATGGGTGAGCACGTCGGCGAAGAGAACTACCCCGAGTACACGCGGACGCTGTTCCGCATGCTCAAGCCCACCGGGCGGCTGGTCCTGCAGCAGATGTCCCGCGGCGCGGTGGCGCCCGGTGGCGGCGCGTTCATCGAGCGCTACATCGCCCCCGACATGACGATGCGGCCGCTGAGCCGCACGCTCGGACACTTGGAGAACGCCGGGTTCGAGATCCGTGACGTCCAGGCGCTGCGCGAGCACTACGTGTGGACGGTCCGGGCATGGGAGAAGACGCTGGAAAGCAACTGGGAAGACGTCGTGGCGCTGATCGGTGAATCCGGCGCCCGGGTTTGGCGGCTCTACCTGGTCGGCGGCGCGCTGGCGTTCGAGGAGAACCGGATGGGCGTGGACCAGATCCTCGCGGTCCGCTCGTCCGACGAAGGCTTGAGCGCGCTGCCCGCCACGAAAGAGTGGTCCTGATGTCGCTTGGGGGGACCCTGCTCGTCACCGCCGGGGTGACCCTGCTGGCGGTCGTCGTCACCTTCGGCATCGCGCTGGCGCGCAAGCGCTACGACACCGTCGACATGTTCTGGGGTCCGGGCTTCGCACTCGTCGCGCTGGTCGCGGCGCCGCTCGGGGACGGGTCGGTGGCGCTGCGCGTGGTCACCGCGGCGCTGACGGCGATCTGGGGTGTGCGCCTCGGCGTGCACCTGCACCTGCGCAACCACAAGCTGCCCGAAGACCCCCGCTACGTGCGGATGGCGGAGAGCGCCAGCCCGAATCCGGCGCTCAAGCTGTTCGTCCGCGTGTACCTGTTCCAGGCGGTGGTGCTCTGGTTCGTGTCGCTGCCGGTCCAGTTCGCGATGTACGGCGACTCCTTCGGCGTGACGGCCTGGCTCGGCGTCGCGGTGTGGCTGGTCGGCTTCGGGTTCGAGACCATCGGCGACGAGCAGCTACGCCGCTTCAAGGCCCCGGACAACAAGGGGAAGGTGCTCGACAGCGGGCTGTGGCGCTACACGCGGCATCCCAACTACTTCGGGGACGCGTGCGTGTGGTGGGGCCTGTACCTGCTGGCGTGTTCGAGCTGGGTGGGGGCGGCGACGATCCTGTCGCCGATCGCGATGACGTTCACGCTGGCCAAGGGCACCGGAAAACCTTTGCTGGAGAAGGGCTTGCATCGTTCCCGGCCGGGGTACGCGACCTACGTCGAGCGGACCAGCGGGTTCTTCCCGCTGCCCCCTCGCCGCGGGCGTGTCTCCTGAGCTGTATTCGCGTGATCGGGTGAGGAAACGCGCGCGTTTCTTGTCGGCCGCCTGTAGGCCTGAGTGAGTGACCAGGCGGTACTGCGGCCCGGCTACGGAAATCCGAGAGCGCGCTTTGTAGACACAGCCGGGCTACTCCCCGGTGAGACCATCGGTCAGTTCACGCAACAGGTCGAGGTGGCCGGCGTGCCTGCCGGTCTCCTCGATCATGTGCGCGACCACGAACCGGACGTTGACCTTGCGGTCGCCTCGGAAGGCGACCTCGTCGTCGAGCCCCATCCGGGCGACGATCCCGCGGCTCCGCTCGCATTCGGCCTGGTAGGCGGCGATCAGCTGGTCGACCGGGGTCCGCATGGCGACCCGGAACTCGGCGTCGGGGTCGGTTTCGAGCGCCTCCTTCCAGACGTCCTCCTGGCCGTCGAGCACCACGTTGAACCAGTACTGCTCGACCAGGGTCAGATGACCGAGCAGACCGGCGACGGTGGTCAACTCGCTGGGCACGAGTGGCCGCCGGGCCTGTTCGTCGGTGAGTCCGGAGCACTTCCACACCACGGTGGCGCGGAGGAAGTCGAGAAAGCCGTTCAACTGGGTGCGCTCGTCGCCGGTGAGCGGTGGTTCGGGGCGCTTCGGTTCGTCGGTCATGGTGGTGCAGTCTGCCGGGCCCCACCGACGGTTCGCGAACGAGTTCCCGTGCCGGGCTTTCCACCATCTGCCGCGGAGTGG
This sequence comes from Amycolatopsis sp. cmx-11-51, assembly GCF_047608665.1. Lineage (NCBI taxonomy): Bacteria > Bacillati > Actinomycetota > Actinomycetes > Pseudonocardiales > Pseudonocardiaceae > Amycolatopsis > Amycolatopsis sp. cmx-11-51. The sequence goes on along the minus strand of NZ_JADNQO010000003.1, from coordinate 131,488 downwards.
TGATCCATGTCCGACCGGGATCCCATCGTTCGAGTGAAACCGGCGGTAGTTGGCGCCCACGAAACATGACGACCACCCGTCCGTCATGTCAGGCTGATGCAGTTGTGCCCATCGCCGCCAGATCCGAGAAAGGTCACTGATGTCAGGCCCTCAGCTGAGCGCACTCGATATCGCTTTCCTTTGCCTGGAAAGCGAAACGACGCCCATGCACATGGGCGCGGTGGTCACCTTCCGTCCGCACGGGCGGGTGCACGCGCGTAAGCTGACCGCGTTGCTCGCCGAGCGGGCCGCGCGGATCCCCAAGCTTCGCCAACGTCCCCGCACCGCACTGTTCCCGCCTGGTGCCGCCAGCTGGGCCGAGGACCCGTATTTCGTTGCAAGTGAACATATTTCACATCACCATCTGAGCTCACTGGACGAACCGGACCCACTCTCCGCCTACGCGTCACGGTGGATGGGACGACCGCTCGACACCGGAAAACCCTTGTGGGACTTGCGTCTCGTCACCGGCCTGCCGGACGGCGAGTTCGCGCTGCTGCTGAAACTGCACCACGCGCTCACCGACGGTGCCGGCGCGTACGCCGTCGCCGCGGGACTGCTCGACGCGCTCCCCCGCACGGCAGGGCGCGCCCGCGGCGGGGCCGAACCGCCCGCGCCCCGGTCCCCTGTGGACGCGGTCAAGGACGCGCTCGGTACCACTCTGGCCCAGGCCGGGACGTCCGCCGGGATCGCGTCGTCGGTCGTCCGCGCGACCCGCTCACCGCTGTCCCCGCTCAGCGCGCCGCCGTCGACAGAGCGCCGTCTCGGGTTCGTCCGGCTGGACACCGCCGAGATCCGTCGGATCCGGCGGTCCCACGGCGGTACCGCCAACGACGTCGTCCTGGCGATCCTCGCCGGTGCGCTGCGCGAATGGATGATCAACCGCGGCCAGCGCGCCGACGGCCGGACGCTGCGGGCACTCGTCCCGGTCAGCGTGCGCGGGCGCTCGGCCGAGCGATCCGGCGGTAACAAGCTGTCCGGGTATCTCTGCGATCTGCCGGTCGGCCTCGACGATCCGCCTGCGCGGCTGCTGGCCGTCCACCGCGAGATGAACCGGAACAAGGCCGCCGGCCCGGCCCGGGGCGCCGGCGCGTTCCCGCTGCTCGCCGACCGGATGCCGCCGATGCTGCACAGGCTCGGCGCCAAGACGGCCGGGCTGGCCGCGCCGCTGCTGTTCGACCTCGTGGTGACCACGGTGCCGGTGCCGCCGAACCGGCTCACCCTCGACGGGACGCGCCTCGAAAGCGTGTTCCCGTTCGTGCCGCTGGCGCCGCGGCAAGCGGTCGGGATCGCGGTGGCGACCTACCGGGATTCCGTCCACATCGGACTGCAGGCGAACGGGGCTGCGGTCTCGGACGTGGGTTCGCTGCGGGACGGCGTGCTCAAGTCGGCCGCGAAGTTGCTCGACACCGCTCATTGACGCGATCGCGAAGCGAGAGGAAGGCTCCGTCAGCCGCGAAGCATCTCCGCGACCAGGAACGCCAGCTCCAGCGACTGCTGCGTGTTCAGGCGCGGGTCGCAAGCGGTCTCGTACCGGCCGGAAAGGTCCAGATCCGAGATCTCCTGCGCGCCGCCGAGGCATTCGGTGACGTCCTCGCCGGTCAGCTCGACGTGGATGCCGCCGGGGTAGGTGCCGAGCTTGCGGTGCACCTCGAAGAAGCCCTGGACCTCGTCCACGATGCGGTCGAAGTGCCGGGTCTTGTAGCCGTTCGACGACTCGTGCGTGTTGCCGTGCATCGGGTCGCACTGCCAGATGACCTTGTGCCCGGACGCCTCGACCTTCTCGACGATCGCGGGCAGCACCTCGCGGACCTTGCCGTTGCCCATCCGGGCGATCAGCGTCAGTCGGCCGGGCTCGTTGCGCGGGTCGAGCCGCCGGACGTACTCGACGGCCTGCTCGGGCGTGGTCGTCGGGCCGATCTTGATGCCGATCGGGTTGGCCAGCAGTTCGGCGAAGGCGATGTGCGCGCCGTCGAGCTGCCGGGTCCGCTCGCCCACCCAGAGGAAGTGCGAGGACAGGTTGTACAGCTTGGGGTTCGTCGCGTCCGCGCGGTCCATCCGCAGCATCGAGCGCTCGTAGTCCAGCAGCAGCGCCTCGTGACTGGCGAAGATCTCGGTGGACTGCAGTGAGGCGTCGGTGACCCCGCAGGCCGACATGAACCGCAGGCCGCGGTCGATCTCAGCGGCCAGCGCCTCGTAGCGTTCGCTGGCGGGCGAGGACTTCACGAAGTCCTTGTTCCAGTCGTGCACCTGGTGCAGGTCCGCCATCCCGGCGCCGGTGAGCGCGCGGACGAGGTTCATCGCGGCGCCCGCGTTGGCGTAGGCGCGGATCATCCGGCCAGGGTCGGGCACGCGGAGTTCGGGCTTGGCGACGAGCGAGTTGATGATGTCGCCGCGGTACACCGGCAGGCCGAGCGCGTCGGTGGAGGCCGATCGCGGCTTCGCGTACTGGCCGGCGATCCGGCCGACCTTCACCACCGGCAGGCTCGCGCCGTAGGTGAGGACGACGGCCATCTGCAGCAGCGTGCGCAGGTTGGCGCGGATGTGCGGTTCGGTGTTCGACTCGAACGTCTCCGCGCAGTCACCGCCCTGCAGCAGGAACGCCTCGCCGCGGGCGACCATGGCGAGCCGGTCGGCGAGCCGGTCGATCTCGGCCGGGACGGTGATCGGCGGCACACTCTCCAGCACGCCACGTACGCGCTTCGTCAGCTCGGGGTCCGGCCATTCGGGCTGCTGCGCCGCGGGCCGCGAAAGCGCGTCGTCGAGCCGACTGCGCAGCTCTGGAGGCAACGGAGGCAGTTCGGGGAGCGTGTCGACGGGAACGTCCACTGTCCAGTTCACAGGCACCAGGATATGCCGCCGCGAAAGCCGCCCGCCCACCGGGACGACGCTCCCAAAAGGTGGACGGGCGGCCGATGTGCTTAAGCGGCCTGCGCCTTGTTGTAGAGGTTCTGGACGTCCGCGCCGAAGTACGGACCGAACATGTAGCCGGGCAGGAAGGTGTAGCCGAAACTGTTTACCGAAGCCTGGATTCCCGCACCGGTCGCCTCGCTGAAGTTGAGGAACCACGGGCCACCGCTCGAACCACCGGTCATGTTGCAGTTCATCCCGTGGTCCTTGGTCAGCAGGAAGTCGGTGAACGTGCTGCCGCTGCAATAAATCAGCTTCGTGCCGTCGTACGGCGCCGCCGCCGGGTAACCGAACGTGTACATCGACTGGTTACGCGCCTGGTTGAACGCGATCCCCTGCGCGCCGACGACGTCGGTCAGCTTCTGCCCGTTGAGCGGGTTGACCACGGCCGCGCCGACGTCGTAGTTCATGTCCTCACTCGCTTCCCACTGCGGAGTGGTCAGCGTGCTCTTCGCGGCCCAGGTGCCGTAGGGCGTGTTGCCGTTGTCGTAACCGGGCGCGAAGGTCCAGTTGGTGTGCCAGGCGCCCTGGTACTTCACGCAGTGCCCGGCGGTGATCACGACGCTGCCGTTCGCACTGGTGACCGCGTCACCGGAGCACGACGCGTTCCGCCCGCCCATGGTGAAGAACACGCGGCCCGCGGTCTGCACGACCTTGCCCGCCCCCGTCCACGCGCCACCGCCGTTGGGGATGCTCTGGATGATCGTGCTCTGCCCCTTCGCGACGTCCTTCGGCGAAAGGTTCGGAGCCTTGACCAGCTGTTCGATCGGGATCGCCGACCGCATCCGCTCGGGCGTCCAGTACGCCGCGACCGCCTGCGCGTCGGCCGCCGCCTGTTGCTCGGCAGGAGCCGCTTGCGCGGGACTCGCGACCACTGTCAGCGTGGTCACCGCCAACCCCACGAGCGCCGCCAGGATCCCGGTCCGGGAAGCCGTCCTCTTCATGGCGTACCACCTTTCGCCACCGGTGAACTGCCGTATGACTTGCACGACATTCCGAAAGTATTTGTCTCACTACTCGGCGTACAAGCGGCCGTTCGGCCGCATCCGCGATCGCGGATGGACCGTTCGGCCGAGCATGATGAGCTGCCGGTGGTTTTCGCTTCAGCACGCCCCGCCGTCGGTGACGTCGCACGGCCGGTCAGGTGGCCGGGTCCGTGAAGGACGCCTTCACTACTTTCAGGGTAGGCAAGGAGGCCTTCACGGACAGCTGAGCACCCGCGCGGCAGGAACGCCACATTGCGGTACTTCCGATAGAACCCGAATCGCCACTCACGACCTCTAGACCACGGCGAGCGGCAACGCCGTCGGGTGCACCGGCGCGGGAAGATCCGAGGCACCGGTGAGATAAGCGTCGACGGCGCTGGCCACCGAGCGTCCTTCAGCGATCGCCCACACCACCAGCGACGCACCGCGATGCGCGTCGCCGCAGACGAACACGCCAGGTGAGGAGGTCTGCCAGTCCGCGCCGCATGAGAGCGTGCCACGTTTGGTCAGCGACAGGCCGAGTCCGTCGAGCAGTGGCATGTGCTCGACACCCTCGAACCCGATCGCGAGCAGCACGAGGTCGGCTGGCAGTTCCTCGACCTCGTCGTTGACCGGGGTCACCATGCGCTTGCCGGTCTCGGGGTCCTTGACCACGCGGACCTGCCGGAGTTCGACGGCACGCACGTTGCCGTCGTCGTCGCCGACGAACCGGGTGACCGCGACGGCGAACTTGCGCTCGCCCGCCTCCTCGTGCGCCGGGTAGGTGCGCAGGAGGTACGGCCAGGTTGGCCACGGCGAGCGCTCATCGTCCCTTGTGGACGGTGGGGTCGGGTACTGGTCAAGCTGTGTCACCGAAAGCGCGCCCTGCCGGGTCGCGGTGCCGTACGAGTCGGCGCCGGTGTCGCCACCGCCGATGATGACCACGTGCTTGCCGGCCGCGTCGACCGGCGACGGGCCGTCGCCCTCGACGTACTTGTTGGCCGGGACCAGATGTTCCATCGCCAGATGGATCCCGGACAGCTCGCGCCCGGGCGTCGTCGTGTCGTCGCGGCCGCGCAGCGCACCCACGGCGAGCACCACCGCGTCATAGCCTGCCCGGAGTTCCTCGACGGTCAGGTCGACGCCGACCTCGCAGCCGGTGACGAACTTCGTGCCCTCGTTGCGGAGTTGCGAGAGCCGCCGGTCGAGGACCTTCTTCTCCATCTTGAACTCGGGGATGCCGTACCGCAGCAGGCCGCCGAGCCGGTCGTCCCGTTCGTAGACGGTCACTTCGTGGCCGGCGCGGGTCAGCTGCTGCGCGGCGGCGAGCCCGGCGGGGCCGGAGCCGACGACCGCGACCCGCTGGCCCGACGAGACCGCCGAGATCTGCGGCTGGACGTAGCCCGCCTCCCAGGACTGGTCGGCGATCGTCTGCTCGACGCGTTTGATCGCCACCGGGCCGCCGGACAGCGGCGAGACCGACAGGACGCAGCCCGCCTCGCACGGCGCGGGGCACAGCTTCCCGGTGAACTCGGGGAAGTTGTTGGTCGCGTGGAGCCGGTCGCTCGCCGCCGCCCAGTCGCCGCGGCGTACCAGGTCGTTCCACTCCGGGATCAGGTTGCCCAGCGGGCAGCCGGAACCACTGGAGTGACAGAACGGGATGCCGCAGTCCATGCACCGCGAAGCCTGCTTGCGCACCTTTTCGTTGCGCTCGCCGGATTGCACGTCGGCGTACACCTCGCCCCAGTTGGCGAGACGCTCCTCTTTGGACTTCTTCTTCGGCTCTTCGCGCTCGTACTTCAGGAAACCCGTCGGATCAGCCACGAGCGGCCTCCATGATCGCTTCGTCGACGTCGCGGCCCGCGGCGCGCGCCGCCTTCGCCGCGTCAAGGACACGCTGGTAGTCGCGGGGCATCACCTTGGTGAACGCCGCCGAGCGACGCGGCCAGTCGCCGAGCAACGACGCGGCCACGGCCGAACGTGTGAGGTCGTAGTGCTTCTGCACGGTCTTCTTGAGCCAGGCGAGATCCTCGGACCGAGGGGTCAGGAGGTTCACCATCTCCTTGTTGACCTTGCTTCGATCGAGATCGAGCACGAAGGCCTCGCCGCCGGACATGCCCGCGGCGAGGTTGCGCCCGGTCGGGCCGAGCACCACGGCCTGTCCACCGGTCATGTACTCGAAGGCGTGGTCACCGACGCCCTCTACGACGACCATCGCCCCGGAGTTGCGCACGCAGAACCGTTCGCCGACCTGGCCGCGCAGGAACATCTCCCCGCCGGTGGCCCCGTAGGCGAGCGTGTTCCCGGCGATGGTCTGGCCTTCGGCGGCGAACTTCGCGTCCGGATGCGGGCGCACGATGATCCGCCCGCCGGACAGGCCCTTGCCGACGTAGTCGTTGGCGTCCCCGACCATGTCGAGGGTGATGCCACGCGGCAGGAACGCGCCGAGCGACTGCCCGGCGGAACCGGTCAGCAGCACGTGGATCGTGTCCTCGGGCAGGCCCTCACCGCCGTAGCGGCGGGTGATCTCGGAGCCGAGCAGCGTGCCGACGGTCCGGTTCACGTTCCGCACCGGCAGTTCGATACGCACCCGGTGCGCGTCCTCCAGCGCCGCCTCGGCGAGCTGGATCAGCGTCCGGTCGAGCGCGTGTTCCAAACCGTGGTCCTGCGTCCGCGTGCGCCGCTTCGCCCCGCCGTAAGGGGTCTCAATCGGCATCTCGAAGATCGGCGCGAGGTCGAGACCGGAGGCCTTCCAGTGCTCGATCGCCTTGTCGGTGTCGAGGATCTCGGCGTGGCCGATCGCCTCGTCGAGGGTACGGAAACCGAGTGCCGCCAACGTTTCCCGGACTTCTTCGGCGACGAACCGGAAGTAGTTGACCACGTGGTCGGCCTGGCCGGTGTAGCGCTTGCGCAGGTCCGGGCTCTGGGTCGCGACGCCGACCGGACAGGTGTCGAGGTGGCAGACGCGCATCATGACGCAGCCTTCGACGATCAGCGGCGCCGTCGCGAAGCCGTACTCCTCCGCGCCGAGCAGCGCGGCGATGACGACGTCCTTGCCGGTCTTCATCGCGCCGTCGACCTGCACGGTGATCCGGTCGCGCAAACCGTTGAGCAGCAACGTCTGCTGTGTCTCGGCGAGTCCGATCTCCCACGGCGTCCCCGCGTGCTTGAGCGAGTTCATCGGGGAGGCGCCGGTGCCGCCGTCGTGGCCGGAGATCAGCACGACGTCGGCGTGCGCCTTGGACACGCCCGCCGCGACCGTGCCGACGCCGAGCGAGGACACCAGCTTCACGTGGATGCGGGCGTTCTCGTTGGCGTTCTTGAGGTCGTGGATCAGCTGGGCGAGATCCTCGATCGAGTAGATGTCGTGGTGCGGCGGCGGCGAAATGAGCCCGACGCCCGGTGTGGAGTGCCGCGTGCGCGCGATCCACGGGTACACCTTGTTCGGCGGCAGCTGCCCGCCTTCACCCGGCTTCGCGCCCTGCGCCATCTTGATCTGGATGTCGTCGGCGTTGACAAGGTACTCGCTCGTGACACCGAACCGGCCGCTCGCGACCTGCTTGATCGCGCTGCGCCGTTCCGGGTCGTAAAGGCGCTCGGGGTCTTCCCCGCCTTCACCCGTGTTGGAGCGGCCGCCGATGCGGTTCATCGCGATGGCGAGGGTTTCGTGTGCCTCGGCCGAAATCGAGCCGTAGGACATCGCGCCGGTGTTGAAGCGCTTGAAAATCGCCTCGACGGGCTCGACCTCGTCCAGCGGGACGGGCTCACGCGTGCCCTCGCGGAAGGCGAACAGCCCACGCAGGGCGCCACCCTGGCGGTAGAGGCGGTGCACCTCGTCGGAGTACTGCTTGTACACCTCTTCGCGGCCGGTCTTCGTCGCGTGCTGCAACAGGAAGACGGTCTCCGGGGTGAACAGGTGCAGTTCGCCCTCACGGCGGTACGCGTACTCGCCGCCGGTCTCGAGTCCACGGTGGACACGGTCGGTCGGGTTGTCCGGGTACGCGCGGCGGTGGCGCGTGGCGACCTCTTCGGCGAGCACGTTCAGGCCGACGCCGCCGAGCTTCGACGACGTCCCGGTGAAGTACTCGTCGAGCAGATCCTGTGCAAGGCCGAAGGATTCGAACACCTGCGCCGCGGTGTACGCGCCGACGGTCGAGATGCCCATCTTCGACATGATCTTCAGGACGCCCTTCACCAGCGCCTTGACGTAGTTGCGAATCGCTTTGGCGGGCTCGATACCGGTGACGGCACCGGTCGAGATCATGTCCTCGATGGTCTCGAAGGCCAGGTACGGGTTCACCGCGGCGGCGCCGTAGCCCAGCAGCAGCGCGATGTGGTGGACCTCGCGGGCGTCGCCGGTCTCGACGACCAGCGCGACGCGGAGCCTTTCCTTGGTGCGCACCAGATGGTGGTGCACCGAGGACACCAGCAGCAGCGACGGGATCGGCGCCATGCGGTGATCGGAGTCGCGGTCGGACAGCACGAGCGTGCGCGCGCCCGCCGCGATCGCCTCGGAGGCTTCGCGCCGGACCCGTTCGATCGCCGATGCCAGCGCGTCGGCTCCACCGTCCACTTCGTACAGTCCGGAAAGGACACTGCACGCGAAGCCGGGAAGATCGCCGTCGTCGTTGATGTGGATCAGCTTGGCGAGTTCGTCGTTGTCGATCACCGGATACGGCAGCTGCACATGGCGGCAGGAGGCAGGCCCGGGGGCGAGCAGGTTCCGCTCGGGGCCCATGATCCGGCTCATCGAGGTGACCAGTTCTTCACGGATCGCGTCCAGCGGCGGGTTGGTGACCTGCGCGAAGTTCTGCTTGAAGTAGTCGTAGAGCAGCCTCGAACGCTGCGACAGCACCGCGGGCGGGCTGTCGGAGCCCATCGAACCGATCGGCTCCGCCGCCTTGACCACCATCGGCGCGAGGAGGATCTTCAGCTCTTCTTCGGTGTAGCCGAAGGAAAGCTGGCGCCGCAGCACCGAATCGTGGCTCTGCACGATGTGGTCGCGGTCGGGCAGGTCGGCGATCTGCAGGAGACCGGCGTGCAGCCAGCCCTCGTACGGCAGTTCCTTGGCCAGCTCCGACTTGACCTCTTCGTCGTCGACGATCCGGCCTGCTTCGGTGTCCACCAGGAACATGCGGCCGGGCTTGAGTCGCCCCTTGGCCACGACGTCCGCGGGGGCGACGTCGAGGACCCCTGCCTCGCTGGCCAGTACGACGCGGTCGTCGGCGGTGCGCCACCATCGGGCGGGACGCAGGCCGTTGCGGTCCAGCACCGCGCCGACGAGCGTGCCGTCGGTGAAGGTGACACAGGCCGGGCCGTCCCACGGCTCCATCAGGCTGGCGTGGAACTGGTAGAACGCACGACGCTGGGCGTTCATCCCGGTGTGGTTCTCCCACGCCTCGGGGATCATCATCAGCACCGCGTGCGGCAGCGACCGGCCGCCGAGGTGCAGCAGCTCCAGCACCTCGTCGAAGGAGGCGGAGTCCGACGCGTCGGCCGAGCAGATTGGATACAGGCGGGTGAGGTCGCCGGAGATGAGGTCCGATTCGAGCAGCGCCTCACGGGCGCGCATGCGGTTGCGGTTGCCCCGGATGGTGTTGATCTCGCCGTTGTGCGCGACGAACCGGAACGGATGCGCCAGCGGCCACGACGGGAAGGTGTTGGTGGAGAACCGGGAATGCACGAGCGCGATGGCGCTGGTGAGCCGGGTGTCGGTCAGGTCGGTGAAGAAGAGCGGAAGCTGCCCCGGGGTCAGCATTCCCTTGTAGACGATCGTCCGCGAGGACAGCGACGGGAAGTAGGTGCCGCAATCCGCGGTCACACTCTCGTTCTCGACGCGCTTGCGCAGGCAGAAGGCCAGGCGATCCAGTTCGAGACCGCCGGGGCGCCGTCCGTCGGTCTCCGCGGCCGCGACGAACAGCATCGCGAAATGCGGCATCACCGAACGCGCCGTCGGGCCGATGCCGGCGAGATCGGCGTCGACCGGGACCTCCCGCCAGCCGAGGACGTCGAGACCCTCTTCGGTGGCGATCCGTTCGATCAGGGCGACGGCCTTGCCGCGCTCCTCGGTGTCCGAGGGCAGGAAACCGAGCCCGGTCGCGTAGGTCTGCTGACCGTCCGCGTCCGCCTCGGGCAGGGCGAACTCCACTTCGGCCCGGAACAGCCCGTCGGGCAGCTGCAACAGGATGCCCGCACCGTCACCACTGGTCGGCTCCGCACCGGCGGCGCCACGGTGGTCGAGGTTCGTCAGCGCGGCAAGGCCGTCGGTGACGATGCCGTGCGAGCGGCGCCCACGGACGTCGGCCACCATGGCCACACCGCAGGAGTCCTGTTCGGATTCGGGATCGTAGAGACCCTGTTTGCCGGGAATGGCGGAGAAGATCATGAAGGGACCTCCTTCGTCGTCTGTGCTCAGCGACCGGACGGACCGGCCGGGGGAATGCGCACGGGACGACGATGGCCCGTTCGTTAGCGCGACTTTAACACCTGGGAAACATGCGGGCATTAGTTCATCGGACGAGAAAGCCTGCCGATGGGTAACGATCTGGATGCCCGGAACGACACAGTTCCTGATGGGGTCACGGTAGTTCGTTCCGCTAAGTATATGTCTTGTTCCGGGATGTCACGAGACGCGGTGAGGCGACCCTAGTCACTTCAGGCGTACTCCGCACCCCGGGACACATAACTAGAACGTGTTTCAGTTTCGCGCATGCTCCTGGCCTTGGCCCTCGCCGACGTGGCGTCCCTGGTCGCCGCCACCGGCAGGCGCGCATCGCGACGGCGGAACCTATCCCCGGCCACTGCTGGAAACCACCGCCGACTTCCTCGAAGAAGCTTTCGTTTCACCGTTTCACCGTTCCACCGCCCACGCGCTGACCGTCGCGGCGGCACCGTCCTTACTGGAGAACGGGTGACGGGGCCGCTGTGCCGATCCCCGAGTCCGTGAAGGCCTCCTTGAGGGACCCAGAGTCCCTTAAGGAGGCCTTCACGGACCACCGCTCCACGCCGGTGCGAGGACCTGGAGCGGCTACTTCTCGGAGTCGGGTTTCGGGTCCTCGGTCGCCTTGTCCGCGGCCGAGTCCCGCACCGTGTCCGGAGCCGCCGCGACCTCCGCGTGTTCCTCGCTCTTGGGCGCCTCGTCGGAGGAAGTGGAAGTGGAAGTGTCGTCGCGTGGCACGCCCTTGCTCCACAGCGTTTCCGGCAACTCCCGTGGCCCCCGCTTGGCGGCCAGGACGAAGTAGGCGATCGCCGCCGCGAACAGCAGGATCGAGGTCCACACGTTGACCCGCAGGCCGAGGATGTGGTTCGCGGTGTCGGTCCGCATCATCTCGATCCAGAACCGGCCCGCGGTGTATCCGGCGACGTAGAGCGCGAACACGCGGCCGTGGCCGAGGCGGAACTTCTTGTCCGCCCAGATGACCAGCAGCGCGACGCCGAGGTTCCAGATCAGCTCGTAGAGGAACGTCGGGTGCACCGGGCTGTCCGGCAGCGGGACGTGCCCGATCGCGATGCCGTTCAGGAAGTCGTCCGGGTTGGTCGGGTTGTAGCGCTGGTAGATCTCCAGGCCCCACGGCAGATCCGTGTGCGCGCCGTAGAGCTCCTGGTTGAAGTAGTTGCCGACCCGCCCGATGGCCTGGGCGATCACGATGCCCGGCGCGAGCGCGTCCGCCATCGCGGGCAGCGGGATCCCCCGGCGGCGGCAGGCGATGAGCGCGCCGACCGCGCCCAGCGCGATCGCGCCCCAGATGCCGAGGCCGCCGTCCCAGATCTTCAGCGCGTTGATCGGGTTTTTGCCCTCGCCGAAGTAAAGCTGGTTGTCGGTGATGACGTGATACAGCCGCCCGCCGACCAGGCCGAACGGCACCGCGAAGACGGCGACGTCGACGACGGTCCCCTTCGTGCCACCCCGGGCCACCCAGCGCCGCTCGCCCAGCCAGATCGCCACGATGATGCCGGCGATGATGCAGAGCGCGTAGGCGCGGAGCGGGACCGGTCCGATATGCCAGACGCCCTGGTCGGGGCTGGGGATGGTCGCGAGGAACGCTGCCGAGGCGGTATTCACGTCGGCCACCGTAGCGCTTCTTCCACGTCTTGGGACCGTCAGCCCTCGACGGCGGCCAGATAACCGGCGATCAGGGCCCGCGCGACGTAGCCGACCGCGGCGTCCGGCGGCAGGAACAGCTCATCGTGCAGGCTGGGCGCACCGGCGGTGTCGCCGAGGCCGACGAACAGCATCAGCCCGCGCGTCACCCCGCAGTAGTGCGCGAAATCGTCGGCGCCGAACGACCGGAAATCGAGGTCGACGCCCGCCCCGGCGCGGACGAGCCGCCGGTGCGCGTGCTGAGTGAGCCCGGCGTCGTTGTGCAACACGGGTTCACACGGGCTGATCTCCAGTTCCGCCCGGCAGCCATGCGCTTTCGCGGTGCCGTGGACGACCTCGGCGAGTCCCTCCAGCGCGAGGTCACGGTCCTCCGCGCGCATCAGCCGCAGCGAGCCGGACAGGCGGGCCTCGTTCGGCACCACGTTCGCCGTCGTCCCCGCCTCGATCCGGCCCACCGAGCAGACCGCGCCGAACACGGGGTCGACGCGGCGGCTCGCGAGCTGCTGCAGGCTCACCACGATCTGGCTGAGCGCGAGGATCGGGTCCCGCAGCAGATGCGGGTAGCCCGCGTGCCCGCCCTGGCCGCGGACGACCACGTCGAACTCGTCGGTGGACGCGTTGACCGGTCCCGGCACCGCCGAGACCACACCCACGGCGAGCCGCGGCTGGACGTGCGCGCCGATGACCGTCTCGACGCCGTACTCGGCGAGCACCCCGGACTCGACGATGTCCAGCGCGCCGGACGGCGATGTCTCCTCACGCGGCTGCAGGAGCGCGAGAAGCGGCCGCGGCACCCCGACGACGGCCGCCGCGCGGCAGGTCGCGACGAGTGCGGCCATGTGCACGTCGTGCCCGCACGCGTGCATCAACGGCGTCTCCGAAGCCCACGGGACGCCGGTCCGTTCGGTGACCGGCAACGCGTCCAATTCGGCGCGCAGCGCCACGGCCGGTCCCGGACCGGTGCCGGGGAACAGCACGGCACGCCCGGTCTTGGCGACCCGGACACCGTCGGCGCCCAGCGCTTCGACGAGGACCCGCGCGGTGTCCTCTTCATCCCCCGACGCGCGGGGATCGGCGTGTACCCGGTGCCGCAGCTCGATCGCGGACGGCAGTTCCGCCTCGACGGCCACCTCCCACCGGTCCTGCAGTTCGTCCAGTTCCGTCATGTCCCCTCCAGCCCGTACACCCGTTCGGCGTTGCGATGCCCCACCAGCGCCGTGATCCGGCGAGCGTCCACTTCGGACAGTACGTCGGCGGACAGCCCGGCGTACAGGAAGTCCGACAGTCCCTGCCGGAAGAACCCGGTGCCGAGGTGGTACAGCTCGGCGAGCCCGAACGCGTCGGTGGAGAACAGCAGTTTCCCGAACGGCACTGTCTCCATTGTCTCCGCGATGATCGCGGGCGCACGGTGACCGGCGTTGTGTGTCGCGAGTCCCACGTCGATGAACACGTGCTCGAAGACCTGCGCCAGATACACGGCGTTCCGGTGGAAGGGGTAGTTGTGCAGCAGCATGATCGGCACCCCACGAGACCGCGTCGCCCGCAGCAGCCCGGTGAGCAGCAGCGGATCGCAGCGGTGCGGGTCGACGTCGGAATCGCCGAAGCCGACGTGGAACTGGATCGGCAGGGCCAGGTCGATCCCGGCCCAAATCAGGAACCGGTGCAGCACCTCGTCCGCGAGCCGGGCCGGTTCGCCCGCCTCGATTCCGGCGAGCCAGCGGCCGGCCGCCTCGGTGACTTCGGTGGCCGCAGGGCGCTCCCCCGCCAGGTCCAGGCCGACCCGGTAGGCGGCGATGGACTCGAAGCAGATCGCCGTCGTGGCGCGTTTCGCCAGCTCAGCGGTGAAGGCCGCACCGAAGCCGGCCGCGGTGGTGGAGACGATCACCGCTTCGGCGACCTGTTCGAGCCGGACGATTTCCCGCGCGTTGGCACCGGACAGAGCCGCGAATTGCCCGGTCGTGGTCAGTGTGTCCGGCTGAAAGCCGCCGTCGAGGAGGAACTCGGTCGTACCGGTGGCGCGCAGGAAGCGCGCGTTCACCTCGGCCGCTCCCAGTTCGGCGCGGCGGGCCAGGTAGACCTCGGCCGGGACGTGCGGCGGCAGGCCGAGCACCGGGGCGCAGCGGGCCCGGACCGCGAGACCGATCAGCGAGTCGAACAAGGTCGTGCCCAGCGACGAGACGGTGTCGGCCTCGGTGAGCATCTGCTCGAACTCGATCCGGCCGAGATCGCCGGTGACGACGCCGTGGCAGTGGTGGTCCACCAGCCGCGTCTCGGCGACGAACGGCAGCATCGGAGTTCCCGGCATGGCACGTCCTTTCTCGTGATCGACGAGTGCGCCCCACCTTATGACCGGATCCGGGCGTGGCAAGGGCCTCGCGATGAGGCCAGGACGGGGAACCATGGTGAACCGGGAAACTCCGACAGCCCGCGCGACCGCCTCGTCGGAGATCTCCGGGCGCGGGGTGTCGAACTGGTGGCGCTGACCTTCGTGGACAACGCCGGATCGCGCGGGTCAAGGCGGTGCCACTACGGAAGCTGCCGTCCGCGGCCGCGTGAGGTGTGGGTGCCGCGAACTGCTTCGACGACGGCATCACCGGTGGCGAGCATTCGCTCGGACCGGTCGGCGATCTGCGGCTGCATCCGGATCTCGACGCGCTGACCGTCCTCGCCGGGCAGCCCGGACGATCCGACGTCGGCCACCGCGGGCCCGGCCTACGGCTACACGCGGCTTTCCGAGCGTGCGGACTATCTCCGCCAGCTGGTGTCCACTTTGGACCAAAGGGGGTCGGGGTGGAGCAGATCCACCCCGAGTACGCCGACGGCTGGTGCGGGGTGGCCGGGAACCGTGACTCGGCGGCGACCCCGGGTCGCTGAGCGTTCGGCGCGCCGCTGGCGACGACGATCGTGGACGTTCGGCGGACCGAGATCGAGCGGTTCGCGCTCGCGGGCCCGGAGGAGATCACCGAGGCGCAGCGGTGGCGGCACCGACCACCGCCGCGCCTTCGGCTCACGTCGGATCAAGCGGGGGCGACGGTTTTCCGCACCCCCGCGGACAGCTCGGCCGAAAGCTCGCGAACCGCGTCGAGTCCGCTCGCCGCGGCCGTCACCAAAGCCGAGCCGACGATGACACCGTCGGCGAAGCCTGCGACCTGGGCGGCCTGCTCGCCGGAGCGAACGCCCAGCCCGACACCGATCGGCAGATCCGTATGCGCGCGGGTCCGTGCGACCAGGTCCTCGGCGTGCACGCCGACCTGGTCACGAGCGCCTGTCACGCCCATGACCGCGGTGGCGTACACAAAGCCTGAAGAGGCCTCGACGGTCTTCGCGATTCGCTCCTCCGAGGAGGACGGCGCGACCAGGAAGATCCGGTCCAGACCGTGCTGCTCGGACGCGGCCATCCACTCGTCGGCCTCGTCCGGGATCAGGTCCGGGGTGATCATCCCGAGCCCGCCCGCCGCGGCGAGGTCTCGCGCGAAGCGGTCGACGCCGTAGCGGTGCACCGGGTTCCAGTACGTCATCACGACGGCCTTGCCGCCGCGTGAGGACACCGACTCGACGATCTCGAACAGGTGCTTGAGCTTGAAACCACCGGAAAGGGCGCTCACCGAAGCGGCTTGGATGGTGGGGCCGTCCATCACCGGGTCCGAGTAGGGCACACCCACCTCGACCACGTCGGCGCCACCGTCGACCACCGCGGCCAGCAGGTCCTTGGACCCGTCGACCGTGGGGAAGCCCGCCGGGAGGTACCCGATCAGGGCACCGCGGCCCTCCGCACGCGTCTTCGCGAAGAGGTCACAAAGCCCGCTCACGCGTCCTCCACCAGGCCGAAGTACTTCGCGGCGGTGTCCATGTCCTTGTCGCCACGACCGGACAGGTTCACCACGATCAGGCCCTCGGGGCCCAGTTCACGGCCCAGCACCAGCGAGCCGGCCAGCGCGTGCGCCGACTCGATCGCGGGGATGATGCCCTCGGTGCGCGAAAGCAGCTTGAAAGCGTCCATCGCCTCGGCGTCGGTCACCGACCGGTACTCGGCGCGGCCGCTGTCCTTGAGCCACGAGTGCTCCGGGCCGACGCCCGGGTAGTCCAGGCCCGCGGAGATCGAGTGCGACTCGACGGTCTGCCCGTCCTCGTCCTGCAGCAGGTACGTCATCGCGCCGTGCAGGTTGCCAGGGGTGCCCTTGGTCAGCGTGGCGCCGTGGCGATTGCCGTCGATGCCCTCACCGCCCGGCTCGAGGCCGACGAGCCGGACCGCCGGGTCGTCGATGAAGCCGTGGAAGATCCCGATCGCGTTCGATCCGCCGCCGACGCAGGCCGCGACGGCGTCCGGCAGGCGTCCGGCCTGCTCCAGGATCTGGACGCGGGCCTCCTCGCCGATGATCTTGTGGAAGTTCCGCACCATCATCGGGAACGGGTACGGGCCCGCCGCCGTGCCGAACAGGTAGTGCGTGGTGTCGGCGTTGGTG
Source organism: Amycolatopsis sp. cmx-11-51 (assembly GCF_047608665.1). Taxonomy (NCBI): domain Bacteria; kingdom Bacillati; phylum Actinomycetota; class Actinomycetes; order Pseudonocardiales; family Pseudonocardiaceae; genus Amycolatopsis; species Amycolatopsis sp. cmx-11-51. The sequence continues at coordinate 115,010 of NZ_JADNQO010000003.1, read as the reverse complement.
ACCCAGTCGCGCAGTGCCTCGTTGATCGCGTCCTTGAGCGTGCGCGAACCGGTCTTCACCGGGATGACCTCGGCGCCGAGCAGCTTCATGCGCGCCACGTTCAGCGCCTGCCGCTCGGTGTCGACCTGGCCCATGTAGACGATGCATTCCAGGTCGAGCAGCGCGCAGGCGGTGGCCGTCGCCACGCCGTGCTGCCCGGCCCCGGTCTCGGCGATGACCCGCTTCTTGCCCATCCGTTTGGTGAGCAGCGCCTGGCCCAGCACGTTGTTGATCTTGTGCGAGCCGGTGTGGTTCAGGTCCTCGCGCTTGAGGAAGACCCGGGCACCGCCGGCGTGCTCACCGAAGCGCTTGGCCTCGGTGAGCAGCGACGGACGGCCGGCGTAGTCGCGCAGCAGGCGCCGGAACTCGTTGACGAACTCCGGGTCGGTCCGTGCCTTGTCGTACTCGGCCGCGACCTCGTCGACGACGCCGATCAGCGCCTCGGGCATGAACCGCCCGCCGAACGGGCCGTAGTAGCCCCGCTCGTCCGGGTCGTGCTTGCCGTGCGGCTCCTCGGTGTACTCGGTGGTCATCGAGAAGGCCTCGGGCACGCGGGGTGCGATCCGGCGGTGACCAGCTTGACCAGCGCGCCCTTCGGGTCGCCGGACGCGACGAGCCCTTCGCCCACGAGGACGGCGTCGGCACCGTGACCCGCGTAGGACATCAGGTCACCAGGGCCGCGGACACCGGACTCGGCGATCTTGAAGACGTCCATCGGCAGGCCGGGGGCCAGCCGTGAGAAGACGTCCCTGTCGACCTCGAGCGTGTGCAGGTTGCGGGCGTTGACGCCGATCACCTTCGCGCCTGCTTCGAGGGCCTTGTCGGCCTCTTCGGCGTTGTGGATCTCGACCAGCGCTGTCATCCCCAGGGATTCCACCCGGTCCAGCAGCGCGATGAGGGCGTTCTGCTCCAGCGCCGCCACGATCAGCAGGACCATGTCCGCGCCGTGCAGCCTCGCTTCGTGGACCTGATACGGGCTGACGACGAAGTCCTTGCGCAGCACCGGGATGTCGACCGCCGCGCGGACCGCGTCGAGGTCGGCGAGCGAGCCGCCGAACCGTCGCTGCTCGGTCAGCACGCTGATCACCCGTGCGCCGCCGTCGGCGTAGTCCTTCGCCAGTGCGGCCGGATCCGGGATCTCGGCCAGGTCGCCCTTCGACGGGCTGCGCCGCTTCACCTCGGCGATGACGCCGATACCGGACTCCCGCAGGGCCGCGAGCACGTCTCGGGGAGGCGCGACCTGGGTCGCGCGCTTCTTCAGTTCGTCGAACGGCAGAACCGCCTCGCGCTCGGCGAGATCGGCCCGGACGCCGGCGACGATGTCTTCGAGCACGCTCACCGGAGGTCCCCACCGGCCGTCGTACTCACGGATTCCTTCGCAAGGTCGCTCACAAAAACCTTCCCCTTCCCGCCGAAACGATGCTAACCCCCGCACTGATACGGCCTGGTTCCGGGTATGTCCGTTACTCCGAATGCCAACCGTGTCATCTTTGCCGGGAAAGATCTCCGAAACCCGCGAATTCCGCTGTCATCGCCGGGTCGCGGTGGGATCTTCGCCTTCGGACAGCGCCTCCCACAGCTCGGTCTCCGGATCTTTCGCGGCCCGCTTCTTCTTCCCCGGCGCCGAGTACTTCGCGCCCAGGCGTGGCATCCGGCCCGCGCCCTTGATGGCTGCCAACCCCCCGGCGATCACGAGAATTCCCCCGAGGATCGCGAGACCGCGGGCTCCCAGCATCTGGGCGACGGGCAGGCCGTCGGCGAACCCGCTGAACGAGCCGCCCACCACGCCCACCCACACCGCGGCGACGCCCGCGACGGCGAGTACCACGCCGAGCACCCGGCGTGGCCAGCCGCCGGTGGCGATCAGTCCCGCCGTGCCGGCCAGTGCCAGCAGCGCGAGCGGAATCAGCGCAACCGCACGCTCTGAACCGGTTTCGGTGTACTGGACGGTGCCGCGCACCCCGCCGTCACGGAACTCCGCGAACCACACCAGCTGGGAAGACCCCCACAACGCGACCGCGCCGAGCAGCAGTCCGACCACGGCGATCCACAGTGGACGCTTGGCCTTCTCGGCCGGCGGGGCCGTGTCTTCCGGGGCCTCAGACACGAGCGCTGTCACCCGCCGGATCGAATTCGTCCGCCGCGATCATCGTCTGCGCCGCCGCGACGGCGGACAGCACGGTGCGGGCCTTGTTGAGTGACTCGTTGTCCTCGTAGTCGGCCACCGAGTCGGCGACCACGCCGCCGCCGGCCTGGACGTACGCGACGCCGTCCTTCATCAGCGCGGTGCGGATGGCGATCGCGGTGTCGGCGTCCCCGGCGAAGTCGAGGTAGCCGACGACGCCGCCGTAGAGCGCCCTACGGGTCGGCTCCAGCTCCTCGATCAGCTGCATCGCGCGGACCTTCGGCGCCCCTGAGAGCGTCCCTGCCGGGAAGCAGGCGGTGACCGCGTCGAAGGCCGTCTTGTCGTCGAGGAGTTCGCCGGTGACCGTCGAGACGATGTGCATGACGTGGCTGTAGCGCTCGACGTCGAAGAAGTCGACGACGCGAACGGTGCCGGGCTTGCAGACCTTGCCGAGGTCGTTGCGGCCGAGGTCGACGAGCATCAGGTGCTCGGCGCGCTCCTTCTCGTCCGCCAGCAGGTCCTTGGCCAGCTGCGCGTCCTCTTCCGGATCGGCGCCGCGCCAGCGGGTGCCCGCGATCGGATGCGTGGTCGCGCGGCCGTCCCGGACGGTGACCAGCGATTCCGGGCTGGACCCGACGATGTCGAAGCCGTCCAGGCGCAGCAAGTACATGTACGGACTCGGATTGGACGTGCGCAGCACGCGGTACACGTCCAGCGCGTCGGCCTGGGTCTCGATCTCGAACCGTTGCGACGGCACGATCTGGAACGCTTCGCCCGCCTTGATCGCCTCGACGGCCTTCTCGACCGCCGCGTGGAAGTCCGGCTTGGACCGGCGGCGGGTGAACTCGGGCGCGGGGCGGTCGAAGACGGCGGCCGTGGCCGGGGCCGCGACGTGCAGCTGCTTGGTCATCGCGTTGAGGCGGGCGACGGCGTCGTCGTACGCGGCGTCGACCCGCTCGGGCGAGTCGTCCCAGTTGACCGCGTTGGCGATCAGCGTGACCGTGCCCTCGTGGTGGTCGAAGGCGGCCAGGTCGGTCGCCAGGAGCATGGTGAGTTCGGGGATGTCGAGGTCGCGCTTGGCGAGTTCGGGGAGCCGTTCGAGCCAGCGGACGGCGTCGTAGCCGATGTAGCCGACCATCCCGCCGGTGAGCGGCGGCATTCCTGGCAGCTGCTCGGTGTGGAGCGCGGCGACGGTCTCGCGCAGCACGGTGAGCGGGTCACCCTCGGTCGGGAGGCCGACCGGCGGGGTGCCGGTCCAGACGGCCTTGCCGTCACGCACGGTCAGCGCGGCGGGGCTGTCGACGCCGATGAACGACCATCGGCTCCAGGACGCGCCGTTCTCCGCGGATTCGAACAGGAACGTCCCCGGCCGGTCGGCGGCGAGCTTGCGGTAGACCCCGATGGGGGTCTCACCGTCGGCGAGCACGCGGCGGACAACGGGGATGACGCGACGGCCCTCGGCGAGCGCGCGGAACTCGTCGCGCGAAGGGCTGACCGAGCCGAGCCCCGACGGGCTGGCGTTAGCGGCGCTGATCATGTCGCTCATTGTGCTGCAACGCACCGGGCGGGCGGGGACCGGGGATGAATTCAAGGATTGTTGAATTCTGCGCCGGGTCCGTTCATGATGACGCCATGGCTGTTGAAGACACTACCGCGCGCCGCCGGGGGCGGCGTCCCGGTGGACAGGACACCCGCACCGCCCTGATCGAAGCGGCCCGCGCGGTGTTCGGCGAGAGCGGCTTCGACGGCGCGACGGTCCGCGCGATCGCGACCCGCGCCGGGGTCGACGCGGCGATGGTCAACCACTGGTTCGGCAGCAAGGAAGGGCTGTTCGCCCAAGCCGTGCTGAAACTGCCGTTCGACCCGCACGAACTCCTCGCGGAACTGACGAACGGGCCTGACGACGAGTTCGGCCGCCGGATCGTGCGGACCTTCCTCGCCCGGTGGGACGGCGCGGGCGGCGAGGTCTTCCAAGCGCTCGTCCGCAGTGTCGCCGGACACGAGCAGGCCGCGCTGGTGCTGCGCAGTTTCTTCCAGAACTTCTTCACGAAGATCATCGCGGACCTGGGCTCGGACCGCGTCGAACTGCGGACGTCACTCTGCGCTTCCCAGCTGGTCGGAATGGGGCTGGTGCGGTACGTCGCGAAGTTCGAACCCATGGCGACGAGTGAGATCGAGCCTTTGGTGACCGCGATCGCGCCGACGGTGCAGCGGTATTTGACCGGGGACATCGACTGAAGGCCGCGGTCAGCCGGTCGCAACCGTTGGCCCGCTTAGGGCGTGCAAGTGAGCAGGTGGTCAGCCCGCGAGCAGGTCGCCGTCCCGTAGATCCCGACCTGGACGTCGTCGACGACGCTCACAGGTGCTACTCGCTCTCGTCGGGCAGCAGCAGCCGTTCGTCGGTGTCGAAACAGGTGTGCGTGCCGGTGTGACAGGCCGGGCCGGTCTGGTCGACGCGCAGCAGGACGGTATCGCCGTCGCAGTCGATCCGCACCTCGCGCACGTGCTGGACGTGGCCGGAGGTCTCGCCTTTGACCCACAGTTCCTCGCGGCTGCGCGAATAGTAGGTCCCGCGCCGGGTGGTGAGGGTGCGTTCGAGTGCCTCGTCGTCCATCCACGCCATCATCAGGACGTCCGAGGTGGAGTGGTCGACGACGACGGCGGCGATCAGCCCGTCGGCGTTGCGCTTCAAGCGGTCCGAGAGGGCGGGATCAAGCGTCATTCGTGGCTCCGAGAAGGTGCCGTTTCACCGGCATCGAGTTGAGCAGGACCGCCGCGTAGATGTACCCGGCGAAAAGCAGGCCGGAGACGATCTTCACCCAGAAGAGTTCCGCCGCCAGCATGGACAGCGCGTGCAGCAACGCGAACAGGAAACTGACACCGAAACCGGCGAACCGCGCCGAAGACATCCTCAGCACCAGCCCCGCCACGACGAGACCGCCGAGCACCAGTGATGTCACCGGCAGCAGGAACGTCCGCGCGGTGGAGTACGGCGCGAACATGAGGATCACGGCCATCCCGACGTACCCGAGCCCGAGGCCGAGCAGCAGCGCGCAGACGACCTTGACCTCGGTGGCGGCCTTCCACTTGTCCACGATCACCGGACCACGACTCCCCCGGCGCGCAGGGCGCTCTTGACCTCGCCGATCTTCAACTGTCCGAAGTGGAACACGCTGGCCGCGAGCACCGCGTCCGCGCCTGCCTCGACGGCGGGCAGGAAGTGTTCGAGCGCGCCGGCGCCGCCGCTGGCGATCACCGGGACGCGGACCGCCTGGCGCACCTTGGTCAGGAGGTCGAGGTCGAAGCCGTTCTTGGTGCCGTCGGCGTCCATCGAGTTGAGCAGGATCTCGCCGACGCCGAGTTCTTCCCCGCGCGCGGCCCATTCGACCGCGTCGATCCCGGTGCCGCAGCGGCCGCCGTGCGTGGTCACCTCGAAGCCGGACGGGGTCGGTTCGGCCCCCGCCGGAACGCGCCGGGCGTCCACCGACAGCACGACGCACTGCGCGCCGAACCGGCGGGACGCCTCGCGCAGGAACTCCGGCCGCGCGATGGCCGCGGTGTTGATGCTCACCTTGTCCGCGCCCGTGCGCAGCAGCCGGTTGACGTCGTCGTTCGTACGGACGCCGCCACCGACGGTGAGTGGAATGAACACCTGCTCGGCGGTCCGGCGGACCACGTCGAAGGTGGTCTCGCGGTCCCCGGAGGACGCCGTGACGTCGAGGAACGTGAGTTCGTCGGCGCCCTCGGCGTCATACAGACGGGCGAGTTCGACGGGGTCGCCGGCGTCGCGCAGGTCGGCGAAGTTGACACCCTTCACCACTCGGCCCGCGTCGACGTCGAGACACGGGATGACCCTGACTGCGACTGACATGGGGACAAGCGTAGTCAAGGGCGTTCGAAGCTCGCGGAATGGCACAGGCGGGCGGCGGCCGGACACCACACGCGGCCAACCCGTGGCGCAGACCAGGGCGTTCGTCGACGACGCGAGCGCGGACCCGGCCAACGCGGACGTCGACGACCCGGCGATCTGGGTCCACCCGGAGAACCCTCCCAGAGCGTCGTGCTCGGCACGCTCAAGGAGGCGGGCTGGCCGCGTTCGATCTGCGGGTCCGGCAGCTTCAGAGGCCGGGACCGCGTACGCGTCCACCGCAGCGATCCTGCCGGTTCCTCCGCCGCACTGGCTTTCTTCTCCGCCTCGGAGTCCCGAACGCCGTCCGGCGGTCACCGGCCCCTCTGGTGAGGAACTGCCGACGACCGGGTTCGCCTTCGTCCGGCTGGAGACCGTCCTGAGGTGATCGTCTTCACCGGGAAAGTTCCGCTCCCGATGCATCAGCCAGGTGGTCTCGTGCGTCACTGGAGCGAGACCACCTGGCTGAGGGGGAGACGTGCCTGCGACCTTCGACGAGTTCGTCGCGGATCGCCTGGACGGGCTCCTGCGCTACGCGACCGTTTTGACCGACGATCCGTACCTGGCGCAGGACATCGTCCAGGAGGTGCTGCTGCGTGCTCAGCAACGCTGGCCGAAGATCGACTCACCCCCCACGTACGTCCGCCGGATGGTGACCAACGAGTACCTGTCGTGGCGACGGCGCCTGGCGGTCCGCCGCGTGACGCCGTCATCGCCGGAAGTACTCGACCTGGTGAGCCCGCCGGTCTCCGATCACACCATCGAGTACGACGAACGCGACGCGATGCTGCACCGGCTCGCGAAGCTCCCGCGTAAACAGCGCGCCGCGATCGTGCTCCGTTACTACGAGAACTACACCGACGAGGAGATCGGCGCGGTACTCCGCTGCGCGACGTCGACCGTGCGCAGCCAGATCTCGCGCGCGCTCGCGACGCTGCGGGAAACCGGCCCGGCCCCGTCCGTTCAGCCCACCACGGGAGCCCGCAAATGACCCGACTGAGTGACGAGCACACCGAGGACCTGATCCGGGAGAGCCTCGAACATCTGGCGACGCGGGCGCCCGACGGGGCCGAGATCCGCGACGCGCTGGCCCAGCATCCGCGAAGCCGTCCGACGATGGCCTTGGCGCTGGTCGCGGCGGCGGTCGCGATCATCGCGCTCGGGGTGCCGCTGGGCCTGCGGGCCTTCACAGCCGTTCCGCCTGCCTCGGCGCGCAACGCCGATTGGTCGGTGCTCCCGTACAAGCCCGGCTGGCTCCCCGACGGTTTCAAGGAGGCGAGCCGGGGCGGGAAGCCTTATCCCGCACCGTTGTCGAGGTCCTGGGCCGCCGGTGAGCTCGGCCAGATCGACCTGCTCATCACGCCGCTGAGCGACCGGTCCGCGCCGTGGACGATCGCGCCCGCGCCGAACCAGATCATCGTGCACGGCAGGGTCGGCATGGCGACCGAGGTCACCGCCTGGTCGACGATGCTGACCTGGTCCCCCGACGACGTCTATCTGCTGAGCATGACGTTGTCCCACCTGAAGGATCCGCGCGCGGTCGGTGAGCGGATCGCCGAAGCGATGGTCCCGGACGGGCGTGCCCGGGTCTCGGGCGAACTGCGGTTCGGCAGGCTGCCCGCCGACCTGGAGTTGTCGGGGGTCAAGACGTTCATGAAAGACAACGGAGGCGTGACCGAACTGGAAGCCACCCGTGCCGGGGAGCCCACCGCGGCGGCGGTCGTCACGGCGTCGCTCAGCGGTGACCGGCCGGTGCCGGACGGCGTGGAACCGGTCCCGCTCGAGGTCAGGGGTCTCGACGGCGTCTATCTTCCGGAACGGGAAGGGCCGCTCGGACATCAGGACGGGACGATCGCCGTGCAACTCGAGGGCGGACGATGGCTCACGGTGTCGGGCGAGCGGGACCGGGCCGCCCTCCTCGACGTCGCGAACAGCCTCCAGATCATCCAAGGCGACTACAGCTGGTTCGGGAAACCGCCGGAATAGGCGCGGATGGGCAGGGGTTGTCGACGGCATGACGGACACCTACCGCTCCATCGCCGCGCTGGCCGCCGAAGGAAAGCTCGACCTGCCGATCGCCCGGGTCTACCCGCTCGCCGAAGCGGCCGCCGCCCAGGACGAGAGCGAAGCGGGCCACGTCCGGGGCAAGCTCGTCCTGGTGCCGTGAGCCTGCCCGCGGCGGCGAGCTGGCGGCATCGGGATTCGAGGACGGCCGGCCGAGATCTCCGCGCGGCTACGTTACGACGCCGAACGCCCTAGACTCTCCACATGGGATCGGAGTTCGAGCGGATCGCCGCCGAGAAGTACGTCGTCCTGACCACCTTCCGCAAGAGCGGTGCCCCGGTGCCGACCCCGGTCTGGGCGGCGGGCGACGGCGGCGAACTGGTGCTCTGGTCCGAGCGGAAGGCGGGCAAGGTCAAACGCATCCGCAACAGCGGCCGGGTCGAGGTCCAGGCCTGCGACCTCCGCGGCAACAAGACCCACGGCGACGTCGTCGCTGGCGAGGCACGGCTGCTGGACCTCGACGGGACCGAACGTGTGCGCAAGGTGATCGCGCGGAAGTACGGGATCACCGGGCGGGTGACGATGTTCTTCAGCAAGCTGCGGGGGCCGAAGGACCGGACCGTGGGCATCGCGATCAAGCTGGCCGAGTAACTCAGATCGCCGCACTTGACATTCTCGAACACAAGTTCGATCATTGCTCGCCCGGCGACTCTCAGACGCCCGATTGCGAGACCGCGGCGCGGTAGGATGAAGTGAATCCAGAGGAGGTGGTAGCCATGGCCGGCGTACGTGACGTGGCCGCTGCCGTACTGACCCGCACCGGCCCGATCACGACGATGAAGCTGCAGAAGCTGCTCTACTACGCACAAGCGTGGCATCTGGTGTTCCAGCGGAAACCGATGTTCGATGAGAAGATCGAAGCATGGCCTCAGGGGCCCGTCACGCCGTCGATCTTCGCCGGACACCGAAAGCAGTATCAGGTCACGAGTGGGCCGAGCGGTCATGCCGGAGCGCTGACAGCACCCGAGAACGCGACGTTGACCTGGGTGATGGACAAGTACGCCCACTACTCAGCCGAGACTTTGTCGCGGCTGACTCATATGGAGTCCCCGTGGCGAGCCGCGAGGGGGATCGTCGACGAAAACGAGAAATCTTCGCAGCCGATAGCGCACGACCAGATGCGTCACTTCTACGCACGCAGATCGCCGATGTCGACGTCGCGGTCGCCCAGGCCGCGGCCAGCACGGCCATGGAAGGTATCGATCTCGACGACGACTGGCAACGAACTCTCCGCGACGTCGCGACCAGCACCCGCACTGCCGACGACTTGGTCGCCGAAGAAATAGAGCGAGCCCGTCAGCAGTGACCGATCCGTACGGCTTTCCCGACGGCAAATGCCTTCGCAACAAGCTGGATATCGAAGACCCTGAGGCCTTCAAGCAGGTCGAGGCGCGCATCGTCAGTATTCGAGACGTCGAACTCGCTCGGCAAGTCTCCCTGGCGATTCGTTGATGAGCGGACATCGGCGGTGCTGGGAACCCTGGAAACCGATGGCTGGCTGCTCGGCCTGAATCGGGAAAACTTCCTTGAACGCCTTGCCTGGTACTACGCCGAACTGAACGCCATGCACCCGTTTCGTGAGGGCAATGGACGGACGTTGCGAGCCTTCTTGCGACAACTGTCGGCAGCGGCGGGCTGGCGACTCGACTGGTCCGCTCTCGACAAGGACGACAACAACGCGCCCAGCCACAGCCTACGGACCACTGAGACGACCGAACTGATCAAGGTTCTCGCGCCCGTGATCGTCCGCATGTGATCAGCCTGATTTCGTGAGTGATGGGGACGGTTCCAACCCGAAACGCCACTCACGACCCGCCGAGCCGAGCCGGTAGTTTCGCGTGATCCGACGGACGACATGCGCATGGCGGGTCCAGCCGCGAGTCGTCCGTGTGGACACGTGTGCCGTCCGTCCAGTCACGTGCGACGTCCAGCCAGTCACGCGAAACCGCCAACTGTAGGTACCTGAGACACGGTCGGCTCTAACCGTCCCCGAGACCGGATCAAGCGGCCTGCATCGCCCGCATCGCCGCCGCCATCGCCGCCGAGTCGTGGTCCGGTCCGCAGCCGTCGACCAGGATCAGGTCACCCGGGATGTGGTCCGCCCGCAGGGGCAGGATCTCCCGGTACGCGGGCGAGTCGTACCACTCCCGCGCGACCTCGACGCTCGGGAACTCGATCATCACGAGCGCACCAGGCCACTCCCCCTCCAGCACCTGCACCTCGGCTCCGTGCACGAGGAACTTGCCACCGAAGGGGTCCAGCGTGCCCTGGATCCGCTCCAGGTACTCGAAGACCTCTTCCGCGGTCACGGCGGGCGGGCGAAGGTGCGCGATTCCGTAGGCGGTCATGATGTCCCTCCAGGCTTTCGTTGTCCTGGAAGCAATCCTGACCTAACCGGGTGCGTGGCGTCGATTACCCGGGAGGTAAAGCTCAGAACTCCGCTACGGCCGCGAGCGCCTCGGGCAGGGTGAACGCCCCGGCGTAGAGCGCCTTGCCGACGATGGAACCCTCGACACCGTCGCGTGCCAGGGCGGCCAGTGCGCGGAGATCGTCCACACTGGACACGCCGCCGGAAGCGATGACCGGAGCGTCGGTGCGGGCGGCGACCTCGCGGAGCAGGTCGATGTTCGGGCCCTGGAGGGTGCCGTCCTTGCTCACGTCGGTGACGACATATCGCTGCGCGCCGTCGCGGTCGAGCCGGTCGAGTACCTCCCAGAGGTCACCACCGTCCTGCGTCCAGCCGCGAGCCGACAGCCGGTGCCCGGCCTCGGTGATCCGCACGTCCAGCCCGATGGCGACACGGTCGCCGTAGGAGGAGACGACCTTCGCGGTCCACTCCGGGTCCTCCAACGCGGCGGTGCCGAGGTTGACCCGGCGGGCGCCGGTGGCCAGCGCGGCCTCCAGCGAGGCGTCGTCGCGGATGCCACCGGACAGCTCCACCTGGACGTCCAGCTTCGCCACGACCTCGGCGAGCAGTTCGCGGTTGGAGCCCTTGCCGAACGCGGCGTCGAGGTCCACCAGGTGGATCCACTCCGCCCCGTCACGCTGCCAGGCGAGCGCCGCCTCCAGCGGGCTGCCATAGGAGGTCTCGGTGCCGGCCTCGCCCTGGACGAGTCGCACGGCCTGGCCATCGGCCACATCAACGGCGGGAAGGAGCGTGAAAGTCACGCGCCCACTCTAAGCGAGGGTCTCGAGCCAGTTGCGCAGCAGGTGCGCCCCGGCGTCCCCGGACTTCTCGGGGTGGAACTGCGTCGCCCACAGCGGCCCGTTCTCGACGGCGGCGACGAAGTCCTGGCCGTGGTTCGCCCAGGTCACCTTGGGTTGCTGCCCGGCGAGGCCGGAGTCCAGTTCCCAGGTCCGCGCGGCATAGGAATGCACGAAGTAGAAGCGGGTTTCCGCGTCGAGCCCGGCGAACAGCTGCGAGTCCTCCGGCGCGCGGACGGTGTTCCAGCCCATGTGGGGCAGGACGTCGGCCTCCAGCCTGTCGACCGTGCCGGGCCACTCACCGGTGCCCGCGGCCTCTTCACCGTGCTCGACACCGCGTTCGAACAGGATCTGCATGCCGACGCAGATGCCCAGCACGGGACGGCCACCGGCGAGGCGCTTGCCGATGATCTTCTCACCCGAAACCGACAGCAACCCCTCCATGCAGGCGGAGAAGGCGCCGACGCCGGGAACGACCAGGCCATCGGCCTCGAGCGCGGCATGGGGGTCGGAGGTGACCTCGACGTCCGCGCCGGCGCGCTGAACAGCGCGTTCGGCGGACCGGAGATTACCGGACCCGTAGTCCAGGATCACCACACGAGAAGTAGCCACACGCTCAGGTTAGCGGACCGGACCTTCTGCCGATTCCCCGTTTGAACCGCCACTCGTCCGGGTAATAAAAAGTCCGAGTGGAAGGCCGGCGCGGGACCGCCTGCACTTCTGGAGGAACGATGCGGGACGCCGACGAACTGACCTGCTTGCTACACGCGTGGCGAGAGGACATCGACAGCGTGCCTTTCCCTACCTTCGCGGAACTGCTGATCCCCGAACAGAAGCAGCGCTCCGCTCCCAGCCTGCCGGTCACGGCATCGGTTCAGGTGACGAATACCACCGGATGGCGCGATCTCTGACACCCGACTCCGGTCGTGTGTGTGGTTTTCTTCATGGGTCGTGACCCACCGAGCCGACCAGGAGTGACCGCATGAGCAGCAGCCCGGATCCGCGCGACTTCCTCGATCTCGACGCCGAACTCTCCGAGGAAGACCGGGCCATGAGGGACGCTGTCCGCGCGTTCGCGCAGGACCAGCTCCTCCCGAACGTCGCCGAGTGGTACGAATCGGGCGCCCTGCCCGCCGCCGAACTCGCCAAGGGCTTCGGTCAGCTCGGGCTGCTCGGCATGCACCTGGAGGGTCACGGCTGCGCCGGGACCAGCGCGGTCGCCTACGGCATCGCCTGCCGCGAGCTGGAGGCCGTCGACTCCGGGCTGCGCAGCTTCGTCTCGGTGCAGGGTTCGCTGGCGATGTACGCGATCCACAAGTGGGGCACCGAGGACCACAAGCGGGAGTGGCTCCCGCGGATGGCGGCCGGTGAAGCACTCGGCTGCTTCGGCCTGACCGAACCGGACGCCGGCAGCGACCCTGGCAGCATGCGGACCCGCGCGGTCCGCGACGGCTCGGACTGGCTGCTGAGCGGCACCAAGATGTGGATCACCAACGGCACCGTCGCCGACGTCGCGGTCATCTGGGCGCAGACCGACGAGGGTGTGCGCGGTTTCGTCGTCCCCACGGACACGCCGGGCTTCACCGCGAACGAGGTCAAGCACAAGCTGTCCCTGCGGGCCTCGCTGACCGCGGAACTCGTGCTCGACGGCGTCCGCTTGCCGGAGTCGGCGGCGTTCCCTGAGGTCAGGGGGCTGCGCGGACCGCTGTCCTGCCTGAACGAAGCGCGCTACGGGATCCTGTTCGGTGTCGTCGGCGCCGCTCGCTCCTGCTACGAATCCGCGCTGGAGTACACGCTGAGCCGCGAGCAGTTCGGCAAGCCGCTGGCCGGATTCCAGCTCACCCAGCGCAAACTCGCCGACCTCGTCGTCGAGGTCAACCGCGCCGGGCTGATCGCGCTGCGGATCGGACGGCTCAAGGACGCCGGAACGCTGCACCACAACCACGTCAGCTTCGGCAAACTCGCCAACGTCCGCTCCGCGCTGGAGGTCGCCAGGACCGCGCGGGCCATGCTCGGCGCCAACGGGATCTCGCTGGAGTACCCGGTGATGCGGCATATGTCGAACCTCGAAACCGTGTTGACCTACGAAGGCACCGAAGAGATGCACGCGCTCTCGATCGGCCAGTCGGTCACCGGGCTCGCCGCCTTCCGCTGAGCCGCCGAAACTGTCGGTGCGGGCCTCTAGGGTCCGCCGTATGACCGATTTCGCCGAGTTCCAGTCCGTCGTCGAGCTGCGCCGGTACACCCTGCGCCCCGGCCGCCGGGACGAGCTGATCGAGCTCTTCGAGCGCGAGTTCGTGGAGACGCAGGAAGCCTGCGGCATGCACCTGTTCGGCCTGTTCCGTGCACCCGCCGAGCCGGACAAGTTCGTGTGGCTGCGCGGATTCCGGGACATGGAGAGCAGGCGGGCGGCGCTGGAGTCGTTCTATTACGGACCGGTGTGGCGCGAGCACGGCCCGGCGGCGAACGAGACGATGATCGACGCTTCCGACGTGCTGCTGTTGCGGCCGTCCGGGCCGGGTTTCCCCGCTCCGGACGGCGGCCCGGATTCACGGGTGTTGGTGACGATCTGCCATCCCCTGGGGCCGGTCAAAGAGTTTTCCGAGTACTTCGCGGACACCGTGGCTCCGGCGCTGGGGGCGGCCGGTGTGGACACCTTCGGCCACTTCGAGACCGAACCCGCCGAGAACACCTTCCCCCGCCTTCCCGTGCGAGAGAACGAGACGGTGTTCGTCTGGTTCTCGAAGTCCACCGAGGACTCGGAGGCACAACGGGAAGTCCTCGACCGGGCAGGCGCCGGGCTCGCGGGAAGGCTCGAACGCCCGTGGCAGCGGCTGGAACTCACGCCGACCCCGCGCTCACCCCTGCGCTGAAAGGAGTTCCGCGAGCCCATCCGGATACAGGATCGCTTTGCCGCTCACCACGTCGGCCAGCGGCAGCCAGTGCACGCGCGTGCCCTCCTCGTCGAGCACCACGCCGACCTCGTCGCGTTCGTAGAACGCTTTGTCGGTCAGGTCGGCGGTGAACAGGAACACGATCTCGTGCCCTGGCCTGCCTTCGAAGGTGTACACGTTCTCCAGCACCGCGATCTGCTCGACAGCGGTCAGTTCCGCCGCGAGCTCTTCCTGGAACTCACGGTGCAGTGCCTCGGCGGCGGTCTCCCCGAACTCGATCCCGCCGCCGAGCGGGCGATGGTAGGTCTCCCCCTTCACCTCGTCGCGGCCTTCGAACACCAGAAGGTCTTCGCCGCGGCGGATGACCCCGAGCACGAGCGGGCGGATCTTCGTCATCCTGGTGACGCTAGCGGAGGAATTCCTTGACCGACAAGGCGATGGACCCCGCGTCGAGGCCGTGTGCGAGATCGTGGTCGGCCATCTCGCCGTAGATCCGCACCTCGACGTCACGCCGGACACCCAGTGACAGCAACCGATGCGGCGTTTCGGACAAGGCGTCGGACACCGCATGCGCCGAAGTCCCCGCGAGATAGGGCTCGATCAGCACAACGTCGCGTGCGCCCGCGGCCTCGACGGCCGAGCGCAGACCGGCGGCGTCGAACGGCCGGATCGTCGAGGTGTAGAGCACGGTCACGTCGAGATCGACGGTCGCCTCCATCGCCCGGTCGAGCATCGGCCCGACGGCCACTACGACACCTCGGTCGCCTTCGCGCAGCGTCTGCAGCCCGGCACCCAAATGCGGTTTCGCGTTCTCCTGCGCGGAAAGCCGAAGGTAGACACGTCCGTCACCCGGGATGGACTCCAGCAGCAGCCTCCGTGCTTCTTCGGGGTGACCCGGCACGTGCACGGTCCAGCCCGGCAGTGTGTCGATGAGGGCGACGTCTCCTGGTGCCTGATGTGTCCGCCCTGCGGTCGGCATGTCGTAGGACGCGCCGGACGACACCAGCACGGCACCGACGTCCTGATGCCCGAGGTCGAGTTTGACCTGCTCGAACGCCCGCTCCACGAGGAACGACGAGAAGGTGTGGACGATGGGGCGCATCCCGGCCAGCGCGAGCCCGCCGGCGGCGCTCATCATCAGCTGCTCGCGGATGCCGACGTTGAGCACACGGTCCGGATGCTTCCGGGCGGCGAAGTCCAGCTGCGCCGCGGAGATGTCGGCGAGCACGATGGCGACGTTCGGATCGGTGTCGAGTACCTCGGCGACGGCGCAAAGGAACGTTTCACGCATGTTCACGGTTTCAGGCCTTTCGCTCGACGGTCGCGACCACGGCGAGCGGCCGGTCCGGATGGGGTGCGGTGAAGGCTTCGTAGAGCGTTTCGTGATCGCGCCCGTCGACCGTGCGGGTCTCCCAGCCCTCGACCTCGAACCGGCGCGCGATCCCGCCCGGCCAGCCGTGGGTGGCGGAGGAGTTGTCGACGACGACAGCGGTCAGCTGCGGCATGCCGATGCGGCCCGCCACCGCGATGGCCTCTTGGTTGGAGCCTTCGTCGAGTTCCGCGTCGCCGACGAGGGTGACGACCTTGGCGTCACGAAATCCTTTGGCGCGCAGGCCGAACACGGTGCCGATGGCGAGCGGGAGGCCATGCCCCAGTGACCCGCTGGCGATCTCGGCGCCGGGCAACCTCGCCCGGTCGGGATGGTGCCCGAGCCGTGACTCCGCCGAAGTCCAGTCGGCGAGTTCGTCCTCGCGGATGAAGCCCTTCTCCGTCAGGACGGCGTAGTAGGCCATCGGACCGTGGCCCTTCGACAGCAGAAAGCGATCGCGACCGGGATCACGGAAGGTCTCCGGGGTGATGTCCAGTACGCGGTCGTAGAGCACCCACAGCACGTCCACAGTGGACTCCGCGGCGGCCTGATGCTTCTCGTCCCCGGTCATCAACGAGATCAGCCGCGGCAGATCCTCGTAGCCGGTCATGGTGTCGGTGGTCATGAACCGAGGGTGCAACCTCGACTAAGGTCGAAGTCAAGGCTAGTCTGGCGGCGTGACGAGATTGGCTGAACACCTGAGCATCGGACAGGTCGCCGACCGCAGCGGCGTGCCCCATACGGCTTTGCGCTTCTATGAGGACAAAGGGCTGATCAGCTCCGAGCGTTCGGCGGGTAACCAACGGCGATATCCGCGTTCGGTGCTGCGCCGGATCGCCTTCATCCGCGCCGCGCAGCGTGTCGGTCTCAGCCTGGACGACATCAGCTCGGCACTGGAGACCTTACCCAGGGACCACGCCCCCACCAAAGCCGACTGGGCACGCCTTTCGAAGGGCTGGCAGACCGAACTCGACGCGCGGATCGACGCGCTGCAACGCCTGCGGGACAGGCTGACCGGCTGCGTCGGCTGCGGTTGCCTGTCCCTGCGCAGCTGCGGGCTCTACAACGCCGACGACCAGATGTCCCGATTCGGCCCCGGCGCGGGGAAACTGCGCCCGGCTTCCGAGGGCGGCTTCTGAATTCCGTTGCCACGCGGGTGCCGGATGTGCGTCACTGTGACTCGAAATGGACAAGAAGAACCTCATCCGAGTCTCGAAACGACTCTCCCGGCACCTGCGGCACGCACCCGGTGACATCGGCATCACCCTGACCTCCGACGGCTGGGTCGAAGTCGGCGCGCTCTTGGCCGCCCTGCGGCGCGACGGCTTGGCCCTCACCCGTGCCGAACTCGACGAAGTGGTCGAGGGCAACGACAAACAACGGTTCGCCTTCGACGAGGACGGGCGGCGGATCCGCGCCAGTCAAGGACACAGCGTCGACGTCGATCTCGCGCTGCCCACCGCCACCCCGCCGGACGTGCTCTATCACGGCACCGTGTCCCGGTTCCTCGACGCGATCATGCACGAGGGTCTCCGGCCGATGAAGCGGCACGCCGTGCACCTTTCCGCGAACATCGAGACCGCCCGCACGGTCGGCGGAAGGCGCGGCGTCGCGGTCGTACTCCTCGTCGACGCGGCGGGCATGGCGGTCGCCGGGCACGAGTTCCAAGTGAGCGCGAACGGCGTTTGGCTCACCGCCGCCGTTCCGCCGGGGTTCCTGCGCCGTCTCCCCTAGATCAGGCCGTTGTTCCGCAGCAGCGACAACGTGCTCACGGTGAACAGCCCATTCCATTCCAGCGCGGCCGCGGGCGAATAGCTCGTGTAGTCGACGCGCCACCCGCCGTCTTCGTGCTGCGCCGCGGCCACGCGCCGCAGATCGGCCTCGATGACTTCGGGCCTGAAGAGCTTCCGTGCCGGGCCGTCCGGTTCCGGGGCGAAGTCGAGCGGGCGCATGGCCTCACCCTCGATCCCGCCGCCGACGGCGACCACTCCGTCGTCCGGGATGAACCTCCCGAGCTTCTCGGTCAGGCGCGTGTCGCCGATCCGGTCCACCAGCTTCATCGCGAAAGCGCGCACGAGCGCGTGCGGCGCCTCATCGATCTTCTCGATCGCGTCGAGGCAGTAGCGCGTGGCGTTCGCCAGCCACGGGTGCGCGGCGACCGCCGGATCGTGCACGGCGACGCTGTGCGCGACGACCGCGACGATCGCGGTGATCTGCAGCGAGGAGACCGACGAGTCCGCCTCCGCCCAGAACGGCGCGCTGCCCGCCGGGTCCGGCATCGGCAGGGCGAACGGGATACCGCCGTCGGGCAAGGAGATGGAGGCGAGCCAGTCGCAGAGTTCGGCCGCACGCGGGCTGATCGCCGGGCCGACGCCGGCGAAGACCTCGAAAGCGTGCAGCGCGCCACCGGGTTGGCTGGTCGCCGAACGGCAGTCCGGTTCGAGTCCGTGACCGTAGCCGCCGTCGGGATTGCGGTAGCCCTCCAGTGCCGCGAGCGCCGCCGCCGGGTCGCCGTCGCGGAAGAGGACCTCGAAGCGGCGCCTGTCGAGCAGCCGGGCCTGGGTGGCCATGAAGGTGGCCGCTGACTCCAGATCGATGTTCATACCGACAGCGTCGCGCGGATCGCGGCGCTTGTCTTGAACACATCGGTCACGTGCGGCGGCGCGGGCGGTTGTAGAGCTTGCGGCCGACGCTGAGGAGCGTTTCGCGCAGCGTCTCGTCGTCGAGCGGGGCCACGTCGGGCGAACCGCCGGCGATGGCGATCCCCGCCAGCAGCACCTGCGCGGTCACGATCGCGGTGAGGTCCGGATCGGGGCCGACCAGGACCTCCAGCAACCGGTTTTTGAAGCTTTCCGAGCGGTGGACGGATTTCTCGACCGCCCTGGCGATGCCGGGGTCGCTGGAAAACAGCGCGACCAGCGCGCGATGCCGTACTACGAGGTCGACGAACCCGTCGAGCAAATGGTCGATCTGCGCGCCGCGGGTGCGCTGTGCGCGGGCGTCGTCGACGATGCCCTCCAGCTCTCGCAGCACGGGCTCGGCGACGGATTCGGTGATCTCCGCCTTCGTCTTGAAGTGGTAGTAGACGGCGGCCTTGGTGACGCCGAGGGCGTCGGCGATCATCTGCAGCGAGGTGCCTTCCACGCCGTGTTCGGTGAACAACCGCAACGCCGTGCCCAGAAGTCGCGTGCGGGTGTCCTCCACGTGGACGACGTCCATTTTCCCTCCTTGTTCAGCCGTCGGAGGTTACGTCACGCGCAGCCCTCGAGCCAACCGAGTACTAGCCGTGCGGCTAGTCACATACTTGCCGATCGGCTTGTTGACCCCTAGCCGATCGGCTAGCTTGGAATACACCTGATCGAGTGAACGGGAGACTTCTGTGGCCAGCTTCCTGTACCGACTGGGCCGGTTCTCGTTCCGGCGCCGGGCATTGGTGGCGGCGGTGTGGGCCGTCGTCCTGGTGGCCCTCGGCGCGGGGGCGCTGACCCTGTCCGGCCAGCTTTCGAACTCGGTGACCATCCCCGGCACCGAGTCGCAGAAGGCGATCGACCAGCTCGCGGACCGTTTCCCGGAAGCCGCCGCCGGTGGTGCGACCGCCCGCGTTGTCATTTCCACGCCCGGCGACGTCACCGACGAGGCTGGGCGGGCGGCGATCACGCGCCTCGTCACCGGGCTCAAGGACGCGCCGAAGGTCGCCGGAGTGGTCGACCCGCTGCAGATGCAGGCGATCGCGCCCGACAAACACGTCGCGCTGGCGCAGGTCAGTTACCGCGTGCCGGGCTTCGAGCTCACCGAAACCGATCGCGAGGGCCTGATGGCCGCCGCGGCCCCCGCCAAGGCCGCCGGATACACCGTCGAGTTCGGCGGCGACGCCGTCCAGGCGATGCCCGCCACGAACGCCACCGAAGGCCTTGGTGTCGCCGTCGCGGCCGTCGTCCTGATCATCACCTTCGGCTCGCTGCTCGCGGCCGGTATCCCGCTGCTGACCGCGCTCATCGGCGTCGGCATCGGCATGGCCGGCATCACGACAGCGTCCAGTTTCCTCGAACTGAACACGAACACGCCGGTGCTCGCACTGATGATCGGCCTCGCCGTCGGCATCGACTACGCGCTCTTCATCGTTTCCCGCTATCGGCACGAACTCGGCATCGGACGCGATCCCGAGGAAGCCGCCGGACGCGCCACCGGCACGGCGGGCTCCGCCGTGGTGTTCGCCGGGCTGACCGTGATCATCGCGCTGGCCGGCCTGACCGTCGTCGGCATCCCGTTCCTCGGCGAGATGGGCGTCGCCGCGGCGATCACCGTCGCCATCGCGGTCGTCATCGCGCTGACCCTGCTTCCCGCGATCCTCGGCTTCGCGGGCGGCAAACTGGCGGGCGGCAAAATTCGCTTGCGCCGCAAGGAAGGCGCGACGACGCACGGCGAACGGTGGGCGCGTTTCGTGGCCCGCCACCGGATCCCGGTGCTGATCGCCGCGATCGCCGGGCTCGCGATCGTCGCCGTCCCGGCCGCGAGCATGCAGCTCGGCCTGCCGAACGACAGCACCGCCGCGCCCGACACCACCCAGCGCAAGGCCTACGACACCGTCAGCCGCAGCTTCGGCGAGGGCGCCAACGGCCCGCTGGTGATCGTCGTCGACCTCGGCGGCAGCACCGACCGGCAGGCCGCGCTCCAACAGGCCTCCGCCGGGATCAGCGGACTCGGGGAGCGCCCGATCGTCACGCCGCCGAAGGTCAACCGGAGCGGTGACCTGGCACTGTTGACCGTCATTCCGAAGAGTGGTCCGAGCAGCACCGCGACCGAAGACCTCGTCAGCGACATCCGCGGCCTGAACGCGGGACTGGGCACGGCCACCGGGGCTTCGTTGGCGGTGACCGGCCAGACCGCGGCCAACATCGACGTCTCGGAGAAACTCGCCGACGCGATGCTGCCCTACCTCGCGCTGATCGTCGGGCTCGCGTTCCTGTTGCTGATGCTGGTGTTCCGCTCGGTCGTGGTCCCGCTGAAGGCGACGCTGGGCTTCCTCGGCTCCGTGGTCGCGACGTTCGGCGCCGTGGTCGCGGTGTTCCAGTGGGGCTGGCTCACCGACCTGCTCGGCGTGAAGACGACCGGGCCGATCATGAGCATGCTGCCGATCCTGCTGATCGGCGTACTGTTCGGGCTCGCGATGGACTACCAGGTGTTCCTGGTGACGCGGATGCGGGAGGAGTACGTCCACGGCGCCGACCCGCAGCAGGCGATGGTCACCGGTTTCCGGCACGGCTCCCGCGTCGTGGTCGCCGCGGCGCTGATCATGATCAGCGTGTTCGCCGGGTTCGTCCTCGCGGAGTCCTCGCTGATCCAGTCGATCGGGTTCGCGCTGGCCTTCGGTGTGCTGGTGGACGCGTTCGTGATCCGGATGACCATCGTGCCGGCGTTGATGTCGCTGCTCGGCCGCGGTGCGTGGTGGCTGCCGAAGTGGCTGGACCGCGTGCTGCCGGACGTCGACGTCGAAGGCGAGAAGCTCACGAAGCAGCTTGACGCTCCTGACGAGCGAGAGCTGGCCCGCTCTTCGAGCTGAGATCCGTGAAGGCCTCCTTCCTACCTTGAGAGTCAGGGTCTCGGCAAAGTCGAGGTCTTGCAGATCAGCGGCTATCCGCCGCTGCGTGAGGCTGACGATGTAGGAATTGGGACGTTCAGTGTCCCAATTCCTACATCGTCGCGGGATCACACCGGTCGCGGAGCTTGCTCAACACAGGTTCAGAGACTTGCCCCCGGCACACGCCCGAGCGGGGAGGATTTCGGACCTTGAACGTCCCAAATCCTCCCCGCTCGGCCCCTCGCAGGCACTAGCGATGCCAGCCCGGACTACCACCAGCAGCAGCGCAGACCAACAGCTCCGCGACTTTGCCGAGACCCTGACCCTGCGAGTAGGGAGGAGGTCTTCACGGACTTATGCCAAGAATGTCCTGGCCTCTCCCAGCGCGAAGCCGAGCGGGTTCAGCCCGCGCCAACGGTCGGCGTTCTCGACGTATGGACGGTCGGCCGCGAGCCCGATGCCCCAGACGGCGTCGAGCGGGCTGGCTTCGACCAGCACGCGGTTCTTGGTGCCGAGCAGGAAGTCGCGGAGTTCCGGATGCTTCCCGAACTTCGCGATCGAGGCGTCGCGGACGATTCCGTAACGCTCGGTTTCCCAGGCCACCTGGTCAAACCCGCGGACTTCGCGACCCAAAGCCTTGGCCTCCCGTGGATGCCGGGCCTTGAGAACGCGCGCGGCACTCTCGGCGTCGTCGAACAGGAGCGCCTTGTGCCACATCATGTAGTGCTCGGCCGTCGGAAACGTTTCGTCGTCCACGGTGAACCGGGCTGGCCACCACTGGCTGAAGCATGCGGTCCGATCGTGCCGTCACGCCGAGGCTGATGTCCCCCAAGGACATGCCGGAAAGCATGATCGCCGATGTCCCGGCGCGCACGCCATTTACCGGACGGCGGGCCTCAGGCCAGCCAGGCGATGGCTCCGCCGATCGCCAGCAGCGCACCGATACCCAGCACCACGGCCAGGAACTTGACGCTCTTCCAGGTCGCGTAGACGCCGCCGATCAGGAAGCCGCCGAGTGCGAACAGCAGCACGGCGATGGTCGAGTTACTCACGCCCGCCACCCTGCCACACCCGCACGCGCCCGACCTCCCCGGGTGCACTCCGCAATTCGTCCTCTGGTTGCGGTAGTTGCACGTGCAAGGACCGCAACCAGAGGACTAATTGCGGGAGTCAGAGAACGCCCTTCGTGGAAGGGATCCCACCCGCCCGCGGGTCCGGCTCGGTGGCGGCACGCAAAGCGCGCGCGACGGCCTTGTACTCGGCCTCGGCGATGTGGTGCGGGTCCCGGCCGTGGAGCACCCGCACGTGCAGCGCGATCTGCGCGTGGAACGAAAGCGAGTCGAACACGTGCCGCGTCAGCACGAACGGGTAGTTCCCGCCGATGGTGAAGCTGTTGAACTGCTCCGGCTCACCGAGGTGCACGCAGTACGGCCGCCCGGAGACGTCGATCGCGGCGTGCGCGAGGGTTTCGTCCATCGGGATCCACGCGTCGCCGAAGCGGCGGATGCCGCTCTTGTCGCCGAGCGCCTGCCGCAGCGCCTGGCCGAGCACGATCGCGGTGTCTTCGACGGTGTGGTGCGCGTCGATGTGCACGTCCCCGGTCGCCTGCACCTTGAGGTCGAGCGAGCCGTGCACCCCGAACGCGGTGAGCATGTGGTCGTAGAACGGGACACCGGTGTCGATCTCCACCTGTCCCGTTCCGTCCAGGTCGAGCTGAACGGAAATGGACGATTCCCTGGTGGTGCGGTCCACCTTGCCGACGCGACTCATCGCGGCACCTCCTTGCTGGCCTCGAGAAAGGCGTCGTTCTCTTCCGGCGTCCCGATGGTCACCCGCAGGTGCCCTTCGATGCCGACGTCCCTGATCAGCACACCGTTGTCCAAATAGGACTTCCAGGTCGCGGGCGCGTCCGCGAAGCGTCCGAAAAGGACGAAGTTCGCGTCGCTCGGAACCGGCGTGAATCCCAAGCCCAGCAACGATTCCACCACTCGGTCGCGTTCGGCCGCGAGTTTGGCGACCGACGCCAGGGTGGCGTCGGCGTGCCGCAGCGCCGCCCGCGCGGCGGCTTGCGTGAGCTTCGAGAGGTGGTACGGCAGCCGCACCAGCTGCAGGGCGTCGACGATCGCGGGCGCGGCCGCCAGGTAACCGAGCCGCCCGCCCGCGAAGGCGAACGCCTTGCTCATCGTGCGCGACACGATGAGCCGCGACGGGTACTCCTCGAGCAGCTCGATGGCACTCGGCTGCGACGAGAACTCGGCATACGCCTCGTCGACCACCACGATGCCCGGCGCCGCTTCGAGCAGACCGCGCAGCTCACCGAACGGGATCGACCCGCCCGTCGGGTTGTTCGGGCTGGTCACGAACACGATGTCCGGACGGCGTTCCCGCACCAGCGCGGCCGCCTTCTCGGTGTCGAGCGTGAAATCGTCGCGGCGCGGCACGGGCAGCCAGTCGGTGCGGGTGCCCGCCGAGATGATCGGGTGCATCGAGTACGACGGCTCGAAACCCAGCGCCGACCGGCCTGGGCCGCCGAAGGCCTGCAGGATCTGCTGCAGGATTTCGTTGGACCCGTTGGCGGCCCACACGTTCGACTCCGACACCAGCACACCGGTGGACACCGCGAGATAGTCCGCGAGGTCCTGCCGCAGGGCGACGGCGTCGCGATCCGGGTAGCGGTGCAGCGACGCGGCCTCGACGCGGACGGCCTCGGCGACGGCGACCACCAGCGCGTCCGGCGGCGGGTACGGGTTTTCGTTGGTGTTGAGCCGGATCGGCACGTCGAGCTGCGGCGCGCCGTACGGGGTCTTACCCCGCAGGTCCTCCCGCAGCGGGAGCGCGTCGAGCGTGATCTCCTCGCCGACGCTCATGCCCGGTCTCCCTCGAACCGCGCCGTGATGGCCTCGCCGTGCGCGGGCAGATCCTCGGCGTTGGCCAGCGCGACGACACGGCCGGCGATCTCGCGCAGCGCGTCTTCGCTGTAGTCGACGACGTGCACGCCCTTGAGGAAGCTCTGCACCGAAAGCCCGGACGAGTGCCGCGCGAATCCGCCGGTGGGCAGGACGTGGTTCGAGCCCGCGCAGTAGTCGCCGAGCGAAACCGGCGCGTACGCCCCGACGAAGATCGCGCCCGCGTTGCGTACCCGTGCGGCCACCGAGCGCGCGTCCGCGGTCTGGATCTCCAGGTGTTCCGCGGCGTAGGCGTCGACAACGCGGAGCCCGTCGTCCACAGTGGACACCAGGATGATGCCGGACTGCTTGCCGCTCAAGGCCTCCGTCACACGCTCGGCGTGTTTGGTCGCGGTCACGCGACCGGTCAGTTCCTTGTCCACCGCGTCCGCGAGTTCCTCGGACGTGGTGACCAGCACGCTCGCGGCGAGCGGGTCGTGCTCGGCCTGGCTGATCAGGTCGGCGGTGACGTGCACCGGGTCGGCGGTCTCGTCGGCGAGGATCGCGATCTCGGTCGGTCCCGCCTCGGAGTCGATGCCGATGATGCCGCGCAGCAGCCGCTTGGCCGCGGTGAGGAAGATGTTGCCGGGCCCGGTGACGATGTCGACCGGCTCCAGCGTGGTGCCGTCGGTGTCGGTGCCGCCGTACGCGAGCAGCGCGACGGCCTGCGCTCCGCCGACGGCCCACACCTCGTCGACGCCGAGCAGTTCGGCGGCCGCCAGGATCGTCGGGTGCGGGAGACCGCCGAACGCGGCCTGCGGCGGCGAGCACAGCACGAGCGTGCCGACGCCGGCGATCTGCGCCGGGACGACGTTCATCACCACGGTCGAGGGGTACACCGCGAGCCCGCCCGGCGCGTACAGCCCGACGCGCTCCACCGGGATCCAGCGTTCGGTGACGGTGCCGCCGTCGACGACCTCGGTGGTGACGTCCTGGCGGCGCTGATCACCGTGGACCTTCCTGGTGCGGAGGATGGACTCCTCCAGCGCCTCGCGGACGGCCGGTTCCAGGTTCTCGAGCGCGCTCGTGAGCTCGGCGGCGGCCACGCGGACGCCCTCGGGGCGGACCTTGTCGAACTTCTCGGTGTACTCGAGAACCGCTTCGACGCCGCGATCACGGACCGCCTCGACCACCGGCCGTACACGATGCAGCGCCGCGTCCACGTCGTACTCGGCACGCGGGAGCGTGCTCCTGAGTTCGGCAACGGACGGGACCTGTCCACGCAGGTCGGTACGGTTCAGCATGCCTCAAGGGTACGAGGTGGCCGGATCGCGCCGAGCAGGCACACTGGGGTGGTGACCAGCGATCCCACGATGAGGGAGGCCGCCGTGCCGCGAATCGGGTTGTGCCAGCTCACAGCGGCCGAGGATCCCGAAACGAACCTGAAGCTGATTCGCGAAGGCGTGGTTGCCGCGGCGGCCGACGGCGCGCGGATCGTGGTCTTCCCCGAAGCGACGATGGCGCGCTTCGGTGTGCCGCTGAAATCGCTCGCGCAACCTTTGGACGGGCCATGGGCGTCCACTGTGGCGTCCATCGCGGACGAGCACGGGGTCGTGATCGTCGCGGGCATGTTCACGCCGTCACCCGATGGTCGCGTCAGTAACACACTGCTCGTCACCGGCGGCGGTCATCACCTCGGTTACGACAAGATCCATCTGTACGACGCGTTCGGGTTCGCCGAGTCCGACACGGTCGCCCCCGGAACCGCGCCGGTGACCTTCGAGGTCGACGGGGTCACCTTCGGCGTCGCGACCTGTTACGACATCCGCTTCCCGGAGCTGTTCCGGAAGCTGGCCGACGACGGCGCCGACATCGTTCTCGTGCCGACGTCCTGGGGCGCGGGTGAGGGCAAACGCGAGCAGTGGGAGGTCCTGGTGCGCGCCCGCGCGCTCGACTCCGGCTGCTGGGTCCTCGGCTGCGGACAGGCCGATCCGGCCGCGAGCGGGACACAGGTGAATCCGAAGGCGCCGACCGGGATCGGCCACTCGACGGTGTCCGACGGCTTCGGACGCGTCCACGCCCGGCTGGGCGCCGGGCCGGAGACCCTGGTCGTCGACGTGGATCCGTCGGTCAGCGGGAAGGCTCGGGCGGCGACGGGCGCTTTGGCGAACCGTCGACTCTAACGTCCACCCACCAGCCACACTTCAAGCGTCTCGGTCGGGTCTAGCGCAGCAGGCCCTCGCGGATCGCCACCCGCACGAACCCGGCCCGCCGCCGTTCCCCGGTCTTGTCCCGGATCCGGTCGAGATAGGACCGCACCGTCCGCACGCTGATGTTCAGGATCTCCGCCACGTCGACGTCCCGTTCACCCGCCGCGACCAGCCGCAGGACCTGCTTTTCCCGTTCGGACAGCACGATCTTGGGCCCGGCGTGGCGGTCTTCGCTGTCCTGGATGATCATTCCGGCCAGCGTCGGCGACACGTACGCGTTGTCGTCCGCGATGGTGCGGATGGCGCGCAGGAGTTCGTCGCCGTCGACGTCCTTGGACAGGAATCCCTTCGCCCCGGCCTGCATGGCGCCCAACACTTCGGGCTGTTCGGCGTGCGCGGACACCACGAGCACCTTGTGCCCCATCTGCCCCACTTCGAGTACCGCGGCGGCGTCCTGGACGCCGCGCAGCTTGAGATCGAGGACGACGACGCTGCCCGCGGGTTGTTCCTGGACGGCGAACCGCGCGACGGAGTCGGCGACGGCGCCCAGCGCGATGTCCGGCGCTTCGGTGAGGACACGCGCGACGGCGTCCCGGTACAAGGGATGATCTTCGATCACCCCGACGTTGATCGGTGTGCTGCGTTTCGGCTGCTGCTCGTCTGCGTTCACCGGCGTCCTTCGAATCCGCCCGCGTCGTCGCGGGGCGCGACCGGCCGAGACGGGCCTGGCACCTCCGGCGGAGACGCGAGCCCGAGCTGGATGGCCTTGCGGACCAGACCGGCCCGCCTTCTCTCTCCGAGTTTGTCACGGATCCGGTCCAGGTAACCACGGACCGTCCGGACCCCGATACCCAGGATGCGGGCGATGTCGACGTCGCGTTCGCCCGCCGCGACCAGCCGCAGGACCTGTTTCTCCCGCGCGGACAGCGCGACGTCCGGAGCCCGCACGGGGCGGTCGGCGTTGTCCTTGATGATCATTCCGGCCACCACCGCGGAAACATAGGCCCTGCCCTGCGCGACCGTCCTGATCGCGATCAGCAGTTCGTCGACGTCGACGTCCTTGGACAGGAATCCCTTCGCACCGGCGGCGATCGCGCCGAGCACCTGTTCGGACTCCGCCTGCGCGGACACCACGAGCACGTGATGCCCCAGTTCGCACACCTGGAGCACGGCCGCCGCCCCGGCGATCCCCGGCAGGCCGAGATCGAGCAGCACGACGCTGCCGGGTGGCTGCGGGTGGACGTGGAACCGGGCGACCGAATCGACCACCGCGCCCAGTTCGATCCCCTCCGCCTCGGTGAGGACCCGGACCACGGCGTGCCGGTACAACGGATGGTCCTCGATCACCGCGACGTCGACCCGGTCGGTCTCCGGCTTGTCTTCAGTCATCTGCACGCTTCCGCTCACCCCGTCCCACCCGCCGCGGACACCGCGCGTCCGGCCCGCGCCGGATCCAGCGCGGGCCCTCGCGGCACCAGTGCCAGCAACCCATTCGGAACCGGTTGCCGTTCGGCTTGGCCGTAACCGAGGGAAGCGAGTGCCTCAGTGCTCGCCACCGGGTATTTCAGGCCCGTGTCGGTCACGACGTAAACCGTGCCGGAACCGGATTCCGTCACCACCGCGCCTCCCGACGGAGGCACGAAAACCGCGTCGGCGACCAGCGCGTCCGTCCGCGCCGTCACCGGGATCGCCTTCGCACCTTGCGGCAACGGGACCTGTGCGGAGATAACAATTCGAGAACCCTGCGCGCATACCGTCACGGACTGTCCGGTAACGGGCGCTTTTCGCGGGATCCGGTCCGGATACTCCGCGGGATCGGCCCCGCCCGTCCTCGCCGTGCCGACCTTCGGCACCGCGGCGACGTCGGCCGCGCGCACCGCGACGGGGGCCGGGACGCCGGTGTAGGCGTCCGCGTTCTGCGGCGTGTTGATCAGCAGGCTCGCCGCGGTCTGGCCGATCGGTTCGAGTCCTTCGGGGCGGACGAGGTAGTACGACGTCGCGTCGTTGGGTGACGCCATCGCGTCGACGACACCGAGTACCGAACCGACCTTCGCCGTGGTGCCGCCGACCTGCGGGCCGGACCGTCCGGCGTCCTCGACCGCGCGGTAGGCCAGATCCCGTCCGGCGGCGACCGTGCCGATCCACCGGGAGGACACCGCGATCGCCGGATAGGTGTCGAACTGCAGCGCCGTGGCCGCCTCCGGGGTGAGTTTGTAGCGGCGCCCCGCCGTCACGAGGTAACGCTCGCCCTCGGGGACGCGGACCACGACGGCCTGGTCCTTCGGCAGGTCGACCCCGGCGGCGGGCGCGCCGAAAAGCACCGTTGTCTCGGGTTCGGCCGACGCGGGCGCATCCTGGGTCGTCCGCGAGCAACTCGTCCACGGCGTCTTCACCAGCACGGCGGACGAGGGCAGTGAATCGGGGGCGCCGGGGATGCCGATCTGCGAACCGCGAGGGGCCTTCGCGAGCTTGTCCGAAGGGACGGTCACCGTGGCCTCGCCGTTGCCGCCCGCCATCAGCCGCGCGGAGGCGTAGTTGAGCACGGGATGCAGCGCACCGTCCTTGCCGAGGATGTACCGGGCGCCGGTGCCCTCCTCGACGATGACCTTGCCGCCTGCGAGCCAGTCCTTACCGCCGGAGGGGTTCAGCAGGCCGATCACGCCGAAGACCGCGGTGACCAGCAGCGCCACGCCGAGGCCGCACAGGGTTCCGATCACGAGCCTGCGGCTCGGGGCGACCGGATGGTTGGCGTCCGCCGAGACCAGTGCCGAAACCAGTCTCCTGCGGAGGAATTGGTAGGCCTGGATCTGGTCCCGCTGCGTCCACACGCTCCCGTCCCCCGCCGTTCGTACCCACCCGTCCGAAGGTCCATCACGTTAGGTTCCGTCAAGCTTCACGGTGAGGGTAATTTTTACGCCCCTCCCCCGCGCGGGACGGGATTACCGTCGGGCGCGTGCACGGAGGAGGGGAATTCCTTGTCGGTTGAAGCCCCGGCGGTGGCCACACCACGCCAGGCCCCGGAACACGGCACCGCGGGTGCGGCGCCGCTGCCCTGGCTGCTGCCGATCCGACCGCTGCAGGCGGCGCTCTGGGAGATCGCCGGGATCGCGATCCTGCTGGCCTTCACCGTCGACGGGTTCCCTCAGCCCGCGCGGATCAGCATTACCGCTGTGGCAGGGGTCCTTGTCCTGACGACGTCGGTCCGCTTCGCCGGGCGCCACGCCGCCGGCTGGCTGCTCACTTGGACCGGATACCGGCTGAAGCGTCGCGACAAGCGCGAAGTCCCCGATCCGCTGCACCGGCTCGCCGGTCCCGTCCGGGTCCGCCAGCACGTCGACCGCGCGGGTAACCGTTTCGGCGTCGCCGAGGTCGGCGACGGCTGGAGCGCTGTCGTGCGGCTGACCAGGGGTGCCGTCGCACCCGATCCGGCCACTTTGGTCGCCATCCTGCGTGACTCCTACGCGAGCACCGGGATCCCGTTGTCCAGCGCACAGCTGCTGACCTGGACCGTCCCCAATGGACAGTCGCTGATCAGGGTCCGCTGGCTCGCCGTCCGGTACCGGCCCGAGGACGCGCCGATCGCCGCGCTCGCCCGGGGTGGCGGAGAACTCGGCGCGCTGCGGAGCACCGCCTGCGCGGCGCTGGCTCTGATGGGCGCGCTGGCCGAAGCCGGGTTCGAGAGCACCGTGCTCGAGGCAGGCGAGGTGGCCGAAGAACTCCGCGTCGCGCTCGGCAGCGGCCAGGACGCGCCGGTGACCGGCTGGCGTTCCTGGGACTGGGGCGGTGCCTCGCAGGTCTGTTACCGGCCGCGGTCGGAGCGAGATCTCGCGCGGACACTGGATCTTCACGTACCCGGCTCGGCGTTCACCGCGACTTCGTACACGCTGCATCGCACCCCTGGCGGGCGCGAGAAGTCCGAAGTGACCATCCGGGTCGGCGGACGACCGGGGGCGGAGACGGTGCGGCCCGAAGGGATCGCGGTGACCCCGCTGCACGGACGGCACGCGGCGGCGGTCCGGCGGACCCTGCCGCTGGCGCTGGAGGACTGAGGGGACTGTCCGTGGAGGGCTCCTTTCCTCTCTGAGGGTAGGGAAGGAACCCTCCACGGACGTAAACGCAATTAGTCCTCTAGTTGCGGTCCTTGCGTGTGCAAGTACCGCAACTAGAGGACTAATTGCGTGGGGGTGGGGCCTAGCCGCGCACGGCCTCGTAGACCCCGGCGATCATGCCGACGAACGGGATCAGCGAGAGCAGCACCAGGAACTCGACGATATCGAGAGTCCGTGCCCAGTAAGGAGAACGGCGTCCCTTCGCGACCCGCGTCGCGTAAGTGAGGCAGACGCCCGCCGCGACGACGACGGCGCAGCCCGCGCCGAACACGAACGAACGCGGCCCGCCCGCGGCGAGCCAGAAACCGGCCGACGCCAGGGCCGCCGCACCGAAACCGATGAGCACGAGCCGCTGCGAACGGCCGGCGAACGCGCGCGAACGCAACATCAGCGCCAGCCCCAGCGACGCGCACAGGCCCGCTTCCCAGGCCCCGCCGGACGACGCCAGGACGATACACGCGGAGACCACGGTGAGCCCGAGCGCGACGAGCAACCCGGTCAGCAACGCCTGCGCGTACGTCGTCCCGCCGACCATGTCCTCGCCCAGCGAAGGGTTCTCGTCGGCGCGGAACGCGTCCATGTCGTCCGGCACCCGGGGCAGCGGCAGCCTGCCGAGCCGCAGCGCCATCATCGGTGCCACCGCGGCCAGTGCCGTCGCCACGACGCCGACCACGGCGGCCGCCGAGACCGCGCGGACGTCGGCAAGTCCGGCGATGGCGGTGGTGATCGCGCCGAGCCCGGCGGCGACCGTGACCGCGACGAACCACGGCAGCCGGTCCGCCACCGAAACGGCCGCGATCACGCCGTACACGGTCACCACGGCGAGCCCGGCGGCCAGCGGCCCGGCCGACAGCGAGAACAGCGGATGCGGCGGCAGGATCGACATCCCGGCCAGCAACGCCGCGCCGACCCCGGCGAGCGCGCCCGCCGCACCGGCCTCCGCGTCGCCGTACGCACGACTCAACGCGCCACCGCCCAGAACGAGGACCAGCGCGAGCAGCCCGGTCCCGATCGGCGCCAGCACACTGCCGGACGCGGCCGCCTGCACCAGCAGGCCACCGGTGAGCAGCAGGACGACCGACGCGACGATACCCGCCTTGCGCGCCACCGAAGGTCCCCAGCGGCCGGTACCCGACTCGGCGACACTGGCGATCGAGTCGACGACGTCGTCGAACAGCAGCGGACCCCGCGGGCGTTCGCGCGGGGTCAGGTGCAGTACTTCTCCGTCACGCACTTGCGCCGCGGCGACCGTGAGGCCGAGCGCGAGCGGAGCGCCGCCGAGCCGCGACAGCACCCAGCCCGGGTGCTCGGCCGACGCCTGCCCTGACGCACCCGCAAGCCGGACGAGCTGCGGGACGAGTTCGGCGAACGTGCTCTGCTGCGGCAGCGCCACATCGACCCGCGCCCGCGGTGTCACCACCGTGACGCGCCGGGTGGAGCCCGCGATCGCGGCCGTCATGCTTCGATCGACTTGGCGGACTCGATGACCGGGGCGAACTTGGCGCTGCTGGCCTCGGCCAGTTTCTGCAGCCCGTTGTTGACCGCCTCCAGGACGATCTCCGAAAGGTTGCGCGCGTCGTACTGACGCAGTGCGCGGGGGTCGATGTCGATCGAGGTGAACCGGCCGTCACCGCGCAGCACGACGGTGACCTCGTTCTGCCGTGAGTGCGCCTTGACCTCCATCGCCTCGACCGAACGCTGGATGCGCTGCACCTCTTCGGTCTGCTTGCGGACCTGGTCCAGCAACTCGTCCATGTCCGGCATGGCATAGGGGTCCGTGGTCACGAGTCTTCTCCTTCATCTGCGGTGAAATCCCGCCGGACGTGGACGCTGGCCACGAACCTGCGGAAGTCGTCGCCGAGCCGGCGTGCCGTCTCGGGCGCTGCGGTACAGGCGATCTGGAGGATCAGCCGGTCGGCCGGGCTCGCGCCTGGCACGGTCAGCTGCACCTGGGTCTGCACGAGTTCCTGCCCCTCGCCGGTGCGGACGCGCAGCATCTGCGTCACGCCGGGGGCGGCCCCGGTGCCGATCACCTTGCGCTGGACCACTTCGAGCGCGGCCATGGACCGGCCGAGGCGTTCGACGGCCTCGTCGGCGATCTCGGTGATCCGCGCCTGATCCGGCCGCTGCCCGACGCTCAGGGTGATGTTGGGGGTGAACTCCCCGTCCGGCACGGAGTGCACGGCCACGAAGACCGCGCCCTCGGCGCCGACGGACGACGGCTCGACCGGCACCCAGCCCTCGGGGATGTCGAAGCCGAGCGGAAGGGAAACCCGGTCCTGCGTCATCGTTTCGCTCATCCCTGTCACCACGTGCCCACGTAGGAGATCGCGTCGTCCCAAGCCTCGCCGACGGCGTCCGCCGCCTGGCCAGCCGCGCCGCTCACCGCGTCGACGGCGGCGCCACCGTACTCGCCGACGGTGTCCGCGATCTTCGGCAGGTCGATGTCGATCTTCGCGCCGATCCCGGCTCCGAGACCGAGTGCGACGCCCGCCTTGAAGTTGACCTTGAGGTGCCCGGCGTCGTAGACGGCCTGGCCGTCGAGCTGGGCGCCGAGTCCATATTGGAGGGTGCCGCTCGCGCCGACGCCCACCCCGGCCACGTCCGCCGCGAGCTCGCCTTCGATCTTGCCGCCGACGAAGGCGTTGGCGTGCACGCCGACGCCGTGCGCGCCCGCCTGGAACGAGCCGTTCACCTCGCCGCCGACGAACGCGGTCCCCTTGGCACTGCCCGAGGCGACGCCCCATTCGTTCTTGCCTTCGAGTTCTTCCTTGAAGGCGGCCAGTTCGGCGTGCCCGGACGCCTTGAGGTCCCAGCCCTGCGAGGAGACCTTGGCGTCCCAGCCCGGGGTGAAACCGTCCTGCTCCTGCTTCCACTTGGCGTAGGTGATCTCGGTGCTGTTCCAGGCTTTGTCGCGCAGGCCTTCCGGCTTCGGCCTGCCGAACGGGGTGTCGCCGGCACGCGGGGCGCGCGTGCCTTCGAGACCGTCCCAGGTGAGCTTCTTCCAGCCGGAATTGCCGAACCAGGAAGGATGCGTGCGCGGTCGCTTGCGGCCGTCGAGTGTTTCGCCGTTGAGCCAGTACAACGGGCCGCGGCCCCATTTGCCGAGTTCGTGTTCGATCCGGCCGGTGCCCTCCGGCGGGAACAGCCGCGCGAGTTCTTCGCTCAGCTCGTCGGCGATCTCCTGTGCCGCCTGCGCGGCGCGCTCGCCGAGCTGGCGGGCGGCGGAGATGAACGCGTTGACCGCGTTCGCGTTCGCCGTGCGCGCCTGGCTGGTGAGCTGCGCGGCGTACTGGTCGAACTGAGCGAGAATCGAGTCCACACAGGACTTCGCGCCCCGCAGTGCCTGCGCGCCCGCTCGCAGCCGGTTCGACTGGTCGCTTAGTTCGGCGCCGAGCTCACCGAGTTCCTGGCTCAGGTTCGCCGCGGCCCTGGCGAACGCGGTGTAGGCATCACCCTCCCAGGACGCGTTGAGCGCCTTCGCCGCCTTGGCGATCTCGTTTGCCCGGCCGGAAACCGTGGACGCCCGCTCGCCACACCGCTGCCCGGCCGCGTTCAGCGCCGCCGGATCACCGGTGACCCGCCGCTGGTACTCGACCACGAGCCGCCGGTAATTCGACAGAATCGAACTGACGACGCCCGACGCGTCGACCACACCGCTCCCCGACACGGTTACCTGCCCTTCGCCGGTGAGTCAGCCCCTGCGTCGATGTCGATGTGCTGCTCGAAGTGCTTGCCGCCGTAGTTCATGTCGATGTCGATATCGATGTCCTGACCGCCCGGCGCCTGGACGGTGGAGCGGCCGGTGTTCAGGTCGGTGGTGATGGTGACCTGGTTCCCGTTGCCCGCGCCCGCCCCCGGCAGGGCGCCGGAACCCGAGCCGCCACCGGAAGGTCTGTCCACCGGGATCCAGGAGTCCGCGCCGCCCGGCCAGTTGCCCTGGGAACCGGTGCCGCCCAGCGCGGGCGGCCGGTACTGGGTGAACGGTGGCGTCTCACCCGGTGTCGTCCCACCGGAGCCGCCGGAGCCGCCGGCACCGCCGCCACCGCCGCCGGAGCCGCCGACCGCGGCCTGTCCCGCGCCGCTGGCGACCGAACCCGGCGCCCGCGGGTCGGTGACCGGGGTGCCGGAGACGGCCGCGTTGCCCGCCGAACCGTTGCCGGAATCGCTGTGCCCGAACAATTTCTGGACCTCGCCGATGATGGTGGCGATCTGCGTGATCTGGTTGGCGAGGTCGACGACGCCGAGCGCCTTCAGCAGCGCGCCGATCGCGGTGATGAACGCGCGCAGCGAAGCACTGGTGGCGGTGGAAAGCGCGACAGCGGCGCCGTAGGTCCACGGATTCGACATCAGGCCCGCGACCGTGGGGTTCACCGCCGAGACCACCGCTTTGTAGGCCGTCTGGGCGGTCTTGATCAGTGTCCCGGCCATGCCGAGCAGCTCCGCGCCCTTCTGCACGACCTGGACGATCTTGGTCAGCGAGTTCAGGGAGTCCGTGATCTTCTTCATCGCGGAGTCCGAAGCGCCGCCGGACCAGATCTTCTTCAGCTGCTCGGCGGCCTTCGTCACCTCGTTGTACATGGTGAGGAATTCGTTGGCCTTCTTGAGCACCTCGAGCACGTGCTTCGCGATCTGCTCCGGCTGGCCGGTGAGGATCTGCGGCAGGATGGTGATCGGCCCGCCCGAGGACGCCGTAGCGTCCATCGCGCTGGAATTGGGGTAAGTCAGCATGTCGCTCCTCAGGCGGGAAGTCAGACGGAAGCCGGGCGGTAGACGCTGACCTTCGCCAAGCCGTTGATGTCCGCTTCGACGAGTCCGTGGTTGTAGAGCTGCCCGCCTTCTCCGGCGATGGCGATGATCGGCTTGCTGTCGGAGAACAGGAGCGGCTCGACCACGACGACGTCGCCGCTGTGCACCCCGCCCGGCACGTCGCCGAAGTTGCGCGCGGTACCGGCGTAGACCTCGATGACGCCGACCCGCGCCTGGTTGTCGGCGTCATCGGCCAGCCAGTCGTTGAAGTCCGAGACGCCATGGAACCGCGCGTCGGTGATCGGGTGGTCGCCGAGCTGCCCCAGCCGCGCGTCCCCCAGGTAGCGCAGGACGTTCCCGACCGACGACGGCTCACCGTTGCCGCCGGCGCTGTCGTTGATGGCCAGCGTCGCCAGTTCGGACGCGTGCGAGTTCCCCCAGATCGACGACGGCCCCGATCCCGCGCCGCCGCCGGGACGGCCGCCGTATCCGCCCGCGACCGCCTCGTCGGCGGCCTGGTAGGCGTCGGCGCTGCTCTTGATGAAGCCGTTGATCTGCTGCAGAAGTTGCAGGAGGGTGCGGACCGCGACCACCTGCTGGCTCTGCATGGCCGTGTTGGCCGCCGCCACCGCGCTGCCGAACGTGGCGAACGACATCGGCTGCAGGACGGTGCGTTCGAGATCGGCGACGACATTGATGCCCTGCATGATGATGCCGCCCAGGTTCCCGACCGCCGAGCGCATGGCCTCGGGCTCCGCCCGGTACTCGCCCGTGCCGACCATGGTTCTCCTTCTCTCGTTCCCCCACGTCTGCGTGACCAGCAGCGTAAGTTCGTCACCAGACGCGAGCGGACGGCAAAAGTACCCACCGTGAGGGCGGCACGAGTGGCCAGAATGATCGGCAGGATTACCCACAAGCGGCCAGAAAGACCCTGATGAGCGCCACTCGCGACCGCCTGCCGTCCCTGGGCGACCAGCCCGGTGAAATCGTGCTGCAGTCCCCGCCGATGCTGCCGAAAGGCTCCTCCGGCGGAGCCATGCAGCTGCTGATGTTCATGCCGATGATGTTGGGCATGGGCGCCATGTCGTTCGTCTACATCGGACGCGACGGCGGGGTGATGACCTACATCTTCGGCGCCTTGTTCCTCACCGCGATGGCGGGCATGGTCGTGATGTCGCTCGGGCGCGGTGGCGCGGCGAAGAAGGCGCAGATCAACGAGGAGCGCCGGGACTACCAGCGGTATCTGACCGGTTTGCGCGGCCAGGTCCGCGAGATCGCGGACGACCAGCGCGCGGCCATGGCGGCGTTGCAGCCCGATCCGGCCGATCTGTGGGCGTACATCGAGACGGGGAAGCTGTGGGACCGCCGCCGGTCCGACTCGCAGTTCGGGCAGGTGCGCGTCGGGACCGGCCCCCAGCGGCTCGCGACACCGTTGAAGGCGCCGCAGACCGTGCCGCTGGAGGACCTCGACCCGGTGTGTTCGACGAACCTCAAGCACTTCATCCGGACTTATTCGACGGTCGAAGGACTCCCGGTCGCGGTCTCGCTGCGGTCGTTCGCGCAGGTCACGCTGTCCGGCCGTCGTCCGGACACCCTCGGGGCCGCACGGGCCATGCTGACCCAGCTCGCGACCTTCCATTCGCCAGGTGACCTGCGGATCGTGCTGTGCGTGAAGGACGACCGGCTGCACGACTGGGAATGGGCGAAGTGGCTGCCGCACGTCGCCTCCACCGCCGCCGACGCCGCCGGTCCGCGACGGCTCGTCGACGCCGACTCCGGGAAGCTCGCCGACCTCCTCGGCCCCGACCTCGGCGACCGGCCCGCGTTCAGCAGGCGCCCGGATTCCCGGCAGGACCTGCCGCATGTCGTCGTGATCGTGGACGGCGGGCACACCCTCGGCGACACGCGGCTCGTCGCCGAAGAGGGCAGGCTCGGCGTCACCGTCGTGGAGGTCGGCACGGAGCAACCTCGGTCGGTGTCGTCCGAACGGTCGTTGAGCCTGCACACGAGCCCCGAGCAGCTGGGGATGGTCGTCGGCGACGGGACCGAGAAGCGGCTCGGTTTCCTCGGCACCCCGGACACTTTGGACCGCGGGGCCGCCGAAGCGCTGGCCCGGATGCTGACGCCGCTGTTCCAGGGCGCGGCCGTGGTCAGCGAGGCACCGATGTCGGCGACCTTCGGGCTGGCCGGGCTGCTCGGCATCGGCGACCCGCGTGACACCGACACCGCGGTCACCTGGGCGCCGCGTTCGGCGCGCGACCGGCTGCGGATCCCGCTGGGCATCAACCCCGAGGGCCGATCGGTCGATCTAGACCTCAAGGAGTCGGCGGAAGGCGGGATGGGCCCGCACGGGCTGGTCATCGGCGCGACCGGTTCCGGTAAGAGCGAACTGCTGCGGACGCTGGTCACCGCGCTCGCCGTCACCCATTCGTCGGAGAAGCTCAACCTCGCGCTGATCGACTTCAAGGGTGGTGCGACCTTCGCCGGGATGACCGGGCTGCCGCACACCTGCGCCGTCATCACCAACCTGTCCGACGATCTCGCGCTGGTTGACCGCATGGCGGACGCGCTGAACGGCGAACTGTTGCGGCGTCAGGAGCTTCTGCACGCGGCCGGGAACTACGCGTCGGTGCGGGACTACGAAAAGGCCAGGGAATCCGGCGTCAACCTGCGGCCGATGCCCTCGTTGCTGGTGATCATCGACGAATTCAGCGAGCTGCTGTCGTCGCGGCCGGAGTTCATCGACCTGTTCGTCGCGATCGGGCGGCTGGGACGGAGTCTGGGGATCCACCTGCTGCTGGCGTCCCAGCGGCTGGAGGAAGGACGGCTGCGCGGGCTGGACTCGCACCTGTCGTACCGGATCGGCCTGCGGACGTTCTCCGCGTCGGAGAGCCGCGCGGTGCTCGGCGTGGCGGACGCCTACCAGCTTCCGCCCGTGCCGGGCTCGGCGTATCTGAAGTCCGACAACGACACCCTCATCCGGCTCAAGGCCGCGTACGTCTCCGGGGAACTGCCGCCGCGCAGCAAGATCGTGCGCAAGGACGGCCGGAGTCTCGGGCTCATGCCGTTCACGCTGGCGCCGGTGGAGATCCCGGTGACCGTCGAGGCGGAGGAACCGGTCGAAAAGGGCACCGGCGAGACGATCATCGGCGCGATGCTGTCGCGGCTCGAAGGCAAAGGCCCGGAGGCGCACCAGATCTGGCTGCCGCCGCTGGCCGAACCGCCGACGCTGGACCAGTTGCTGCCGCCGCTCGGCGAGGACCCCGAACGCGGCCTTTGTCCGCTGGGCTGGGGCGGCAACGGCAAGCTGATGATCCCGGTCGCCCTGGTGGACAAGCCGTTCGAGCAGCGGCGCGACATGTTGTGGGCCGATTTCTCCGGTGCCGCCGGGCACGTGCTGATCGTCGGGGCGCCGCAGAGCGGCAAGAGCACCCTGATGCGGGACATCGCCGCGATGCTCGCCCTCACCCACACCCCGGAAGAGGTTCAGCTGTTCGTGCTGGACATGGGCGGTGGCGCGCTGGCGCCGATCGCCGGGCTGCCCCACGTGTCCGGCTACGCGACACGGCGCGACGCCCAGCGTTGCCGCCGGGTCGTCGCGGAACTGACGACCTTGCTCGAACAGCGTGAGGAGTTCTTCTCCGCCAACGGGATCGAGTCGATCACCACGTTCCGCCAGCGGCGTTCGGAGTTCCAGGAAAGCACGGAAGGCCGCGAGTTCGGCGATGTCTTCCTGTTCGTCGACAACTGGACCACGATCCGGCAGGAATACGAACAGCTCGAGGAACAGATCACCAGCCTGGCCTCGCGCGGGCTCGGGTTCGGGATCCACGTCGTCGTCTCGATCAACCAGTGGATGGGCATGCGGGCGCCGCTGCGGGACGCCATCGGCACCAAGTTCGAACTGCGGCTGGGTGAACCGGCGGACTCCCTGATCGACCGCAAGATCGCGCAGAACGTCCCGGCGGACAAGCCTGGTCGCGGGCTGACGGCGGACAAACTGCACTTCCTCGCGGCACTTCCCCGGATCGACTCGGATCAGCGTCCGGACACGGTCGGCGCCGGCGGGCTGGATCTGAACCGGCGAATTTCCGCCGCGTGGAAGGGAAAGCCCGCACCCGCGGTGCGCTTGCTCCCGTCCGAAGTTCCGCTGGACTCGCTGGAGGCCGGGCCGCGCAAGCAGGTCACGCTCGGTATCGCGGAATCGAATCTGCGACCGGTGTACCTCGATTTCGCCACCGAACCGCACTTCGTGGCCTTCGGCGATGTGGAATCCGGTAAGAGTTCGCTGCTGCGCGCGATCGCTCAGGGCATCGTTTCGAAGTACTCACCCACTGAGGCCGCGATCATCGTCGCCGACTACCGGCGAGGGATGCTGGGCGCGGTGCCGGAGTCGCATCTGCTGGGCTACGCGGGTTCCGAGACCGCGCTGACCGGACTGATCGAACAGTGCCGGCAGGCCATGCGGAACCGGCTTCCCGGCTCGGACGTCACGCCGGACCAGTTGCGCAACCGGTCCTGGTGGCGGGGGCCGGAGCTGTTCGTGCTCGTCGACGACTACGAAATGGTCGCGACCGTTGGCCGGAACCCGCTGCAACCGTTGCTGGAGTTCCTGCCGCAGGCACGGGACATCGGCCTGCACCTCGTCGTCGCGCGCGGGAGCGGCGGTGCCGGACGTTCGCTGTTCGAGCCGGTGCTGCAACGGATTCGCGAGCTGGGTTCGCCGGGGATCGTGATGTCCGGTTCGCGGGACGAGGGCGCGCTGCTCGGAGAAGTGAAGCCGGGGCCTCAGCCCGCGGGCCGGGGTGTGCTGGTCTCGCGGCGGCATGGGACGGGACTGGTTCAGGTGGCTTGGACGAAGCCTGTGGAGGATTGAGGCGTGCGGTCGTAAGCTGGGACGAATGCAGTGGACGACGCTACTGGCCACACTTGTCGGTGCGGCCATCGCCATGGGAACCGCACTGGTGGTTCAGGCCCGCAAGGACCGAAACGACGTGGCGGCAGATCCGGCGCGAGGTGTACATGACCTTCCGTTCCTTGTTGGCGAAGGCGCGCAGCGAATTGTTGGCGTTGTCCAAGAAAGGCGACCTGACCGGAGCCGAACTCGACGAGACGGCACGTCAGGTGTTCGCGCCGTGCTACGAGCAGCGTCATCATTTGGAACTGGTCGCACCGCCTGAAGTGACCACGGCCGCGCTTACCTACTTCCGGACCGTGCGCGGCTTGCGCAACGTGGTGGCCGGGGGCAAAGGCGTCACCGATCCCGAATGGGAAGCCAACGCCGGAGAGATGAAGCGCACCCGGGAGTCCGTCCAGGAAGCGATGCGGGAGGACTTGCGGCGGAGGTGACGGCCGATGCCCCGCTGGCTCGACTGTCTCGCTGGCTCGACTGAGTTGCTGATGGGCCGACACGGTGCTGCGTAACCGGTCTCTCCGGTAAGCGGCACCGAAGGGTTTCTCTCCCTTGGACCTGTTCTTCAGATGGTCAAGCGGGCGTACAGGGCGGCGGGTTCGGTATCGGACAGACCGTTGCGCGTGGACCATCCGAACGATATGGGTGGCTCACGAGACGATCTATTAGACATTCCATCCGCAGGCGAAGGGCGCCTCGCGGCAGGAGGTCAAGGATGCTTCGCGGAAGGGGCGGATCCAGCGTCGTCCGAGGTCGCGGTTGCCGGACGCGCCTGGCCGCCACAAGGACATGGTGTTGATCTCGGAGCGACCGGCTGAGGTGGAGGACTGGGCGGCGCCTGGCATGGGGAGGGTGATCTCATCATCGGAAAGCACTCTGGGTCGCAGATCGCGACCTTGACGGAGCGCACGACACAGCGGGGCACGAACGAGAACACCGATACCCTGCTTCGTCGATATTTCCCGAAAGGCACTCGACTTGTCGGTGCATACACGAGGCGAGCTGGACGCCGTCGCCGACGAACTCGATGACCGGCCACGGCAAACCCTGGGCTGACCGAAGCCCACGAAAGCCTTTCAGAATCTCGACGTGCACTGACCAATTGGCATCAGGCAACACATTACGTGGCGATCGAACTGATGTTCGAGTATGATTATGGACATGACCACAACTCTTGCTTTTGACCTGAGAGCCGCTCGCTTTCTTGAGGCCGCGTTCGATGAGGAGGTTCTGCTTCGTCAGGCGCAGGGTCGTCAGGTGCGTGCGTTAGCCGAGTTCGCTGCTGTCGGCGGGTCGCGAAGATCGGTGACCGAGGAGGTGGCCTTGCGCTTCTCGGTCTCCCGCAATCAAGCGTTCCTGCTCGTCGAAACCTCCTGTGCTCTGGTCGCCCGTCTGCCGAACACGTTGGCAGCGCTGGAGAAAGGTGACATCGACCTGTACAAGGCGTCGAAGGTCTCCCAGCTGACTCGGGAGGTGTCGGACCAGGTCGCCGAGCAGGTGGATGCGTGGTTGGCCCAGCGGCTGGCCGGTCGTGTCCCATCGGCGATCCGCCGATCGGTGAGCCGTGCGGTGCAGAAGTTCGATCGCGACGGCTATCGGGAACGAGCCGCGAAGAAACGTGCCGCGCGGCAGGTGTCACTGATCCACGACGACGAGACCATGTCCACGCTCTCGGGTCATCTTCCGGCGGAAGTCGCCAGCTCGATCTACGCCTCGCTGTGTCGTACCGCGCAGGCCCTCCGAAACAAGGACAAGTCCCGCACGCTGGATCAGCACCGCGCCGATATCTTCGCCGAACGACTGCTGACCGAAGACGGCCGCGGGAAACCTCGCGCGCACATTCACGTCTACGTGGATTTCCTGACCCTGACCGGGGCGCGTGACGATCCCGCAACCCTCGCCGGGTACGGGCCTATCCCGGACTGGTTGGTCCGCGAGATCGCCTCCGACCCGAACTCGACATGGTCAAGGTTGATCACCGACCCCGCAACCGGTCAACTCCTCGAAGTCGGCGCCGACAAGTATCGATCCCCGGCCTCCCTGGCCCGGTTGATCAAGGCCAGGGATCGGGAATGCACCCACCCCGGCTGCCACCGTCCGGCGGAGCTCTCCGAGATCGATCACATCACCGGCTGGGCACGGAATGGGACCACTGATCACCACAACTGCCGCGGCGCGTGCAAAACCCACAACCTCCTCAAAGAAGAACCCGGCTGGCACACCGAACCCACCGGCAACGGCGGCATGACCATCACCACCCCAAGCGGACACACCTACGACACCGCACCCGAACCACTCCACTACCCACGCCCCGAACCAGAGGGAGACGTCCCACCCTTCTGACCCGGCATTCTGTTGCCCTGTGGTCATTCACTGGACGAAACGTTCCCAGAGCCTCGCCCAGCCGGCACCGGGCCCGCCCATACCACGTCGGGCCGTCGATGAACGCTGTCTCAAAACTGTCCTCTCACGCCAACCCAGACTTCCCCGCATAGCCGAAGGGAGCGAGCGATAGCCTCGGCCACGCGGCGATCCTGGTGGTCTCCGCAAGAACCAAAGTGCAGAGCTACGTCCAAACAGGACCGAAAGACCTCGTCGTCGGGCACTGTCCAGTCGAAGCCGCCGTCCGGCTCGACGACATAGCCGGGAGCGGCCATCGAATAAGTCACGCCGCCGAATAAGTCACGCCGCGCATCAGGAGGTCTCGAAACTCACCCGCGAAGCGATCTCCCGAGCGCAGGCCAGGGCCTCAGCCGACCCCGTATCCACCTCGATGTCATAAGCCAGACCCCGGTGCACGACTTCGGCTTGCGACTCGGCCATTCCCGTGACCCGATCTCCCCGCGCCATCTCCCGACCGGCGGCCACGGCGCCGTCGCACCGGACTCCGACCCAAAGCACCTCGAGCCCGTCCAACACATCCCTCCACCGGCGTTGCGACTCTGCGCCGCCCAGGAACGCGTCGTCGACGATGACCCGCGCACCCGCCCGCACCATCGCCGCGACACCGGCCATCCACGCGTCCTCGATGCGCCGGAAACCGGCCCCGACATCCACCCGCCATCCGAGGCGAAGGAGATCCCGTCGGGCACAGAAGGCATCGCGTCGATCAGCGTGTCCACCCCGAGCGTGAGCCAGGGATTCGGCAGCACCGCCTGAAGGCACCGGGCGATCCCGGACTTGCCCGAACTGGAACCGCCGTTCACCACGATCACCTGAGTCACCGAATCACCCTAAAACAGACGTGACGGAGGCGGCAACGGCTCGCCCCGTTCGGCAGGAATTCCGCCACCGGATCGAACAATGCCGAAACCCTGCAAACCGGATGAAACGGAAAACCGCCACCCGGACGGCCCACTACTTTCCTCGCACCGCTTACCGACTTCGGTAGGTTACCAAAACCCTTATCGCCCCATAACTTGGTGAAACCGTTTCAAGTCGAAACGAACTCCCCGACGCAGGCCGAAGGGCGTGTTCATGCGCTTGTCCAAAATTGCCGCAACGGTGGCCGGTGCCGCCGCGACGCTCACCCTCGTAGCCACCCCCGCCGCGAACGCGGGCCAGGACATCATCGGCGGCGGCACCGTGAGTTCCGCGCCGTGGGGCGCCCAGATCTACTGGAACGACGCCACCGCGTTCGGCGGTTTCAACTGCTCAGGCACGATCATCGCCCCGCAGTGGGTCCTCACCGCGAAGCACTGCCTCAACAAGCCCGGCATGCACGTCAAGGTCGGCAACGTCAACCTGAACCAGGGCACGTCGGCCGCCGTCGACCAGCAGAAGGCCGCGCCGAGCGGTGACATCGCGCTGCTTCACCTCAAGACCGCGGTCAGCACGACGTACATGAAGCTCGGCACCGCGAACCCGGCCAACGGCACCACGAACCAGATCTACGGCTGGGGCCGCACGCAGGGCAGCAACCCGCCGTCGAGCGTCCTGAAGACGGCCAACGTCCGCATCACCGGCACCAGCGGCGACGCCTACGGCGGGCAGGCCATCGCCAGCGTCGGCGTCAACGGTTCGGCGTGG
Source organism: Amycolatopsis sp. cmx-11-51 (assembly GCF_047608665.1). Taxonomy (NCBI): domain Bacteria; kingdom Bacillati; phylum Actinomycetota; class Actinomycetes; order Pseudonocardiales; family Pseudonocardiaceae; genus Amycolatopsis; species Amycolatopsis sp. cmx-11-51. The sequence continues at coordinate 70,936 of NZ_JADNQO010000003.1, read as the reverse complement.
CACGGCGACTCGGGTGGCCCGCAGCTCTCGGGTGGCGTCCAGGTCGGTGTCTGCTCGACGGGCAGCAACTCCGGCACGAACCCGCGAGGCACCCAGAACTACGCCAGTGTCGCGGCCAGCCGTAGCTGGATCCGCACCACCGCGGGAGTCTGATTCAACAAAGTGTGATTCAAGAAGGGTAAAGGGGCCGTTCGCGACGAACGGCCCTCCACCCTTCTCTGGAACCCGAAAAACTCAGCCGCACTTCGACTTGGCGTTGATCATCGACACCGAGCCGACCTTGTCACCGCTCACGGTGAATTCGTAGACCCAGTCCGGCTTACCGTCGACAGGCACCTGGAAGCGGCCATTGTCGCCGACCTTCATCCCCTTGGCGTCGTAGGCCGTCTTGAGGTCGGCCAACGGCGAACCGGCGCCGATTCCCTCGGCCGTCTTCGCGTCCGCGGGAGCGGCGAGCTCACGCAGCCCGTCCTTGCCGAAGGAAGCGCCACCGGCCGCGACGAACACCTTGTCGCGTTCCTCCCGCTTGCCGGCCAGATCGGCGGACGCCTGGACGGCGTCGGCGAACAATTGCGCGTCCTCGGCGGACTTCTCCGCCGACTTGGCGCTTTCCTCGGCGGACGCGCCCGGCTTCGGCTCCGGATCGGCCTCGAGTTCGTCGGCCTTCTTGTTCAAGTCCTTGGCCTCGACGTCGGCCTCCGCCTTCATCCGCGCCGGGTCGGGTGCCGGGCCGCCGGGGTAGGAGAAATCGGCACAACCGTCCAAAGTAGACGTCGGCGCCGCGGCGAGCTTCCCGCCGGCCAGCGCCGCGTCCTTGGCCATGCCCAAGGTCAGCCCGCGGTGTCCCGCCGGGCCGAACACCTCGGGTGCCGTCGGAACGGCCGCGTCGGGAGAAGATTCCGACGAACAGGCCCCTCCGCCGATCAGTACTACCGCGGCGGCGAGCACGACGCCCGTGCATCTGCCCGAAAACCGCCGAAAAGTTCGCGTTCCCGGCACGCTTACCCTTTCATCGCCCCGAAAGCTATCCGATCTCAAAGGAAGTCCCGAGTGGATTTCGTGGCGGGACGGCGAAGATCACGTCAGCTGGTGCATCGGCCTCGGCACCCGGAGCGAAAGCATCGAACCGGCCGCCACGGCGGCGATGATCCCGGCGCCCGTGATCAGCGTCCAGAAGTCGGGGTGCACGATGGACTGCCCCCGCTGGGCCTGCCAGGTGAGCAGCGCCAGCAACCCCGCGAAGCCCACCGAAGCGGTCCGCACCAGATTCCTCCCCACGAACTCCGATTCGAGCACCGGGTACCGCCGGGCGAGCACGAGCAGTCCGCAGGCGACCAACGGCAGCACCTGGATCGCGTGGATCCCGACGAAATGCGGGATCCGCATGTCCCCGCCCACGGTGCTCCAGCCCACCAGCGGCAGCCCCGGTCCGCCGTCGGGCACACCGACCGCGTGGGCGCCGACGATCGACGGCTTCTCCCCGGCCCGGTACTGGGCCATCTGCTGCTCGTTCGGGGTGAACATCAGCATCGCGATCCCGATGCCGACGACCGACAACGCGGCACCCGCGCGTAACGCGGAATTCATCACTCGGTCGGGAAGACGTTGGAACAGCAAGAGAATCGCGATCGCCGCCGTCGCTCCCCAGCCGGCGAAGGCGCCGTTCGCGACCATGTTGTTGATCCACTGGTCGGCCGGGGTCTCCTGGTTGAAGTGGAGCGTCCTGCCGCGGCCGATGTTCTGCCAGAACAACAGCGCCATGTCCAGGCCGAGGCCGGCCGCGAACACGGTGCCGAGCCACCAGCCGAACCGCCGCCCACGGGTCAGCTGTCCGAGCAGCCAGGCCAGTGTCACCGCGTAGAGCCCCACGGAAATCGTGAACTTGAGCGGCTTGAGCCAGATAGGCGCGTTGACGAGGCTGCGATCGTCGAAAACGAGGCCGCCGAGCGCGATCACCCCGAGTACCGCCATCGCCGCCGCCAAGATCATCAACGGGCGATGTAGTACTGCCCTGGAACCCTTGTCCACCATGGACTCGAGCGTGCCGGTGGGCTCCGATTCGGACACTGGAGTCCTCCCCCGGATCGAAGGTGGGGAGGACCCTACCGCCGACCTGTGGGTAATAGTGCCGTCACCGCAACCGGCAGTTGTGCCGTTTGACCACACTCCCCTGTTTTCTAGCGTGTCCTTCACAAGAGCAGACAGGGCGTCCCCTGGTGCTCACCGGGATTTCCAGCGAGATGAGAGGAGGTGGCCCATCAATGACCGGTACGGGATATCAGGCAGACGCAGCTGCGATGGCGCGCGCCGTCCAGGGGTTCGAGGAAACCGCGTCGAACGCCAAGACCACGATGGCCAGCTTGGAGAGCGAGCTGACCCAGACCCTGCACAACTACAAGGGTGACCAGGCGGTCGCGTTCTGGGACCTGCAGCGCCGTCTGCAGGAGAAGATGACCATCGCCGTGAACGAGCTCAACACGATGTCGCGCCTCGTCCACGAGAGCAACCGGAACTACAACTCGGGTGACGAGCAGGTCCGGGAAAGCCTCACCGGGGTCAGCGGAACCGTCGACCAGACCGTGATCCACCGGCTGAACCCCTGACCCGCGAGAGGACCACCCATCATGGCTGACGTCGTCGAAATCAACTTCGCCGCGCTGCAGCACAGCTCGGCCTCGCTGGCCGCCAAGGCCAAGGCGCTCACCTCACAGCTCGAACAGCTGCACACGAACCTGCAGCCGATCACCCAGACCTGGTACGCCTCCGGCAGCTCCGCCGGTGAGGCCGCTCGCGGGTCTGAGACCCGCCTGCGCCAGGCCACCGCGGACATCGTGGCGATCATCGCGCAGTTCGGTGGCAAGGTCGGCGACGCCCACGATCTCCAGCACAGCTTGGAGAACCGTAACCAGGGCCTGTTCGCCGGCTGAGTCCCCATCCGTCGGCCGGCCGGTGCTTTCACCCCCTCGGCACCGGCCGGCCGGCTTCGCGCGTAGTCGTCCCTTGATGACATGGCCGATCACGAGAGAGCCGGGATCAATGCAAGACCAGTCGTACTACGTCCATCTGGAATCACTGAAGGACTTCGTGCGGGAACTGGAGACCCAGATCCACGCGATGTCCAAGCCGAACGACTTCCTGCTGACCCTGAGCGAGCAGCCGCTGCTGTTCGGCGAATTCGGGGAGGCGGGTTCCCTCGACAAGGCGCACCAGGCCGCGGTCGCCGAGATGCAGGGCCTGCTGGACCAGGTCAAGGGCGCGATCACCTTCGCGCAGGACGTCACCACGACCGTCGCCGACGGCTACGCGGCGGCCGACGACTCCGTGGCAGGCGACATGAACCACTCCAGCCAGCAGACCGGGCTGCTCGATCCGCTGCTCAACGTCCTCGGCGGCGTGCTGGGCGGCAACAGCGGCTCCAACGGCGGGGGGAACAAGGGATGACCGACACCGCGCACACGAACTTCGCCGCCTACTCGCACCAGCAGCTCTACGCGATGCTGCAGGCGGGCGACCCCAACACGGCACGCCACGCGGCCCACAAATGGCAGTCCACCGGCACCGGGCTGTTCGAACAGGCCGAGAACCTGACCGGCGAGCTGAAGGACTTCTCCGGCAACTGGACCGGCGGCGCCGCCGACAAGTACCACACGATGATCTCCGACCTGGTCGGCGGAATCCGCAAGGTCGCCCAGACCGCGCACGCGATGAACAACCTCCTCGAGGACGCGGCGGACGCGCTGGTGAAGGCCAAGAAGGAGATGCCGCCGCCGGTCGCGGTGCCGGACGTCTCCCCCGCCGACGTCTCGCTCGCGGTCAACCCGCCGCTGCTGCCGCCGGATTCCTCGCAGGCGACGATCATCAACGCCGCCCAGCAGCGGCAGCTGGCGATCGCGAACGTCGAGGCGCAGCAGCAGGCAGCCGGTGCGGCCAGCGCGGCGCACAGCAAGGCGATCGTGGTGATGACCCAGCTCGCGGGCGAGTACACCACGACCGAGGAGTCCATTCCCGCCTCGCCGAACGCCGTCACCCCGCCGCCGGTCACCGGTGGCGGCACGGCCCCGGGCGGCGGCTCCGTCGGCAACAACATCGGCAACACCCCCGGCGTCGGCGTGACGCCGGGCGACAACACGCACCCGCTGCCTTCGGACGGCTCCACCCCGCCCACCACCGGGCAACCGGGCCAGGTCCCCCTATCGAACCCGTTGTTCGGCGACATGTTCACCGCCGGTCTCGCCGCGGCCTCGGCCGCCGCGTTCGGCCGGTTCGGCTCGATCATGCCGCGCGTGCCCGGATGGGCCGCCGGCAAGAACCCGAACGACGGCAAGGGCAAGAACGGTGAACCCGTCGGCGGTGGCGCCGGTGCCGGTGCCGGTGGCGCGACCGCGGGTGGCGCCGGTGGCGGTATCCCGATCGGCGGTGGCGGCGCGCCCTCGCTGGCTGGCGGTGCGATCGGTGGCGGCGGGCTCGCGGGCCCCGGTGAGGCACCGGCCGCGTTCTCCGGTCTGGCGGGCGACGGTGCGGCGGGCAGCGCGATGAGCGGGCTGGCAGGCGGAGCCGCCGGTGCCGCGGGCGCGGCGGCGGCCAAGGGCGCGATGCCGATGATGCCCATGATGCCCATGGGCATGGGCGCGGGCGGCGACATGGGCTCCGGCCGTCGTATCCCGCCGTGGCTCGTCGAGACCGAGAACGTCTGGGGCCAGTCGGCCCCGGTCGCTCCGGCCGTGCTCGGCGAAGAACCCGAACAGTACTGATTCCCTGAACAGGAGGCGGCTCGGTGATGGCATCCAGTGCGGGCGGTTACCGAGTCGCCCCCACCAGGCTCGAAGCGGCGGCGGCCGAACTCGAACAGCGCGCCGGCGTGCTCAAGACCGCGCAGACCGCGCTGGCGGGTGAGAACGTCCCCGCCACCGCTTTCGGCCAGGTTTCGGCTTCCAGCGCGGCTTCCGCGACCTACGCCAAGACGATCAAGGACGTCGCGGGCAAACTCGACGGCCAGCTCACCAAAGCGACCGTGATCCACCAGGGACTCACCGCGGCGGCGGGCGGCTACCGGCGCGCCGACGTCCAGGTCGCCGCCTCGTACCGGGCGCTGATGCCGGAGAACCCGTTGCCCAAGGCCGGGAATCCGGCGGGTATCGGCGGCGCGGCCGACACCGGGCAGTGGGCGACCGCCATCGCCGAGAACCGCACCAAGGTCTCCGACGCGCTGACGGCCGAACGCGACAGACTCGCGAACCTTCTGGCACACGGAGGAAGACCCGACGACATCGCGAACGCCCGTAACCGGATCGCGCTGTACGAGGACATCCTCGCCAGCGACCGGCAGATCCTGCGGTTCGACCCGCGCGGGCTCGGCCGCATCGCCGAACTGGTCGGCCGGATCGAACCGGGTACCCGCAACGTCGGCCTGTTCGTCCCCGGCGTGAACACCTCGTTCGACAATTTCCAGAGCTACTCAGACCTCGGCAAGAGCCTGGTCGCCGCGGACGCCACCGGGCGGACCGCGATGGTGGTCTGGGCCGACGGGGTCTTCCCCCAGAACGTCATCACCGAAGGACCGGCCGCGCACTACGCCCAGACGATGGCGCCCGAGCTCAAACGTTTCGGCGACGAGCTGCGTGGCCAGATCGACAGCCACGCCGGCCCTGGCGTCGTGGTCACCGCCGTCGGGCACAGCTACGGCGGGGCGACCGTGGGGCTCGCCGAACAACTCGGGCTCCGGGCCGACCAGGTGCTGCACGTGGAATCCGCGGGCATGGGGCACGGCGTCTGGGGCCCGGACGATCTCCCGGCCAGCCAGGCCGGTGTGCAGCGCTACTCCATGACGGCCCCCTTCGACCCGATCGTGGTCGCACAGGGCAACGCGGGCCTGATCGAAGGGCTCGGCGCCGGGCACGGAGCGGACCCCGACCGCTTCCCCGGCGTCGTCGAACTGGAAACCGGCCGCGGCGCGAACGGCGATCTGCAGTGGGGCATGGACTCCCACAGCGGGGTGCTCAAGCCCGGTTCGGATTCGTGGAACAACATCTACGGTGTGATCACGGGTGGACCGCTCACGCACGAGGGCTTCACCGGCGGCTCGCTGCGTGAGACGGCCGTCGAAGGCGTTGGCCGAGGACTGTGAGGAGTTGGTCATGATCACCAGGAACACCGAACTCGACCCGCTGGCCAAGGACCTGACCGCGGTCATCGACGGCGTCGCGGGCACCTTCGGCACCAGCGCGGAGCGCACCGTGGAAGGCGAGCTGGACTGCGACCCGACGCAGCCGGGACGGCTGATCTGCTGGCAGTACGGCCTCCGTGTGGACGACGCGTCCGACACGGTCCGCAAACTCGTCGACGTCGTCCTGCCCCTGCTGGAAAGCCAGGGCTGGCGGACGCGCGATCGCAGCAACCCGCGTGAGCTGATCGCGCAGTTCAGCCGCGACGGCGCCGACTTCAACGTGCACGTCTCCCGCGTCGGTGACGGCGTGGCCATCGTGGGCTCGACAGCCTGCGTATCCGTCCCCTGAAACCCCGGGGGTCGCGAAAGACCTCGTGAGCGGCAGTGGTGTCCCCCAGTACACCGCTGCCGCTCACGAGGCGCGAAAGCGTGAAGGCCGCCAGCCTCGGCGCTTGCCCCGCCGGACCGCGGCCACCACCACACCCGCCGCGATGGCGGCAGCGACTCCGACGATCGCGAGCACTCCCGAAACCTTGTCCGCTGCCGCGCGGGCCGGGGCGGCCGCGGGGACGACGAAGGTGTCCGGGCCGACGCTCGGCGGCCCTCCCGGACCAGGCGTACCGGCCGGGATCGCGGCGGAAACGGCGGCGTAGGCGTCGATCGCACCCCAGCCCCGCCGGGAATCGTGGCCTCCGCTCGGGCCTCGGTGCGCGGTCAGCGTCAGCCGGGCGACGACCTGGTCCGGCGACAACCCGGGGTGATACGCCCGCACGAGCGCGGCGACACCCGCCACCTGCGCGGCGGCCAGGCTCGGGTCGCTCACCGGCCACCGGTGCGCCACGGTCCCGCCCGCGCCCGCGGACGTGCTGACCAGTTCCGCGCCGGGAGCGGAAACCCCCACATAGGAACCGGATTCCGTCTGGACCGCTTCACCGGCCTGATTGGTCGAGCCGACCGCGAGCACGCCCGGTGTCGCGGTCGGGTAGGACGTCTGGCCCTGCTGTGTCCCCGCGGCGGGAGAGACGATCAGCGCGCCTTTCTCCCTGGCGCGCGAGACGGCGCCGGTCAGCGCGGGACCGTCGGAAGCGGCCGGGACGGCGATCAGGATGATCCCGGCGTCGCGGTTCAGCGCGGTCTCGATGGCGGACGCGAGCTGCGCGGGATCGCCGCCGCCGTTCACCTGGGTGTAGCGGATCGGGAGGATCCTGGCGCCGGGCGCGATCCCGGTGAACGTCGTGGACGGATCCGGTTGCGCGCCGACGATCCCGGCGGCGATCGTGCCCCGGCCGTCGCAGTCGTCTGCCGTGGTGCCCTGGCCGCCGACGAGCTGACCGGGGGCGAACTGGCCGTTTCCGCCGTCCACGCCGGTGCCGATCACCGCGACCAGCTGACCGGTGCCGCGGGAGAGCGGCCAGATCCGCGCGGGATCGATCAGCCGCTGTCCCCACGGGACGGCCGCGGTGTAGGTGCCCGTCGGATTCGCGCACTGCTCGGCGATCGCCGTCGCCGGGACGGGAGCGCCGAGTACGGCCATGAACGCGGCGCATCCCGCGACGGCACTTTTACCGGCAATGCCCACCATTCCTCCAGAATTCCCTTGTCACACAAGGAAATTCTAGTGCTCCAGGTCAGCGTAGGTCCATCCCGAGGTCGAGGGCGGGTGAGGAATGGGTGAGCGCGCCGACGGCGAGGAAGTCCACACCGGACTCCGCGTAGGCCCGCGCGAGGTCCAGCCGCAAACCACCCGAGGATTCCAGGCGGGTCTTCGGTGAGACCTCGTCGCGCCTGTCGACGGCCTTCGCGCACTCGGCGGGCGTGAAGTTGTCCAGCAGTACTTCGTCGGTTCCCGCGGTGAGTGCCTCCTCCAGCTGCGCCAGGTCGTCGACCTCGACCTCACAGTGCAGTTCGGGCGCGTGCTCGCGGGCCGCGGCGAGCGCCGCCGTCACCGAACCGGCGGCGACCACGTGGTTGTCCTTGATCAGCACCGCGTCGCCGAGGCCGAGCCGATGGTTCACCCCGCCACCCGCGCGGACGGCGTACTTCTCCAGCAGCCGCAACCCGGGCAGCGTCTTGCGGGAATCCCTTACCCGGCAGCCGGTTCCGTCCAGCGCGGCCACCCAGGCGGCGGTCGCGGTGGCGATTCCGGACAGATGGCACAGCAAGTTCAGCGCGGTGCGTTCGGCCGTGAGCAGGCCGCGCACCGGGCCGCGGACGACCAGGGCGGGCTCACCGGCGATCAGCCGGTCACCGTCGTCTCGAGCGGCCAGGATCTCCAGGTCCTCGCCGAGGACGAGGTCGAACACCGCGAGCGCCACCGGGATCCCGGCGACCACACCCGACGTCCTCGGCGTGAGTTCGGCCAGCGCGTTGGCGGACTCGGGCACGGTGGCGTTCGTCGTCGCGTCGGGCCCGTACCGCAGATCCTCGGTCAGTGCGGTCGTGACGACGCGATGCACGTCGGCGACGTCGAGGCCGTGATCGGCCAGTGCCTTGATGACCCAAGGGGAGAATTCGCTCATGCCACACCTTCCAAAGCGATCGGATCGGCCAGCACCGGCTGCCCCGACGGGCTGAGCCGGATGAGCTGACCGCGTTGCCAGGTGACGTCGTCCCGCGCGGGGAAATCGGTCCGTACGTGACAGCCACGGGACTCCGTCCGGCGTGCGGCCGCCGCGACCAAGGCCTCCGCCACCACCGTGAGCGCCGCGTCCTCGACGATCCGAGGTGTCCACAAAGGACTTTCGGTCACCGAAAGATCCAGCACCGAACCGACGACCGACAGCCCTTCGGCGTCCCGGCCGATCGCGGCGTAGCGGCTCATCGCCCGCTGCAGTGCGTCCCTGTCGGCCACCGCGACCTTCGCCGGAGGCGCGAGCACACCGCGACGCGGGTCGGCGAGCAGCCCGGCGGCGAGGTCGGCGGCGACCGCGTCGGCCACCCGCCGCCCGACGACCAGGCCTTCGAGCAAACTGTTGGAGGCCAGGCGATTCGCGCCGTGCAGGCCGGTCCTCGCGACCTCACCCGCCGCGTAGAGGCCGCGAACACCGGACCGTCCGTCCACGGTGGTCACCACGCCGCCGCAGGCGAAATGCGCCGCGGGCGTGATCGGGATCGGGTCCTTCGCCGGGTCGAGCCCGATCGTCACGCAGGCCGCGTACACGGTCGGGAATCGCCTCGCGAACCCGGCGATGCCGGTGGCGTCAAGGAAAACGTGATCGTCGATGCCGCCGGGCGCCTGCGTCATCCGGCGCGTGATCGCCGCCGACACGACGTCCCGGGGCGCCAGGTCGCCGAGCGGGTGCACGCCGCGCATGACCGAAGCGCCCGTCGCGTCGTGCAGGGTCGCGCCCTCGCCGCGGACCGCCTCGGTGACCAGCGGGCACCGGCCGCGGGCGCCGGGGGTGAACAGGACCGTCGGGTGGAACTGGACGAACTCGACATCCGCGAGCTGCGCCCCCGCGCGCAACGCGAGCGCGAGCCCGTCACCCGTGGCGATCTCCGGATTCGACGTCGCCTGGTAGAGCTGCCCCAGCCCACCGCTGGCCAGCAAGACCGCCGGCGCCCGGACGGCGCCGGGAACGCCGTTGTGGTCCAGGACGGTCAGCCCGGCGACCTCACCGGCGGGCGTACGGATCGCGTCGACGGCGATGTGGTGCTCCAGCACCGGGATCCGCCGGTCACCGGCCTTCGCGACCAGCGTCCGCTCGACCTCCACCCCGGTCGCGTCCCCACCGGCGTGGATGACACGGAACGCGCTGTGCCCGCCTTCCCGCGTACGCGCCAGTTCGTTTCCGCTTTCCACCGCCGGGTCGAAGCGGGCACCCTCGGCCCGCAGCCTGGCCACCGCCGCCGGGCCGCCGCCGATGATCGAGCGGACGGCGTCCTCGTCGCAGAGCCCGGCACCGGCGGTGAGTGTGTCCGCGGCGTGCTTGCCGACCGAGTCGCCCGGTTCGTGCTCACCCTCCAGCACGACGGCGACCCCGCCCTGTGCCCAGCGGGTGTTGCCGTCGGAGATCGCCGCCTTGGTGACCACCAGGACGTGCAGACCGAGTTCCCGGGCGCGCAGCGCGGCGGTGAGCCCGGCCACTCCGCTGCCGATCACCACGAGATCGGCGGCGGCCTCCCACGCGGGGCGGGTTTTCGCCTGGAGGGCACTAACCGGGTCGGTCATTCTCCGCCGCCAGGCTGCCCGATCTCGATCATGCGCTGCACGGAAGCACGGGCACGGGCGGCGGTCTCGATGTCGACGTGCACCTCGTCGGCACCCTCACGCAGCGACCGCAGCAGGGCGGCGGGCGTGATCATCTTCATGTACCGGCAGGACGCCCGGTCGTTCACCGCGCGGAAGTCGATCTCCGGCGCGGCCTTGCGCAACTGGTGGATCATCCCGATCTCGGTGGCCACGAGAACCGACTTCGCCGAGGTGGCGCGGGCGGCGTGGACCATGTCGCCGGTCGAGAGGATCTTGACCCGCTCGGGCGCGACGGCACCCTCGCCCGCGAGGTACAGCGCCGACGTCGCGCAGCCGCATTCCGGGTGGATGAACAGGTCCGCGTCCGGATTCTCCGCGGCCCGCTCAGCCAGTTCGGCACCGTTGATCCCGGCGTGCACGTGGCACTCCCCGGCCCAGATGTGCATGTTCTCCCGGCCGGTCACCCGCTTGACGTGCGCGCCGAGGAACTGATCCGGCAGGAACAGAACTTCCTGGTCAGCGGGGATCGAGGCGACCACGTCGACGGCGTTCGACGAGGTGCAGCAGATGTCGGTCTCCGCTTTGACCTCGGCCGTGGTGTTCACGTAGGACACGACGACCGCGCCGGGGTGCTCGGCCTTCCAGTCGCGGAGTTGGGCGCCGGTGATCGAGTCCGCGAGCGAGCAGCCGGCCCGCGCGTCCGGGATCAGGACCGTCTTCTCCGGCGCCAGGATCTTCGCCGTCTCGGCCATGAAGTGCACGCCGCAGAAGACGATGGTGGACGCGTCGCTGCTCGCCGCGATGCGGCTGAGCGCGAGGGAATCGCCGGTGAAATCGGCGATGTCCTGGATCTCGGGGACCTGGTAGTTGTGCGCGAGCAGGACGGCGTCGCGTTTGCGAGCGAGGCTTCGCACCTCCTCCGCCCAAGCCGCGTCGGCGACGACGCCACCGTAGGGAGTCAGGTCGTTCTCATACGTGATCGTCATCGTTCTGGGCCTCCGGACCGATTTGTCCACTGTCGGTTTTCGCCTTACAATCGAAAACCGTGCGAAGTCATCTTAACACCCAGACCCCCCTCGCCCACGAGGTTTTGGGAGCGGTACTGCAAGTGCGCTCGGACACACTCCGGGTCCTGCTGTGGCGGCGCGCGCTCGATCCACATCTGGGCCGCTGGTCCCTTCCCGGCGGCAGGCTGCGTCCGGATGAAGACGTCGAGGCGTCCATTCGGCGGCAGCTCGCGGAGAAGGTCGACGTACGCCAGTTGAAGCATGTGGAGCAGTTGGCCGTGTTCAGCGCGCCGGACCGGGTACCGGGTCCACGCGTCGTGGCGACGGCGTTCCTCGGCCTCGTACCGTCCGATGTGGACCCCGAGATCCCGGAAGACACCGAGTGGCACGACGTTTCCGAGTTGCCGCGGACGGCGTTCGACCACGAGTCCATCGTGCTGCGCGCGCGGGAACGGCTCCGGTCGAAGCTCTGCTACACGAATCTCGGGTTCGCGCTCGCCCCGGAAGAGTTCACCGTTTCGGCTTTACGGGGTCTCTACTCGGCTGCGCTGGGTTACCGGGTGTCCGCGACGAACCTGCAGCGTGTGCTCGCCCGGCGAGGGTTGCTCCTCCCCACCGGGCGCACCGCGCCGCCCGGGCGCAGCGGCGGGCGGCCCGCGGCCCTCTTCTCCTTCGCGGGCAAGGGGATGCAGATCACCGACCCGTTCGCGGTGTTCCGCCCGCCCGCCGGAAAGTGACCGTCCTGCGAAGTGCGTGCCGTGCCCGTACCTTGAACGGGTGACCGAGCCGAGCGATGAGTCCACCAGGAAGGCGATCTTGCCGCTGTTCCCGCTACAGACCGTGCTTCTGCCCGGGACACACCTTCCTCTGCACATTTTCGAACCGCGATACCGGCAACTGATGACCGACCTCGTCGGCGACGTCGTCCCGGACCGCGAGTTCGGGGTCATCGCACTGCGGACGGCGATGATCAGGGAGGTGAGCGGGCCCGAGCACGTCCACGAGGTCGGCTGCACCACGGTGCTGCGCGAGGCGAAACGGCTGCCTGACGGCAGATTCGACGTCGTCACCACCGCACGGCGCCGGTTCCGGCTGCTCGAGATCGACCGTGTTTCCGCGCCGTACCTGATCGGCTCGATCGAGTGGGTGCCCGACGTCCGCGTGGCCTCGGTACACGGCGAAACCGTCGCCAGGCTCGCCGACGTCGCGAAGGCCGCGCACCGGCGCTACTGCGAGTCCGCCTGGCATGCCGACGACTGGACCACACCACCCGATGACGGCGACATCGACGCACTCGCCTACCGCCTCACCGCGGACTGCCTGCTCCCCCTGGAAGACCGGCAGCGCCTGCTGGAGGAGACCAATCCGTTGCGGCGCCTGCGGATCGCGTGCCGTTTGCTGACGCGGGAGGCGGGGTTCCTGAACACCCTCGGCGCGGTGCCGATGCCGCCGGGGGAACTCGGCGAGTTCCCCCGCCCGTCGAACCTGAACTGAAACCCTCGTGAAGTGGTAAGGACAGTTAGAGCCGTCCCTACCACTTCACGAGATCCACTACTTGCCGGACTCTTTCGCTTCCTCGCCGGAACCGTTGCCGAACTTGTTCCACACCTTGCCCGCCGCCCCGGACACCGCCTCGCCGACGTCGCTGAACACCTTCGTCAGCGGGTCGGCCGAGCTGTTCCAGGAATCCTTGTAGGATTTCGCGGCCGACTTCAGATCGTCGGTCCAGGTGGAGGATGGCGCGTCGGCGTCGCGGCGCGGGTACTCGCCCGCCAGGATCGCCCGGTACTCCTCCGAAGCGGCCCACTTCTGCAGTTGCGCGGCGCGCACGACGGCAAGCGGATGCGACATCGTCTCGACGTAGCGCAGCTTCAAGTAGCTGTCACGGATGTCGTCGACCGACTCGTACTCCGCCGCCTGCTGCAGGAACGCCGGGATGTCGATCTTCGAGGGGTCGATGCCGCCCGCGACCAGGATCTGCGACCGCAGGGCCGCGGTCGGGTCCTGCGAGCACAGCAGACCGGCGCGGTCGCAGGACAGTTCGGCCTTGCGGTACCACTCGCGCAGCGCGGCGATGACGACGCGGATGCCGATCGCGCTCACCGGCGTCCACGACATCGACATCTGCAGGCCGATCAGGCGGATCATCATCGTGCGGTACACCGCGTGCCCGGACAGCACGTGCCCCATCTCGTGCCCGATCACGAACCGCAGCGACGCCAGGTCCATCGCCTCGACGGCCGCGGTGTTGAGCACGATGAACGGCTCGTCCATCCCGATCGTCTGCGCGTTGACCTCGGGACTGCGGGCGACGAACAGATTCGGCACGCGGTCGAGGTCGAGTGTCTCGGCGCATTCGTTGCGGATCTTGTCCAGTTCCGGGTACTGCTTCGGACCGACCCGGATCCCGGACGCGAGCGCCATGAGCCGCTCACCGCGTTCGGCGTAGAAGCCCGAGACCGCCTTCACGACCTGCGCGAACCCGGGAACCGCGCGCAGGGTGGCCAGCGCGCCGCGGTCGACGGGATGTTCGTAGGCGCGTGGGCTGATGCCCGGGAAACGGACGGCGTTGTGCCGGGAAACCTCGATGTCGTCAGTCAAGAAATGCCCCCTAGAGAAGTCCCCGTCCACCCTAGAGGAAAACGCTCAGCCGAGGCGGCGACCCAGATCTTCTCTGCCGTTCCACGCGGTGAGCAGCGTGTACGCCAGTGTGGTCATCAACGGCGCGGCGAGCATGATCCAGACCGACTCGATCTGCGGCGCCTTCGTGATGACGTCGCCGACGGCGGGCGCCGCGGCGATCTCGTAGCGGCCGTTGGCGAACGCGACACCCATCGTGGTGCCAAGCCAGCCCGCCAGGGTCGCGCCGCCGGTCGCGGCGATCAGCACGACCGGGCCGCGGCGCTCCCGCAGCATCCAGGTCACGATGCCGATCAGCAGCCCGGCGCCGAGCGCGAGGAATCCGTAGATGGCGAGGTCGTCGAAGCGGTGCCAGCTCTCCAGCTCCAGCGGCGTGAGACCACCGCGGTCGTTGACCACCCGCATGCGCTGCGGCGGCGCGAGCCGCGCCCAGAGCCAGGCCAGCGGGAAACCGAGCAGCCCGGCCGTGGACAGCACACTGATCGCCGGGAGCAGGTCGGCCTTGATCACGACCTTGGGATGCGGGCGGCGCGGCTTCGGCAGCACGGGCACCGACCAGGGGTCGGGCACACTGGAGGACAGGTGTGCCGGTTTGCCCGACGTCTCGCCCAACCCGGACTCCTCCCTCACGCAGCTTGTGCAGAGCGTAACCAATGACGCCCTCAGCGCACACAACCCTGGCACCGAGTCGCGCCCCCGGCCGCAATTCGTCCTCTACTTGCGGTAGATGCACGCGCAACTACCGCAACCAGAGGACGAAACGCGGGAAGGCTCAGCCGGCTACCGTGCCGTGACGGCTGCATCGGGCCGTCCAGCCGACCGGGGTGATCTGGACGACCATCCGCCGCGCGCAGAACGTGCAGTAGCGCGGCGGTTCGAGTGCCGTCCTGGGGTTGTGGCAAGCGGAATGTTCCGCGCCGCCGTCGGATGGCTGTCCACAATGGACACAGAACGCCGGTCGGTCAGAGGACGTCACTGATCGCCTTCACCGGCATCTTCAGCTCGTCGAGCATCTCCAGGTCCGCGGTGGCCGGGCGGCCGAGGTTGGTCAGGTAGTTGCCGACGATGATCGCGTTGATGCCGCCGAGCATGCCCTGCCTGGTGCCCAGATCGCCGAACGTCAGCTCCCGGCCACCGGAGAAGCGGAGCAGCGGGCGGGGCATCGCCAGCCGGAACGCGGCCACGGTGCGCAGCGCGTCCTTGCCTTCGACGACCTCGTATCCCTCGTACGGCGTCCCCGGCTGCGGGATGAGGAAGTTCATCGTGCACTCGTCCGGGTTCAGCTCGGCCAGCTGTGCGGCGAACTCGGCGCGCTGCTCGATGCTCTCCCCCATGCCGATGATGCCGCCGCAGCAGACCTCCATGCCCGCTTCGCGGATCATGCGCAGGGTCTCCCAGCGCTCTTCCCACGTGTGCGTGGTGACGACGTTCGCGAAGTGCGACCGCGCGGTCTCCAGGTTGTGGTTGTAGCGGTGCACGCCCATCTCGACGAGCTCGTCGACCTGCTCCTGGGTGAGCATGCCGAGCGAGCAGGCGATCTGGATGTCGTTGCCGTCCTCGCGGATGGCCTTGATCCCCTCGCGGACCTGCGAGAGCAGCCGCTTGTCGGGGCCGCGGACGGCGGCGACGATGCAGAACTCGGTCGCGCCGGTCTCGGCGGTCTGACGCGCGGCCTTGACCAGGCCGGGGATGTCCAGCCACGCCGAACGCACCGGCGTCGGGAACCGGCCGGACTGCGAGCAGAAGTGGCAGTCCTCCGGGCAGCCGCCGGTCTTGAGGCTGATGATGCCCTCGACCTCGACCTCGGGGCCGCACCAGCGCATCCGGACCTCGTGGGCCAGCGCCAGCAGGTCGGTCAGGTGATCGTCGTCGAGCCGCAGGACGTCGAGGATCTGCTCCTCGCCGAGTCCGACGCCACGCTCGAGGACCTGGTCACGCGCCACGGCGAGGATGTCGACGGTCTCCGGGGCTGTGGTCACGAGGCGGCTCCTGTTCGGGGTGGGGCATCAAAGCGAAGGCACATCATCGTGCACGACGGGACCGCTCGGCCACAGCGACGCAGATCACTTCTGGGCCGACGCGCGGCCGACGAAGCATTCCGGGTCGAACTCCCCGCCGAACCACGGCGAGAGACCCGCCCTGGCCAGCGCGGCGAACTCCTCGGGCTCGGCCGTGCCCAGCCCGGCGGGCAGCACGCCCAGTAGCGGGGCGCCGGCGGCGACCGGCAGGTCCTGCAGATTCGACACCGCCGCGAGGTCCGGGGCCTCCGGCCATGAGCCGATGATCACCCCGGCCACGGTGAGCCCGCGTCTGGTCGCGACCTCGGCGGTCAGTGCGGTCGCGTTGAGCGTGCCCAGCCCGGCCTCGGCCACGACGATGACCAGCGCGCCGAGCGACCACGCCACATCGGCCAGCGTGGCCCCTTCGGCGTCGAACCGGACCAGCAAGCCGCCCGCGCCCTCGATGAGGGTGAGGTCGTGCCCGCCGTTGAGCTCGCTCGCCGAAGCGGCGATCTCACTCGGGGAAAGCGTCGGCAGCCCGGAGAGCCTGGCGGCTGCCTCCGGCGACAGCGGATCCGGGTATCGCCGCAGTTCACGGGTAGTGACCGGACCGGCGAGCCGAAGGACGTCGGCGAGGTCGCCGGGCTCGTCCGGCCCCACTCCGGTCTGCGCCGGTTTCAGCACGGCGACGCGTTGGCCCTGCCCGGCGGCCAGTGCGGCGATGGCGGCGGTGGTGATCGTCTTGCCGACACCCGTACCGGTGCCGGTCATGACCAGCATGCTCACGTGGGTTGAATCTAGTCTGCGGGGCGAAACCCTTCCGTCGAGGGTGGGGGCGGGGCGGGGTCCGGGCTTGGTGGTCTCACTTCATCGGGCTGAAGGAGACCACTCCACCGGGGGCGAAAGCCGGGCTGCCGTCGTTGGTCAGGTAGACCTGAGCTGCCCCGACGTCGAAGTACATCCCGGTCAGGTGCAGTTCACCGCGTTCCTCCGCGTCGGCGATCAACGGGTAGTGACGCAGATGGTCCAGCTGCTGCAGCACGTTCTGCAACGCCAGCCGGTCGACCTCGGTGTCCGGGCGTTCGCCGTCGAGGGTCACCGAGATCCTGCGCTTGGCGCTCGGCTCGGCGTGCCGCAGCCAGGAGGTCAGCATCGGCGCGCCGTCGGGGGCGCCGGTGGCCAGCGCCTGCATGGCACCGCAGCCGGAGTGCCCACAGACCACGATCTCGCGCACCTTCAGCACGCCGACGGCGAACTCGACGGTGGCGCCCATCGACGGGTCGGCCTGCCGGGCGGGCACCAGGTTCCCGATGTTGCGGATGGTGAACAGGTCGCCGGGACCGCTCGTGGTGATCATGTTCGGCACGATCCGCGCGTCACCGCAGGTGATGAACAGGGTGTGCGGTGACTGGCCACCCGCCAGCTTGCTGAGCGCGGGCTGCATGAGCGCGGCCGTGCGCCGCTGGAACTCCGTCGCCCCGCGCAGCGTCGGCCCGCCACGCTGACCGGGCACCTCGACGTCCTTGGCCTGCCAGTCGGACCACGGCGCGAGGAACCTCGGCACCGAACGCACCGCGTCCGTCCTGGTCAGGGTGGGATCGCCGGATTTGCCGTTGGCGAACCACGGATGCCCGACCTCGTCGACGATCACCTCGCCGCCGGTGCGCTCGTGCCCCTGCTGCCAGTTCGAGAGGCTTTCGAAGGCGGCGTGGTCGAGGTAATCGACGATCAGCTCCAAAGTCACCTTCGCACCGTCGGGAACGGTCGCGAGCACCCGGCTGAGCCTCGGCACCGAAAGGAACGTCAGGACACCCTCCACGACGACGCGCCATTCGTCACCATCGCGTTCGGCGCGGATTCCGGACCACACCGTGCGCCGCAGCATCAGCAGCACCGACAGCGCGATGCCGAGCAGTACGCCCGTGAGCAGGTCGAAAACGACGACACCGGCGAGGGTCAGCAGGTACAGCCCCAGATCACCGTGCTTGAAGACCTGCTTCATGTGGCCGGGGTTCACCAGCTTCGCGCCGACGTGGACGAGCAGGCCAGCCAGCGCGGCGAGCGGGATGTTCTGGATCAGCCCGGCGAACGCCGCGACGAACACCAGGATCCAGACCCCGTGCAGGATCGCGGACGTGCGGGTGCGGGCACCCGCGGCGACGTTGGTCGAGCTGCGGACGATCACGCCGGTGACCGGGAGGCCGCCCAGCGCGCCGGAGGTCATGTTCGCGGCGCCCTGGCCGATCAGTTCGCGGTCGAGGTTCGACCGCGGCCCGGTGTGCATCTTGTCGACCGCGACGGCCGACAGCAGGCTTTCCACGCTGGCGATCAAGGCGATGGTGATGACCGCGAGGGCGAACGCGCCCCAGCCGCCGTCCGGGAGTTCGGGGGCGAAACGGATGACGAGCAGGTCACCGGGTAGTTCGACGCGGGGCAGGGTCATCCCGGTGGTCACGGACAGCACGGTCACCAGCGCGATGGCGGCCAACGGGCCCGGGGTCTTCCGGACAGACTTGGGCAGCCGCGGCCACAGCAGCAGGATGCCGATGGTGAGCACGCCGATCAGCGCGGCCGTGTCGTGATGGCCGATGACCTGCGATGGCAGTTCGGCGATGTTCTTGAGCGCGGAACTCTGCGCGGATCCGCCCAGTACGACGTGCAGCTGGCCGAGGACGATGGTGACGCCGATGCCGCCGAGCATGCCGTGCACGATGGCGGGCGAGATCGCGAGCGCCGCACGGGCGATGCGGCTCAGCCCGAGCAGGATCTGGAGCGCCCCCGCGGCGACGGTGATCGCGCAGGTCGTCTTCCAGCCGAAGGTCGCGATCGTTTCGGCCATGATCACCGTCAGGCCGGCGGCCGGGCCGCTGACCTGAAGCGGGGAGCCGCCGAGCGCGCCGGCGACCACACCTCCCACCACGGCCGCGATCAGCCCGCCGACGATCGGCGCTCCGGACGCGAGAGCGATCCCGAGCGAAAGTGGGACGGCGACGAGGAACACCACCAACGAGGCGGGCAGGTCGTGACGAAGCACGGTTAGTGGTCGGCTCATGATCACCATGCAACCGGTGAATTGTCCGATATGCACCACCTGATCGAGTGAACATTACCCATCAAGCGGGTGTCGTAGCCCACTTTTGCGTTCTTTCGTTGCCTGGAGATGTCACACGCGTTGCAAAAAGCCATACAGGCTCCCAAATGCTGGGAAGTGTGCATGACGCGTGCCGCAAGTCCGTGAAGGACTCCTCGAGGGACTCTGGGTCCCTCAAGGAGTCCTTCACGGCGCGTGAAGCGGGCTAGGACTTCACCGGCGAAGCGGCCGAAGTGAACGACCGGTGCGCCGCGTCGAGCAGGTACACGTTTGCCTTCCCGACGTCGAAGTACATGCCGGTGAGCCCGAGTTCACCCCGTGCCAGCGCGGCCTCGACGACCGGGTACGAGCGCAGGTTTTCCAGTTGCTGTACCACGTTGTGCAGGGCGAGCCGATCGGCCTCGTGGTCGGGACGGGCGCCGTCGAGCAGAATCGGGCCTTCGGTTTCCCTGCGCCGCAACGTCTCCTCGCCGTGGCGTAGCCAGCCGCCGAGTCGCGCGAGCCCGGTGGGCGCGTCCCCGAGCAGCGCCTTCATCGCTCCGCAGCCGGAATGCCCGCACACCACCACTTCTCGCACGCGCAACAGGCCGACGGCGTACTCGATCGCCGCCCCCACGGAGAAATCCGCTTCGACGCCGGCGTGCGGGACGAGGTTTCCGATGTTCCGCACCGTGAAAAGGTCCCCCGGCCCGCTGGTGGTGATCAGGTTCGGCACGATCCGCGCGTCGCCGCAGGTGACGAACAGCGTATGCGGCCGTTGGCCGTTCGCCAGCCCGTCCCAGGTCCGCCGCAGCAGCGGCGCGGTCCGTCGTTGGAACTCCGAAGCACCTCGGCACAACGGAACACTGCCGACGCGCTGGCTCGGCAGTTCGAGATGCTCAGCCTGCCATTCCGACCACGGCGCGAGCCAGCGCGGCACCACCTTGGACGCGACACCGCGCCGCACGGTCGGCACGCCCGCCTTGCCGCGTCCGAACCACGGATGCCCGATCTCGTCGACGACCACCACACCACCGGCCCGCTCATAGGCGCGCTGCCAGCCGCGCAGGCAGTCGACAGCGGCGTGATCGAGGTAGTCGACGAAGAGTTCCAGCGTCACTTCCGAACGCTCGGGGACTTTGGCCAGGACGGTCGTGAGCCTTGGCACGGAAAGGAAAGTGAGCGCGCCTTCGATGACGACACGGGTCCGCGCGCCGTCCGGTTCGATGCGGATACCGGAGAACAGCATCCGGCGCAGCATGAGCACGAGCGCCACCGCGATCCCCGCGGCGACCCCGGTGAGCAGGTTGACGACGACCGCGCCCACCAGGGTCGCGAGGTAGACCGGCAGGTCACCGTGGCGGCGGACCTCACGGAGGCTGGTGACGTTGACCAGTTTGGCGCCGACGTAGACGAGGAGCCCGGCCAGGGCGGCGAGCGGGATCAGCCGCAGCGTGCCCGCCAGGAACAGGCAGCAGCCGAGAATCCAGGCGCTGTGCAGGATCGCCGACATCCGGGTGCGGGCGCCCGCTTCGAAGTTGGTCATGGTGCGCACGACGACGCCGGTGACCGGGAAGCCGCCGAGCGACCCGGCGGCGACGTTCGCCAGGCCCTGGCCGATCAGTTCGCGGTTGAGGTTGGTACGGGGCCCGTCACTCAGCTTGCCGACGGCGAGGGCGGAAAGCAGGCTTTCCAGGCTGGCGATGAGCGCGATGGTGAGTACGGCCGCGGTGATCGCGGCCAAGGACCCGGACGGCGCCTCGGGGACGAAACCCAGCCCTGGCAGGCCGTTCGGGAGGTCGACGCGCGGCAGGTCCATCCCCGCCGCGACGGAAAGCGCGGTGGCCAGCACGACGGCGGCCAGCGGACCGGGGACGCGGCGCACCGAACGCGGCATCCGGGTCCACGCCAGCAGGACGCCGACGGTGACCACACCGATCAGCGCGGCCTGGTCGTGGTGGCCGACGATCTGGCCGGGCAGCGCGAGGACGTTCGCGATCGCGGAACCCCGCGCCGCACCGCCGAGCACGACGTGCAACTGGCCGAGGACGATGATCAGGCCGATCCCGGCGAGCAGGCCGTGCACGATCGCCGGCGAGATCGCCAGCGCGGCCCTGGCGAGGCGGCTGACGCCGAAGAGGATCTGGACCACTCCCGCCGCGGCGGTGATGGCGCAGGTGGCGGCCCAGCCGAAGGTGGCGATGGTCTCCGCGAGGACGACGGTCAACGCGGCGGACGGGCCACTGACCTGGAGGGCGGATCCGCCGAAGAGGCTCGCGACGAGTCCGCCGACGACGGCGGAGACGAGTCCGGCGAGCAAGGGAGCCCCGGCGGCGTGCGCGACGCCGAGGGAGAGAGGGACGGCCACGAGGAAGACGACGACCGAAGCCGGGATGTCGTGGCGGAGATTCTTCAGGAGGGTCAAGGTGGAATTGCGGCGGCCCGGAGGCCCGGTGTCGTGCTCGTCACCAACGATGTCGATCATGGGGGCAGGAAACCGGATCGGCGCGCAAAAGTCCGCTACGCAAAGGTTTCTCAGGTTTGCTTGTGCGCCGGGGAACTAGGGCATACCGCACTTTCGCGACAAACTCGCCGTTAAACGTCCCGTTTGGACTCGCCCGTTCGCCTGACCATGATCAACCCGCGACCACGCTCTGTACCCAGCGTGGCCTTCCAGGTTTCCTGTGGCTACGGTCACACTCTTTGCGGTGAACCTGGCCGTTTTTACGCTTTTCGCGCGGCCGCGACCATTGCGGAAGTGATCGCGGCCAGGTCGTCCGCGCCGGAAATGTAGGGCGGCATCGTGTAGATCAGGTTCCGGAACGGCCGCAGCCAGACCCCGTTCGCCGTGAGGACCTCGGTCGCCACCGCCATGTCGACCGGATGGTCCAGTTCCACCACGCCGATGGCGCCGAGCACCCGGACATCGGCGACCGAGGACAGCTCGCGAGCGGGTTCGAGCCCGGCTTTCAGCGCGGCCTCGATCCGCGGGACATCGGACTTCCAGCCGCCTTCGGCGAGGATCCCCAGGGAAGCGTTGGCCACCGCCGAGGCCAGCGGGTTCGCCATGAACGTCGGACCGTGTGCCAGCACCGGCAGCTCCCCGCGCGAAATGCCGTTCGCGATCTCCGGCGTGCACAACGTCGCCGCCATCGTGAGGTAACCGCCGGTCAGCGCCTTGCCGAGGCACAGGACGTCCGGCGTCACGCCGGCGTGCTCGGCGGCGAACATGGTGCCGGTGCGGCCGAAGCCGGTGGCGATCTCGTCGAAGATGAGCAGGACGTCGTTGGCCTCGGTGATCTCGCGCAGCGCGCGCAGGTACGCGGGCGGGTGGAACCGCATGCCACCGGCGCCCTGCACGACCGGCTCGACGATGATCGCGGCCAGTTCTCCCGCGTGCCGCTCGATTTCGGCCGCGAGCAGGTCGAGGTAGGCCTGGTCCGGCTCGTCGCCGAAACCACCGGGAGGCTTGGGCAGGAACAGCTGGTCCGGCAGGATCCCGCGCCACAGCGAATGCATCCCGCCGTCAGGGTCGCAGACGCTCATCGGCGTGAACGTGTCGCCGTGGTAGCCGCCGCGCCAGGTCATCAGGCGCCGCTTTTCCTTACGCCCCACCGACTGCCAGTACTGCAGGCACATCTTGACGGCGACCTCGACCGACACCGACCCGGAGTCGCACAGGAAAACGTGCCGCAGCCCGTCCGGGGCGAGGTCCACCAGGGTTTTGGCCAGGATGATGGCCGGTTCGTGGGTGAGCCCGCCGAACATGACGTGGCTCATCCGGCCCGCCTGATCGGCCAGCGCCGCGTCCAGCACCGGGTTCCGGTAGCCGTGGATCGCCGCCCACCAGGACGACATGCCGTCGACCAGTTCACGGCCGTCGTCGAGGGTGAGCCGGACGCCGCTCGCCGCACGGACCAGCAGGGAATCGATCGGGCTCGGCATCGGCCCGTACGGGTGCCAGACGTGTTCCGCGTCGAGCGCGAGGAGTTCGGCGGCGTCCATGCCGCGACCCTACGACACGCCTTTCTCAGCGCAGCGGCACAGGGAGCGTTTCGCGGCCGTGGACCAGGGCGCTTTCCCGCCAGCGCAAGTTTTCCGGGTCAGCGTTCGGCCAGCGCGGCCACTACCCGCTCGGTCACGTCGGTCCAGTATGCCCGCTGTTCCTCGCGCTCGTCGGTGCCCGTGAGCCACTCCTGTTGAAAACGAAGCGTGCTCTTCTGTTCGGTGCCGCTCACCGTGATCTGCAGGGTCGAATCGTGGTCCCAGTCCTTCGGCCGCCAGGTCAGCCGGAGCTTGTCGCCCTCTGTACGGGCGCGGATCTCTCCGGTCGTCCCGTTCGCCGTCTCGTACGCCGTGCCCAGCGCGTGGCCGAGTTCGGTACCCGGCCCGAGCCAGATCTCCACACCTTCGCGTCCGACCAGGAAGTCCCACACCTGCGCGCCGCTGTACGGCACTGTTTGGGAAACGCCTACCTGCCAACCACTTCCGGCTGTTTTGGCCACTGCTTTCGTCACCGGCCCATCATCCCACCGGGTGTACCGTGCGACAGTCACCGGCCCGGGTGGAGGATCTCTTTCTGTGCGCTACCGTCCGATTTCTCCCGCTCTGCTGGTCTCCGAACTGACCGAACGCGTCACGGCGATCACGGGTCGCCGCCGGATCGCGGTCGCCATCGACGGCGCGGCCGGTGCGACCGACACCACGGCACTCGCCGACGCACTGGTCGATCCCCTGCGGGTCGCCGGTCACGCGGCGTTGCGGATCTCGGCGAACGACTTCCTACGCCCCGCCTCGCTGCGCTTCGAACGCGGCAAGGAGGACCCGGATTCGCGTTACAGCGACTGGCTCGACCTCGGCGCCCTGCGCCGCGAAGTGCTCGACCCGCTCGCCGAGGGCGGCAGCGGCCGGGTCCTCCCCTCGCTGTGGGACCCGGTCCGCGATCGCGCCACCCGCGCCGAACGCGTCGATCTGCCCGAGGGCGGCATCGTCCTGGTGGACGGCGAGTTCCTGTTCGGCGCGGGGCTCGTTTTCGACCTGAGCGTGCACCTGTGGCTCTCGCCCGCCGCGCTCAAGCGCCGGGTACCCGACGCATGGGCTCTGCCCGCCTACGAGCGCTACGAACAGGAAGTGGACCCGGCTGCGCTGTCCGACGTGGTGATCCGCGTCGACGACCCGAACCATCCGGCGCGCTACGAACCCTGACCTCGCTCAGCGCACGGCCGCGACCGGGTCGCCGTCGAGCAGGCCGGAAAGCCTGCTCGCCATGGTGTCCCACCGCCAGTTCTCGCCGACCCATTCACGGCCGGCGGCCCCCATGCGCCGCGCCCGTACCGGATCGGCAAGCAACGCGGCCAGCGTCTCTCTCAACTGTTGTTCGTCACGGCCGTCGACGACGTGCCCGGTGACCTCGTCCAGCACCGTTTCCGGCGCACCGCCGGAATTCCCGGCGACGACCGGCAGCCCGGTCGCCGAAGCCTCCAGGTACACGATGCCGAGGCCCTCGACGTCGAGCCCCTTTCCGCGCGTCCGCGCGGGCATGGCGAAGACGTCGCCCGCGTTGTAGTGGGCGGGCAACTCCTTCCACGGCACCGATCCGGTGATGACCACGTTGTCCTCGACACCCAGCGCGTCGACGAGCCCGTGCAGCGTTTTGCGGTACGGGCCGCCGCCGACGAGCAGCAGCGCCACGTCCGGGATCCGTTTGCGGAGTTCGGGCAGGATCTTGATCAGCATGTCCTGGCCCTTGCGCGGCACCAGCCGCGAAACGCAGACGATCGTCGGACGGTCGCCGAGACCGTGCCGGTCACGGATCTCCTCGCCCGCGGCGGCATCCGGACGGTAGAGCGCGGTGTCGACACCGCACGGGAGCATTTCCAAACCCGCCATCGGGCCGAAAGCGGCCGAAAAACGGGACCGCGTGTACTTGCTGACGTACGTGATCACGTCGACGGTGTCGCCGATCCGCCGCAACGCCTGCCGTGACCCCGGCAGCATCGACCAGCCGACCTCGTGGCCGTGCGTCGACGCCAGCACGCGGCGTGCGCCCGCCGACCGCAGCGGATGCCCCAGCAACGCGAGCGGCGCGGCGGCACCGAACCAGACGGCCTCGCAGTCACGGGCCCGCATGATCTCCTTGGCCCGCTTGAGAACGTCCGGTGTCGGCAGCATCAGAGACGTCGGATGGCGCACCACCTCGAACGGGGCGGCGGCGTCGAACTCGTCGTGCGAGCCGGTGCTCGATTCCCAAGACGGGGCGTAGACGACGAGGTCGTCCGCGGGGAGGCGGGTGGCCAGCGAGTTCAGGTAGTTCTGGATGCCGCCCGGCCGGGGCGGAAAGTCGTTGGTCACCAGCAGGGTCCTCAGCACCCCTGCAAGGCTACTTGGCCCTCCGCGCGCGAAAGGGGCGGCACCGCCAGCGCGGTACCGCCCCTTTTCGTTGTTCGTCAGGCCGTCGGGCGACGGGCCCCGACGTAGTTGTTCTGCAGCGGCGACACCTTGACGACGTCACCGGTGGTCGGCGCGTGCACCATCATGCCGTTGCCGACATACATGCCGACGTGCGAGACCGGTGAGTTGTAGAACACCAGGTCGCCCGGCTGGAGCTGCGAGCGCTCCACCGGGGCGCCGAAGGTGGACTGCTGACGGCTGGACCGCGGCAGGGTGAGTCCCGCCTGCTTGTACGCCCACAGCATCAGACCCGAGCAGTCGAACGACGACGGGCCGACGTCGCCCCAGCCATAGGGGCTGCCGAGCTTGCTCTTCGCGGCCGAGAGGGCCGACGCGGCGGCGGGCCCCGGGGCGGGCAGGTTGGGGAACGCGCCGCCCTTGTCCTTCTGGGCGGCCTTGTCCGCGGTGCTCAGGTTGCCGCTGGCCCGCTCGATCTCCTTGAGCTGGTCGTTCAGCGTCTTCTGGCGCGCCTCGATGTCCGTCGTCAGCTTGGCGGCGGTGTCACGAGCGGCGGTGGCCGTGCCCTGAGCGTCCGACGCCTGCTTCGCGGCGGCCGCGGCCTGGGCGACAGCGCCGCTCAGGTTGTTCAGGGCGGTGTTCTTGTTCGCGGCGAGGACCTCGAGCGCCGAGGAGCGCTCCAGGAAGTCCTGGGTCGACGCGCCCGACAGCAGCGACGACAGCTTGTTCAGCTGTACACCGCTGGTGAACGACGCACCGGCGAACTTGTTGACCTCGGCCTGGAACGTCTTCTCGTCACCGGCCGCCTTGACGCCGGTCTCCTTGGCGGCGGCCGCGTCCGAAGTGGCCTTGTCGAGTTCACCCTGCTTCGCGGCGAGATCGTCCTTCGCCTTGAGGAGGTCTTCGTTTGCCTTCTCGGCCTGTGCCGCGAGATCGCGGTACTTGGCGAGCGCGTCCGATCCGGACGGGGGCTGCTGGGGGGCGGGGGCTGGGGCGGCAGTGGCGGCAGGCTGGGCGACCGTTACGGCTGTGATCACCGCGGCCGCGGCCAAAGCTCCTGACACCACACGCTTGACTGGATGCGACTGCACGGTCGCGCGTGTCTCCTTTGCTGTCGGCCACCTACCGAAACCCGGGACGAAGAGGTCGGGGGCCCTCTTCCGCGGAGCCGCGTCGCCGGCCGTGAGGCCCGCGCGGCTCTCCGCGTCCCCGCCTTGCGCCTGACCGAGTGCTATCGCAACAGGTTTGGCGCACGGCTGGTTCTGGTGCAGCTCCCCGACAAAGCTGCTTCAGTGGCGATCCCGTGTCGTCATCTGGCGACGACTTCCGGCCACGAGATCTCGGACAGGTTACGAAACCTCAGG
The DNA here is from genome assembly GCF_047608665.1 of Amycolatopsis sp. cmx-11-51. Lineage (NCBI taxonomy): Bacteria > Bacillati > Actinomycetota > Actinomycetes > Pseudonocardiales > Pseudonocardiaceae > Amycolatopsis > Amycolatopsis sp. cmx-11-51. The sequence continues at coordinate 44,092 of NZ_JADNQO010000003.1, read as the reverse complement.
CACCGCGTCCACCATGGCGGGGGCAAAAACTCTCCGTGATGCGCCGAAACACCTTCGGACCAGCATGAGCGGAAAGTTGTGACGGGCGTTACATCCTGGGGCTGGTCGCGACTACCTACCGTTCACCCGATCGGATCGACCACTCGCCGAACGCCACGGTCGTGGCGTGTCTCAGGCCGACATCCGGCGCTCCTGACCAACGATTTCGACCATCCGGAGGTGGGGGACCAACCCGGCCTCCGCGAGCGCGTCGACCGCCTTCCGCTCGTCGGCGTCCCATTCGAGCGACGGCGGCGCGCCCAAAAGGACACTGACGACGCAGTCATGGCATGCGTCACCGCGGACCGCGCAGCGGTCACAATCGATGACGAACGTCTCTATGTCCGCTATATCGGCGATGGCCTTGTCGTCCATCTCAGGGCTCCTCACTTTCAGTGGTGAGGTGCACATTAAGAGCGACCACCGACAGTTTCGGGCCAGGCGGCCGAAGGGGACTCTCCCCGCGTCTCACGCGGTGAAGGGCGCTTTCCCCGCATGGCACGCGGGGAAAGTCCCCTTCGGCCACGCGCGAGCCGCTACACCCGGCTGAGCCTCGACACCAGAACCGCCGAAGGCACCGGGTGCGCGCCCTTCCGCCGCACCGAGTCCGCCACCGCCCGGTCCGTACTCGCGACCACCATCGGCCGCCCTGGCGGCTCGGCCGCAACCAGGGCCCGGATGACGTCGTCCGCGAGCACGCCGCGGTCGGAGAACAGCACCCGCACCCCGCGCGGCACCGCCGCGGGCACGGAGAGCACACCGGCGCCGTCGAACACCACGGTCACCTCGGCGCCGGTCCGCGCGGCCAGCGCGGAAAGCTGGTGGATCAGCCGGTCGCGCTGGTCGGAGAGCGCCAGCTCCGGATAACCGGTCTTCGTGACGTTGTAGCCGTCGACGATCACGTGCACGTTGGGCAGCGCGAGGTACCTGTCGAGCGCGGTGACGTCCTGGATCCTGCCGCCCGCCCCCAGGCCCGACGTCGCGCCGCGGACCATGTCCGCCGGACGCTGGCCCCGCGCACTCACCGAGAGCTCTCGGCGGAGCCCCCCGACGGCACCCTCGATCGTGTCCAGCAGCAGCCCGAGCCGGACCTCGTCGGCCTGACGCGCCTCGCGCGCGGACTGACGGGCGATCTCGGCGTCCGTGACGGCCTTCTCCGCTCGCGCCCGCTCGGTGGCGACCCGCTGCCGCTCACGGTCCAACTGGGCCTTCAGTGCCTTGAGCTCTTCGGCGCGCTCGGCGCCGCCACTCTCCATTCGAGCGTGGACATCGGCGACCGCGTCCTTGGCCTGTCGAAGCTGGACACCTTGCTCTCGCAGGCGCTTCAACAGCTTCTCGACCTCGGCGTCACGTTCGCCCCGCGCGCCAGCGGCGATCTCCTTGGCCTCGCGCAACTCTTCGCGAAGCTGGGCCAGTTCGGTCTCGAGCCGCTGGTTGCGCGCCAGTGCGGCGTCGCGTTCGGCACGCAACGCCGTTTCTTCGGCGTTCTTCGCCACCAGCCGGACCCGGCCCGCCGCGCCAGCCTCGCCCAGCAGTACCGCGGCGGCCGCGGCGGTGACGGAATCGGAGTCGTTCGGGTCGAGGGCGTCCTTGCGGTGCTCGCGCAGCCATTCGGTGACCGCGACCCGGAACTGCGACGACTCCCCCAGCGCGGCGATCAGCGCCGTCCCGCCGAGTTTCGCGCGTTTCGCCGGGGCGAACTTCGCGACCGGGCGCAGCTGCCTCGGCACGTCGGCGACCGGCAGCTTGCCGACGGCGGCGGCCGCCAGCTCGGCGATCCGCTCCCGCACGGTCTCCGGCAGAGCGGTCCAGCCCTCGGCAGGCACCTCTTCGGACGGCTCCGCCCCACCCGCCGACGCCACGACACCCGAGGGTCCGCCAGTGGCGTCCTCGGGCAGTTCGGGCACTGCGGGCTGCGGTTGCATCGCTCCAGCGTAGGCCCCACCGGCTCGGGGCGCGCTCGACGGGACACCGTGCGCGGATCGTGAGATTGTCGGTGCCCACCCCTACTGTGCCCGATCATGGACACCGGACGGCGGCCGGGGGCGGCACAACTCGCCTTCGACGAACTCGGAACACCCTTGCGGGACACCACTTTCGTCGTATTCGACCTGGAGACCACGGGGACGAAACCCGGCCCGGACGGGATCACCGAGATCGGCGCGGTCAAGGTCCGGGCGGGCGAAATCGTCGGCGAATTCGCCACGTTCGTCAACCCGGGGATGCCGATCCCGCCGCAGATCGTCGAGCTCACCGGCATCACCAGCGCGATGGTCTACGACGCTCCCCGCATCGAACGCGTGCTGCCCGCGTTCCTCGAGTTCATCTCCGGTGCCGTACTGGTGGCGCACAACGCCCCCTTCGACACCGGGTTCATGCGCGCGGCCTGCGAGGGGCACGGCTACCACTGGCCGAAGACGGCCGTCGTCTGCACGGTCCGGCTCGCCCGCCGGGTCATTTCCCGGGACGAGACGCCCAGCTACCGGCTTTCCGCGCTGGCCGCGTTGTTCGGGGCCAGGACGACGCCCAACCACCGCGCGCTCGCGGACGCGCGCGCCACCGTGGACGTCCTGCACGCGCTGCTCGAACGCGTCGGCAACGTCGGTGTCCACACGCTCGAAGAACTGCAGGACTACCTGCCCGAGGTCACCCCGGCCCAGCGGCGCAAACGTTCGCTCGCGGAACACCTGCCGTCGAGGCCCGGCGTGTACCTGTTCCGCGGCCCCAGCGACGAAGTCCTCTATGTCGGGACGTCGTCCGATCTGCGCCGCCGGGTCCGGCAGTACTTCACCGGTTCGGAGAGCCGGGGCCGGATCCGGGAGATGGTCGCGCTCGCCGAACGGGTCGACGCGGTCGAGTGCGCACACGCGCTGGAGGCCGCGGTCCGGGAGTTGCGGCTGATCGCCGCCCACCGTCCGATGTACAACCGCCGTTCCAAGAACCCACGGCACGCCTGGTGGGTCGCGCTGACCGAGGAGGCGTTCCCCCGCCTCTCGGTGGTCCGCATGCCGCGAGACGGGATGCTGGGGCCCTTTCGCAGCCAGACGGACGCCCGCTCCGCGGCGGACACCCTCGCCGGTGCCTCGGGGCTGCGAACGTGCACTCAGCGCATCTCGGCCGCCGCGCCGAGCGGCAAGCCCTGCGTCCTCGCCGAACTCGGCCGCTGCGGAGCGCCGTGCGCGGGACTGCAGACGGTCGAGGCGTACCGGCCCGGTGTGCTGGCGGTGTCCGGCCTCATCGCCGGGACGGACGGCAGGCCGCTGCGGGCCGCCGCCGATCAGCTCGCCCGGCTCGCCTCGGCGGAGCACTTCGAACAGGCGGCCCAGCATCGCGATCAGCTGGCCGGGCTGATCCGCGCGGTCGGCCGGGCGCACCGGCTGTCGGCGCTGGCGGGCATTCCCGAGCTGATCGCCGCCGGACCGGACGGGAAGGGCGGCTGGGAACTGGCGGTGATCCGGTACGGCAGGCTCGCGTCGGCGGGCGTCGCGCGGCGCGGGGTGCCGCCGATGCCGGTGGTCGAGCTGCTGGTGGCCTCGGCCGAGACGGTGCTCCCCGGTCCCGGCCCGCTCTTCGGCGCGATCTCGGAGGAGGTCCGCATCCTGCTGCGCTGGCTGACCCGGCCCGGGGTCCGGCTCGTGCGCACCACCCACCCGTGGGCGGAGGCGGCCGTCGCGGGCGGCTGGCAGGAGTGGCTCGACCTGGCGGCGAGTGCGACGGCACTGGAACGGGTCGCGAGCTAGGATCGCGGCACCGGATTCCCGCAAGTAGGAGGCGCTGTAGTGATCACCGCGATCGTGCTGATCCAGGTCGAAGCCGATGCGATCCCCGAGGCGGCACAGGCGATCGCGGACATCGAGGGCGTCCGCGAGGTCTACTCCTGCGCGGGCGACGTCGACCTGATCGCTTCGGTCCGGGTCGCGGCCCACGAAGACCTCGCGGATCTGATCCCGGCGAAGATCGGCAAGGCCCCCGGTGTGCTGAGCACGGTCACGCACATCGCGTTCCGCTCGTACTCGAAGGCCGACAGCGAGTCCGCGTTCGACATCGGCGTCGAGGGCGCCTGAGCGTCCCCAAGTACAGGAAGGCCCCCTTACTCGCGCCAGGCGCGAGTAAGGGGGCCTTCCTGTACTTCTGACGGGCTAGTGCCCGGAGGTGATCTCCTTGCGCTCCGCCGAGGGCTCGCCGCCGATGTCGTCGACCTTGCCGTTGCCGTGCCCGTTGGACCGGGCGCGCTCCAGCGCGGTCGTCTCCTCGACCGGGTCCGGCGACCAGGTCGAACCCGCGACGGCGTGTCCGGCCGAGCCGAGCTTGTTCATCTTCTTCGGCACCGACGCGCCCTGGTACTCGAGCGGCAGCGGGTGGCCGTGGCCGTCCACCGGGCCGAGCGGCTGGTGGATTTCGATGAACTCACCGTGCGGCAGGCGCTTGATGATGCCGGTCTCGACACCGTGCTCCAGCACCTCGCGGTCGGCCCGCTGGAGACCCAGGCAGATCCGGTAGGTGAGGTAGTACGCGATTGGCGGCAGCAGCAGCACACCGATCCGGCCCGCCCACGTCGTCGCGTTCAGCGAGATGTCGAAGGCGAACGCGATGATGTCGTTGAAGCCCGACAGCATGATGACCGCGAAGAACGTCAGGGCCATGATGCCCAGCGAAGTCCGGACCGGGACGTCGCGCGGACGCTGCAGCAGGTTGTGGTGCGCGGTGTCCTTGGACAGCTTTCGCTCGATCCACGGATACATCACCAGCAACCCGATCAGCAGTGGCATCCCGACCGCGCCGGGGAAGAACACCGCCGGGACCGTGTAGTTCCCGAGGTAGAGCTCCCAAGCCGGCCAGATCCGCAGCATGCCGTCGGCCCAGGCCATGTACCAGTCCGGCTGTGAACCCGCCGAGACCTGCGCCGCGTTGTACGGGCCGATGTTCCAGATCGGGTTGATCTGGAAGAGGCCCGACATCAGCGCGATGATGCCGGTGACCAGCGCGAAGAACGCACCGCCCTTGAGCGCGAAGACCGGCATGATGCGGACGCCGACAACGTTCGTCTCCTTGCGGCGCACGCCGGGGAACTGCGTGTGCTTCTGGTACCAGACCAGCGCGAGGTGCGCGCCCACCAGGGCGAGCATGATGCCCGGCAGCAGCAGGATGTGGATCGTGTACAGGCGCGGGATGATCTCGTTGCCGGGGAACTCCCCGCCGAACAGCGCCCAGTGGATCCAGGTGCCCATGACCGGCACCGAAAGCACGATGCCCGACAGGGTCGCGCGGATACCGGTGCCGGAGAGCAGGTCGTCCGGGAGCGAGTAGCCGAAGAAGCCCTCGAACATGCCCAGGACCAGCAGCAGCGCGCCGATGACCCAGTTCGCCTCACGCGGGCGACGGAACGCGCCGGTGAAGAAGATCCGGAACATGTGCACCATCATCGAGGCCACGAAGATCAGCGCGGCCCAGTGGTGCAGCTGGCGGACGAACAGACCGCCGCGGACGTCGAACGAGATGTCGAGCGTGGTCGCGAAGGCCCGCGACATCTCGACGCCCTGCAGGCCGGTGTAGCTGCCGTTGTAGACGACCTCCTCCATGGAGGGGTCGAAGAACAGCGTGAGGTACACACCCGACAGCAGCAGGATGATGAAGCTGTAGAGCGCGATCTCGCCAAGAAGGAACGACCAGTGGGTCGGGAACACCTTGTTGATCTGGTGCCGCATGCCCTTGGCAAGGTGATACCGGTCGTCGGCCCACTTGGCACCCGCACCCGCGGCCTTCTCGACCGGGTTCGTCCCCTTCGTCGGGGTGGTGAGTGAACTCATGACTTACGCTCCCAAAAGGCCGGTCCGACGGCCTCGTTGAAGTCTCCGCGCGCGATCAGGAAGCCCTCTTCGTCCACTGTAATCGGAAGCTGGGCCAACGGCCGCGTCGCCGGACCGAAAATCGGCTTGGCGTAGTGGAGCGCGTCGAACTGCGACTGGTGACAGGGGCAGAGGATGCGGTTGGTCCGCTGCTCGTACAGGGAGGTCGGGCAGCCGACGTGGCTGCAGATCTTCGTGTACGCGTAGTAGTCGCCGAAGTTGTAATCCTCCTGGTTCGCCCGCTTGACGACCTTGGCGGCGTCGGTGGGGCGAAGGCGGATCAGCATGACGGGGTTGTCGACCCGCTTGAAGGCGGCCGACAGCGCGTGCTCGTCCTCCCGCTCGGACTCGCGGAACGGGAACACCGTCTCCATGGCACCCGCGTCGAGGTCCTCGACCCTGACCAGGGAGACCTCGTGCGGGCGGCCGGTGTTGCGGCGCAGGTAGACGACCTCTTCAGGGAAGTTCTTCTTCCAGCCCGAGTGCCACAGCGAGTCGCGGCCCTCGGTGTCCTTCCACGGGTCCTTGATGAAGGACGCCACCGGCAGGGCGGCCACGGCGAGGCCGAGCACACCGGCGCCGGCGCCCGCGGACCGCTTGATCAGCGACCGGCGCGCGATGGTGCTGTCGCTGCCCGAGTGGGCCAGCTGGGCGAGGATGGTGGCCTTGTCGACCTCTTTCGACCCGCCGTCCCCACGCTCCTGCACCGCGACCTCGGCCGGGATGAACTTCTTGGTGTAGAGGACGGCGCCGATGCCGATGGCGAGCACGGCCAAGCCGAGCGTGACACCGAGCAGCGGCGTGTACAGCGTGTACATGGTGTAGCCGGTCTTGCCCGGCTCCTTGTACTCGAACCAGTGCGGCCACGCGAGGAGGACCACGAACGCGAGACCGGACAACGCGGCCAGCACGAACCAGAAGGCGACGGCACGCTCTGCGCGCTTCTCCGCCCGCGTCCCCTCGACCGGCCACGGCTTCGGGTACTCCACGATCTCGACCCCGTCGAGCGCGGTACCCAGCTTGACGAGCTGGTCGCGATCCATGTCCGCCAACTCCGCCTCTGTCGGCGGCTTCGGCCCTTCGGCGCTCATGCCTTCGATCCAATCCACAACGTCACGCCGATCAGCGCGGCGATCCCGACGATCCACGCGATCGCGCCCTCCGAGGCCGGGCCAAGTCCGCCGAGCGAGCTACCGCCGGGGGAGTTCTTCCCGTCACTCACGGACTTCACGAACGCGATGATGTCCTTCTTCTCCTCCGGCGACAGCTGCCGGTCGGAGAACTTGGGCATGTTCTGCGGCCCGGTGAGCATCGCGGTGTAGATCTGCTCCTCCGTGGCCGGGTCCAGGTTCGGGGCGAACTTGCCCGACGAGAGCGCGCCGCCACGGCCGGTGAAGCCGTGGCAGGAGGCGCAGTTGAGGCGGAAGAGCTCGCTGCCGCGCGCGACGTCCTCGCCGCGCAGCGCGTCACCCTTCTCGGTGGGACGCTGCACGCCACCGCCGTTGGCCTGGATGTAGGCGCCCAGCGCGTTGATCTCGGCCTCGGACAGCTTCGGCGGCTTCCGCTGCGCCTGGGCTTCCTGGCGCACCGCGGGCATGCGACCGGTCGAGGTCTGGAAGTACACGGCCGCGTCGCCGATGCCGATGAGGCTCGGGCCACGGTCGGTGACACCTTCGAGCTTCGGCCCGTGACATTCGATACACGTGTTGTTGTAGAGCTTCTCGCCCTCGCGCAGGAGGGCGGACTCGCCCTGCGCCCGCGCGGTCTGCGGCTCCGGTGCGAAAACGGCGTACAGCCCGCCCACGCTCAACAGCGCGATCCCGAGTGCCAGCGCGCCGGCGAACCGCCGGTGCAGCTTGGACCGCGCGCGAAATCGGCGGCGCTCCGTCTTGTCCTTACTGGAGGTCATCTTGCGGCAACCCTTGCTGTCAGTTCAGGCCGATAGGTCGTGGTGGGGGCTTCGATCACGGAAGGATGTAGATCACCGCGAACAGGCCCACCCACACGATGTCGACGAAGTGCCAGTAGTACGACACGACGATCGCCGAGGTGGCCTGGGCCGGGGTGAACTTGCTCAGCTTGGTGCGGATGAGCAGGTACACGAACGCGACGAGCCCGCCAATGACGTGCAGGCCGTGGAACCCGGTCGCGAGGTAGAAGACCGTTCCATACGCGCCGGACGGGATGGTCAGCCCCTCGTGGATCAGGTTGACGTACTCGTAGCCCTGACCGCCGACGAAGATCGCGCCCATGATCAACGTGATGATGTACCAGCGGCGCAGGCCGAACACATCGCCCTTTTCGGCGGCGAACACGCCGAACTGGCACGTGAACGACGACGCCACGAGGATCACGGTGAACGGGATCGCCAGCGCGATGTTCAGGTGGAAGGGCTCACCGTGCAGCGGCGGCGGCCACTGGCCGGACGCGTTCTGCGCCTTCACGGTGAAGAACATGGCGAACAGTCCGGCGAAGAACATCAGTTCGCTGGACAGCCACACGATGGTGCCGACACTGACCATGTTCGGCCGGTTCAGCGAGTGGACCCGCTGGCTGATGGTGGGAGCTGCCGTTGTCACGCATCGCATTATGTCCTCTCACGCATGGCGCCCGCCGGGTGGGTCCACGGCAAGTCGCGTGCGTGTCGGGTCACATCTGAACGAAAGAGGGAACAGGGCTACTCATGGGTTTACTAGATCGGCTTCGTGACCTGGTCAAGAAGCCGAACCTCCCAGGTCTGACGGTCGACACGCCCGGCGTGGAGGTCGTCGCGGAGGCCTTCGAACCGGCCGAGGCGGACTCTTCGGTGCTGGCGAGATCACCCGCTTGGGTCGCCGAAGCACCGGCGATCCTGCGCCACCACTTGAAACTTCCGCCTGAAAAGGTGGCGGAGGCGACCGTGATCCTCGCTCAGGACGGCTGGGAGCTGCGAGAACAGGGGCCGGACGGCGACCTCACACTGGCGCACGCACTGCGCGTCCAGACCCTCGACGCGCTGCACTGCGCGCAGGAACGGTCGCGGATGGCGGGGCTCGCGCAGCGGCTCGGCGGCGATTCACTGGGCTGGGACGCGCTTCAGCTTCCGAGGCGGTACACGTGATGTCGGTCATGGCGGATAACATCGCGGGGTCGACATGACTAGACGAGGCGGAGGCGCGCTCATGGGCGAGCAGGCGATGCGGATCCTGGTGTTCAGCCACAAGCCGGAGGTGCGCGAGGCGATCATCAACGCCGTCGGCCGCCGTCCCGCCGCCGACCTCGGCCGGGTGGACTACACCGAGGCGTCCGGCATCTCCGAGGTGCTCGTCGAGATGGACGCGGGCAACGTGGACCTGGCCATCCTCGACGGGGAGGCGCAGCCGACCGGCGGTATCGGGCTGACCCGCCAGCTCAAGAACGAGATCGAGAACTGTCCGCCGATCGTGGTGTCGGTGCGGCGCAAGGACGACCGCTGGCTCGCGACCTGGTCACAGGCCGACGCGGTGCTGGTCCACCCGCTCGACCCGCTGACCGCCGCCGAGACGGTCGCCGACGTGCTGCGCGCCCGGCGGGTGCCGGCCGTGCACGGCTGAGCCGATGAGCGCGGCCGCCAAGACCTGGCCGTCCCTGCTCAACCAGCTCATCGCGCGCGCGGACCTCTCCGAAGAGGACACCGCTTGGGCGATGGACCAGATCATGAGCGGGGCGGCGACGCCCTCACAGATCGCCGGATTCGCCGTCGCGCTGCGCGCGAAGGGCGAGACACCGGCGGAGATCTCCGGTATGGCCGACGCCATGCTGGCGCACGCCAAACGGGTGACGATCGACAGGCCGTCGGTGGACATCGTCGGCACCGGCGGCGACCGGTCCAATTCGGTCAACATCTCCACCATGGCCACGGTGGTCACGGCCGCGGCCGGCGCCCCGGTGGCCAAGCACGGCAACCGCAGCGCGTCGTCGAAGTCCGGTGCCGCGGACGTACTGGAGGAGCTGGGCGTCACCATCGACCTGCCGCCGGAGATGGTCCAGCGCAGCGTGAACGAACTGGGGATCGGCTTCTGCTTCGCGCCGAAGTTCCACCCCGCCCTGCGCCACGCCGGCCCGACGCGCGGTGAACTCGGCGTGCCGACGACGTTCAACCTGCTGGGCCCGCTGACCAACCCCGCGCAGCCGCGCAGTTCGCTGATCGGCTGCGCCTACGAGGACAAGACCCGCGTGCTGGCCGAGGTCTTCGCTCGTCGCGGGATGACCGTGCTCCTCGTCCGCGGTGACGACGGGCTCGACGAGATCACCACCACGACCACGAGTTCGGTGTGGGTGGTCTCCGGCGGCGAGATCACCGAGCAGACCTTCGACCCGTCGTCACTGGGCATCCCGCGAGTGACCGCGGAGGACCTGCGCGGCGGCGACGCGGCGTACAACGCCGCGGTGTTCCGCCAGGTGATGGCCGGGAAGACCGGTCCGGTGCGAGACGCGGTGCTGCTCAACTCGGCGGCCGCGCTGGCCGCGTTCACCGGCTTTTCCGGGTCGCTGGAAGACGACCTCGCCGCGGGCCTGGCGCGGGCGGCCTCGGCCGTCGACTCGGGTGCGGCGGCCGACCTGCTGAACCGGTGGATCGCCTTCGCTTAGCTTCGCGCGTGCTATGAAAGGACCGTTCCTTGCAAATTTTGCAAGGAACGGTCCTTTCATAGCGTTGGGGATTGGGGAGCGGAGCGACCGTCCCCGGGAGCGACCCGTGAGCCGGCCGTAGGCGCACCTGCTTCAGCGGAGGTTGCGAAAGTGGCTTTCGCAACACGCGCGCTGCAGTGAAAGTCCCGTTCATCACACCGGGAGCCCCTAGGAAGCGGTACTGAACCGCGCCCGGTAAGCCGAAGGCGTCAGTCCCGTAGCCCGCCGAAGCTGGATCCGCAGGTTCGCCGCGGTACCGAAACCCGAAGCCCGCGCCACCCGGTCCAGCCGCTGCTCCCCGCGCTCGATCAGCCGGCACGCGAGCGCGATTCGTTCCGTCGTGAGCCACGCCAGCGGCGTCGTCCCCAGTTCGGCCCGGAACCGCCGGTGCAGCGTCGCCTGGCTGGCCGCCGCCCGCGTGGCGAGGTCGGCGACGGTGAGCGGCCGGTCCAGCCGTTCGCGCGCCCATTCCAGCACCGGCGCCAGTGAGGTGTCCGGCACCGACGGCACCGGGCGCTCGACGAACTGCCGCTGGCCACCGTCGCGGTGCCCGGCGAAAACCAGCCGCCTGCTCACCGCGTTGGCGATCTCGGCGCCGTGGTCGCGGCTGATCAGGTGCAGCCCCAGATCGAGCGCGGCGGCGCTGCCCGCCGCGGTCAGGACGTCGCCGTCGTCGACGAACAGGACGTCCGGTTCCAGCCGCACTTCGGGGAACAAGGCCCGGAACCGTTCGGCCCATCTCCAGTGCGTCGTCGCGCGCCGTCCGTCCAGAACGCCCGCCTGCGCGAGAATGAACGCGCCGGTGCAGAAGCTCACCAGCCGGGCGCCCCGCGCGGCCGCGTCACGGATGGCCGTCAGTACGGGTTCCCTGGCTGGGTGCTCCGGATCGGGCCGATTGGGCACGATCACCGTATCGGCGGATTCCACGGCTTCGAGCCCGGCGACACCGGTGAGGGTGAACATCCCCAGGTGCATGCGCACGGACGGCTCGGCGGCGCACAGCGTGAAGCCGTACCAGGGCCGGTCCAGTTCCGGCCGCCGCAGGCCGAAGAGCTCGGTCGTGACGCCCAGTTCGAAGGGGTTGGACCCCTCGTCGACCAGAACGGCGACCTCGTGCGAGAAATCATGCGACATATGCGATTCCTAGCACTCACCCCTCGGAGGGTCCAGTGGCCAGGATCGGGTCATGAGCAAGCAGTCGATCGATCTCCAGACCGCCTTGGCCGGATTCGACGAGATCTGGAGCCCGCGGATCGTCGCCAACGTCAACGACTACGACGTCCGCCTCGCCAAGGTCGCGGGCGAGCACGTCTGGCACGTCCACGAGAACACCGACGAGTTCTTCCTCGTCCTCGACGGGAACCTCGACATCACGTTGCGCGAGGAGGCGGGAGAGCGGGTCGTGACGCTGCCTAGCGGCTCGGTGTTCGTCGTCCCGCGCGGCACCTATCACAAACCGTCCTCAGTGGATGGTGCGTCGCTACTGCTCTTCGAACCGACCGGAACCCTTTCGGTCGGCGACAGGCACGAAGAGGTGCCCGACCATGTCACCGTCACCGTCGGACAAAAAATCTCCTTCTAGCCAACGGAAAACGTCCTGCGATAGGCGCTCGGACTTGTTCCGCGGAGCTTGCCGAACTGGTGCCGCAGCGCAGCCGCGGAAGCGTACCCGCAGGCGACCGCGATGTCCTCAATGGACAGACGGCCTTCTTCGAGCAGCGACTGGGCGCGATCGAGCCGGCGTTCGGTGAGCCACCGGTGCGGGGTCGTGCCGGTGGCCGCCGAGAACCTGCGCAGGAACGTGCGCTCCCCCAAGCCGCTGCGGCGGGCGAGTTCCGCGACGGTGAACGGCTGATCCAGCCGCCGCTCGATCCATTCGAGCGCTTCGGCGAGCACGGTGTCGTCCGGCGCGGCGGTCTCGGGGACCGGCGCCTGCACGAATTGCGCTTGCCCGCCGACCCGGTGCGGCGCCGCGACCATCCGCCGAGCCAGCGCGGTGGCCGCGGCGACACCGCGTAGTTCGCGCACCAGATGCAGGCACAGGTCGACGGCGGCGACGGTCCCCGCACTGGTGAGGACGCCGCCGTCGTCGACGTACAACGCCTTCGGGTCGACCTTCGCCGTCGGGAAGCGCGACCGGAATTCCTGCTCGTAGACCCAATGCACAGTGCAGTTGCGCTCGTCGAGAAGCCCCGCGTAGCCGAGTGAGAAGACGCCCGCGCAGAAACCCGCGACCCAGGCGCCCCGGCTCGCCGCGACACGCAAGACTTCGAGGACCGGCTCCGGCGGGCTCGCGCTCCGCGGTGCGCAGGTCGGGACGATCAGCAGGTCGGCGGACGCCGCGAAGTCCAGGCTCTCCAGCCCGTCGAGTCCGAATCCGGACCAGCTCAGGACGTTCTCCCCGCCTGGGGAGCAGACCGCGAAGTCCCAGCCCTCGATGCCGTCGGCGCTGCGATCGGTGCCGAAGACCTCGCACGCGACGCCGAGTTCGAACGGCGAGACCTGGTCGGCGAGCACCACCGCGACCTTCTTCACATCCATCCGAGCAGTGTGTCATAAGTTTTGCGGTCAATGTCATCTCTGACACTGGTCGGACCTTCGCGCGAGAGCGAAAGTGGTCGCCATGACCAAGAACAACCCCCTGCTGCAGTGGACGGCCGCGATGGCACTGTCCGGCACGATCGGCGCCGTCGTCCTCGAAAGCGGTGCCGACGCACCAGCCGTGGCGTTCGCGAGGAGCCTCGTCGGCGGCCTGCTGCTCCTGGTGTGGAGTGCGGCTCGCGGCTGGCTACGCCCGTGGACGCTGACCCGCCGTGACCTGCTGCTCGCCATCCTCGGCGGACTGTTCCTGGTCGGGAACTGGGTCCTGCTCTTCGCTTCTTACGCGCTGTCGTCGATCTCGGTCAGCACCGTCGTCTACCACACGCAGCCGCTGATGCTGGTCGGTCTCGCCGCGGCGTTCCTCGGCGAGAAGATGGTGAAGAGCCAGCTGGTCCGGGCGCTGATCGCGTTCGGCGGGGTGACGCTCATCTCGCTGTCCGCGCACGGTGCCGACGGCGAACCCGTGCGACTGGCGGGAATCGCGCTCGCCCTCGGCGCGGCCGCGCTCTACGCCGGCGCCTCGTTCGTCGCGAAGCAGCTCAAACACCTGCGCCCGCACGTCCTGGCGGCGATCCAGCTGGTGACCGGCACGATCGTGCTCGCACCCGCGCTGCTCGTCACGCCGCTGCCCACGGACACCTCGGGGCTGCTGTGGCTGGTTCTGCTGGGGACCGTGCACACCGCGCTGATGTACGTCCTGATGTACGCGAGCATCGGCAAGCTACCGACCGCGACGGTGGCGCTGCTGTCCTACGTCTATCCGGTGGTCGCGGTAGTGGTGGACATCCTCGCCTACGGGCACCGGCCGACGTGGCTCGAGAGTGTGGGAATGCTGGCCGTCCTGGCGGCGGCGCTGGCGCCGAAGCGAGCGGCCAAGCGGGCATCGGAGTTCGAAGTGAGGGAGGCTGCGGTGACTGGTCGGCACAGTGCCTCGTGAGTCCCGACCCACGCAAAAGCGGCGCCCCACTCCTTTTCCTGGAGCAAGGCGCCGTCTTCACTGCTTTCAAGCGTCACTCGTGGTTCGGACCGGTGTGGTACTCGAACACCAGCCCGCCGATGGCGACGATCACCAAGCCCAGCGCGATGATCAGCAGCCAGATGTGGAAGAACGCGAGCGCGACACCGGTCAGCGCGGCAGCCGCCGCGAGACCGATCGGCCAGTAGCTGCCGGGGCTGAAGAAGCCCAGCTCACCGGCGCCGTCGCTGATCTCGGCGTCTTCCCGGTCCTCCGGCCGCGGCTCGATGCGCCGCGCCACGAACTGCAGGTAGCTCCCGGCCAGGAAGGCCAGGCCACCGGTGAGGATCAGGGCCACCACACCGACCGGCTCGACGCCGTCCCGGGTCATCGTTCCGGTCATGTACGCGTAAACACCCGCCACGACGACGGAGAAGACCGCGACGAGGAAGAAAATCCGTCCTTCGACCTTCATGGACGTTGCCTCACTCCTGTTTCGGGCTCGAACAGCCGGGTCAGTTGGACGCGACCCGCGCGGTGCGGTCGGTGTTGAACGGGGTGGTGGTGACGGCGTAGGGCGCGCACAGGTCGCCGCAGTTCATCGCCGTCAGTGCCTCGGAGGCCGTGTTCGGCTTGCCGCTCTTCGGGTTCACCGCGCCGCGGAGTTGGATGTACTGCGCGTACTTGTCCGGCGACAGGGCCCTGACCTCGAAGTTCATCCCCGAGTGGTAGGTGCCGCACAGTTCGGCGCAGCGGCCGACGAACGAACCTTCCCGGTCGATCGAGTTCTGAAAGGTGAAGTCCTGGTTGTTCTTCTCCGGGTCCGGCATGACGTCCCGCTTGAAGTGGAACTCCGGCACCCAGAACGAGTGGATGACGTCCGCCGACCGCAAGTTGTACTGGATCGTCTTGTTCGTCGGGAGAACGAGCAGCGGGATCTCGGTCGAGCTGCCGACCGTGGTGATCTCGGGGTCGTCGTGGTTCTTGGAGTCGCTCTTGTACTTGAACTCCCAGTTCCACTGGAACGCGACGATGTCGACCGTGACGTCCGGTTTGTCCGTCTCGGCGAGCACGCGGTTCTCGGTGGTCGCGGTGAAGAAGAACAGCACGCAGACCATGATCGTCGGGACGATGACCGTGAAGAGCTCCAGCGGGATGTTGTACTGGAACTGGCGGGGCAGTTCCTCCTCCGCGCCGTCGGCGGTCTTCTTCTTGCGGTGGAAGATCGCGGTCCAGAAGATCAGCGCCCAGACGATGACACCGACGACCAGCGCGGCGACGACCGTCCACGTCCACAGGGTGCGCATGTCGTGCGCCTGCGGGGTCACCCCGACCGGCCAGCCGAAGCGAAGGATCTCGTCCCCGGAACAGCCCGTCGCGGTCAGCATCACCAGCGCGGCGAGCGCTGCGACGCGACCAGACCGCTTAACCGGGATGCGCTCTGGATTTCCCACTGCGCCTTGCCCTTTCACCCAGAGCCTCCTCGACCGATCTTTGTGACATGGCGGAGCCTAGCCGAGTTACGGGGCCGCGCTGACCAAGGGGTGACCACAACACGCGTATCCCCCACCACATCCGGGTGTACGTACGCACGGGCATACTGGGCCCTTCTCCCCCGCTCGGCCAACAAAGAGGTGTGTGAACTAGACGTGTGCGGCCTGCTTGGACTGATCTGTTCGACCGAAGCCGACGCGGCAGGCGCCCGTGAAGCGGTCGACGCCGCCATGCGCTGCCAGCGGCACCGCGGCCCCGACGAGCACGACACCTGGGCCGACGCCGAGGTGGTCTACGGCTTCAACCGGCTGGCCTTCATCGACGTCGACCACTCCCACCAGCCGCTGATCTGGGGCCCGCCGGAGGCTCCCGAGCGCTACACGCTGAACTTCAACGGCGAGATCTACAACTACCGCGAACTGCGTGACGAACTGGCCGCCGAGCACGGTGCGAAATTCACCACAGAGGGCGACGGCGAGGCGATCGTCGCGGCGTACCACTACCTCGGCGACGACGCGGTGAAGAAGCTGCGCGGCATGTTCGCCTTCATGATCTGGGACTCCCAGGAGAAGGTCGTCTTCGGCGCGCGCGACCCGTTCGGCATCAAGCCGCTGTTCTACTCCGCAGGCCCCGGCAAGGTCGCCTTCTCGAGTGAGAAGAAGAGCTTGCTGGAGCTCTCGAGTGTGCTCGGCGTCGAGGACAAGTTGGACCGGACGGCCCTGCAGCACTATCTGGTGCTGCAGTACGTGCCGGAGCCCGAGTCGCTGCACACCGGGATCCGCCGCGTCGAGTCCGGCACGTCGTTCCGGGTGGTCCCCGGCGGCGACGTCGAATTCACCCGCTACTTCCACCCGCAGTTCACCGCGAAGCCGGTCAACGGACAGGCCGAGGCGGAAGAACTGTACGAGCGCATCGCCGACGTGATGCGTGACTCTGTCGGCAAGCACATGATCTCCGACCCGGACGTCACGGTCGGCGCGTTCCTCTCCGGCGGCATCGACTCCACGGCGACCGCGACGCTGGCCAAGGAGCACAACCCGAACCTGATCGCGTTCACCACCGGTTTCGAGCGCGAGGGCTACTCCGAGGTCGACGTCGCCGCGGAATCGGCCGCCGCGATCGGGGTGAAGCACGTGATCCGCACGGTGTCGGCGGACGAGATGATGGAGGCGCTGCCGCTCATCGTCTGGTACCTCGACGACCCGGTGGCGGACCCGGCACTGGTGCCGCTGTGGTTCATCGCCCGCGAAGCACGTAAGCACGTCAAGGCGGTGCTGTCCGGCGAAGGCGCCGACGAGCTGTTCTGCGGTTACACGATCTACAACGAGCCGATCTCGCTGGCGCCGTTCGAGAAGATCCCCGGCGGGATGCGGAAGATCATCGGCAAGGTCTCCACGAAGATCCCCGAGGGCACCCGCGGCAAGGACCTCCTTCGGCGCGGGGCGCTGCCGCTGGAAGACCGCTACTACGGCAACGCCCGCAACTTCCGCGACGACCAGCTCCGCAAGGTGCTGCGCACGTACGAGGAAGGTGTCGGCTTCAAGGACGTCACCGCTCCTTGGTACAAGATCTCCGAGGACTGGGACCCGGTCGCGCGGATGCAGCACGTCGACCTCTACACCTGGCTGCGCGGCGACATCCTGGTCAAGGCCGACAAGGTGACCATGGCGAACTCGCTGGAACTGCGCGTGCCGTTCCTCGACGCCGAGGTGTTCAAGGTCGCCGCGACCATCCCGCTCGACCAGAAGCTCGCGCACGGCACCACGAAGTACGCGCTGCGCCAGGCGCTGGCGAAGATCATCCCGGCGCACGTGCTGAACCGGCGCAAGCTCGGCTTCCCGGTGCCGATCCGGCACTGGCTGCGCAACGAGATGTACGACTGGGCCAAGGGCATCATCTCGGACTCGCAGACCGACGCGCTGCTCGACAAGAAGGCCGTCCTGGCCCTGCTCGACGAGCACAAGGCCGGTCAGCTCGACCGCAGCCGTCAGCTGTGGGCGCTGCTGGTGTTCATGCTGTGGCACGGCATCTTCGTCGAGAACCGCATCAAGCCCGAGGTGCCGGAACCCGTTTACCCGGTGAAGCTCTAGTCAGCGTCCGGTAAGTCTGTTCGATGGCTTCGTGATCCAGACTTGCCGGACACAGCCTAGTCACGACTCGCCCTGACCGGACGCCGCTGAAGGGGCCCTTCACCGCATCTCACGCGGTCAAGGGCCCCTTCGCTGCATTACATGAGGGGAAAGTCCCCTTCAGCTCACTCCGGCAGGATCGCCGCGATCTGCTCGGCGGACTCCGGACCGAAGGCTTCCTTGAGACGGCCCAGGACGTCAGCGCGATCGAAGGCCCACTCCTGCGTCCCCACGGTTTCCAGCACCAGCACGGCGATCAGCGAACCCAGTTGCGCCGCGCGCTCCAGGCTGAGCCCGCCGTCGATACCGGCGATGAACCCGGCGCGGAAGCCGTCGCCGACGCCGGTCGGGTCGACCTTGCCGCGCTCCGGGACCGCACCGACCTGCAGCGCGAGGCCGTCCTTGCCGATGATCTCGACGCCCTTCTCCCCGAGCGTCGTGATCCGCATGCCGACGCGGTCGAGGACGTCGGCCTCGGTCCAGCCGGTCTTCTGGAGCAGCAGTTCCCATTCGTAGTCGTTGCTGAACAGGTACTTCGCGCCCTCGACGAAGTCGCGCACCTGCGCGCCGTCCATCCTCGCCAGCTGCTGTGAGGGATCGACGGCGAAGGTGTAGCCGCGCTGGCGGCACTCCTCGGCGTGGCGGACCATGCCTTCGGGGTCGTCCGGGCTGATCAGCACGAGCGACAGCTCACCGGCGTGCGCGGCGACCGGCTCGAGTTCGATGTTGCGGGATTCGGCCATCGCACCGGCGTAGAAGGTGGCGATCTGGCAGAGGTCCTCATCGGTGGTGCAGACGAAGCGGGCGGTGTGCGCGACCTCGGAGACCAGCACGCCCGTGGTGTCGACGCCGTGCCGCTCGAGCCACGAGCGGTAGTCGGCGAAGTCGGCGCCCACCGCGCCGACCAGGATCGGGTGCTTGCCGAGCACGCCGAGGCCGAAGGCGATGTTCGCGCCGATCCCGCCCCGCCGGACGACGAGGTCGTCGGCCAGGAAGCTCAGGGACACGCGGTGCAGCTGCTCGGCGACGAGCTGCTCGGCGAACCTGCCTGGGAAGTGCATGAGGTGGTCGGTTGCGATACTGCCGGATACTACGATCCTGGCGCTGTCTGCCACCGGTTCTCCTTGATCGGTCGGCCTCGCCGAAAACGAGGACGGCTAAGTTACCCGCAGGTCATGCCCCATATGGGTTGCTTCAGGCACGGCCATGAACACTACCGGTTAGTAGTGGTGTCCTAGTCGAACGTGAGTCATTAACTTGTCGTTCGTGACCACTTCCGCGTATGACCTCGAACCGGACTCGATCGGCGAACTCATCGCCGACTGCGCCGGCATCCCGTCGTCCCTCCAGGCCGAGAATCTGCCACTGCCCCGGCAGATCGCTCCGCCCTGGACCGTGGACGAGCGGTGCCTCGCCCAGGTCGCCGATCTGGACGCCTACGTTTGATCTCGCTTCGGGCATGAAAAAGGGCCGCGACCTCGGGGAGGTTCGCGGCCCTTTTTCATGCCCGAAGCGGGTCAGTGGAAGCTGTCGCCGCAGGCGCAGCTGCCGGTCGCGTCCGGGTTGTCGATCGTGAAGCCCTGCTTCTCGATCGAGTCGACGAAGTCGATCACGGCGCGCGAAACGTACGGCGCGCTCATCCGGTCGACGGCCACGCGGAGCCCGTCGAAGTCCCGGAACAGGTCGCCGTCGAGCGTGCGCTCGTCGAAGAACAGCTGGTAACGCAGGCCGGCGCACCCACCGGGCTGGACGGCGATGCGCAGGTGCATGTCGTCACGGCCCTCCTGCTCGAGCAGGGCTTTCGCCTTGACGGCGGCGGCATCGGTCAACGTGACGCCGTGGGTCTCCTCGGCGGCTTCGGCCTGAGCTGCGGCTGCCTGCTCAGCGGTCGTCATGGTTCTCCCTCTGGTCGAACTCGCTGCGGGTACTCGTCTTGGTCCTTGGTCCAACACGGCGGAGTCCCGATCTGTTCCCCTCCATGGTGACATATCGCTCGGCCTGGTGCGTGGCACCGTGACGCCCGCGACTACCCTGGTGAGGTGAGGTTCCTGCGCCGTAGCACCACAGACTCCGCCACGACCGACACCGACACCCTCGACAACGAGGCCGTCGAGGTCCAGGCCAAGGCGTATACGCCCGGAAAGGGCAAGGCCACGCCCAAGCGGCGTGAGGCCGAGGCCAAGCGCCGCGGCCCGGTGGCGCCCCCGCCGACCACCATGCGCGAGGCGATGAAGCGCAACAAGGAACTCCGCAAGTCCGCGAAGTCCGACCCGGAGTACAAGGCGAAGCAGCGCAACGCCGCCAAGGAACGCCGCGAGAAGATGATGGCTGGCGACGACAAGTACCTGCTGCCGCGTGACCGCGGCCCGGTCAAGGCGTACGTCCGCGACCTGGTCGACTCGCGGCGCAACCTGCTCGGTCTCTTCATGCCGCTCGCGATCCTGGTGTTCGTCGCCCTGCTGGTGCCGTACCCGGACGTGCAGCGCTACGCGACGCTGCTGTGCACCGTGATGCTGCTCGGCATGATCGTCGAAGGCGTGCTCAGCGGACGCCGGATCTCGAAGATGGTCCGGCTGAAGTTCCCGAACGAGACGGTCAAGGGCACTTCGATCGGCTGGTACTCCTTCATCCGCGCGAGCCAGATCCGCAAACTGCGCGTCCCCAAGCCGCGGGTCAAGCCCGGCGACAAGGTCTGAGCAGGCGAAACCCAGGTCGTTAGCGTGGCTAACGGACTGGGGTAGAGTCGCGCCCATGGAGTTTCGACGACTAGGCCGCAGCGGCCTCAATGTCAGTGAGATCTCGTACGGCAACTGGCTCACCCACGGGTCCCAGGTGGAAGAAGACCAGGCCCAGGCCTGCATCAAGGCCGCGCTCGACGTCGGCATCACCACCTTCGACACCGCGGACGTCTACGCGAACACGGCCGCCGAATCGGTGCTCGGCCGCGGGCTCCAGGGCCTGCGCCGCGAAAGCCTGGAGATCTTCACCAAGGTCTACTGGCCGACCGGCCCCAAGGGGCCCAACGACCAGGGGCTGGGCCGGAAGCACATCATCGAGTCGGCGAACGCTTCACTGAAGCGGCTCGGCACCGACTACGTCGACCTCTACCAGGCGCACCGGTTCGACCGGACCGTCCCGCTCGAAGAGACCTTCCTCGCCTTCGCCGACCTCGTCCGCCAGGGCAAGGCGCTCTACATCGGCGTCTCGGAGTGGACCGCCGAGCAGATCACCCAGGGCGCGGCGATCGCCCGCGAGCTGAAGGTGCCGCTCGTCTCGAACCAGCCGCAGTACAACGCGCTGTGGCGGGTCATCGAGGCGCAGGTCGTCCCGGCGTCCGAGCGTGAAGGCCTCAGCCAGATCGTCTGGTCGCCGATCGCACAGGGCGTGCTCACCGGCAAGTACAAGCCCGGTCAGCCGCTGCCCGAGGGCTCCCGCGCGACCGACGAGAAGGGCGGCGCCAACATGGTCGCCCGCTTCCTCAACGACGACGTCCTCGAGCGCGTCCAGCGGCTCCAGCCGATCGCGGACAAGGCGGGCCTGACGCTGGCCCAGCTGTCCGTGGCCTGGGTGCTGCAGAACCCGAACGTCGCCTCGGCGATCATCGGCGCTTCGCGGCCGGAGCAGGTGCACGAGAACGTGAAGGCGGCCGGTGTGAAGCTGGACGCGGACCTGCTCGCCGCGATAGACGAGGCCCTCGACGGCGTCACCGAGACCGACCCCACCCTCACCCGCAGCCCCTGATCCACTGCAACTAGTCGACTAAACGCGGACACCTTTCCCGCATTTAGTCGACTAGTTGCCCGAGGTTGTCTTGCGTCTAATCCCCGTGCACACGGGACTGGTACGCGATCTGACCGTCTAGGTCGAGTGCGTCCCCCGGCGCGCGAAGCGGGTCGATTCCCAAGCCTCGCAACAACCTGCTCGCGCCGGCGACCCGGTCACCCGTCTGGCCGTCGAGCCGCTCCGGCCGGTGACCCCGCTGGATCAGCAGGCCCTCGACGTCGTCGATCAACCGGTACGGGTCGTAGACCTGCTGTTCAGGCATGGCCACCGCCGGGAACCCAGGTGTTCCCAGTGATCCTCTCGTAGACCTCGGTGTAGCGCCTGCGGGTCGCTTCGACGATCTCGTCCGGGATCGCGGGGCCGGGCGGCGTCTTGTCCCAGCCGGTGCTCGCGGACCAGTCGCGGACGAACTGCTTGTCGAACGCGTGCTGCGTGCGGCCGGGCCGCCAGTCGTCGGCAGGCCAGAAACGCGAGGAGTCCGATGTGAGAACCTCGTCCCCGAGGGTCAGCACACCGTCGGCGTCGAACCCGAATTCGATCTTGGTGTCGGCGATGATGATGCCGTTCTTCGCCGCGTGCTCCGCGCCCTTG
The DNA here is from genome assembly GCF_047608665.1 of Amycolatopsis sp. cmx-11-51. Classification (NCBI taxonomy): domain Bacteria; kingdom Bacillati; phylum Actinomycetota; class Actinomycetes; order Pseudonocardiales; family Pseudonocardiaceae; genus Amycolatopsis; species Amycolatopsis sp. cmx-11-51. Next base: position 22,007 of record NZ_JADNQO010000003.1, on the reverse strand, counting down.
GTATAGACCTCGAGCGTCAGGTCGCGGATGCGATCCGCGGTCTCCTTGCCGATGTCGTTCACGACGTCGGCGAAGGTCATGAACTCGTCGTGGCCGGTGTCGGAGATCTTCGTGGTCGGCGTGAAGATCGGCTCGGGCAGCTTGTCGGCTTCGATGAGACCGGCGGGCAGTTCGACACCCGACACCTTGCCGTCGCGCTGGTACTCGCGCATTCCGAGCCCGGTGAGGTAACCACGCGCGATGCACTCGACCTGGATCATCTTCAGCGGCTTGCACCGCGTGGCGCGGCCGGCGAATTCGACGGGCACGTCGGTCGTGGAGAGCACGTGGTTCGGCACCACGCCGGCCATCTTTTCGAACCACCAGGCGGAAAGCTGGTTCAGCAGCGCGCCCTTGTCCGGGATCGGGGTCGGCAGCGAGACGTCGTAGACCGAAACACGATCCGACGCGACGAGCAGAATGTCGCCGTCGACCTCGTAAAGGTCCCGTACCTTACCCGCGTGAATGTGCTTCATGCCCCGTCCTCGATGTTGTATTCGTAGAAAATCCACTGATTCGGCAACGCCGCGGATTCGCCGTACTCGAGCACGTCGCCCTCCGCGGACAGGAACCTGTTGCGGCTCAACAAGATCGCCGAACCCTCGGCCACTCCGAGTTCTGCCGCGTCCTCGGCACCCGCCAGCCCCGCGGCGTGCTGAGAATGAGTCGACGTCAGAACCCGGCCTGTCCGGTCCGCCACATATTTGACCGTGCCTTCGACTATCCGCACCGGTTCGAACAGCAACGGTGCCTTCGCCGCGATCGCGCCGTCGAACCACGAGACTGACGTCGACACCGGACGGTCTTCGCCCGCGTACGTGGTCCGCCGCCGCCGGATCGCGGGAGCGCCTTCATCGATTCCGAGCGCACCCGCCACCCGCTCCGGTGCCGGGACGAGCCCGGCCGCACGGATTTTCGCGTAGTGGCCCGGTGGATAGACCTTGCCGGTTCGCGCGATCGAGGTCGTCCGATCGTGCGCGGAGCGGTGCAGCGATCTGGTCTGCACCACTGTCCCGACGCCGCGGACCGCACGGACCAGACCTTCGGCCCGAAGCGTGGAGAGCACCTTCATCGCCGTCGCCATCGCGACGTTCCAGTTTCTGGCGATCTCACGCGCGGACGGGACCGCGTCACCTTCCTTGAGCCTGCCCGAAACGATGTCGTCGCGAATGTTTCCCGCGATCTGGAGATACGGCGGTTCAGGTCGGTCGACGGCGGGCAAGGTGACTCCTCACAAGGTCGCGCGGTGCGCACAAGCGTTCTAGCACACCAATGGGCGAGCACCAAGGATCCTGCTCACACCCCATTATTACGTACTAGTACACATTCTGGACGGTGCTCTAGTACACCTGTTACTCTCCGCAGAGTTCCCAAAACCCGTTGGGGGGCTCGATGAACCATCTGAGCATCGACGAACTGCTCGAGGAGCTTCGAAGACGCCGGTGGGTTGTCTACATCTTCGGTCCCCGGGAGGAACCGGAGGTCTGTGCCGCGGTGTTCCAGTGGGACACCTGCGCCGACGTCCTCGTCCTCCGCGGTGAGGAACGGGCGACCGCCTTCCGGGTCACGACCCTCCCCGACACGGACGTCTTCCGCCCGGCGCTCGTCTCCTGGCAGTACCACTCGACGGCCGCCTGGACGCTGCGCGCGGTGCTCACCATCCCGCCACCCGGCGACGCCGCCGCGCCGATCCAGTTGCTGCAACCACATCCGGACTGCGTGATCCCGATGGAAGCGCGCCAGCCGGTCACCATCCTGCCCGCCAACGGGACCAAGGCCGACCAGGGAGATCCCTAACCTCGGCCGATCACCTGCTCGGCGACAACGAGGTCGTGCGGGTAGGTGATCTTGAGGTTCTCCGCGCTGCCTGGAACCCACCGCACCGGCAGCGCGGAGAACCTTTCCATGCACGAAGACGTGTCCGTGCCGACGAAACCTTCGCGCTCGGCCGTTTCGTACGCCTCCAGCAACGGAGCGGCGCGGAAACCCTGCGGCGTCTGCACCCGGATCGCGCCGGGCAGCGCGCCGGAAACGCTGTCGCCGTCCACGCGCACGATGTCGTCGGCCGCGACCCCTGGCACCGCTCCCCCGTACCGCCGCGTGTCGGCGAGGACGTCCGCGATCAGTTCCGGGGTGACGAGCGGACGGGCCGCGTCGTGCAGCAGCACCGCGTCGATCTCGCCGTCCTCGATGCGGGAAGTCAAGCGGCGCAAGGCGTTCAGCTCCGAACCCTGGCGCGTCGCGCCGCCGTGGACGAGTTCGACCTCACCCGGATGCGAGGCGAGCACCTCTTCGGCGAGTTCGGTGTCCTGCGGCCGGATGACCAGCACGAGCACGTCGACACCGGGCACGCGGGCGAAGGCGTCGAGCGACCACGCGACGACGCGCCTGCCCGCGACCGGCAAGTAGACCTTGTTGAGCTTGGCGCCGACCCGGGTACCCGCTCCGCTCGCGAGCACCACCCCGGCGGCCTTCGTCTGAGCCACAGGCAACTCTGGCACAGTCGGGTCGGTAGGTTGGGCGCGGCCACCAAAGCGATCCGAAGGGCAAGGCGTTGGACGACGAAATCCTCGAGTTCGCCGAAGCAGAACAGCCTGATGAACACGCACGCTCGGCGGCGATCGCCCTGCACTCGAAACTGATCAAACCCGCGGGGTCACTGGGCAGGCTCGAAGAACTGGGCGTGTGGGTCGCGGCCTGCCAGGGCCAGTCCCCGCCGCGCCCGTTCACGCGGCCGCGGGTCGTGGTGTTCGCCGGAGACCACGGCGTCGCCGCGAAGGGCGTCTCGGCGTACCCGGCCGAGGTCACCGCGCAACTCGTCGGCAGCATGCTGACCGGCAGCGCCGCCATCAACGTGCTCGCGGCCTCGGCGGGCGCGAGCGTGCGCGTCGTCGACATGGCCGTCGACAGCGACGCTCCGGCGACGCGGTCGATCGGCGAGTTCAAGGTACGGCGCGGGTCCGGTTCGATCGACGTCGAGGACGCGCTGACCGACGACGAGGCGCGTGCCGCCGTGCGCGCGGGGCGCGCGATCGCCGACGCCGAGGTCGACGGCGGGGCCGACCTGCTCATCGCGGGCGACCTCGGGATCGGGAACAGCACCCCCGCCTCGGTGCTGGTCGCGGCATTGACCGGCAGCGAACCGGTGGCCGTCGTCGGCCGCGGTTCGGGGATCGACGACAACGCCTGGATGCGCAAGGCCGCTGTGGTCCGTGACGCGCTGCGGCGGGCGAGGACCGTGCTCGCCGACCCGGTCGCGCTGCTGCGTACCGCCGCCGGCGCCGACATCGCCGCGATGGCGGGATTCCTCGCGCAGGCCTCACTCCGGAAGACGCCGGTGATCCTGGACGGCCTGGTCGCCGGGGCGGCCGCGCTGGTCGCCGAGGAACTCGTCCCCGGCGCGCGGCAGTGGTGGGCCGCGGGCCAGCGTGGCGGCGAACCCGCGCACGCGCTGGCGCTGGAGCACCTCGACCTGGACCCGATCCTGGATCTGGATGTGCGCCTCGGTGAGGGGACGGGCGCGGTGGCGGCGCTGCCGCTGGTGTTCATGGCGACGCGCGTGCTCGCGGAGATGGCGACGCACGAGCAGGCCGGGGTGAGCGGGCCGCTGATCGAGGCCCCGGCTTCCTGAGGCTGTTCGGGCCCCGCCTGCCGCAAGTAGTCCTCTAGTTGCGGTTGGCTCGGGTGCCCCGACGTGTGATGAACGGGACTTTCATGGCGAATTTTGCACTGAAAGTCCCGTTCATCACACGCGCGTCAGCCTGACCATGGGAGCGATGCCGAGCACAGGGCTCAGCCCAGCGGGTACATCCAGCCTTCCGGAGCGGGCCGGGTGCCCTCCTGAATCCCGGTCAGCGCGCCGCGCAGCTTCATCGTCAGCTCACCGGGCTGCCCGCCCGCGACGGAGAACTCGCCGCCCGCGTGCTTCACGTGCCCGACCGGCGTGATGACCGCCGCGGTCCCGCAGGCGAACACCTCGGTCAGCTCGCCCGAAGCCGCCGCCTTCTCCCACTCGTCGGTGGAGATGCGCCGCTCCTCGACCTGGTGTCCGAACGACTTCGCCAGCTCCAGCAGCGACTTGCGGGTCACGCCCGGCAGCAGCGAACCGGTCAGTTCCGGGGTCACGACGCGGGCCTCGTCACCGGAGCCGAAGACGAAGAACAGGTTCATCCCGCCCATCTCCTCGACCCAGCGCCGCTCGACGGCGTCGAGCCACACGACCTGGTCGCAGCCCTTCTCGACGGCCTGCGCCTGCGCCACGAACGACGCCGCGTAGTTGCCGGCGCACTTCGCCTCGCCGGTGCCACCGGGGACCGCGCGCACATACTCGGTCGAGAGCCACACACTCACCGGCTTCACGCCGCCGGAGAAGTACGAGCCGGCGGGCGAGCCGATCAGCGCGTAGAGGTACTCGTTCGCGGGCCGGTTGACGCCGAGCCCGGCTTCGGTGGAGATCATGAAGGGCCGCAGGTACAGCGACTCGCCGGGCTTCGTCGGGATCCAGCGCGAGTCGACCGCGATGAGCTCGCGGATCGAGTCGAGGAACACCTCCACCGGCAGCTGCGGCATGGCCAGCCGCTCGGCCGAGTTCCGGAACCGGATCGCGTTCGCGTCGGGTCGGAACGCGGCGAACGTCCCGTCCGGCTGGCGGTACGCTTTGAGGCCTTCGAAGATCGCCTGACCGTAGTGCAGCACGGAGGTCGCCGGGTCGAGCGTCAAGGGCGCGTACGGCCCGACGGTCGCGTCGTGCCAGCCCTGCTCGGCGCTCCATTTCACGGTCACCATGTGGTCGGTGAAGTGCAGCCCGAAACCGGGTGCGGCCAATACGTCCGCGACGCGTTCCGGGCTCGCGGGGCTCGGGTGCGGGAGGTGGGTGAACTGCGTCGAGGTCGTCATGCCTAAGACGATAACGCTTGGTCGGACCCACGTTAGTCGGACGTCCGCATATCTTCACCTCCCGCGATCTGTCTGTCTGGACGACCACGCGGTGGCGCGCGCCCCTAAGATGGGCGGCGTGACGTTAAACCCGATGCAGCCCGCCCACCCGGCCAAGTCGGCCACCCCCGGCGCGGGGCCCGACATCAAGACGTTCGCGACGGCGGTGCTGCTGACCTTCGGCACCGGCGTACTGATGATGGACGGCTGGGCCCTGCTGGACAGCGGGTTCGGCGCGTTCCTCGGTCTGGTCGCCGGCGGTTTCGGCATCTACTGGTGGCGAAGCATCCAAGGCAAGGTGTTCCCGCGTGAGCTGTCCACCAAGTCGGTGGTCATCCTCGCGGTGATCAACATCGCGCTGACGTTGCTGCTGCTGCTCCTCGTGAGCTAGAGCAGCCCTCCCGGCAACCCCGGGGCAGGCCAGCCCGGATCCGGCCGGAAGTCGGTCCACGTCCCGTCGAAGGGGAACCGCCCGGCGTCCGCGAGTGCCCCGATCCGTTCACCCTCGGCGCGCAGCCGCTCGAGCTGCCCTGCCGTGATGCGGCCGGCGAGGACGGCCTCTTCGGCCTCGTCCTCGTCCTTCCACTGCCAGCGTCCGCCGGGCTCGACGGCGACGTCGAGGATGCCGTCGATCCGGTCCGGTCCGGACGCCGTGCGCCCCAGCGGCACCTCGAGGTTGACGTACCAGTTCATGAAGTGGCCGTCGGCGTCGAAGAACCACCAGACCGACGACCATTCGTCGTCGGCGATCCGGCGCAGCGTCGAGGTGTCGCGCCAGAGGTCGGGCACGCGCACCCGCGGCACCCGGAACCGCTCCGCGAGCGGCGCCTCACGGAAGAGCCGCCCGTCGGCGAGCCTGCTGCCGACGATCGGGGTGTCCGCGGGAAGCCAGCCGAGCAGCACGGTGCCGTCGTCGGCGATGACGCGCAGCGGGTGATGCTGGCCGATCGAGCCGTCCGGTCGCAGGAACCGTTCGACGACCGTGTCACCCGGGGTCCAGAAGGGATCACGCACGCCTTGCACGGTACCGACGGGCGCGGACCCGCAGTACCAGTTCGGCGAGCGTTCCCACTCCCGCGAGCCCGAGGGCCACGACCGGCCCAGCGAACCCGGCGGCGACGGCCACGATCAGTCCACAAGCGAGTGTCGCCTTCGGACGTTCCGGGGAAAGCCGCTCCCTGCCTTCGGTGAAGGCGTCCACCGCGACCGGCACGGTCGCCACGGCGACCACCACGGACAGCACCGGCACCAGCGAGACGGCGTCCGCCGCGGCGAGGAGTTCGCGGAACGACGTCGCCGAAAGACCCAGCCGGATCGGCCCCAGCTGGTAGAGGGCGACGGCGATGATCGCCACCGCCACGGCGCCCGCCGCGGCGGCGCGGCCCGCGCCGGGACGACGGGGCAGCAGGAACGGCAGCAGTACCAGCACGGCGAGGCCGAGACCGGGAACGGGCGGCGGGTCCGGCGCGATGAACTGCGCCAAGGGCGGGATGCCGACGCAGATCGCGATCAGGGACGCGGCCGCGGCCAGCAGCAGGCCGGTGACCCAGCGGGCGGCGTAGTCACCGAGGCGGACCCCGGCCAGGTCGGCGACGGCGACCACGACGGCGAACACCGCGGCGGCGACTCCCGGCGCGGACGGGAAGAGATACTGCCCGAACGTCGTCGCGAAGACCAAGACCAGACCCGACTTCGAAACGGAGCCCGCGATCCGCTCGAGTCGGGTGTCCCCCACCGGCGGCAGCAGTGCCTCCGCCGCGACGGCGAGCACGGCCGCGACCACGGCGGCGAGAAGTACCCAATAGTCCGCTCCGGAGGTGCCCACTGCGAGCGCGATGAGCAGGCCGCCAGCCAGCCGCACGCCGTCTCCCTTCCTCCTGCACCGAGTGACCCCGTCGGCCCCACTGTTACCCCAGGTCCCACTGTCATTAGCATGGCTCACGATCCAACCGGGCGGCCGCCCGGTACCACCGCGAACGCGCGAGGAGCCAGAAGTGACCGTGCCGAAGCTTGCCCTGACCGAGAACGCCGAAGCGGCGCTTGCCAAGACGCGCGCCGACGTCGTCGTCATCGGCACCCTGCAGGGCGAGGACGGTTTGGCGCTCGCCGCCGGCTCCTCCGTTGCCGACGCCGCCTTCGACGGCAAGCTCGCCGACGTCCTCGGCACTCTCGGCGCGTCCGGCAAGGCCGACGAGGTGGTCAAGGTCCCGACGCTGGGCAAGCTGTCCGCCGGTGTCGTGCTGGCCGTCGGCCTCGGCAAGGCCGGCGCGGACGGCGTCACCGCCGAGCAGGTCCGCCGGGGCGCCGGTGCCGCCGCGCGGGCGCTGAGCGGGACCGAGCGCGCGTTCGTCACGCTGTCGGCGATCGACCTGCAGGCCGCCGTCGAGGGCACCGCGCTCGGCGCGTACTCCTTCACCGAGTACCGCTCCGAGAAGGGCGACGGCCCGGTCGCCAAGGTGGACTTCGTGAGCCCCGAAGAAGGCACCGCCAAGGACCACAAGGCGACACTGAAGGCCGCCACCCTGATCGCGGAGTCGGTGATCATCGCCCGCGACCTGATCAACACCCCGCCGAACGACCTGTTCCCGGCCTCCTTCGCCGACCGCGCGAAGACCCTGGCCGAGGCCAACAACCTCGAGTTCGAGGTCCTCGACGAGAAAGCGCTCAAGCGCAAGGGCTTCGGCGGCATCCTCGGCGTCGGCGGCGGTTCCTCGCGCCAGCCGCGCCTGCTGCGTCTCGCCTACAAGCCGGCGAAGGCGTCGAGGAAGGTCGCGCTGGTCGGCAAGGGCATCACCTTCGACTCGGGCGGCATCTCGATCAAACCCGCCGCGAACATGGACCACATGACCTCGGACATGTCGGGCGCGGCCGCCGTGCTCGCCTCCGTGGTGCTGGCCGCGAAGCTGAAGTACCCGCTCGAGGTCGTCGCGCACATCCCGCTGGCGGAGAACCTGCCCTCGTCCACCGCTTACCGGCCGGGTGACGTGCTCAGCATGTACGGCGGCAAGACCGTCGAGGTGCTCAACACCGACGCCGAAGGCCGCCTCGTGCTGGCCGACGCGATCGTGCGCGCGGGCGAGGAGAACCCCGACTACCTGATCGAGACCTCGACGCTGACCGGCGCGCAGGTCGTCGCGCTGGGCAACCGCACCGCGGGTGTCATGGGCTCGGACGAGTTCCGTGACCGGGTCGCTTCGATCGCGCAGGCGACCGGTGAGGGCGGCTGGGCCATGCCGCTGCCGGAGGAACTGCGCGCCGACCTCGACTCGCGCCTGGCCGACCTGGCCAACGTCACCGGTCACCGCTGGGGCGGCATGCTCGCCGCGGGCGTCTTCCTGCGCGAGTTCGTCGCCGACGGACTGCCCTGGGCGCATATCGACATCGCGGGCCCGTCGTTCAACACCGCCGGGGTATGGGGTTACACCGGCAAGGGTGGCACCGGTGTCCCGGTCCGCACCATCGCCGCGGTCCTCGCGGACATCGCCGCCAACGGCTGACGGTCACTTTCGGCCAGCACATCCCTTACCGTCCACAAAGGACAATATCGAGTCCGAACTACCCGATGGGCTACCGGTTGCCCTTGTTCACAAGTCCGTGAAGGCCTCCTTGAGAGACTTGGTGACATCGGGGTGCGGAGCTGTGTGGAAATAGGGACGTTGAGTGTCCCCATTCCCACCCAGCCCTGCCGCCCGGCTACCTACGGCGGGGAGGGCCGTGTGGATTTTGGGACATCCAACGTCCCAGAATCCACACGGTCTCGACTCCGAACGCCTCCTTCCCTACTTTGAGAGTCAGGGTCCCGGCAAAGTCGAGTTCTGCGGGTCAGGCGGTTAGTCGTCGCTGCGTAGGCGTCCGATGTGGACGATGGCAGCTCGGCGTACTGGTTCAGGAGCGCGTTCGCGGTGGTGAGCGCGCGGTTCATCCGGGCGGTCACCTCGGCGACGGCGGCGAAACATCGCCCCGCCACAGCGAAAGCTCACCCCAGCCGCTGAACACCGCGGTCCGCCGTTCCCGGCTCAGCGACACGGCGTCGTCGGTCGCAGCGGCCGGGCCGTCGTCAGCAGCGAGCACAGGGAACCGATGAGCGGGGCAGCTCGAAGAAGCTGATCTTGCGGGGAACCCTTACCGTAAAGGACGTCCGTGCGCGGCCGCGCCTTCTCGATGACGACGCCGAGGATCCGGTCGTCGAGGTCGGTCCCTTCCGCCTGCTCCGCCGGAGGCACCGCCCACAGAGTACCTGGGGTACCGACGGATTTCCGGAGATCTCCGCGATCCCGGCGTCACAGAGCAGATCGACCTTCGGATCCGTCGTACGCGGGACCTTGCCCACCGGATGAGAGAAGGTGTTGCGGCAGGAGAGGAGAACTTCTTTCTCGCCGTCCAAGGTTCCGCGATACAACCCAGACTGCCCGCGCCGTCGACGCTGATTCCCCGTTTGGCCAAGACCTGCATTCCGCCGGCGAGTGTCCACTATCTGGTGCTGTCACCCATACGAAGTCTCCCCTCGCACCGCGTGGCCCGAAGAACTGCCCCATGAGGCAGCGCGCCGGGCGGAACCCGGTGTGGCAAGGTCGGTTCCGTGGACAAGGACGCGTATTTGGAAGGCGCGATCAGTGATGTGCTCAGTGGTGACGACGCGACGCTCGACGACCGGATCGGGCGAGCGGCGTTGGTGTTCGCCGCCTCCGGCGCGTTCGCGGAAGCCGACCGGCTGATCACGCATTGGCACGCGCTCACCGAACGTCCCGTCACCGCGCTCGTCACCGGTGCCGTGCCCGCCCGCGCGTGGGCGATGCTCTTCGAAGCACGCGGCGCGCGACCGGACTGGGCGGCGGCGATGACTCCGCTAGACCTCGACGCCGAGGAACGTGCGCACGACGAGTACCTCGCCCGGCGGGTGTCCGATCTCGACGGTCTGCTCGGCGGCTCCCCGATCGGCGAGGCCGTTTCCCATCTCGGGCCGACGCGCCCGGATCGATTGCGCGAGGCCGTCACACAAGGTGACCTCGACGCCTGGGCGGAGATCGCCTCGCGGCAGGTCCGCCCGGACGTCGCCGTCCTCGCCGCGACCCGACGGCTCGCGCCGCGCCTGGTCGCGGGTGCCGACCCGCTCGGACTCGGCGAGTGGACAGGGCTGTGCGCCGGAGCACTGGTCGCGGCGCTGTACAAGCGCTACCCGCCGGACACCGGTTCGTGGCGCGAGATGATCACGGGCATCCTCCGGCTTCGCGGCGCCGGCGCCGCGCCCCCGGCGGCGTCGGCCCGGAACATCGACGCGACCGAAGCACGGCTCGGGATCCAGCTACCTCCTGACTACAGAGAGTTCCTGCAGACCTGCGACGGCCTACCCGCCGACGTCGTCTTCCCGCGCTTGCTCGGGACGGCGGAACTGCGCGCGGAAGGCGGCGTCGTCGTGATCGCCGAGCCCGCCGTGGCACTGCTCACCGCCGCCGGCGAGCAGTGGCGGACGGTCGAGATCGACCCCGCGCTGGGCACGACGGTGCATCCGACGTTCCGGGCGCTGCTGGAGCGGCATCTACTCCTGCTGGCGCAATCCGCCTGAGGCCGGGGCGGCTCCGCGTTCCGGCGCGCCATCGTTGTGACTGGTGGGGGCTAGTGGGGCGACTGGCCGAGTGTCCGCGGTACCGGTCAGACTTCCCCGCGCTTCTTCCGCTCGGTGTACTCCCGCATCCGCTTCGGGTAGCCGACCCGCGCCACCTCGTAGACGGGGATCGACCGTTTGCGACCGAACTGCTGCGCCGCGTCGAAGCTCTCGACCCTACGCCGGGTCCACTCACCATCGTGTGCGATGAGGACGACTGTGGTCTCCGTGACGTTGGTCTTGGGCTCCACATAGGCCTCGACACCCGTCCGTGAAGCAGCCCACTCTTCAAGGTGCTTGAAGTCGTTTGAAGAGGCTTTCCGCAGCGTACCGGGTTTTTGCCCGCCTTTAGAGCGCCGGCGCAGCGAGTCGAACAGACCCACTCCGACCACCTCACTTCCCACTCGCGTCCAGCGTCCATTATCCCGACCGGGGCGTGTGCTCGCCGTCGCATACCCGGCTAGGTCGCAAGCCCGCCGCGCGTAGTGACAAGATGGCAAGTGTCCGCGCGCGCGTATACCGCCGCGAAGCGGCGCCAGAGCACCACCCCTACCGCTTGCCGAGGAGCTATTGAAGTGACCGACACCTCCGCCGACCTTGTGATCCTGGGTGGCGGATCGGGCGGCTACGCCGCCGCGTTCCGCGCGGCCGAGCTGGGCCTTTCCGTCACCCTGATCGAAAAGGACAAGCTTGGCGGGACGTGCCTCCACCGAGGCTGCATCCCGACCAAGGCCCTCCTGCACGCGGCGGAGGTCGCCGACGAGACCCGCGACGCCGAGACCTTCGGCGTCAAGGCCGTGCTGGAAGGCATCGACATCGCCGGGGTCAACAAGTACAAGGACGGGATCGTCTCCCGCCTGTACAAGGGCCTGCAGGGCCTGGCCAAGGCGCACAAGGTGAACCTCGTCGAGGGCACCGGGACGTTCGTCGGCGGCACGACCGTCGAGGTCGACGGCACCCGCTACACGGGCAAGAACGTCATCCTCGCCACCGGCTCGTACTCGAAGACGCTGCCCGGCCTGGAGCTGGGCGGCCGCGTCATCGCGAGCGAGCAGGCCCTTTCGCTGGACTACATCCCCAAGAAGGTCGTCGTCCTCGGCGGGGGTGTCATCGGTGTCGAATTCGCGTCCGTCTGGGCGTCCTTCGGCGTCGACGTCACCATCGTGGAGGCGCTGCCCCGCCTGGTCCCGAACGAGGACGAGTACGCGTCCAAGCAGCTCGAGCGCGCTTTCCGCCGCCGCAAGATCGCCTTCAAGACCGGTGTCCGGTTCACCGGCGCCAAGCAGGACGACAACGGCGTCAGCGTGTCGCTGGAGTCCGGCGAGACACTCGAGGCCGACCTGCTGCTGGTCGCCGTCGGCCGCGGCCCGAACTCGGCCGGGCACGGGTACGAGGAGGCCGGGGTCAAGATGGAGCGCGGCTTCGTCCTCACCGACGACCGCCTGCGCACCAACCTGCCGAACGTCTACGCCGTCGGCGACATCGTCCCTGGACTGCAGCTCGCGCACCGCGGGTTCCAGCAGGGCATCTTCGTCGCCGAGGAGATCGCCGGCCAGGAGCCGCGCGTGATCGACGAGAGCGGCATCCCGCGCGTCACCTACTCGCACCCCGAGGTCGCTTCGGTCGGTCTCACCGAATCGCAGGCGAAGGAGAAGTACGGCTCCGACGTCACCACCTTCACCTACGACCTCGGAGGCAACGGCAAGAGCCAGATCCTCAAGACCTCCGGTGGGGTCAAGCTGATCAAGGCCCCGGAAGGGCCGGTCGTGGGCGTGCACATGGTGGGCGACCGCGTCGGCGAGCTGATCGGCGAAGCGCAGCTGATCTACAGCTGGGAGGCGTTCCCCGAGGACGTTGCCCCGCTCATCCACGCGCACCCTACCCAGACCGAGGCCCTCGGTGAAGCGTTCCTCGCCCTGGCGGGCAAGCCGCTGCACGTCCACAGCTGACGTCTCACCGTCGAAGAACCAGACCAAGCAAGACATATCAAGGGAGTCAGCGAACGATGGCCTACTCCGTCACGTTGCCGGAGCTCGGTGAGAGCGTCACCGAGGGCACCGTCACCCGGTGGTTGAAGCAAGAGGGCGACACCGTCGAGGTCGACGAGCCGTTGCTCGAGATCTCCACGGACAAGGTCGACACCGAGGTCCCGTCCCCGGTCGCAGGCAAGGTCGTGAAGATCAGCGCGCAGGAAGACGAGACCGTCGAGGTCGGCGGCGAGCTCGCCGTCATCGACGACGGGACCGGCGGGGTGCCGGAGTCCTCCGGTTCCGCCGAGCCTGCCGCCGAAGAGGCGCAGCCGGAACCCGAGCCGGAGCCGGAGGCCGCGCAGGAGCAGGCCTCCGCACCGTCCCAGCCGGACACCGCGCCGGCTTCGGGCGGCGAAGGCACCGAGGTGAAGCTGCCCGAGCTGGGCGAGAGCGTCACCGAGGGCACCGTCACCCGGTGGCTCAAGCAGGTCGGCGAGAGCGTCGAGGTCGACGAGCCGCTGCTCGAGATCTCCACGGACAAGGTCGACACCGAGGTCCCGTCCCCGGTCGCAGGCACCGTCCTGGAGATCCGTGCCGGTGAGGACGAGACCGTCGAGGTCGGCGGCGTGCTCGCGGTGATCGGCGCGGCCGGTTCCGCCCCTGCCCCGAAGGCCGAGGCCCCCAAGCAGGAGGCCAAGCCGAAGCCGGAACCGGAGCCGGAACCGAAGCCGGAGCCCAAGCCGGAACCGAAGCCCGAGCCCAAGGCCGAGGCCGCTCCCGCGCCGAAGCCCGCCGAGCAGCCGAAGCCGGCCGCGGCGAGCAGCGACAACGGTTCGGACAGCGGGCCGTACGTGACGCCGCTGGTCCGCAAGCTCGCTTCGGAGAACGGCATCGACCTGTCGTCGCTGACCGGCAGCGGTGTCGGTGGCCGTATCCGCAAGCAGGACGTGCTCGCGGCCGCCGAGGCCAAGCAGAAGCAGGAAGCCCCGGCTCCCGCCGCACAGCCCGCCGCCGCTGCCCCGGCCGCCGCGGCGCCGTCGGCTCCGCGGAAGGCCGCGGTCTCGCCGGAGCTCGCGGCTCTGCGCGGCACCGTGCAGAAGGCCAGCCGGATCCGGCAGATCACCGCCGTGAAGACCCGCGAGTCGCTGCAGATTTCCGCGCAGCTCACGCAGGTCCACGAGGTGGACGTCACGAAGATCGCCAAGCTCCGCACGCGGGCGAAGGCGGCCTTCAAGGAGCGCGAGGGCGTCAACCTGACGTTCCTGCCGTTCTTCGCGAAGGCCACCGTCGAGGCGCTCAAGCAGCACCCGAACGTCAACGCGTCCTACAACGAGGACACGAAGGAGATCACCTACCACGGTGCGGTGCACCTGGGGATCGCGGTGGACACCGAAAAGGGTCTGCTGTCGGTGGTCATCCACGACGCGGGTGAGCTCAGCCTCGCCGGTCTCGCGCACCGCATCGCCGACCTGGCGGGCCGCGCGCGTTCGGGCCAGATCAAGCCGGACGAGCTGTCGGGCGGCACCTTCACGATCACGAACATCGGCTCCAACGGCGCCCTGTTCGACACGCCGATCATCGTGCAGCCCCAGTCCGGCATGCTCGGTACCGGCGCGGTCGTGAAGCGCCCGGTCGTGATCGCGGACGCCGACGGCAACGACACGATCGCCGTCCGGTCGATGGCGTTCCTGCCGCTGACCTACGACCACCGCCTGGTGGACGGGGCCGACGCGGGCCGCTTCGTCACGACGATCAAGCAGCGTCTGGAAGAGGGCAACTTCGAGGACGAACTCGGTCTCTGATCCTCCAGTAGCCCGTGAAGGCCCTCGTCCCGCTTCGGCGGGGCGGGGGCCTTCTCCTTCCCCCGCGTTTAGTCCTCTAGTTGCGGTACTTGCGCACGACAACTACCGCAACTAGAGGACTAGTTGCGGGGTTTGACAGCCACCCAGAACTCTAGTATTCCGGAATTACGGAAAACGAGAGGGAGGGTATCCACCATGCTGACCAGACGCCATCTGCTGGCGGGGGCCGCGGCCGGATCGGCGGCGTTGCTGCTGCCGGGGACCGCGAGCGCGACCACGACCACGCCGGACACGTCGACCCAACAGGGCTGGCTCGACTGGATCACCGCGCACCGGCACGACGTCTCCGTCCTGATCGACGACGGCGCGGGCCGCCGCGCCGCGCGCAACGCGGACGTACGCCGGGTCATGGCTTCGTCGATCAAGGTCCTGCATCTCAGCGCGTACGCCACCGCGGTCGCCGAGGGCAGGCTCGACCCGAAGGAACAGATCCGAGTGGGCGACTGGGACGCCCACCACCCCTTCGTCGGCGACGGCCGCGCGCACTTCCAGGCGCTCAACTGGCTGGGAATCCCCTGCGACGACTACGGCATCGCCAAGGACGCCGAGCAGCGCGTCCCGCTGTCCAGGATTCCCGAAGCGATGATCTTCTTCAGCGACAACGCCGCGACCGACTATCTCCGCACCCGGCTCGGCGATCCCGCCCTCCAGTTCGCGGCCGCGCGGGGTGGCTGGATCAGGCCCGACACCCGATCACTTGGCGGCGAGATCCTGATGCTGATCATGCCGGAGTACGCGCCTCCGCCAGGGAGCCCGGCCGCGGTCCGGCGGGCGATGGGCGACGCGGTGGCGCACCGATTCGTGGCCGATCCCGCGTTCCGCGAACAAGCGTTCAACCGGGTCCCGGACAAACCGTGGCCCCCCGAAGTGCAGTGGGCGTGGACCAAGGGCCACGGCCAGGGTTCGGCGTCGGACCTGTTCGCACTCCACCGCAGTCTGGCGTCAGGCCGCTATCGGCCGGGAGGCGCGCTCGCCCGCGAGATTCTCGCTCTGCCACTCTCGGACCGTGTACCGGCTGGAGCGAGCGAAGTGCTCTTCAAGGGCGGGAACCTTCCACGTTCGCTGACGCTCGGTCTCTCCGTACGGTGGCCTGGCGGACGTTCGGGCACGGCGGCCGTCCTGCTCACCGGCGTGAGCGACCAGGACGTGGCGAACGCGTCACCGCTCGTCGACGCCCTGATCGCGGCGCTGGCCGACCCGGCGAAGTTCACCGCCCTGCAGCGTGCGCTCGGCTAGCCGACGGTATAGATAACCGGTATGAACGCTGAGCTCGCCGACCGGATAGCCGCCCTCGAGGAACGGGTCGCCGCGCTCGAAGAACAGAGCCAGGCCTCACCGCCGGCCGGTCCTGGGGGTCTGGTCGGGTATCGCGGCGAGCTCACCGATCCCATCGAACTGCGCTGGGGGATCAACGTCGCGCCGGGACCGATGCTGGCGCTGGCCGACGGGCCGCGGGTCGAGGTGCTCGCGGCCCTGTCCAGCACCGCACGGGTGGCACTCGTGCGGACGCTGGCCGCCAAGGGCGCCCAGTCCGCGCCCGCCTTGCAGGAGGCCGCCGAACTCGGCTCCCCCGGCCAGCTCTACCACCACCTCAAGGCGCTGACCGGCGCCGGGATCGTCGAGCAGGACAAGCGGGGCAGCTATCGCCTCCGTCCCGCCGCGACGATCCCGGTGCTGGTGCTGCTCACCGCCGCGTCGGACGTCGCCGGCCAACTGCCGACCTGAGCGTGCGACCGGATCGCGGATAGGACACGATCGGATCATGCGAGTTCTGATCGCGGGTGCGAGCGGACTGATCGGCACCTCCCTGGCCAAGCGGCTCCGCGCGTCAGGGCACGAGGTGATCCGCCTTGTGCGCCGGGAGGAACGGGCCGCCGACGAACGCCGCTGGGATCCCCCGGCGGGCGAAATCGCCGATGGCGCGCTCGACGGCGTCGACGCGGTGGTGAACCTGGCGGGTGCGCCGCTACTGCCTGGACGCTGGAGCGCGGCCCGCAAGCAGGTACTGCTCGACAGCCGGGTCGAACCGACCGAGGTCCTCGCCGATGCGGTCGCCGAACACGGGATCCCGGTGCTGGTGAACGCTTCCGCGGTCGGTTACTACGGCGATCCCGGACCGTCCCTTGTGGACGAATCGAGTCCGGTCGGCCGCGGTTTCCTCGCCGAACTCTGCACGGCGTGGGAAGGCGCCACCGACACCGCGGCCACCGCCGGCGCCCGTGTCGTGCGGATCCGCACCGGGCTGGTGCTCGCCCGTAAGGGTGGACTTCTCGACGTGCTGCGTCCGCTGTTCCGCCTGGGGCTCGGCGGGAAGCTCGGCGACGGCAAGCAGTACATGCCGTGGATCTCGCTCGACGACGAGGTCGGCGCGATCCTCTTCGCGCTGGAGAACGAGTCCTTGTCCGGCCCGGTGAACCTCAGTGGGCCGCAACCCGCCACGAACGCCGCGTTCACGAGGGCACTCGGCCGCGCCGTCCACCGCCCGGCGATCTGGCAGGTCCCCGGGTTCGCCATGAAGATCGTTCTCGGCCAAGCCGCCGAAGAGATGGCGCTGTTCGGGCAGCGCGCGATGCCCAAAGCGCTGGAGGAGGCGGGGTACGCCTTCCGCCACCCGACCCTCGAGGACGCGCTGGCCGCCGCGACATGACCTTGCGGCGCGGCCTCCACCTCCTCGCCGGAGCCCTTCTGCTGATCGGCTTCGTCACCCTCGGGCTGTTCGTCGACGACCGGCCGCCGCCGGTGGACGTCGCCCTCGCCGACGCGCTCCGCGGGGAGTACACCCGGCCCGCCGGACAGGTGGCCGACCTGATCACGAACGTCCTCGGCCCGGTCCTGCCGTTCGCGCTGGGCGCGTTGCTGGTGGTGATCGCCTGGCGCCGCCGTCAGCTGACCGTGTTGTGCGTCAAGCTGGCCGTCGTCCTGATGCTGTGCCGTCTGACCAGCCTGATCGCCAAACCGCTGTTCTACCGGGAACGACCCCGCGAATTCCCCGATCTGAGTTACCCGAGCGGGCATGTCGTCGCCGTCGCCTGCACCGGATTCGTCGCCGTCCTGCTGTGCGCGTGGACCCGCCCGCGCCTGGTGCGCCTTGCCATCATGATCGCCGTCGCGGCGACGGTGATCGGCGCGCTCTGCCGCGTCGTGCTGGGTGTGCATTGGCTGACCGACACAGCGGGATCCGTACTCGCCGTGGGCGGTGTCGGCCTGATCTCGTCGACCGCGCTGGGTCTGCTGCCCCGGCCACGGGACCCGGCGTAGTGTCGCGGATGTGAGCTCTTCGACCACGTCATGCCGCGCCGCCACCGAGCCCGTCGACGTCCGCGAGATCGGGACGATCGACTACACCGAAGCCTGGGAAATCCAGCGTCGGCACGTGACAGCCCGTGCCGACGGCGAAGGCCCCGACACCATGCTGCTGCTGGAGCACCCGTCGGTGTACACCGCGGGCAAGCGCACCGAAGCCGAGGACCGGCCGACCGACGGCACCCCGGTGCTCGACGTCGACCGCGGCGGCAAGATCACCTGGCACGGGCCCGGCCAGCTGGTCGGCTACCCGATCATCAAACTCGCCGACCCGATCGACGTCGTGCACTACGTCCGGCGTCTCGAAGAGGCCCTGATCACCGTCTGCGATCAGCTCGGCGTGCACACCGGCCGGGTCGAAGGCCGCAGCGGGGTCTGGATCCCGGCCGACGACCGCGGGGTCGAGCGGAAGATCGCCGCGATCGGGATCCGCGTGCAGCGCGGCGTGACCATGCACGGTTTCGAGCTGAACTGCGATCCCGACCTCGGCGCCTTCGACAAGATCGTCCCGTGTGGCATCCGGGACGCGGGCGTGACGTCGCTCTCGTACGAACTCGACCGTGAGGTCACCGTGGCGTCGGTGCTGCCGATGGCGCGCGAAGCCGTCCTCGCGGCGTTGGAGGGCGACCTCCCGGTGAGCGACGAGCGCTGGCTGCCGCGCCCCGAGGCACCCGCCGCCCCTGGTGTCACTTTCGCCTTGCAGAGCTGAAGGGGACTTTCTCCGCATAGGACGCGGTGAAGGGCGCTTTCCCCGCATGAGACGCGGGGAAAGTCCCCTTCAGCCCCCACCTCAGTCCAGCTGAGGAGCGACCTCGGAAGCGACCAGCTCGACCTGGTCCAGATCCGAGAGGTCCAGCAACTGCAGGTAGAGCCGGGTGATGCCGGTCTTCTCCCGCCAGTTCCCGATCTCCTCGACGACCTCCGACGGTGTCCCCGCGAGCCCGTTCTCACGCAGCTCGGAGACCTCACGCCCGATCACCGAAGCGCGCTTTGCGACCTCGGCGTCGTCACGGCCCACGGCGACGACGAGCGCGGCCGAACGGATGATCTCCTTGGGGTCGCGGCCGATCTCGCGTGCGGCGTCGTCGACGCGGCCGAACTGCTCGACGGCGAACTCCGGCCCCACGAACGGCAGGTTGAACTCGTCGGCGTAGCGCGCGGCGAGCGCCGGGGTCCGCTTCTTGCCGCCCCCGCCGATGATCACCGGCGGCCGTGGCCGCTGGGCCGGCTTCGGCAGGCCAGGTGAGTCGACGAGCTTGTAATGCTCGCCATCGAAGGAGAACGTCTCGCCTTCCGGCGTCTCCCACAGCCCGGTGACCACCGCGAGCTGCTCGGCGTAGCGGTCGAAACGCTCCTTGATCGGCGGGAGGTCGAGGCCGTACGCGGTGTGCTCGTCGTCGTACCAGCCGGATCCGAGGCCGAGTTCGACGCGGCCGCCGGACATCTGGTCCACCTGCGCGACCGAGATCGCGAGCACCGACGGATGCCGGAAGGTGGCGGCGGTGACGAGGGTGCCCAGCCGCACACGGCTGGTCTCACGGGCGAGACCCGCGAGGGTGATCCATGCGTCGGTCGGCCCCGGCAGGCCGGAAGCCGAACCCATCTTCAGGTAGTGATCGCTGCGGAAGAAGGCGTCGTAACCCGCGTCCTCGGTGGCCTTGGCCACCCGGAGCAGGTCTTCGTAGCTGGCCCCTTGCTGGGGCTCGGTAAAGATCCTGAGGTCCACGAACGCCAGCCTAACGACGGGTCCGTCAGCTCGCCTTCCCGTGCTCAGCGGGCGGAACGCGGCGGAATCCGACGAGCAGCCGCACCAGGACCTCCTCGACCTGGGCGCTCACCTTCTTCGGCTCCGGTGAAGAAGCGATCTCGATCGCGGCGCTCGACAACGCGCCGAACAGCAGCCGAGCGGTGACGTCCACCGGGACGTCGTCGACCTCGCCGACCTCGATGAGCGACTGGATCCCGGTGCGGACCAGGCCGAAACTGCACCGTTCCTCGGCCTCGCGCCAGCGCTCCCAGCCCATCACGACCGGCGCCTCGTGGATCGCGATGCGCTGGTACGCCGGGTCGAGGCAGCTCTGCAGGAATCCACGCAGCCCGGCGAGCGCCCGCTCCCATGGCGAATCCGGGCCGTTCATGATCTTTTCGAGCCGGTCGAACACCTGGCTCTCGACCGTGTCGAAGGCGGCCTCGAACAGCGCCTGCTTCCCACTGAAATGGTGGTAGAGCGCGCCCTTCGTCACCCTGGCCCGCTTGGCGATCTCGTCGAGAGAAGTGCCCGCGTACCCGCGTTTGGTGAACAGCTCCACGGCACTCTCGACGAGTGCCGACCGGGTGGACTCGGAATAGTCCAGCCGCCTTGACCTCATTGTCGCCACCTTCACAACTTTACGCCGCCGACCCCACTCCATACTCATGGTATGTTGGCTGCTGTCAGGTCCGTACCGGGAGTATGCCGCAAACCTGCGGTATGAACCGGGCCGCGGAGGGGAGCCCACATCATGAGCTGGAACGACTTCTACCAGCGGCGCGACATCCTCGAAGCCGCTCTGCGCCAGGCGGGTCACCACCCGGCCGGCCCCCTGTCACTCGACGAAATCCCGGGGGCCACCAAATACTTCGCGACCGAAGAAGAGCTTCTGGTCGCGCTTCGGTACAAGTGGAACCAGGTGTTCGCCGGCCACCTTCGCGCCGAGATGACCGATCCGGACTACGCCGATCAGGATTTCGCGCTCGACAGGGTCGAGGCCGTCACCCGCGCCTGGAACAGCGCCACAGCCGAACACGAGACCCTCCGCGCCGTCCTCGACGCGGCCCTCGAACGGTGCCCCGCGCTGATCCCGTCCCACGAAGCCGAACTACGCACTCTCGCGCTGACGGCGGGACTGGCCGACGGCAAGGAACCGACGGCGGAGATCACCAAGGTCGGCAGCGCCTTCGCCGCCTTGCTCCGGCACGGACGGCACGCGAAGCCCGCTCGCCGCCGCAACCCGATGGGCCACCTGCTCCGATTGCTCGCGCCGAGCGCGTGATCCCGCGTGGCGGGGCAGGCGACGATGTAGTTAGGTGACCGACATGGCTGCTCGCACGCGCTGGACCGAGGCCGACATCCCGGATCAAACCGGCCGGGCCGCGTTCGTCACCGGGGCCAACTCGGGGCTGGGACTGCGAACGGCCGAAGTGCTCGCGAGCAAGGGGGCCCGCGTGCTGCTCGGCTGCCGGTCGCCGGAACGCGGGGCCAAGGCGCTGGAGCAGGTGCGCGCGGCCGCGACCGGGGACGCACCCGAACTCGTCCGCCTGGACCTGGCCGACCTCGACTCGGTACGTGAAGCCACGAAGAAGGTCCAGGAGCTGTCGGGCGGCAAGCTCGATCTTTTGATCAACAACGCGGGTGTGATGGCGACACCGCGCGGCCACACCAAGGACGGCTTCGAGACCCAGTTCGGCACGAACCACCTCGGGCACGCCGTGCTGACCTGGCTGCTGATGCCGTCGCTGCGCGAGGGCGCGGGTGCCCGCGTGGTGACCGTGTCGAGCGTCGCGGCGACGGGCGCGCGTATCGACGTCGCGGACCCGAACTTCGAGCGGCGCATGTACAACCCGGGCGCGGCCTACGGTCAGTCGAAGCTGTCCAACCAGGTGTTCGCGCTCGAACTCGACCGCAGGCTCCGCGCCACGGGCGACGGCGTCGTCAGTGTGGCGGCCCACCCCGGCTACACCTGGACCGGACTCGGTTCGGGGATGGCCCGCTCCTACCGCAACCCGGTGGTGCGCGCGCTCGTCGGCGCGGGCAACCGGGTCGGCGAGGTGCTGATCGCGCAGAACGCCCGCAAGGGCACGCTCCCTCAACTGTTTGCCGCGACCGCTCCCGAGGTGGTGGGCGGCGACTACATCGGCCCCCACGGCCTCGGCGGATTACGCGGCGACCCGGTCAAGGTGCGGCCCCTGCCCGCCGCGAGGAGCGAATCGCTCGGCGCCGCGTTGTGGGACGTGACCACCAAGTTGACGGGCGTCACCCCCGACCCCGCGTGAGCGGCGACCACTACTACGGCGGGCGTAGGGTGACGGTGTGAGTGCTGCCCCAGATGGCCGCAAGCTGTTGCGGCTCGAGGTCCGGAATTCCCAGACTCCCATCGAGAAGAAGCCTCCGTGGATCAAGACGCGTGCGAGGATGGGGCCGGAGTTCACCGAGCTTAAGGGCCTGGTCAGGCGTGAGGGTCTTCACACTGTGTGTGAGGAGGCTGGTTGTCCCAATATTTATGAGTGTTGGGAGGACCGGGAGGCCACGTTCTTGAT